>NZ_CP117709.1:6062593-6709491 GCF_028622875.1 Streptomyces sp. MMBL 11-1 | reverse complement strand
GGACTTCGCGCTCCCGGGCGGTGAGGCTCTGGAGCGGGCCCGCCGAGGCTTTGCGGGTGAGGAGCTGCGTGACGACCTCCGGGTCGAGGGCGGTGCCGCCCGCCGCCACCCGGTCCAGGGCCTCCAGGAACTGCTCGACCCGGCCCACCCGGTCCTTGAGCAGGTAGCCGATGCCCCGGGCGCCCCGGGCGAGCAGCTCGGCGGCGTACGTCTCCTCGACGTACTGGGAGAGGACCAGGATCGGCAGGTCGGGCAGTTCGGCGCGGGCGGCGATCGCGGCCCGCAGCCCCTCGTCGCGGAAGGTGGGTGGCAGCCGTACGTCCAGCACGGCGACGTCCGGGCGGTGTTCGAGCAGGGCGGGCAGGATCTCCGGGCCGGCCGCCGCGTCGGCCACCACCTCGTGTCCCGAACTGGTGAGCAGGAGGACGAGGCCCTCGCGCAGGAGGGCGTTGTCCTCGGCGATCACGATCCGCACGGCAGCTCCACTTCGATGTCCGTCGGCCCCCCGGCGGGGCTGCTGACGCGGGTGGTGCCGTCCAGCGCGGCGACCCGCCGCCGGATGCCCACCAGCCCGCTGCCGGCGCGTTCGTCCGCGCCGCCGCGACCATCGTCGCCGATGGTCACCCGCAGGATGCCGGGGGGCCGGTCGATGCGGACCCGGGCGGTGGTGGCGCCGCTGTGCTTGCTGATGTTGGTGAGCGCCTCGGCGACCACGAAGTAGGCGGCGGCCTCGATCGCGGCGGGCAGCCTCCCGTCCTCCACCCCGTCCAGGTCCGCCGTGACGGGTACGGCGACATCGGCGGCCAACGCCCGTACCGCACCGGCCAGTCCACGGTCGGTGAGGACCGGCGGGTGGATGCCGCGCACCACGTGCCGCAGCTCGGCGAGCGCGGCGTCGGCGCCGTCCTGCGCCTCGTCCAGGCGGGCCCGCGCGGCGGCCGGATCGCGGTCGAGCAGTTGCTTGGCGAGCCCGATCCGCATCGACAGGGCGACGATCCTGGCCTGGGCGCCGTCGTGCAGGTCCCGCTCGATGCGCCGCAGCTCGGCCCCGTGCGCGGCGACCGCGCCGGCCCGGCTCTCGGTGAGGTGGGCGATCCGCTCGGTGAGTTCGGCGGCGGGCGGCGGGGCGAGCAGGGCCATGGTCCAGCCCGCCGAGAGGTCGGCCAGCACCGGGTGCCAGCGCAGCGCCCAGCCCGGCCGGTCGGGCGGCTCGATGCCGTACTCGTCGGCCCGGTGCCGGTCCACCAGTCCCACGACGGACAGCGCGACGCCGTCCACCAGCAGGGCGACGGGCCAGAGGATCATCGTGAGGTAGCCGAGCCCCATGCCGAAGAGGGTCTGGAGGGGCAGCCAGAGGGCGAGCCGCCAGGTGGTCCGGTCGGTGAGCGTCCGCCGGACCCGTTCGGTCAGCTCGACGCCGCCCAGGGGCGGGTACGAGGCGGGGCGGTGTCCCGGTCCGAGCCGGGCCGCCGCCCGGCGGCTCTCGGCCGAGGCGGCCCGGCGCAGCAGTGTGGCGGCCTCCGGCAGCGCGGGCAGCCCGATGACCGCGACGGCGAACAGGAGGGCCGCCACGACCAGGAACGCGCCGACGTAGGTCAGCATCGCGACCCCGATGCCGATGAGGAGGTAGCGCGAGGCGTCCCAGGAACGCCGGACGGCGACCGTGAGGGGACCGGGTGGGGAGCTGCTCATGGCAGCCCACGGTACGGGGGCGTTCCCGCCGCCGGAGGGGGGTGGTCCCCCGGCCGGGGGTGGAGCTGGCTGCACCCCCGGTCCGGTAGTGCGCACCCTCGCCCGGCGACGCCCCGTCTCCTAGCGTTCTAGCAGGTCAGACAGTACGGGGACGGTGGAGGCGAACAGTGGGTACGACGTTGGTGGAGCAGGGAGCCGCGCTCGGTCTGGAGGGGGTGAGCCGGAGCTACGGGCGGCGCGGGAGCAGTCGGAGGACGACGGCCCTCGACGGGGTCAGCTGCGCGGTCCCGGCCGGCAGTTTCACCGCGGTGGTCGGCCCCTCGGGTTCGGGCAAGAGCACCTTCCTCCAGGTCGCGGCGGGCCTGGACCGGCCGACCTCGGGCACGGTCAGGATCGCCGGCACGGATCTCGGGTCGCTCTCGGAAGCGGCGCTGACCCGGCTGCGGCGGGACCGGATCGGGTTCGTCTTCCAGTCGCACGCGCTCAACCTGGTGCCCTCGCTGTCCATCGAGGAGAACGTGGTGCTGCCGCTGGTGCTGGGCGGCGCGGACCCGGGCAGCCCCGATGTGCTGGCGCGGGGACGGGAGTTGCTGGCCCGGGTGGGTCTCGCGGGGCGCGGCGGCGACGGGCCGTCGACGCTGTCGGGCGGCCAGCAGCAGCGGGTCGCGGTGGCGCGGGCCCTGGTGACGGAGCCCGAGGTGATCTTCGCGGACGAGCCGACCGCCTCCCTCGACCCGGAGTCCGCCGCGCTGGTGCTGGCGCTGCTGCGGGACGCCGTACGGATCGAGGGCCGCACGGTCGTGATGGTCACCCATGACCCGGTGGCGGCGAGCTGGGCCGACACCGTGCTGACGATGGACGGCGGCCGGCTGCGATGAGGAGGCGTACGGGCCCGGTGGCCCAGGAGCGGTCGGAAGCGGCGAACGGACGTACGGGCGCGGCGGCCCAGGAGTCGCCGGGAGCACGGAAAAGACGTACGAGCACGGCGGCGCGGGAGTCGCTGGGGGTGCGGCAGGGATCGCGGCGGGCGTCGGCGTTCCTGGCCAGGCGGTCGCTGGCCACGCACCGGCGGGCCTGGGCGGCGGTGATCGTGGCGACGGGGGCCGCCGCCGCGCTGGTCGGCGCGTTCGCGTTCGTCGTCGGCTCGTTGCTGGTGGCCGCGCCGCCGGTGCAGCGGTACGCCGGCGCGGACGCGGTGGTGGCGGCGGACCAGAAGGTGTCGTACACGGCGAAGCCGTGGGGCAGTGAACCGCAGACGGCTACGGCGTATCTGCCGGAGCGGGCCCGCCTCGACAGTTCGGTGCTGGCCGCGGTGGCGGGGGCCGACGGCGTGGCGAAGGCGGTCGCGGACGATTCCGTGCCGGTCTCCACGGGCGACGGGCGGCCCGCGGTGGGCCGCTCCTGGCCGTCCGCCGCGCTCACCCGCTACGAGCTGGCCGAGGGCCGGGCCCCGGAGGACGCGACCGAGGTCGTCCTGGACGGCGCGCTCGCGGCGGGCGGCCCCACCCCGGGCGAGCGGGTGGTGCTGCGGGCCGACGGAGCCGCCCGGACCTACACCGTCAGCGGGATCGCCCGCACCGGACACGGCGGCGACGCTCCCCCGGCCGTGTTCTTCACCGAGCCCCGGCTGACCGCGCTGGCCGGGCATCCGGGGAGGATCGACGCGATCGGCGTGGTCGCGGAGCCGGGCGTCTCGCGGGAGGCGCTGCGGGACGCGATCGGCGCGGTGCTGCCGGAGCGTTCGGGCGTCCCCGGGTCCGACCGGGGCGTGCGGGTGCTGACGGGTGCGGAGCGCGGGGAGGCCGAGCAGGTGGACGCGCTCGGCGGACGCGGCGACCAGCTGGCCCTGCTCGGTTCGATCGGCGGCACCGTGCTGATGGTGGCGCTCCTCGTGATCGCCTCGACGCTGTCCCAGGCGATCCGTCAGCGGTCCGGGGAGCTGGCGCTGCTGCGTGCCGTGGGTGCCTCTCCCCGTCAACTGCGGTCCGCGATCGGCCGGGAGGCGGGCCGGGTGTCCGCCGCGGCGGCGCTGCTGGGCGGCATCGGTGCCGTGCCGCTGGGTCTCGCGATGCGTTCGCTGCTGACCACCGGTCCGCTGCCGCTGCCGGTGCCGTGGTGGCTGCCGCCCGCCGCGGCGCTGACCGGCGGGCTGCTGGTCGCGCTGCTGGCACGGCCGGTGGCGATGCTCGCCGCCCGGTCCGTCACCCGGCTGCGGCCGACCGCCGCGCTGGGCGCGGCGACGGCGGACGAGCCGAGCGAGCCGGGACGGTTCCGTACGGTGGCGGGGGTGGTGCTGGCGTTCGCCGGGATCAGCTCGGCGGGCGTGGCCGCGACGCAGAGCGGTCAGGCGGCGGGCGCCGCCGCCTCGGGCGCGGCGATGTCCCTGGTGATCGCGGTCGCCCTGCTGGGGCCCCGGATCTCCCGGATCGCCCTGGGCGTGCTGGGCCGTCCGCTGCGGAAGGCGGGCGGGGTCTCGGGGTTCCTGGCCGAGCGGGCCGCCTCGGCGCACACCCGGCGGCTCGCCACCGCGTTCACGCCGATCGTGCTGGTGGTCGCGTTCGTCTGCGTGCAGCTGGCCTCGGGGCCGACGATGGAGCGGGCCGCCGGCCAACAGGCGTCCGCCGCGCTGCGGGCGGACCTGGTGGCGACGGGCGGCGGGGCGGGGCTGCCCGCCGGGGCGGCCCGGGCGGTGCGGGAGGCTCCCGGCGTCACGGCGGCGACCGGGGTGCTGCGTTCGGCGGTGGTCCTGGCCGACCGGCAGGCCGGCGAGCCGGTGCTGACCCGGCTGCCGGTGCTGGGTGTGGAGGCGCGCGGTCTGTCCGGCACGCTCGACCCCGGCGTCACGGCAGGCGACCTGGACCGGCTCACGGGGCGGGACACGGTCGCGGTCGGGGCGGACCGGGCGAAGAGCCTGGACGTCGGCCCCGGGGACCGGGTCGCGCTGCGGCTCGGCGACGGTACGCGGGTGGAGCCCCGGGTCGTCGCGGTGTACGAACACGAGCTGGGCCTGGGCGAGTTCCTCTTCCCGCGCGAGGCGCTGGCGGGCCATGTCTCGGCCGCGCGGGACCAGGCCGTCCTGATCCGGACGGAGGCCGGGCCCGGTGCGGACCCGGCGGCCGCGGTGCGGCAGGCGCTGGCTCCGTACGGCGGCGGGGTGACGGTGCGGGCCGCCACGGGCGACGACGTGGCGATCGCTCCGCCCGTGTCGGACGAGGACAACGCGATGATCGTCATCGGCGTCGGGGTGATCGGCGGCTTCGCGCTGCTGGCCGTGGTCAGCACCCTGGCGCTGATCACCATCGGCCGGCGGGGCGAGTTCCGGCTGCTGCGGATGGTCGGCACGGGGCGCCGGCAGCTCCGGCGGATGCTGGTGCTGGAGACCGGCCTGGTCACCTTCGCCGGGCTGGTGATCGGCACGGCGGTGGCGGCGGTCCCGCTGACCGCGTTCGCCGTCTCGGTGGCGGGCACGGCCCCGTATCTCCCGCCGGTGCACTACGCGGTGATCGCGGGGGCGGTGGCGCTCGCCGCGGCGGCCGGGACGCTGGTCCCGGCCGCGTCGGCCGGGGGACGCTTCGCCCTGGGACGCCGGGCGGGGTGAGGAGCGGGGCCGAGGGCCGGGCGGAGGGTGCGGTCGCCCCTGGTTGGGGGCGTTCCACCCGGTCCGCGTCAGACCGACGCGGCGCCCTCCGGCCTGCCGGGCGGACGGGTCGGGTTCAGGTGGTGCCGCGGACCATCAGGCGGTGCGGCACGATGAGCTCCTGCGGGGGAACCGTGTTTCCCGGGCTGTAGATACGGTCGGCCAGACATTGCAGGGATCGTTCGGCGATCTGTCGCTTGGCCGGTGAGACGGTGGTCAGCGGAGGATTGCTGTAGTGACCGTCCTCGATGTCGTCGAACCCGACGATCGCGACGTCCTCGGGCACGCGCAGGCCGCGTCGGTGGGCTGTGTGAAGGGCACCCAGGGCGAGTTCGTCGCTGAAGGCGAACACGGCGTCTGGGGCGACCGGCCCGTCCAGCAGTTCGCCCATGGCCCGGGCGCCGTCCGCCCGGTGCAGGGCGACGACCGCACGCTCCGCTTCCTCGCTCCAAGGAAGGCCGGCGCGGTCCAGGGCACGCCGGTAGCCCTCCAGGCGCAGTCGGGCGGTGCCGTTGTGCAGATGGGGCTGGGTGCCGATGGCGGCGACGCGCCGCCGGCCGAGGCCGATCAGGTGGTCCGTGGCTTCTTCGGCCGCGGCGGTGTTGTCGACGGCCACCCGATCGGCCGCTCCGTGCGAACCGCGCTCGCCGAGCAGGACCAGGGGGACCGTCGGCCCGGTGGCCGCGAGTTCGGCGGGATCGAGCGCCCAGGGGCTGATGATGAGGCCGTCGACCACACGTCCGCCGCCCGGCGTGAGCAGCCGGCGCTCGGCCTCCGCGTCCCCCCGCGTCTGGTCGATGACGACGGTCCACGACCGTCGCCGGGCTTCGTCCAGCAGGAGGGCGGCCAGTTCGCCGAAGTAGGGGGAGTCCAGTTCGGGGACGGCCAGACCGATGATGCCGGTGCGGCCGGCCCGCAGGCTCCGGGCAGCGAGGTTGGGGCGGTAGCCGAGTTCGTCGATCGCTTCCTGTACGCGTCGGCGGGTCTCCGCCGCCACCGGGGCCGATCCGCTGACCACGTTGGACACGGTGCGTACGGAGACCCCGGCCCGGGCGGCCACATCCTTCAGACGACTGCTCACCCCGGCATCCTGTCATGCGCGCCCAGCCTCCCGCCGAAGTATTGCAACGTTGCATGCATCGATGTAAATGTTAGGGCGAAAGCTCCGTTCGCAAGAAGGCGAGGATGACCGTGCCCACCACCCCCGACGCGTCCACCACTGCTGACGTCGACGCCGTGCCCAGCCCCACCGATGCCCCCGTGGAAGTGGCACGGGACGTGGCCGCCCTGTACTCGGACGGCATCACCGCGCGGAAAGGGGCCTTCACCGTGGAGTGGGCCGACCGGCTGCGCGAGGACATCGAGACCGCGTTCGATGAGGCACGTTCCAGGCCGGGCGGCGCGGTGGGCCGGGGGCCCCACCGCTACTACGTGGAGATCCACCCCGAGCAGTTGCGGGGATTCGTCGATCTCGTCGACCATCCCTGGGTCCGGTCGGTGGCCACCGCGGTCCTCGGCCCCGACTACCGCATCGTCGAGCTCGGATTCGACGTACCGCTGGAAGGCGCGGTGAACCAGCCGTGGCACCGCGACTTCCCCATCCCCGCGGCCACCCGCACCGAACGCCGCCTCACCTCCCTCGCGTTCAACGTCACCGCCGTCGACACGGGCCCCGACATGGGCCCCTTCGAGATCGCGCCGGGTACCCAGTGGGACGACGAACCCGATTTTGACCACGGAATGTTCCCGCCCCGCCGGAGCTACCCCCGCTACGAGCGGCTCGCGGTGCGCAAGTATCCGCAGCGCGGCGACATCTCGGCCCGCTCCGCGCTCACCATCCACCGCGGCACCAGGAACGAGTCGGCCAAGGCCCGGCCCGTCCTCGTGCTGGGCCTCGACGGACCCGACGCGCACAATGCCGACCGCCACGACGCCGCTGTCTCACGGCAGTTCTGGGACGGCCTGCCGCAGCGGGTCCGTGACCACCTCGACTGCCCGGTCGTCGACGAACTGACGCCCATCACGCAGAAGCACACGATCGAGGGTCTGGTGATGGGCGCACCCTGAACCGGGCGGGCGCCGCATCGCCGATCGAGGGGGCTGCCGGGACCGGGACAGGGCCGGCGTTCAGACCCGCGCCAGGCCCGCTTCCCGTACGGCCACCGCCTCCATCGCGTCCAGCACGGGCCGGATCAGCGGATGGCCCTCGGCCCCCTGCCGTACGGCCGCGAAGACGCGGCGGGTCGGGGCGCTGCCCTCGACGGGGCGGACGACCACCCCGGTCAGCTCCATCCCGCGCAGCGCGGACCGGGGCACCAGGGCCACCCCCGCGTCCGCCCCGGCCAGGGCGACCACGGCGCGGAAGTCGTCCGAGGAGTGTTCGAGGCGGGGGGCGAACCCGGCGAACTCGCAGGCCAGGACCACCACGTCATGGCAGGGGTTGCCCGGGTAGGGCCCGATCCACGGGTCCTTCGCGAGGTCGGCGACCGCCACCTGCGCCTGGTCCGCGAGGCGGTGGTGCACCGGGAGCACCGCGTCGAACGGCTCCGAGTACAGGGGGACGCGGGTCAGGCGGCGGTCGTCCTCGGCGGGCGCGCCCCGGTATTCGACGGCGACCGCCACATCCACCTGCCGGTCCAGCACCATCGGCACGCTCGCGTCGCCCTCCGCGTCCTGGACCCTGACCCGGATGCCGGGCGCGGTGCGGGCCAGCTCGGTGAGGGCGGGGGCGAGGACGAGGCCGATGCCGGTGGCGAACGCGGCGACCGTGACCGTACCGGCGACGCCCGCGCTGTAGTCCGCCAGCTCCGCCTCGGCCCGCTCCAGCTGGGCGAGGACCACATTGGTGTGGCTGAGCAGGATCTCCCCGGCGGCGGTGAGCCGGGCCCCGCGCGCACCGCGTTCGACGAGGCGGTGGCCGGTCTCCTGCTCCAGGGCCGCGAGCTGCTGGGAGACGGCGGAGGGCGTCAGGTACAACGCGGCGGCGGCCGCGGTCACCGTGCGGTGGTCGGCCACCGCACGGAGGATTCGCAGCCGCCGCGCATCGATCATGTGCCCATTGTCCCAGGTCGTGGCGGAGCCCCCGACCCGGTCGGCAGGTCAGGCAGCCTCCGCGTCCAGGGCGGCCCGCGCGTCGACGAACGCGTCCACCGCGCGGTTGACGTCGGCGGTGGAGTGCGCGGCCGAGAGCTGGACGCGGATGCGGGCCGCGCCCTGCGGGACGACGGGGTACGAGAAGCCGATCACGTACACACCTCGCTCCAGGAGCAGTTCCGCCATCCGGCCCGCCCTGCCCGCGTCGCCGATCATGACGGGGGCGATGGCGTGGTCGCCGGGCAGGATGTCGAAGCCCTCCGCGGTCATCCGGGTGCGGAACAGCTCGGTGTTGGCCGCGAGCTGCTCGCGCAGGTCCCCGGCGGACTCCAGCAGGTCGATGACCTTGAGGGAGGCGGCGGCGATGACCGGGGCGAGGGAGTTGGAGAAGAGGTACGGGCGCGAGCGCTGGCGCAGCAGGGCGACGATCTCCGCGCGGGCCGCGACGTAACCGCCGGAGGCGCCGCCCAGCGCCTTGCCGAGGGTGCCGGTGATGATGTCGACCCGGTCCATGACGCCGTGCAGTTCGGGCGTGCCGCGTCCGCCGGGGCCGACGAAGCCGACGGCGTGCGAGTCGTCGACCATGACCATGGCGTCGTAGCGGTCGGCCAGGTCGCAGATCTCCTGGAGCGGGGCGACGTAGCCGTCCATGGAGAAGACGCCGTCGGTGACGACGAGGCGGCGGCGGGCCCCGGACGCCTCCTTGAGCTGCGTCTCCAGGTCGGCCATGTCGCGGTTGGCGTAGCGGTGGCGCTTCGCCTTGGAGAGCCGGATGCCGTCGATGATCGAGGCGTGGTTGAGGGCGTCGGAGATGACCGCGTCCTCCGGGCCCAGCAGCGTTTCGAAGACTCCGCCGTTGGCGTCGAAGCAGGAGGAGTAGAGGATCGTGTCCTCCTGGCCGAGGAAGGCCGAGAGCCGCTGCTCCAGTTCCTTGTGGACCTCCTGGGTACCGCAGATGAAGCGGACCGAGGCCATCCCGTAGCCCCAGCGGTCCAGCGCCTCGTGGGCGGCGGCGATGACCTCGGGGTGGTCGGCGAGACCCAGGTAGTTGTTGGCGCAGAAGTTGAGGACCTCGCCGGCGCGTCCGCCGGAGGTGACGGCCACGGTCGCGGACTGCGGGGTGCCGATCACACGCTCGGGCTTGTGCAGCCCGGCGGCGCGGATCTCGTCGAGGGTGGTGCGCAGGTCGTCGCGTACGGAGTCGAACATGCGGATTCCTTAGGAGATCGAGTAACGGACCAGGGGGAGGCGGTCAGACGGTCCAGTCGAGGATGACCTTGCCGCCGAGGCCGCTCGCGGCGTCGTCGAAGGCCGCCTCGAAGTCGCGGAAGCCGTACCGGCCGGTGATCACGGGGGCGAGGTCGAGGCCGCCCTCCAACAGGACGGACATGGCGTACCAGGTCTCGTACATCTCACGGCCGTAGATCCCCTTGACCGTGATCATCGAGGTGACGATGCGGGACCAGTCGACGGCGAACTCCTCGGCGGGCAGGCCGAGCATCGCGATCCGGCCGCCGTGCGTCATGTTCGCGACCATGTCGCGCATCGCCTCGGGGCGGCCGGACATCTCCAGGCCGATGTCGAAGCCCTCGCGCAGGCCGAGTTCCCGCTGGCCGTCCGCGATGGTCCGGTCGGCGACGTTGAGGGCGAGGCTGACGCCGACCTTGCGGGCCAGGGCGAGGCGGGCCTCGCTGACGTCGGTGATGACGACGTTGCGGGCCCCGGCGTGCTGGGCGACGGCGGCGGCCATGATGCCGATCGGTCCGGCGCCGGTGATCAGGACGTCCTCGCCGACGAGCGGGAAGGACAGCGCGGTGTGCACGGCGTTGCCGAACGGGTCGAAGATCGCCGCGATGTCGAGGTCGACGGGGACCCGGTGCACCCACACGTTGGAGGCGGGCAGGACGACGTACTCGGCGAACGCCCCGTCCCGGCCGACGCCGAGGCCGACGGTGGAGCGGCAGAGGTGGCGGCGGCCGGCGAGACAGTTGCGGCACTTGCCGCAGACGAGGTGGCCCTCGCCGCTGACCAGGTCGCCGACCGCGATGTCCGCGACGTCGGAGCCGGTCGCGGCGACCTCGCCGACGAACTCGTGGCCGAGGACCAGCGGGGTGGTGACCGCCTGCTGGGCCCAGCCGTCATAGGCGCGGATGTGCAGGTCGGTGCCGCAGATGCCGGTGCGCAGGACCTTGATCAGGACGTCGGTGGGGCCGTACTGAGGCTCCGGCACGTCCATCAGCCACAGTCCGGGTTCGGCCTTCTGCTTGACGAGTGCCTTCACGGCTGCGGCTCCCTGACGTCGGTACGCGAGTGGATGACCCCGGGCCTCGGGGCATGTCGGAAGAACCCTGCGGCCCGGGGTGGTTTTCGGGTGATCGCCCCCGGGGCGGGGGCGCGGCGGGACGGGACGGAGCCCGTCGTACGACTCCGGACGTACGGCTGCACGTCGCACGGCTGCACGTCGTACGGCTCCACGCGCCATCCTCGGCCGTCACGGAGAAATCTGCCGTACGACGGGGCCCGGGTCCATCGAGGATTTCTTAAGCGCGGCCGCAGGAGATCTTCACGCCTGGCCGTGGCCTCACGGAGCGCTGCCGTCGCCGGGCCGCGTCATGGCGGCTGTCGCCGGGTTCCGCCGTGGCGGCTACACCTCGCCGAACGGGCCCAGGAAGCGGGGGCGGCCCTTCTCGATCCGGTAGAGGAAGATCCCGTTCTCGTACCGCACCTGGCGGATCGACGGACGGAAGGCCAGGCGGCGCACGATCCCCCGGTGCTCGGTACGGAGGAGCCGCCCGGCCATGCCGCTGCGCACGTCCCCCGAGGCGCTGGTGGTCCCGGCGGCGCGGGCGATCAGTCCGACCGCGTCGTACGCCTCGGCGGCCCAGGTGCCCGGGGGTGCGCCGAAGCGCTTGCGGTGGGCGGCGGTGAACGTCCGGGCCGACGGGAGGGCCGTGGGGTCGGCGTACGCCTCGGCGAAGACCCAGCCGTCGGCGGCGGCGCCCGCGCCCGCGAGGAAGGCGGGCCCGAGGGCCGGTCCGGCGGCGACCCTGCTGCCGGTGAAGCCCTCGTCCGCGAGCGCGGTGGCCAGGCGGGCGGCCCGGGAGGCGTCGCCGCTCGCGAGCACCACCGCGTCCGCCCTGCTGGTCATGGCCTTGCGGGCGGCCGAGCCGAAGCCGGCGTCGCCCCGTGGGAGAGCGTGTTCGATGAGCGTGGCGTCGGCGGGCGGGGTGTTGCGGAACTCGCTGCCCAGTTGTCCGCCGAGGCCGGTGCCGTCCCTGTCCTGGACGAGGAGGACTCGCCCGGCGGGACGGATCCGGACGACGTAGCCGAGGAGGCCCGGGGTGAGCATGCGGTCGTACGGGCGGGTCACGCAGAGGTGGGCGGGCGTCACGGACGCCTCGGCGGAGCCTGCCGCGACGACGACCAGGGCGAGCCGCGCCCTGCCGTACCGCTGGACGACCTCCGTGGCCAGCACGTCTCCGGTCGGCCCGACCACGGCGATGACGTCGGGGTCGGCGCCCAGCCGGTCGGCCGCCCGCAACGCCCGGCGCGGGTCACCGGCATCGTCCTCGGTCCGCAGGGCGAGGCGGAACGTCGTATCGGTACGGGCGTTGTGATCGGCGACCGCGAGCCGTACGCCGCGCTGGTGCGCCAGCCCGGCGGCGCGGCCCGGCCCGCTGAGGTCGGCGTGGAGCCCGATCGTGTACGTGGGCGGTCCGCCGGAGCTCGACGCGGTCCTGGCGGACCGCCGCCCGGCGAGCCACGCCGCGCCGGAGCCGCCGGTGACCAGGACCGCGCCGGCGCCACCGGCGGTCAGGAGCCTCCGCCGCGTGAGGCCCCTCCCCGACGACGCCCGGTCCTCGTCCGGGACGAGGGTGGCGGGCAGCGGCTCGGGGTCCGGCAGCGCGAGGGCGGCCGCGGAACGTTCGGCGATCAACGCGGAGAGCCCGGGCGGCGCGAGCCAGGACCCCGGGGGCGGGGCGGTGTCCGGCTCCGCGGCCCGGACGGCTTCGGCGGCCCCGCCCGGTGCGGCTTCGGCGGCCCCGCCCGGAGCCGCACCGGAGGCTCCGTCGCGCGCGCCGCCCCCGGGAGCCCCGTCGCCGGGAGCCCCCGGAGGCCCACCCGGAGCCGAGCGGGGCGCCCAGGCCGCACGGGGGTCCGGCGGCCGGAGCGGGACCGGCCCCGGGCTCCTCCCCGACCGGCCGCGGTCCCCTTCGCCGGGCGCCCCCAGGTCGTCGCCGATCCGGCTCGCCGACGGCCGGGCGGCCGGGTCCTTGCTCAGGCAGGCGGCGATCAGGGGCAGCAGCCCGGGCGGCACACCCGCCAGGTCCGGCTCCTCGTGGACCGTACGGAACAGCACGCCGGCCGCGCCGCCCTCACCGCCCTCGCCGAACGGCCGCCGGCCCGTCGCCGCGTACACCAGGACGCAGCCGAGGGAGAACACGTCGCACGCCGGTCCCACCGGCCCGGCCTGCGCCTGTTCGGGGGCGAGGTAACCGGGCGTGCCGATCACCAGGTCGGTGGCGGTGAGTGCGGTGGCCCCCTCGTGGCGGGCGATCCCGAAGTCGATGAGGCGGGGGCCGTCGAGGCCGAGGAGTACGTTGCCGGGTTTGACGTCGCGATGGATCAGCCCGGCCTCGTGGACCGCGACGAGGGCCTCGGCGAGCCGGCTTCCGAGCGCCCGGACGGTGGGCGGGGGCAGCGCGCCGCCAGCGCCCACCACCTCGGCCAGCGAGGGCCCGGGGACGAACGCGGTCGCCAGCCACGGCTCGCGGGCCTCGGTGTCCGCGCCGAGCACCGGGACCACCCAGGGGCCGGTGATCCGGGCGGCGGCCTCGGCCTCGCGCCGGAAGCGGGCGCGGAAGCCGGGATCGGCGGCGTGCTCGGCCCGGATCACCTTGACGGCCGCGAGCGCCCCGCCCGCCGTTCGCGCCAGGTAGACCACCCCCATGCCGCCGGCGCCGAGCCGGACGAGGGTGCGGTACGGGCCGACGGTGCGGGGGTCCTCGGTGATGAGGGGGCGCACGTCAGCTCTTCGGCTTCGGGGCCGCCCCGAGGTAGCGCAGGCGTCCGTCCTTCACCCGGTACAGGTGGGCGTCCTGGCCGACGAGTTGCTGCCGCTTGTCGTCGAACGCGTAGGCGCGGGAGACGCCTTCGTACCGGGAGGCGGCGATCGCGGCGGTGAGCCGGGAGCGGGTGGGGCGGTCGCTCCCGGAGGGCCCGGCGCCCGGCTTCGCGCTCTTCGCCGTCCGGTCGGCCAGGGCGGCCAGTTCGCGGGCGACGAGCCCCGCCATGTCGTACGCCTCGGCCGACCAGGCGGCGGGCGCGGCGCCGAAGCGTTTGCGGTGGGCGGCGGCGAACGTCGCGGCGGCCGGGGCGCTCGCGTCGGTGAACGGTGCGACGAACTCCCAGCCGTCGGCCGCCGCGCCCGCCTGTTCCAGGAACTCCGGCCCCATGACGGTGTGCTGGGCCATGCGCGGTCCGGTGAACGAGAGGTCGGCCAGGATGCGGGCGACCCGGGAGGCGCCGGCCGCGTCACCGGCGTAGAAGACGGCGTCGCTCCGGTGGGAGAGGAGGTCGGTGACGACCGGGTCGAAGACGGTCGTGCCGGCGGGCACCACGCGGGGGTGGGTGGTGCCGGTGGTGAGGCTGGGCGTCATCAGGTGCGCCGTATAGCCCGCCTGGTAGGACGCCTGCCCGCCGGCCCGGTCGATCAGGATGCCCAGCCGCTCGACGCCGGGGCGCAGGAGGAGCCGGTGGACGATGGGGACGCAGAGCGACGCGTAGGAGGGGGCGGCCTGGAAGAAGGATTTGTTGGCCCGGGCGGGGAAGGCGATCTGGAGGGCCGACACCGTCAGGACCGGCAGCACCGCCTCGTCGTACGCGGCCAGGGCCGCCCCGGCCGCCGCGTTGCCCGTGGGGCCGATGACCGCGACGACCTCCGGGTCGCGGGCGAACTCCTCGGCGACGCGGGCGGAGCGGGCGGGGTCCCCCTGGTCGTCGAGGACTTTCACGGCGAGCCGGAAGGGCTGGTCGTCGAGGGAGTTGAAGCGGTCGACGGCGAGCCGGGCGCCGCGTTCCTGGGCACGTCCGGCGGCGCTCAGGGGGCCGGTGAGATCGGCGTGCACGCCGATGATCCAGCGGCGTCCGCCGGGGGCCGCGTCCCCGCCGCCGCCGGGCCCGTCGCCCGTGAGGCGTACGGCGGCGAAGGCGCCCGCGCCGAGGGCCACCGCGCCGCCCGCCGCGAGGAGCAGGAACCGCCGCCGGCCGGGGGCGGGTTCCGGCGGGCCGGGCTCCTCGGTGACGGTGGCGTCGATGTCGGGCAGGGCCAGCACGGCGGCGGACCGCTCCGCGATGATCCGGAGGACGTCCTCGGGCAGCCAGTCGGCGGTGGGGCCGGCCGGTATGCCCCCGGCGATCAGGGGGTCGAGGTCGGCGGCGGCCGGACGCTCACCGGGGTCCTTGGCGAGGCAGCGGTCCAGGACGGCGCGCAGGTGGGCGTCGTCGATCCCGTCGAGGTCGGGCGCGTCGTGGACGGTCCGGTAGAGGAGCGCGTCGACCGCTCCGCTGCCGAACGGCGGCCGGCCGGTGGCCGCGTACGCCAGGAGGCAGCCGAGCGAGAAGATGTCCCCGGCCGGTCCCGCGGTGTCCCCGGACGCCTGCTCGGGCGGGAGGAACCCGGGGGTGCCGACGACGAGTCCGGTGGCGGTCAGCGCGGTGGCGTCGGCGGCGCGGGCGATCCCGAAGTCGATCAGCCGGGGACCGTCGGCCGTCAGCAGGACGTTGCCGGGTTTGACGTCGCGGTGGACGAGCCCGGCCCCGTGCACGGCGGCCAGGGCGCGGGCGAGCAGCCGGCCGAGGACCGTGACACCGCGCACGGGCAGCGGCCCGCGCCGGGCGACGACATCGGAAAGCGTCGGCCCGGGGACGAACTCCGTCGCGAGCCAGGGGCGTTCGCCCTCGGTGTCGGCGCCGGTGACCGGCACCGCCCAGGGACTGTCGACCCGGCGGGCCGCCTCGGTCTCACGACGGAAGCGGGTCCGGAAGTCCTCGTCCCCCGCGAGTTCGGGCAGGATCACCTTGATCGCGGCGAGCGCTCCGGCGTCGGTGCGCCCGAGGTAGACGACGCCCATGCCGCCGGCTCCGAGGCGGCCCAGGAGCCGGTGACCGCCGACACGGGCGGGATCAGTGGGTCGCAGGTCGTCCATCGCCCGGCCTCAGCTCTGCTTCTCGACGGCGTTTTCGAGCCGGGACAGCATGGCGCCCTGCGCCTCGGAGACGAGTGCGTCGATCTCTTCCTCGGTGCGGCCCTTCGCCCCCTTGCCGGTCACGGCGACGGTGAACTGGAGGGTCTGCGCCTGCTGCCAGGCGTAGTAGTGCGGCCCGCCCAGTTCGGAGCTCCGGAACTCCCCCGCCTCGCTGAGGAAGTCCTCGGAGTGGCCCTGCGCGCTCTCACCTCCGAGGAGCGCCGCGGCGACCATGGATCCGATCGTCTCGCCCTCGCGCAGTTGCTGGGTGGGGCAGCGCATGCTCTCCTCGATCGACTCCGCCATCTCCCAGGCCGCGTCCTCGCGGCTGCGGTGCACGGTGACGACGGCGGCCAGGCGCACCGGTCCCTTGTCCGCCTCCGCGGGAACCTCGAACGACCGGGTGAGGGTGGCCAGGACGCTGTGCGCGGGCTTCCGCTGCTGCCAGACGCAGTCCTCGCCGAGCACGGGCCAGGTCGCCGGGTCGCTCTCGTACGGACTCCGCTTCACCACTCCGGGGCCGAAGCCGTCGGGGCCGGCGATGACACGGCCGATGAGCTCACGTGCCTCGGCCCGGGTCTTCGGGAGCCGGGCGGGGTCGGGTTCGAAGGCGTCCGCGGCATCGGTCGACGGCCCGGCACCGGTGCTGCCGCCCGGGCTCGCGCTCGCCGAAGCGTCGCGCTTCTCCGTTCTCCCCGGGTCGTCCGCCGCGCCGGAACAGCCGGCGAGCAGCACGGTCACCAGGGTCAGCGGCAGCGCGTACCGGCCCGCTCTTAACGGCACGTGACAGGTCACAGCGTTTCCCCGTTCCTCCTCGACGCCCCGTCGATCATAGGTTCGCCCGGCGTGGCCGGTGGGTGCCCGGAGGGACTGTTACCTCGTCGGGACATGCGCGGTGCCGCCCCGGGGCGGCGGCCCCGGCCCCTCGGGCGGTCTCCGCCGGGATCTCGGACGGCGCTCCCTTCGCACCACGCCCTGGTACCGGCCCTCGGGGCAGCGCCTGACGCAGCGTAGGGATTTCGCCCCCGTCCTTGATAACGTCGCCCCCGCGGCTGCGGACTTCTCCCCCGACCCCAGCCGTACGGGGGCGGGCACGGGGATCGGGCGCGGCAGGACGAAGAGGGCCGACAGATGAGCCTTGCACAGGTGCACTACACCTCCTCCGCGCCGGGGGACGAGGAAACGGCCGGCCGGTTCACGGCAGTCGGCCCAGAAGTGTCGGGGGCACTGCTGGCGGAGATCGAGCCGTTGGTGCGCTACGAGCTTCCCGGGGGCGTTCCCCCCCGGCCGTCCGACGACGAACTGCGGGCACTGCCCCAGGCGTTCGGATACTTCGTTCTGTCCGACGGCAGTCGGCTGGTGGCACGTTCGGCCGCGGTGCGGGACACGGACCGTGCGGGGTCGGGCGTACGGTTCCACGCGCACGCGGTGCGTCTGCCGCCGGGGGTCCCGCTGCCGGACGACCGGCTGCCGGTCGAGACGTGGCGGTCGCCGCACTGGGTGGCGGCGACGCCCGGCGGGCCGGTGCCGGACCCGTTGACGCCGCCCCCTGGTCCGGCGGCGGTCTCCGAGGGCCTCGACGACTTCGCCGTCTCGCGCGGCCCCTGGCTCGCGGCCGTGCTGGCGGATCTGCGCCGGGCGAGCGACGCGGAGGCGGCCGAGGGGCGGCCGGTGGTACTGGTGGAGCGCCAGTGCGCGGACGTCGCCCGGTGGCTGGGGCTCGCGTCGGTCACCTTGCCGAGGGAGAGCGCGGAGCGGCTGACGTTCACCACGTACACGCGGCGGCCGGAGAGTTCGACGTCGCGGGTGGTGGGGGTGTTGCCCGAGGACGCGGAGGCGGCACGAGCGGCGGGCCTGCGGGTGCACACGTGCGCGGGGCCGCTTCCGGCGGACGGCGGTCCGGTCGACGCCTGGGCGGCGACGGCGGCGCGGGTCTGGCGGAGCCGGTCGCCGGAGCTGTTCCGGGAGGCGCGGGAGCTGCCCGGGGAGCCGTTCGCGGCGGGCCCGTTGGCCGTGACGGCGCTCTGTGCGGGGATCGAGCTGGGACCGGACGGGCGTGCGGCGGCGGCCGGTTGGGCCGCCGACCGCCCGTACGCGCTGGACGCCAAGCGGACGGGCCAGTTGGTGGAAGCCCTCACCTCCCCCGCCGTCGACGATCGCACCGGTCCCGAATTCGACGCGGCCGGGCGACTGTTCGACGCGTTGGAGGGCCGCTGCCCGGCCTCGGTGACCGCCCCGCTCGCGGCGATGCTGGTCACGGAGGCGGTGCGGGGCGGCAACGGCTCTCTGGAGCTGCCGCGCCGGGACGCGTTCGCCGGTCCGGAGGGGGCAGTGGTCGCCGAGCGGCTGGGCCCGGAGATCCTGACCGAGCTGGCCGACACGGTCGGCTCGCGCCCGGTGGCACGTACCGTGCAACTGCTGCGCGTGGCCCGGCTGCTGGGCGTGGACGGCACCACGTCCCTGCCGGGGGTCGTGGACCGGCTGGCGCCCGCGCTGCTGACGGAGGCGGCGGCGCACGAAGGCCCCCCGGGCTTCGCACCGGCCCTGCTGGAGCTGCTGGACGAGCAGTTCGAGGTGCGGACGGCGCTGCTCGGCGCACTGGACCGGCTCGCGCCCGAGGACCCCGGGGCGGTGGCCCGGTTCCTGGAGCGGGTCGCGCTGCCGTTCACGGGTACGCAGGCGCTGCCGCATCTGCGGATGTGCGCCGAGGTGCCGGAGGCGATGGCGACCCTGGGCGGTGACCGGGCGGCGGTGTGGCACCGGGTGCTGCGGGCGGCCGGCCTCTCCCCCTTCGCGGAGCCCCTGGTCCTGCGGACGGCGGTCGGCCTGGTGTGGGAGGACCGGGCCCCGACGGTCGGGGAGGCCCGACTGTTGCTGGACGCGGCCACCTCGGACGCGCACCGCGCGGCCGGTACGTGGGCGCGCCTGGTCGACACGGCGCTCAGCCCGTCCACCGGGGCCTCCGTCGCCGGTACGTCCGCCTCCGGCACGTCCACCTCCGGTACGGACGCCTCCGGTACGGACGAGGCGGCCGGGCTCGCCCACGACCTCCTGCGCGGCTTCCCCGAGGAGATCGGCGGCCGGCAGCGCGCCGGGCTCCTCCTGCTGGACCTCGTCCGCGAACTGCGCACCGGGGCACCCGAGCCCGGCTGGGCGGAGCGGGTACGCACCCTGTGCGCGCAGGCGGAGCCGGTCGAGCCGGCGCTCCGGGAACGGGCGTACGCCGCCCTGGTCGAACGCCTGCTGGCCCCGGACCGCCCGGGGGCCGAGCTGTACGACTTCGTCCACGGCGAGGACGCCGAGCTGATCGCCGCGTACGACCGGGCGGCCCGGACCGAAGCCGTACGCACCCGACTGCGCACGCAACCCGCCTACGCGGCGGACTGCTTCACCGTCTGGACGGCCCACCCGCACGCGGGCCGCGCCTGGCCGCCGGTGGCCGCCGCCCTGCTCGACGACGTCCTGCGCCCCGCCGTACGCGGCATGTCGGCCGAGGACGTCGCGGAGGTCGAGGCGACGGTGGGCCGCACGGGCAGCAGCGGCCGGGCCGACGCCTTCCGGGACTGGAACCGGTCGAGCACCCTGGGACGGCTGGGCCGCCGGATCGTGGGGCGGGTGCGGCGGGGGTGATGGGGCGGGGCCGGAGACCGATGCCGGCCGGCCCCTCAAGGACCGCTCAGGGAGGGGGCGGGCACTCGCCCGAGTGCCGCAGGGTTATCCAGTCGAGGGTGCAGTCGCACGGCGGGAGCCCGTTCCCGGGCGCGAAGGTGAGTTCCGGGGTGCCCGCACCTGATGAATCGTTCAGCCAGTCCCCGGAGTACCTGGGCGGCTCTTCCGGCCTGGTGGTGGTGCGGAGCCAAGAAAAGGCGAGGTCAATGGGCAAGTGATTCTTCGTCTCCGCCAGTGGAAGTAATCCTTCCGAAGGGCGGTTCCGCGGTGTTCCGGTCAGCCGCGGACCGCTGAGGGTTCTTCGGTGGAGATCCCGTTCTCACGATGTGAGGACGCTGCCGAGTCGGCCCCCGGTGGGGGTCCCCGCGACGCCCTTTCCGAGGAAGGCGGCGGGGCCGGTGGCGGGGCGGTAGACGGTGGTGCCGTCGCCGCCGTTCTCTCCGGCCGCTCCGAGCACGAGGCCGGCGGTGCCGTTTCCGGTGAAGTCGCCCGCGGTGACGGCGGTGCCGAAGTGGTCGCCGGTCTCGCCGCCGCCTCCGATGCCGCCGGTGCCCTGGCTGAGGCCGGTGGCGCTCTTGAGCGCGATGCCGTCCGGAGTGGTCGTCAGGTTCAGCAGGAGAACGCTTCCGGCATCGGCGCTGGTGACGGTTCCCACGGTGGAGTCCTGACCGGGGAGGCCGGTGACGATGTCGAGGGTGTTGTCGCCGTCGAGGTCGTGCAGGGCGACCGAGGTGCCCATGGCGTCGCCTTCCTCGGACTCTCCGGGCACGCCGGGGGTGGACTGGCTGATGGCGGTGGTGTGTCCGCGGTAGTAGAGACCGTAGTCCTGGCCGAGTTTGACGGTGACCTGCCCGCCGGTGGTACCGCCGTAGGCCGGGGCCGCTTCGGTGGGGGCGGGTTGGCCGATGACGATGTCGTCGCGGCCGTCCTGGTTGATGTCTCCGGCGTCGATGGTCCGGCCGGCGCCCATCTGGATGGCCATGGCGTGGGTGAGCCCGGCCCGGCCGGCACTCGGGTACTCGTAGGCGCGTGCCTGTCCGTAACGGTCGACCGTGGTGACGGCGACGTCGTCGAATCCGTCACCGTTGAAGTCGCCGACCGCGACATCGACATGGTTGAGGTCTTCGAAGGTGAGACGCAGGGTGGTCGCTTTGTTGCTGGCGCTGTCACGCCATACCAGCCAGCCGCCCGACCCGGCGGAGCCGGGGCCCACGCCGACGACGTCGTCCAGCCCGTCGCCGGTGATGTCGCCCATCGCGACGGCTGTCCCCAGGCGTGCCCTGCCCGGGTTGCGGGGGTCACTGTCCGAGGTGGTGAAGTAGTCGCCCTGGGTGAGTTGGCTGCTGCCGGTCAGGACGATGACGTTGCCGCGTTCCTTGTACACGCTGTCGGCCTCGCCGGGCGAGCCGACGGCGAGGTCGGTGAGGCCGTCGCCGTCGACGTCCCCGTACGCGACGTCGGCGCCGAAGCGGTCGCCGGTCTCGGGCGAGCCCGGGACGGAGCCGCTCTGTGTGATGACCTTCAGCCCTGCTGCCCCCGGGCCGCTGCCGCTCCCCGGGAGAATGGACACCTGCCCTGCCGCGGACGACGCCTGCGGAACGCCCGCGATCAGGTCGTCGATCCCGTCGTTGTTGAAGTCCGCCCGGCTCGCCGGGGCCGCACCGGGCGCCGCCTGGACGGCCCCCGGCCAGGCCAGGCAGCCCATACCGGTCACGGCCAGTACGACGGTCACCGCACGGACACGCTGTCGGGTGGACGGGCGTTCGACTCGGGGACGCCGACTCATCTGCTGCTCCTTGAAGAAGGTAGGGGGCGAAACGTGTGGGGGCCCGGCCCGGGAGGGGCCGGGCGTGCCGGGGGGGGCGGGTCAGACGGTGCGGGCCTTGAGCCAGGAGACGACGGTGGCGAACATGCCGGGAGTGCCCAGCAGCTTCTGACCGTGGGCGGTGGAGCCGGCGACGACACGCGTGGCGACGTCCGAGGCGGGAACGCCCGCGGCCTTGGCCGCGGCTTCCAGTTCGGTGGAGTGCACGGGTGGCACGAAGTCGCCGTCGGAGTGGACCAGGAGCATCGGGGCGTCCCCCTTGCCGACGGCGTTCTTGGACTCCATGTCGCGCCAGGTGTCCCAGCAGCCGGTCTCCCGGTCGCCCGTGGAGTTGTCGGCGGGGTCGGGGTAGCAGCGGGCCAGAAGGGTCGCGTTGTCGCGAAGCTTGCGGATCTTGTCGACGGTGGAGGTGTTGCCGTCCTGCCAGGCACGGTACGGGGAGGCCACCGGGGACAGCGCGACGATCCCCTTGAGGCCGAGAGCGTTGGCGCCCCGGGTCGCGGCGTCCGTGGCCATCTGCCCGCCTGCCGACGAGCCGACCAACAGGACGTTGTCCGGGTCGGCGTCGTACCGGCCGGCGTTGTCCCGTACCCACTTCACCGCGCCGGCCACGTCGTCGCGCTGGGCGGGCCAGGCCGCTTCGAAGTTCAGCCGGTAGTCCATGGCGAACACCTGGAAGCCCTGGTCGGCGAATTGCTGCGCCCAGGTGTCCCAGCTGGCGTGGGTGTACCAGTAGCCGCCGGTGATGAGGACGACCGCCGGGCGGGGCGCCGGCGACGGGTTCCAGGTGATGTCCACGGTCTGGTGGCGGTGGGTGCCGTACTGCTGGGTGGCGGCTTCGGCCTTCACCACGGCGGGTGCCTTGATCGCGGCGGGCGCCGCGGCCGTGGTGCCGGCGATCGCGAGCACGGCGGCCGCGAGGATCAGAAGAGTGCGACGCACGGAAGTCTCTTTCACGAAGGAGAGGGGGCGGGGAGTGGTGCGCTCCCGCCGGGGTGCTGGGCAGGGACCGGCCCCGGGAAACCAGACTGGTGTTTCCCGGGGCCGGAAGGTGCTGCTTCCCTCGGTGCGGGTCAGCGCATGCCGGCGCCGAACCGCTGTCCGGTCGCGGGGAGTCCGTCCTTGCCGGGCTCGTACGTGGTGACGGGCCCGCTGCCGCTGCCGGTGGCGTTGGCCCAGGACAGGGCGTGCGCGCGACCGTAGGCGGTCGGCCCGTCGGGGACGCCGACGTAGAGGTGCGTTCCGGTGGCGGTGACCGCGCTGCCGACCTTCTCGCCCGTCACCGGAGCGCCGGGCAGACCGACGGCACCCGGGTGGACAGTGGTGTCGGAGTCGCCGGGGGCTCCGAGCAGACCGAAGGTGTAGACGCCTCCGGCGTCGGTCGCGGTGCCGATGTCCTCACCGGGTACACCGACCGCCACCAGGGTGTTGGTGGCGGTGCTCACCGCGTCGGGGCGCGTGCTGATGGCGGACACCGTGTGCCCGAACCGGTCGCCGTCCTCGTTCGTCCCGGTCATGCCCGTCGTGCCCTGGTGGACACCGGAGAGCTGGCTGAAGCCGGTGGGGGTCAGGCGGACGACGTCGATCCGTCCGGTGGTCGGGATGGTGGAGGTGCCCTCGCCCGGGGTGCCGATCACGAGCAGGGACTCGGTGCCGGTCGCGGCCGCGTTGGGCCGGTAGGCGGTCATGCTCAGTGAGAACCCGAACGTGTCAGCGGCCTCGGACGCGTCTTCGATCTCGGCCAGGTTCTGGTCCAGTCCGGCGATGCCGGTGGGGATCTTGGCAGCGTTCAGCTTGTGGTTGAACACGCTCACGGCACCGGCGTCGGCCATACCGCCGATCGCCTCTCCCGGCGCGCCGATGGCCAGGTGCTGGGGGGATCCGGCGAGGGAGGCACCGAAGTCGTCGTTGCTCTCCATGGCTCCGGCCACGCCTTCGGACGCCTGGTTGACCAGCACGTTGGTCTGTCCGGTGCCGTGCAGATAGACCACCGCGCCGGCGTTGGTGAACCCGGAGCCGTCCTCGCCCGGCAGGCCGATCGCGAGGTACGGAACCCCGGCGATCGTCGTCCCCGCGGCGAGGGCCTCGCCCATGCGGTCGCCCGCCTCGGCGCCCATGCCGGCCAGGGCGCCGCTGCCGGAGCCCTGGACCAGGTTCACCGTCGCCCTGCCCTGGCCGAGACCGGCGGGCGAGCCGTAGACGATGTGGACTCCGCCGGCGCCGGCGTTGGTGCCGATCGCTTCACCGGGGACGCCGATGGCCAGGTCGGTGCAGCCGTCGAGGTTGTGGTCGAACGTCGCGAGTGAGCCGCCGAACCGGTCGTTGGCCTCGGCGGAGCCGGAGACGATCGGCAGCGCCTGCGACAGCTCCCCGTTGCCCTTCCCCGCACCGTAGACCAGCTGCACACGGCCGGCCTTAGCGGCACCGTTCACCGTGGCGTCGGGGTCCGCGATCGCTACGTCACGCGCACCGTCGCAGTTGAAGTCGCTGGCACCGGAGATGACTTCGTCGATCCACGGCCTGAGGTCGTCGGTGCGGGCGGCCACGGCGTCGGTGCGGGTCTCGGTCTCCCCGAAACATCCGCCCTGCCAGGAGCTGCCGCTGACCCCCACGAGCGCCACCGTGCCGCCGTCCTGGCGCAGGACGGGGCCACCGGCATCCCCCTTGCAGATCGCACTGCCCGCGCTCGCGCCGACGATGTCCAGGGTCGGCCCGTTGACCGCGGTGACGGTGAACGGCCCCGCGTGGAGTTTGTCGGGCACCCACTCGGTCCGGGTCCGCCCGTAGCCGACCGCGGTGAGCGTGGCGCCGGAAGTGGCGGGGGTGGTGGCGATGGTGACGGGGCTGATGCCCGCCGCGGGCGCGGCGAGGCGGGCCATCACCAGGTCCCGCCCTTCGTACGGGACGATCTCAGTGATCTCACTGACGTGTCCGCCCGTGGCGGTCAGATCGGTGCGGCCGACCGTCGCGGTCGTCTTCGCCGCGGGCTTCCCCCGGACGAGTGCCGCGGTCCCGGTGGTGAAGCAGCTGCTGGCGGTGACGACCCACCGAGGGTCGATCAGGGCCCCGGTACAGGCACGTTTCGTGTCGCCCTCACCGATCTCCAGCTTCGCGGTGAAGGTGTGGGTGCCGACGGCGACGGCGGTTCCGGAGAGAGCCTGAGCCGGGGCGGCGCTGAGGACGCCGGCAGCGAGGGAGGTCGCGAGCAGCCCGGTGAAGAGGGCCGCGCGCGGGCGCGTTCTGGGCACGATCTGATCCTTGCTCATGTCAGGGGAGGTAAGGGGCGAGCGCGAGGTGCGGAGATCAGCCGGTGACGCGGATCTCGACCAGGACCGAACGAGGCCCGCCGATCTCGCCCTCACCGACACTCGCCCAGCCGCCTGCCTCGACGTCCACCGTCGTGGTCTGGTTGTTGGCGGTGAGGTCAGCGCTGATGGGGTGCTCGGAGGCCATCAGCTCGATCATGAAGACCCGGGGCAGCTCAAGGGTGAGGTAGCCGGTCTTGGCGGTGGCGCGGAAACAGTAGTTGTCGGCACGGCCGACCGCCGGGTCAGCGACGGTCCTCACCACGATCTGGTCGGCGTTGGGGTCGCAGTCGACCAGCAGAACGCGGCCGTCACCCTTCTTCAGCTCGATGCCCTTGGTCGCCAGGATGTCGGCGGCACCGGGATAGGCGAAGTCCTCGACCGCGGACGGCGGGGCCTCTGCGGCCGCAGCCGGCATGGAGGTGACGGAGGCCTCGGACGCGAAAGCGAGCGGCACTCCGATCAGCGCCGCCAATGCGCCTATCGCTCCTGAAATAAACAATGCACGTGCGCGGGAAGCCACCGAGAAAATCCTTTCAGGCATGGCGCCTGCAATCCGGAGGCCCCTGCCTAGAGGTGTGAAGGAAGAGTGAAAAAGCTTGAGAAACATAGCCGCCTATTTACACCGAGTCAACGGATTAACATGTACCGATTGGTGCAATTTAATGACTAAATAGGCAGTAGGCTTCCGCCGCATGATGGCCATACTAAATCCATATATCACCTTTTGCGTTCGCGTCGATCGTGTCCGTAACTAGCCCCTAGCTGTGAAGATCTCGCCTACGGAGTCCTCAGCAAGAGTGAGGCAAAGGAAGGGCAAAGCGCCCCATCTGCTCTCATATTCCTCAAAGCAGTCAGGCGAACCACTCCTGGCGCGGCGGCCGTTATGATCCCCGAGCCGGAATAAATCGAGCGGCGGCTAGAGCCACCGAAATCAGGAGAATTTGATGGACCGAAGATTCATCAGAATTGACCACGGGAGGCGAATAGGGGGTGCTGCACGAACCCTGGTAGTGAGCCTTCTGCCCCTTGCCCTCGCACTGAGCCTTCTGGGCACGGCACCTGTCTCAGCCGCGGAGCCTGAACCCGTCTCGGAGCGGATATCGGCGCTGGCTGAGGCCACCCCCAGCGATCGTGGCCGCGCGGTCGACTACTGGGTCGAAGGCGGCCCGGGCGTGAAGGCGGCCGCGGAGGCGGCCCTGACCGGCAGTGACGCCGAACTGCAGGCGTTCTTGACGGCGGCCGACGGCATCGCGCTTCAGGACAAACGTGTGTCCGCGGCACAGATTGCCGGCATCGGCGGTACGGAGCTTCTGACAGCCGCCCGCGCCGCCCTCGCAGGAACCCAGGAGGAGCTGGAGATCTTCCTCAGCTGGGGCTGGGAAGAGCCGATGAGGCAGGACGAGCGAGTCCAGGTCTCGCAGGTGATCAGTGCCGGCGGGCCGAATGTTCAGGACGCAGGTCGTGCTGCGCTGGCTGGTTCCGCGGATGATGTTGCCGCGTTCCTGCAGAAGGGGCAGTACACCCAGCGTGAGCAGGACGAACGGGTGCGGCTCGTTCAGGTGCTCAGCCTGGGCGGCACGAACGTGCGGGCTGCGGGCAGGCTGGCGCTGTCCGGCACCGCTGCGGACATCCGGGAGTTCCTGGAGGTCGGGCAGTTCGTCGCGCAGGCCAAGGACCAGGAGCATGCCACAGTCGCTCAGCTGGCCGCGCTGGCCCAGGAGGCGGGGCGGCAGGCCGCCAAGGAGACGGTGGCCGCCAAATCCGAGTCGGCCAAGGCGGTGAAGGCCGCAGAGCTGGCCAAACAAGCCGCGTTGACGGCGGCCAAGGAGGCGGAGCTCGCCAAGGACGACACGGCGGCGGCGGCCCGTGCCGCCGGACGCGCGGCGAAGGCGGCCTCGCAGGCCGCGAGCGCGGCGCAGACGGCGATCAACGCCTCCCAGGCGGCGAACAACGCGGCGCGGGTGGCTGCGAGCGCGGCATCGCGGGCAGCTGCCGCCGCGGCGGGCGCCGCCCAGGCGGCATCGAACGCGCGGAACGCGGCCGCTGACGCGGCAGTCGACAAGGACAACGCCGCCGCGGCGCGTACGGCGGCGGAGAAGGCCCGTGACGCGGGCAAGGGCGCCGTTCTGGCCGCCGACGCTTCCGACCAGGCCGCGGTCGCGGCCGACGCGGCCGTCGCCGCCGCGGACTCCGCCATCAGCGCGGGGGCCAACGCGGACCTCGCGGCCGACGCGGCCACCCGGGCGGGTAACCTCGCCGGCCAGTCCAGCGCCGCCGGTGCCGAGGCCCGCGCCGCGGCAGCCGCCGCCAAGCGCCACGCCGCCGAGGCCAACCGCGCCGCCGCCGCCGCCAGGGATCTGGCCGCCAAGGCGGCGACGGCGGCCCGCCAGGCAGGTGCGTCCGCCAGGGCGGCCGCTGTGCACGCGAACAACGCGGCGGCGGCCGCTACCGAGGCCGCCGACCAGGCGCACGACGCCGCGAAGGCGGCCGAGAGGTCCACCGCACACGCCGACGCGGCCACCGAGGCGGCGAACGCCGCGAGCAGTGCGGTGGCCAAGGCACAGGAGATATACACGCTCGCACGTGAAGTGGAGACGGCGGAACTCCTCGGCCGGACCAACGCGGGCCTTGAGCGAGCCGCCGACCACAAGGCTGCCGACGAGGCCCGGATCGCCGATATCGACGCGCTGGAGCAGGCGGTAAAGGACCGGAACGCCGAGCGGGACCGGCTGGTCGCCGTGGCAGCCGAACCGGGTGCCGACCTGACGGCCGTCGCGAGCCAGGGGCGCAAGCTTGCCGTACTCGTGATGAAGAACGGCACGGCGTGGGAGCGTGCCGCCGCCGAGGCAGCGCTCGCCGGCCCCGACGAGGTCGTCATCGACTACCTGCGCAACGGCTGGAGAACGGCCAAGGAGCAGGACGACCGTTCCTACATCGAGCGCCTCGCCGAGGAGAGCCCGACCAAAGCCGTCAGGGACGCGGCCGAGACCGCGCTGGACGGCGACGCGGCCACCGTCACCGAGTTCATCAAGAACGGCCAGTACCAGGCCGCCGCCACGGATATGCGCGTCGCCATCGTCCAGACCATCGATGGTGCGGGCCCGATCCTGGCGGAAGCTGGCCGGACAGCTCTCGCCACGGACGATCCGAAGAAGTTCAGCGTCTTCCTGACTGACACACAGCACACCGCGCGAACCCAGGACGAGCGGGTACGGGCAGCACAACTCCTCTCCTCCGGCGGCCCGGAGGTGCAGTCCGCAGCACGCATCGCCCTGGCGGGATCCCCGCAGATCCTCCACGCCTTCATCGCGACCGGGCAGTACAAGAAGGAACGCCAAGACCTTCTCAACGCCACCCACAAGGCGCAGGTCCAGAAGCTGATCGCCGACGCGGCGAAGATCGCCGCCACCGCGCAGAAGAACGCGCAGACCGCCCAGAAGGTCGCCGCCACTGCCCGCAAGGCAGCCGCCGAGGCCAACGAATGGGCGGAGAAGGCCAACGCGTCCGCGACCAAGGCGCAGGGCTACGCCGACGAAGCGGCACAACACGCCAAGGACGCCGAAACCTCTGCGGCCAGCGCAGCCGCCTCCGCCAAGACCGCCACCAACGTTGCGAAGAGTGCGGACATCGCCGCGACCGATGCCGCGAGTTCGGCAGCCGACGCCACGCTGTCCTCGGAGATGGCCCAGGTTCACGCGGCCGGCGCCTGGCACGCCGCCGACGAGGCACGGAAGTCGGCGATCGCCGCGGGCAAGGACGCGGCGGCAGCGATCACGGCGTCCACCGAGGCGTTCGTCATCGCGGTCACGAAGAAGCGGCAGGAGGAAGAGGCCCGCCGCAAGGCCGCCGTCGAGGAGAAGGAGAGGAACGAGGACGGCCGGCGGGCCAGACAGCTGTACCGGTGCAGGCAGGGCATCATCCCCTGCGATCCGTACGAGTACGCCCGCTGGTGCAGGCAGTCCCCGATCAATTGCCAAATCCTCGAACACGGCCGAGAAATCGGTGACGCGCTGGACAAGTCGATGGATGTCACCAAGGAGTTCATCGGCCTCGGCGAGCTCGAAGCGTGCCTCCAGAACAAGGACTTCTCCAGCTGCGCCACTCTCGTAGGAGAAGTCCTCGTCGGCGCCAAGGTCAAAGCGCTCAAGAAGTCGTACGACGCTCTCAAGCTCCTCAAGCGTAGCTGCAAGATCGCCAGCAGGTCTACAGACGTCAAGCGCATCGCGCTGGCATCGTCCAGTGACGTTCCGTGCTTCGAGCACAACGTCCCCGGGCTACCAAGGAGCGTTGACAAGATCGCTGATTCCAGTGGTTGCGAGGCTTGCGCCGAGCAGATCCGCAACAGCCTCGGGGGCGGCGAAATAAAAAAGATCATGCCGATAGGGGCCAGCTTTCTCCCTGCTTACCGTGATATTGAATCAGGGTGGTATCACCACGTGGTAGTGGTGTTCAATGGGCGGGTTTACGACGCCTGGACAGGGAGGGGCGGGGACACCATCGCCGAATACAAAGCCAGGTGGAAATGGAATGACATGATCAACTTCGGGTTCTAGAGGTAGTAAATGAACGACAAGCGGTTCATCGAACAGGTGCGGGACCGGCCGGGCCTGTACGGTCTAGGCCATACGTACCACCCGACCGCCGCCTTCCTTCTGGGGTTCGACCAGGCGCGTTCCGGTGGACTTCTTCGCGGCTTCAACGAGTGGCTGGCCGTGCGTCACGGAGAACTCTCAAGCCGACACTGGCTGGTAACGGTTCTCGCTCAGGCACTGCCGGACTTCACGTTCCGAGGGTTCGACCACCTGCGCCTGGAGTCGGAGCAGGAGCAGCAAGCCACCGACCTGCTGCTCTCGCTGATTCTTGAGTTCCTGGAAGTACGTGACGATCCCTGGGCACTCGCGTCCATGTACGCCCAGTACCACCACCTTCGGGCCCTGCTGCACGAGGGCGATCCGCCGTAGGAGGAACGATCCCTGTGGGGCCGCTGCGGAGTTTCCGTGAGGTCCCACAGGGCGCCCCGCCAGCGGCGCACCCGGCCGAGTGGGTCCAGCACACTGCGGGATCAATGTCGGCGGCGGTCAGTCGGCCCCCGTACGCGAGGCTGACCGCGCTGCCTCCCACGCGGGAACCCAGGGCGACCGCTTGGTCGCGGCTGAGATCCGCACGGCACGAGAGGGTTTAGACGAGGTCGGCGTCCGCGACCGCGATCAGCCGGTCGACCGCTTCGGACGGCAGGGACGGGTTGGCGGCGAGACCGCGCAGAACATGGTTCACGAAGGCATCCTGCCGGAACCCGGCCCGAAGAGCCCGCGGGTTTCCGGGTTCCCCCAGGGCCCACCTGAAGCCCGCCCGGTCCGGACGCCGGTGCCGGGCGGGTAACGTAAAGAGGTACTGACTGATTGACTCATGGGCCTCCTGGCGGGCTGCGTGAACCCAGGAGGAGCAACATGACGACCAACCGTGGACGCAAGGACGTCATCCGTGACCGGATGGCCGCCACCGGCGAGTCGTACAACGTCGCCGCCCGCAACCTCAAGGCCATGAAGGACACCGCCGCCACCCGCGAAGCCGTTCTCGTGCAGCGCTGGACGCCCGCCGACAGCTTCGACGTGCCGTGTCCGTGCGGCGGGACCTGTGAGCCGGGCGAGACCTGCGACCGCTGCCACGCCCGTCACCGGCACGTGAAGCGTTACCCGGGCTCCACCACCGAGGTCGAGACCTGGGCCGACCGCTATGAGTGCACCGGCTGCTCCTCCTCGTACACCCTGACCATCCACCTGGCCGGGCGGCCCTGGGGCGTCGCCGAGACCGTCGTCCAGCGCGGGTCGGCCAAGGAGGTCGTGCAGGCGACCGTCTTCCCCGGGGTGATCCACCCGCTGCTGCGGTCCGAGGCGGAGACGTCCACGGACGAGTGAGCCCCACCCGCTCCCGTTCGACTGTCAGTGGCTCCGCCTAGGGTGATCCATGTCGTGGATCAGCCCGCGCAGGTGAGAGAACTGGAGCGAGAGGTGGGCGAACCGAGCAAAACCGTAGGGCGCGCCTGTGGTGCTCCGGCCGATCCTCCGCTCCTACGCTGCCTGCGCCGAAGGGGAGTGAGGCGGTTGTCATGAGGCGCAGAAGCGGAGACGGTTGGCAGAGGCTTCCGGCACGGGCGGCCTGGGTCTTGACGGCCGTCGTAGCGGTCTGGGCATTCTCTGCCTCCCGGGCTGGCTTGGAGTCGGCCGACTTCGCGACGGTCTTCCTGGCGCCTGTCGCCCTGGCCTCCTTGGCTCTCGTTGTGCAGGCGAAAAGGGACAGTGCCCAGTCGCAGCCCCTCTCTGAGGCAGTGGAGATCCTGGCGACGCGTATACGCCAGCAGAGCGCTTCGGCGGACAGCAGTGTGTGGAGCGACCCCTTCCCCATCTCCATCGCCTGGGAACAGGAATTGGGAGCCCTCACCGAAGACCTGCCTGCTCTGCGACGTAGGGCCTTGAGTCGCCCCGGACCGGGCACGGTGGCAGAGCTTCAGTCGATCGACGGCGCCGGTACGGAGCTGGCAACGGTCCTGCTCGACAAAGTGCCCACGAAGCGGCTGGTACTCCTCGGCGGTGTAGGGGCCGGCAAAACGGTGCTCCTGGAGCGACTGGTAGAGGCATTGCTCCACCGGCGTACACCCGCCGAGCCTGTGCCGGTACGCCTCCCCCTCAACCGCTGGCACGCAAGCACGATGGGGCTGGAGGAGTGGATGGCCTCCCGCCTGGTGCTGGAGGAACCCACCTTGGCACAGCCCGCTCCGGCGCCCTTCGGAGGAAAGAGCCGAGCCCAGGCTCTGGTCGAACTGCGGCAAATCATCCCCGTCTTCGACAGCTTCGATGAACTCTCCGCCGCGGCGAGAAGGCAGGCAATTCAACAGATCAACGGTCTCGGCTGGTCCAACCATCCCTTGGTGCTCGCCGGCCGGACCGACGAATACGCCGAGACGGTGCGCAGGGCGGGCGAAGAGCCACTGCTCCTCGAGGGCGCAGCCGGAGTCGTGATCAAGCCGGTGGACCCCGACCAAGCAGAGGCCTATTTGCGGCAGAAGGGCCAGGATGGGGAGTGGGGCGCCCTGGTCGCGGAGCTCGGGAGCGGCTCTCCCGTGGGTCTGGCTCTACGGACCCCCCTCATGTTGTTCCTGTGCCGTTCCGTCTGCGCAGGCCCATACCCTGCGACGACCGGGGGCGAGCTGTGCGAAACGACCCTGTTTCCCGACGAAGCCGCCGTGCGTCGGCACCTCTTCGACTCCTTCGTCCGTACGGTCTATCGGAGCAGGGAGGGAAACGCTCGGCCGTTCTGCGACGCCGACCAAGCCGAGCGGTATCTGCGCTTCCTCGCCCGGCAGCACCGCAACTTCCAGGGAGGTGCGGGCACCGAGCTGTCGTGGTGGACGATGCACCACATTCCCGCTCACGTCCGTCGACGGATCTCCTGGACACTCGCGGGCCTGGCGTCCCTCTACGTCTTCGTCACCTTGCGGAGCACCGCGCCACTCTCCCTCGCGGTCTTCTGCACTCTGTTCCTCGGGTTCATGGTCAAGACGTCGATGTTCACCGGCCCCATGCTCCGCACCCCTTCCTCGGGCCTGCGCTGGCGCTGGCGTTGGATCCCGGCGGGGGTCGGAGCGCTCATGGGCGCCGCCATGGTCGACGTGCAGGTGCAGGAGGGAGAGATCGCCAGGGCGCCGGGCCCGTATCTGGCCCTCGCCGCCCTTTTCGCCGTTGTGGGCGGTGCCGCCTTCGGCTGGGGTCCTCGCGAGGCCGACCTCGAAGAGCCCCTGACGCCAGACTCCCTGGTCAAGCGGGACCGGCGGACGTTCGTCGGACTGGTCGCGACGTGGACAGCTTCGGTAACCGCTGTGTTCGCCCTGCTCATGACGCTCGTGATGGCCTATGCCGTCCCCGTACCGGAGGGCGCGCACCTGATCGATCTCGTGCCGCCCCTCCTCGCCGCATTGGCCTTCACGAGCGGTTTGGGGCTGATCGTGGGGCTGGTCATGGGGTTCAAGGACACGGCGTGGGGCGTCTACGCGGTGAGCCGCTGCTGCTATGCGCTCCTGGGGCGGGTGCCGTTCCGGCTGATGGCATTCCTGGACGACGCACACCGGCTCGGCGTGCTCCGCCAGTCCGGTGCTTCCTATGAATTCCGGCACGTGGAGTTGGAACGCCACCTCGCGGGATGACGCCGTCTCGGCGGGAGAGCGGGCGGAGTCGCTTCACAAAGACCCCCGGCCCCTCCCGTCATGCGCGGGGAGGGGCCGGGGGCACACACGGGCCGTCCGGGCTCAGCTCTCGTCCGGCGCCAGGGTCAGCGAGATCGAGTTGATGCAGTAGCGCTGGTCCGTGGGGGTCGGGTAGCCCTCGCCCTCGAAGACGTGGCCCAGGTGCGAGCCGCAGCGGGAGCAGCGCACCTCGGTGCGGACCATGCCGTGGGCGCGGTCCTCGACCAGCTCGACCGCGTCGGTGTCCTTCGGGTCGTAGAACGACGGCCAGCCGCAGTGCGACTCGAACTTGGTGTCGGAGCGGAACAGCTCCGCCCCACAGGCCCGGCAGGAGTAGACGCCCGCCGTCCTGGTGTCGGTGTACTCACCCACGAAGGCGGGTTCGGTGCCGGCCTGACGCAGCACCGCGTACTCGGCGGGGGACAGCTCTTCCCGCCACTGCTCGTCCGGCTTCTCGACGTCGTACGGCACGGCTCGCTCCTCAGCTCGACAGGGGGTCGCTCGATCCGGTCGCCACTCGGCTACCGGCCGCTCGACAGATGGTCCAGGATGCGCGGGCCGAGGTCGGTGACATCGCCCGCTCCCATGGTGAGAACGAGATCGCCGGGCTTCGCCATTCCCGCGACGGCGGCGGGGACGTCGGCCTGGTCGTGGACGGCGGTCACCTCGGCGCCCGCCCCCTTCGCCGCGTCGATGATCAGGGCGCTGGTGATGCCCGGGATCGGGTCCTCGCGGGCCGGGTAGATGTCCAGGACCAGGGAGGCGTCGGCCAGCGCGAGTGCCTGGCCCATCTCGGTGCCCAGCTCCTGCGTACGGGAGAACAGGTGCGGCTGGAAGACGACGAGGATGCGGGAGTCGGCTGCCGCGCCGCGCATGGCCTCCAGGTCGGCGGTCATCTCGGTGGGGTGGTGCGCGTACGAGTCGATGACCTGCACGCCCGCCGCCTCGCCCTTGAGCTGGAGGCGGCGCTTGACCCCGGTGTACGAACCGAGGGCCGAGGCCAGGTTGTGCGCGGGGATGCCGAGGGCGACCCCGGCGGCGAGTGCGGCGACCGCGTTGTGGGCGTAGTGGCTGCCGGGGACCGAGACGGTGAAGGTCAGGAACCTGCCGTTGAGCAGGACCGTGACCTCGCTGGTCAGGCCGCGCGGGGTGACCTTGTGGACGCGTACGTCGGCGTTCTCGGCCGAGCCGTAGGTGACGACCTTCAGATCCGAGAGGTCGCGGACCCGGCGGGTCAGCTCGATGGCGCCGGGCTGGTCGGCGGAGATGACCAGGGTGCCGCCGGGGACGACCTTGCCGACGAACGTCTCGAAGGAGTCGTAGATCTCGTCCATCGAGGCGTAGTTCGCGTGGTGGTCCAGCTCGACGTTGAGGACGATCGCGACCTCGGGGTCGTACTTCTGGAAGCTGCGGTCGCTCTCGTCCGCCTCCGCGACGAAGATGGACCCTTCGCCGTGCGTGGCGTTGGTGCCGGGGCCCTCCAGGTCGCCGCCGATGGCGTACGAGGGGGCCAGGCTCAGCGAGGAGAGGGCGACGGCCAGCATCGACGTGGTCGTCGTCTTGCCGTGGGTGCCGGCGACCGCGATGGCGCGCAGGCCGTTCATCAGGGAGGCCAGTGCGTCCGAGCGGTGCACCACGGGGATGGACAGCTCGTTCGCCCGGAGCAGCTCCGGGTTGTCGGCGCGGATGGCGCTGGAGACGACCACGCAGGACGCGTCGTCGGCCAGGTGGCCCGCCGCGTGCCCGATGTGCACGGTCGCCCCCAGCGCCCGCAGGGACTCGGCGGTGGCGGACTCCTTCGCGTCGCTGCCCGCCACCTTCGCTCCGCGCTGGGCGAGGATCTTCGCGATGCCCGACATTCCGGCGCCGCCGATGCCGATGAAGTGGGGTCGTTCCATGGCGGCGGGAATGCCGGGTGCCATCTGTGCTCCTGCGGTTCGGGTGCGGGTTTCGAGTCGCGGCCGGGGGCCGCCCCGGACCGCGCACCCAGCCTATTCGCTGTGCGCGAAGAGCTTGAGCACCGGGACGCCGACCTTGTGCCGGGCGCGGGAGGCCCAGTCTCGGTGGAAGAACTCCTCCACGTAGTGCGGGGCGGTCAGGACGATGACCTCGTCCGCGCTCGCCTCCTCGACGACGGTCGTCAGTCTGTCCAGGGGGTGGTCCTCGATCACCTGTCCGACCGCTTCGGATCCTGCCTCGCGCAGGGCCCGCAGGGAGTACTCCAGGCCGATCTGCGCGGTCTCGCGGGCCTCGTCGCCCTCCGGCTCCTCCCCCTCGCGTACCGCTTCCTTCAGCTCCCCCATCGCCACGTCGTCGATCGCGCGCAGCAGGACATCGGCCTGGTCACCGCGCGGCTGCAACAGAACGACGAACGAGATCCGCTCCTCGCCGTGGAGGGTGGTGACGAACTCCACGTCCTCGGGAGTGAGCGGTTTCTCGATCATCAAAACGCTTGTGAACACGACAGGCGCCCTTCCGCTTCTTCGTCTCGTCGACGGCCGGCCCGGCCGTGGACGGTCGTTTGCTGAAACCATTTTTCCCCGTGCTTCCACGGGACTGCAGGGGTAAGTGTGCCCAGCCGGAGCTAAGCGGAACGGGAAATTCCGCTATCTGTCGGTCCGACGGTACCGAGTGAAGAGGAACCCGGCCTCTTCCAGCAGCGATGCCAGGAAAAAACGTTCCGGCACGGCGATCCCGGGGCCCCCCGCGATCCGCTGGGCGTCACCGGCGGTCAGCATCGGGGACACCGTCAGGCACAGCTCGTCCAGCACGCCGGCCGCCACGAACTGGCCGAGCAGTCGGGGTCCTCCCTCGGTGAGCTGCCGGGTCAGCCCCCGGTCGGCCAGCTCGCGCACGACGCGGGCCGGGTCCACCCGGGCGCCTTCGCCCGCGATCACCACGTCGGCGCCCGCCTTCCGGGCCGCCGCGATCCGGTCGGAGGGGGCCCCGGCCCCGGTCAGCACGAGGGTCGGGACGAGCGGCTCGGTGAACAGCGGCAGCGAGAAGTCCAGGTCCATCGAGCCGGTCACCACCGCGACGGCGGGAGCGGGACCCTGTCCGGCGGCCGCCCGCCGCGCGGCGAACGCCTCCCGGGCGCGGGCCGGACGGTACCCCTCAAGGCGTACGGTCTCGGCCCCGGCGATCACCACGTCGGCCAGGCCCCGCAGGGTGCCGAAGATCCGCATGTCCGCCGCGCAGGAGATGGGCTGCGAGCGGCCGTCGTGCTGGGCGGCCCCGTCGAGGGTGGAGACCATGTTGGCGCGCAGCCAGGGGGTCCTGGCCTCTTCGGCGGGGAGGCCCGAGGGGTAGGCGTAGGCGTCCGCCAGCTCGTCGAGGCTCCACTCGCGGTCGGCGAGCGGCCCGGACGGGCCCTCCGCTCCCGGGGCGCGCTTTGTCAGGTCCGTCACAGGGAACAGGCTTCGCATGGGGTGCAGTCTGGCATGAGCCTTAGGGTGGAGAGTTGTGTCGTCATCCACCGCGTTTCCGGGGCAGAGCCCCCTTGCCGAAACCACCCCGCTGTCCCTGTGCGCCCGCGAGCCGCACGTTCCCGCAGACCGTCTGGTCGCCGAGATGGTGCCTCCGCCGCGCTTCGACTCGGTGCGCTTCGACACGTACGTCCCCGACCCGAACCAGCCCAGCCAGAGCGAGGCGGTCACGGTCCTGGCGGGCTTCGCCGCCGGGCTCGGCGGGGCGCACGCGACGGGTAGCGGGCGGCGCAAGTGGTTCAGCAGGAAGCCGGCCGCCCCGGCCGGGCCGCGCGGCGTGTACCTCGACGGCGGCTACGGCGTCGGCAAGACCCACCTGCTGGCCTCCCTCTGGCACGCCACGCCCGCCGAACCGTCGCTGAAGGCGTTCGGCACGTTCGTGGAGCTGACGAACCTGGTCGGCGCGCTGGGCTTCCAGCAGACCGTGCGGACCCTCAGCGGGCACCGGCTGCTGTGCATCGACGAGTTCGAGCTGGACGACCCGGGCGACACCGTGCTGGTGTCCTCGCTGCTCAGCAGGCTGGTGGAGGCCGGGGTGGCGCTCGCCGCGACCTCGAACACGCTGCCGGGCAAGCTCGGCGAGGGCCGGTTCGCCGCCGCGGACTTCCTGCGCGAGATCCAGGGCCTGTCCGCGCACTTCCGCCCGCTGCGCATCGATGGCGAGGACTACCGGCACCGCGGTCTGCCCGAGGCCCCGCCGCCGTACGACGACGAGCAGGTCACCCGGGCCGCGTACGCCACCGGGGGCGCGTCCCTCGACGACTTCCCCGGGCTGCTGGACCATCTGGCCCGGGTCCACCCGAGCCGGTACGGCGCCCTGACCGACGACATCCGCGCGGTCTGTCTGACCGGGGTGAGCGCGGTGCCCGACCAGTCGACCGCGCTGCGCCTGGTGGTGCTGGCCGACCGGCTGTACGACCGGGAGGTCCCGGTGCTCGCCTCGGGACTGCCGTTCGACCAGTTGTTCAGCGACGAGATGCTGAACGGCGGGTACCGGAAGAAGTATTTCCGGGCGATCTCCCGGCTGACGGCGCTGGCGCGTGACGCGAAGGGTCTGGTGGCGCAGTAGGTTCGGGGGCGTAACGCGACGGGACACCGCACGCTGCGCGGTGCCCCGGCTTATCCCGTACAACCGCGCACACCTTTCGAAGGGGTCCAGCATGGCTACGACGCGTCAGGCGCACACGAACTGGGAAGGCAACCTGATCGAGGGCAAGGGGGTCGTCACCTTCGACTCCTCCGGCATCGGCGACTACCCCGTCTCCTGGCCCGCCCGCTCGGAGCAGGCGAACGGCAAGACGAGCCCGGAGGAGCTCATCGCCGCCGCCCACTCCAGCTGCTTCTCGATGGCCCTCTCCCACGGCCTCGCCGGGGCCGGCACCCCGTCGACCCGGCTGGAGACCAAGGCCGAGGTGACCTTCCAGCCCGGCACGGGCATCACCGGCATCCACCTCACCGTCGTGGGAGAGGTCCCCGGTCTCGACGAGGACGCCTTCCTGAAGGCCGCCGAGGACGCCAAGGCGAACTGCCCGGTCAGCCAGGCGCTCACGGGCACGACGATCACCCTGACGGCCTCGCTCGCCTGACCTTCCGCGTACGGCTGCTCCCATCGGGGCCGCCACAGCGGTGACACGGGGCGCGGGGGCACGCATGGTTCCCCCGCGCCTCTGTGCGTGCTACACACGTGCGGGTCACTTCACCTGTCCGCCAACAGGGAGTCACCTCATGTCATCCGCACCCCGCTCCACCGCGACACGACGCCAGGTCCTGGCAGGCAGCGGCGCAGCCGCAGCGATCGCCTTCACGGGAGCCTTCTCCGAACTCTTCGCGGGCACGGCCGCCGCACGCGGCCACGGCGGCTACGGCCCCCTCGTCCCCGACCCCGACGGCCTGCTCGACCTGCCGAAAGGATTCCGCTACCGGGTGCTGTCCCGGGAGGGCGAACCGCTGCGCTCCGGCGAGGGGCCGGTACCGAGCAACCACGACGGGATGGCCGCCCTGCCCGGCCGCCACGGCCGGGTCCACCTCGTCCGCAACCACGAGAACCGGCACACCGCCAAGATCGGCGTGCCGACCGTCGAAGGGCTGACCTACGACCCGATGGCCAAGGGCGGCTGTACGTCCCTGGAGCTGGACGGCCGCAACAAGGTGCTCGGCGAACGCGTCGCCATCGCCGGTACGGCGGTCAACTGCGCGGGCGGGCCCACCCCCTGGCGCACCTGGCTGACCTGCGAGGAGAACGAGGACAAGGCCGGGACCAACGGGTACACCAAGGACCACGGCTTCATCTTCGAGGTGGACGGCGCCGATCCGCGCCGCACCGGGGCCGTCCCGCTGACCGCGATGGGCCGCTTCCAGCACGAGGCGGTCGCCGTCGATCCGAAGTCCGGGATCGTGTACGAGACGGAGGACGCGTTCGACAAGCCGTTCGGGCTCTTCTACCGCTTCCTTCCCGAGAAGCCGCTCGGCGGCACCGGTTCGCTCCGGGCGGGCGGGGCGCTGGAGGCGATGCGGGTGCCGGGCGTGCCCGACCTCTCCGCCGTCGAGGAGACCGGTACGAGCTTCGACCGGATCGAGTGGGTCCCCGTACCGGATCCACTGGCCGCCGAGACCCCGATCCGTTTCCAGGACTTCGGCCCGAAGGGCGTCACGCACGCCCAGAAGCTGGAGGGCTGCTACTGGGGCGGCTCGTCGGTCTACTTCGTCTCCAGCTTCGCCCGCAGCGACGAGGGCTCGGCGGCCGACCACTACGGCCAGGTCTGGCGCTACGAGCCGAGGAAGCGGCGGCTCACCCTGGTCGTGATCTTCGGCCCGGACACCGATATCCAGCTGCCGGGCGAGTCCCCCGACAACATCTGCCTGGCGGCCGACGGCGGGCTGATGGTCTGCGAGGACGGCGGCGGCGCGCAGCACGTGCTCGGGGTGACCCGGCGCGGCGAGGTGTACACCATGGCGCGCGGGCGGCAGAACATCGGGACGCCCGAGGAGCCGGAGTGGGGCGAGTTCGCGGGGGTCGCCTTCTCCCCGGACGGCTCGACGATGTACGTGAACTGCTACAGGCCGGGGACGACGTTCGCGGTGACGGGGCCGTGGTGCTGAGGCGGCGCCGGCCGTAGCTCCGGCACTCCGCCGGACACCGGAGCGCCGTCGAACAATATGACCGTATTGTCCGATATTTTCCGTGAGTGACCACTACTGCACGGACGACGCGGACGACGCGGACGACGCGGGCCAGGCGGGCGACGACGGCTCTGACGGTCGCGGGGGCGCTGGCGACCGCCGTCCTGACCGGGTGCGGGGGCGACCCCGCACCCGCACCCCCGCCCACCCCCACAGCCGCCGCTCCCGCGCCCCCGGAGAAGCCGCCCACGATGGCCCCCGGGCCGGCGGGCCGCACCCCGGTCTTCGAGCGGAGACCGACGGGCGGGGACGCGGCCGGCCGAGCGGCGGAGAAGGTGGTGGCGCTGACGTTCGACGCGGACATGACGGCCGATCAGGGCCGCCGGGCGGCCTCCGGCGAGCGTTTCGACAACCCGGAGCTGGTCGCACTGCTGCGCCGGCTGAAGGTGCCCTCCACCTTCTTCATGACCGGGCGCTGGGCCGAGGAGTACCCGTCCCAGGCGAAGGCCATCGGCACGGACCCGCTGTTCGAGATCGCCAACCACTCCTACAGCCACTACGCCTTCAGCTCCCCCTGCTACGGCCTGCCGGTGGTCGAGAAGGCCGCGATGGCCCGCGAGGTGGAGCGGGCCTTCACGGCGTTCCGGGAGGCGGGGGCACGGAACGTGGTGCCGTACTTCCGTTTCCCCGGCGGGTGTTACGACGACACGGCGCTGCGCGCGCTGGCCCCGGCGAACGTGACGGCCGTGCAGTGGGACGTGGTCAGCGGCGACGCCTTCGCCACGGACGCGGACGCGGTGGCCGAGCAGGTGATGGACGGAGTGCGGCCGGGCTCCCTCGTGGTGATGCACTGCACCCGCAGCGCGGCCCCGGCCACCGAGGCGGCCGTACGCCGGATCGTGCCGGAACTGCGCGAGCGCGGCTACCGCTTCGTGAAGGTGTCGGAGCTGATGGAGGACGACAGGCCCTGAGCGCGGTGTCGACTCGTGCGGGCCGGGCGGTCCCGGCGCGTCGCACGGTCCCGGCGGCTCGGACGGTCCCGGCGGTCCCGGCGGCTCCGGGCGGCTCCGACAGCTCCGACGATTCGGGCGGCTCCGGCAGCTCCGCGGCTCGGGCGGTCCCCGGCTCGGGCGACTCCGGCGGCCCCCGCGGCGCTCCCGGGAAATCCAGGTGCGACCGCGCCCAACAGGCCCATACCCTCGGCGAACAGCACATTCCCCTCGGAGGAGCCGACCCCTTGCAGGCCGCGGTAACCGTCACCCCCGCCCAGATCCCGGACCTTCTTCTGGGCCTCGCCACCGTCCGCCCGGTGTTCCTCTGGGGCGCCCCCGGCATCGGGAAGTCCTCCCTGGTGAGGAAGTTCGCCGAATCCCTGGGCCTGGAGTGCGTCAGCCTGCTGGGCACACAGCTCGCCCCCGAGGACCTGATCGGCGTGCCGCAGATCCGCGACGGCCGCTCCGTGTTCTGCCCGCCGGAGGCCATCGCCCGCGACGAGCCGTACTGCCTCTTCCTGGACGAGCTGAACGCCGCGACCCCGGACGTGCAGAAGGCCTTCTACTCGCTCATCCTCGACCGCCGGATCGGCAGCTACGAGCTCCCGGCGGGCTCGATCGTGATCGGAGCCGGCAACCGCGCCACCGACAACGCCCTGGCACGCCCCATCGCCTCCGCACTCGTCAACCGCCTCACCCACGTCCACCTGCGTGCCTCCGCCACCGACTGGCTGGTGTGGGCGGGCGAGAACGGCATCCACCCCTGGGTGGTGGACTACCTCGCCGACCGTCCCGACCACCTGTGGTCGCAGCCGCCCAAGACCGAGGAGCCGTTCTCCACGCCCCGCTCCTGGCACATGCTCTCCGACGCGCTGCACTCCTTCGGGCCGGCGCTGGAGGAGGAGACACTGAAGATCGTGGCCCACGGGACGCTGACCCCCGCACACGCCGTGTCCTTCTGCGGGTACGCCAAGATCGTGCGACACACCTACGGCATCGAGGCGATCATCAAGGGAGACGCCTCCTGGCCGCGCCGCGTCGAGGACCGCGACCTGCTCTACTACCTCGCCGAGGCGTTCCGCGGACGGCTCGTCAAGGAGCTCCCGGCCCAGCGCGAGCACGCCTCGGCCGCCGTGCGCGAGACCTCTTACCGCGCCAAGTCGCTGCTCGTCCAGCTCGCCGAGATATCCGTCGAGGTCGCCCAGACCGTCATCGCCGAGGACGCCGACGGCCACCCGGTGCTGCCCGCCTGGTTCCTGGTGGAGGCCGCCCGCGACATGCCACGCCTGGTCGAGGCACGGCGTTGAGCCGGTCCCGCAAGCAGAGCGAGGGCCGCCCCGACCCGGCCGCCGAGGCCTTCGCCGCCGGCACCGCCCTGGTGCGCCGCAACCCCGCGCTCTCCGCCGTCGACGCCGACTTCGTCCGCGCCAAGGGCAACGCCGACGCCCCCGGCCAGGGCCTCGTCCGGGCGGACTCCAACGGGCGGGTGCACGTCCACCCCACCCGCCGGGCCGAACCCGGCGAGTGGGCCTGGGCGCTCGCCCATGCCCTCCTCCACCTGGGCTTCGGCCACCTCCCCGCCGCCAAGGAGCCCCGCGTACAGCCCGACCGCTTCGCCCTCGCCGCCCGCTGCACCGTCGTCAACCGCTTCCTCGCCACCTTCCCCATCGGCACCGCCCCCGACCACCTCCCCGAGAGCTACCCCGACGGCGACGAGGAACAGCTCGCCGCCCGCTGGCGCAAGACCGGCGTCCCGGCCGCCTACGAGCGGTGCGGCACCGCTGACGGCGAACCCGACCAGCTCCTGGTCCCGTGGCCGCACCACGAAACCACCCTGCCCGACCGGCAACTCGCCTTCGCGTACGCCCTGACCCGTACGGTCTCCGCCGCGATGGACGTCGCGGGCGGCCGCCGGGACCGGCTCACCGGTGAGCGCGTCGCCCAGGCCCCCTGGGACCGCGCCCTCAACTGGTTCGTCTCCTCCTACCCGTTGCTCGGCGGCCTCGCGGCCGGACTGACCGTCGTCGCCGACGCCGAACTCGCCCGCGCGCACGCCATCTCCGTGGCCGCCGTGGACGCCGCCGCCGGTGAGATCTACATCAACCCGCTCAAGCGGTTCACCGACGAGGAGTGGCGGTTCGTCCTCGCCCACGAGATGCTGCACGCCGCCCTGCGCCACGGCGGGCGCCGCGGCGCCCGCGATCCCTATCTCTTCAACGTCGCCGCCGACTACGTCATCAACGGCTGGCTGGTGGAGATGGGCGTCGGCGCGATGCCCGAAGGGCTGCTGTACGACCCCGAGTTGAAGGGCCTGTCGACCGAGGAGGTGTACGACCGGATCGCCACCGGGCTGCGGCGCGGCCGGCGCCTCGCGACCCTGCGCGGAAAGGGCACCGGGGACATCCTGGGCGAACCCCTGCCCGGCCGGACCGCCGACCCCGTCGACCTCGACGCGTTCTACCGGCGCGCCCTCGTCCAGGGCCACCAGCTGCACACCGACCGACAGCGCGGCCTGCTGCCGGCCGGACTGGTCCAGGAGATCCGCGCCCTCGCCCACCCACCCGTCCCGTGGGATGCCCGGCTGGCCCGCTGGTTCGACGAGTTCGTGCCCCGGCCCGAGCCGGTACGCAGCTACTCCCGGCCCGCCCGGCGCCAGGCCTCGACCCCCGACATCCCGCGCGCGGGCCGCTGCTTCCCGCCCGAGGAGGTCGCCCGCTGCACCTTCGGCGTCGTCCTGGACACCTCGGGCTCGATGTCCGGCCGGCTCCTCGCCAAGGCGCTGGGCGCGATCGCCTCCTACGCCGAGGCCCGCGACGTGCCGGCCGCCCGCGTGGTGTTCTGCGACGCCGCCGCCTACGACGCCGGTTACCTGGCGCCGACGGAGATCGCCGGGCGGGTACGGGTCAGGGGGCGCGGCGGCACGGTCCTGCAACCCGGCGTCGACCTGCTGCAACGGGCCGACGACTTCCCGCCGACGGCCCCGGTCCTGGTGATCACCGACGGCTGGTGCGACGTGCTCCGGGTCCGCCGCGAGCACGCGTACCTGATCCCGGAGGGCGCGGGGCTGCCGTTCACCCCGCGCGGACCGGTCTTCCGGGTGCGCTGAGCGACGGCGTCACGCACAGGTTCCTCGCGGCTCGGCCGCCCCTCCGACCGGCCCTCCCCCGGTTCGGCCCTCCCCCGGTTCGGCCTCCTAGCCGGAGCAGGCCGTGCGACCCGCCTCCTGCCAGGCGCAGACCGGGCAGAGCGTGGCGCCCTTCGTCGACTCCGGGTACTCGGTCGGCTCGCGGCACAGCACGCACTCGGCGTACGGAGGGCCTTGGGCGGCATCGCCCGGCGGGGGCGGCGCGATCGGCCCCGGGGTCTCGCAGTACGTGCCGTCCGCGTCCGTGTCGGTGTCCACGCCCACGAGCCTACTCACCCGCGCCGGGCGGCGGTCCGGCAGACGAGGAACGCCACCGCCGCGGCGAGGACCACCGCCCCCAGCAGAGGCAGGGCGAGCGGCTGGACCGTCCCGGTCCGCGACCCCGTGACGAGGGCGGTGACGGCCAGGCGCGCCGGGGACCCGGCGGTCACGAGGGCGAGGAGCGACCCGAGCACGGCCGCCGCGACGGACCAGCCCCGGCGGAGCGGCACCGGACGGGTGCTCAGCGCTCCCACGGCCGCGCCCATCAGCACGCAGCACAGGACGGCGAGCAGTCCGGCGAGCGCGGCGGCCTGCCGGGAGACCGTGCGCGCCCCGTCGTCGGTGACCGGGTCGCTGATGAGCAGGACGACGGCGGTGGTCACCACGGCGAGCGCCGCCGCACAGCCCGCGGCGGTGAGCAGCGCGGCCAGGTGGGCCCGCCGGGGCCCCGCGGCGGCCGAGACCACCGTCCGGGCGGCGGGCGGCTCCTGGGCCACGCAGAGGTGTACGGCCCACGCGGTGACGGGCAGCACGGCGGCGGCCACGACGCCGAGCGAGCCCAGCACGGGCTGCCCGCTCCGCACGCCGACGGCGAGGACGGCCGCGTACAGCAGGAGGGGCGCCAGCCACCGCTGGGAGCGGGCGAACAGGGCGGCCTGGTAGCGGAGGAGGGCGGTCACGGCGCTTCGGACACCTCGGAGGTATCGGGCGCCTCGGTGCTCCTGGTCCGTACGGACGCCCGGGGGGAGGCCTGCCCGAACGCCTCGGCCGGGCCGTGTGCCTCAGCCGGCCCGGAGGCCTCGGCCCGGGCGACCCGCCGGATGTGCCAGGGCGGACGGGCCGTGAGCAGGGCCGCCAGGAGCGCGTCGGAGTAGGGCGCGGGAACGGTGAGGCGTACGAGGCCGGGGGCCGCGCCGGCCGGCCGCTCCCGGACCGGGCCTCCCGGCAGCGCGGCGGGCAGCGGTGCGCCGGGCGGGCCCTCGGCCTCGACCAGGACACGGGGGCCGGCGACGGGGCCCGTCGGCGTCGGGGCCGTCGCCCGCTGGACCCCGCCTTCCCCGGTCCGCAGGGTGAGGTCCGCCGCCCCGGCCAGGCGTCGCGGGTCGTGGTCGACGAAGACGACGGTGGCGCCCGCCGCGACGCGCTCCGCCACGGCACGGTCCAGTTCGCCGCGGGCGGAGGTGTCGAGTCCGGTCCAGGCCTCGTCCAGGACCAGCAGATCCGGTTCGGCGAGCAGCGCCTGGGCGACGGCGACCTTCTGGCTGGTGCCCTTGGAGAGTTCGGCGAGCGGGGTACGGGCGTGGTCCGCCGCTCCGAACCGGGTCAGCCACTCCCCCGCCCGCACTTTCGCCTCGGCGCTCCGCAACCCGTGGATCCGGCCGAGGTGGACGAGGTAGCCGGTGGCGGTCAGGGGCAGCGCCGCCGGAAAGCGCTCGGGGACGTACGCGGTGCGGGCCCGGCGGCCGGTGATCCGCCCCTCGGCGGGAGCGTCGATCCCGGCGAGCAGCCGCAGCAGGGTGGACTTGCCCGCGCCGTTGCCCCCTTCGACCCGGATCAGCGTCCGCTCGGGCAGCGTGAGGTCGACCCCGCGCAGCACCCAGGCGCCGCGGAGGCCGTAACGGTGGCCCACGCCCTGGAGTTCCACGGTCAGTTGGAGGTCTTCTCCGGCCTGGCCTCGCTCGGCCGCACGATGACGAAACCCTCGCCCTGGAGCATCAGCTGGACGGCCTCGCCGGATCCGCCGCGCACCATGGAGCCGACGCTCTGCGAGCGGTTCAGGCTGGTCGTGAGCTGCTGGCTCCAGCCGACGACCGCGTCCGTGTCCACGTACACCGGCTGGGCGGCGGTCACGGGGATCACGATCGGGGTGCCCTCGCACATCAGGCCGAGCTTGCCGTAGCCCGTGAAGACGCTGTTGAAGAGGCCGCCGCCGACCATTCCGGCGCCCTTCACGGTCTTGATCTCGTAGGAGAGCGTGGGGTCGAAGCAGAGGACGTTGCGGCCGTTGATGGTGATGGAGTCGCCCTGGTCCAGCTCGACGATGAAGCAGTTCGCCGCCTCGTGCGCGAACCACGCCTCGCCCTGGCCCCGGACCGCCATGAGCGCCAGGCCCTCGCCGGTGACCGCGCGCTTGAGCATGCCGCCGATGCCCTGGCCCTTGCGCTCGAACTGGAGATTGCCGCGGAAGGCGATCATCGATCCCTGCCGGGCGTGCATCTCCCCGTTGACGGCGTACTTGATCGATTTGGCGTTCTGCAGGGTCATGCCGGGGGCGGTGGCCGGCTGGGCCAGGTGGTCGCTGGAAAAGAGATCGCTCTTCATGCGGAGCATCCTCACCCGGACCTGGTCGTTCCGCCAAGCAGGCGACCTTTCCGGCCTGGCAGACTGGGAAGGTGACCAGCCACAACGCCCCCGCCCCCGCCCCCGAGAGCCCGTTCCACGACGGCCCGGCCGACCGCGACCAGGCGCGGCAGTTCGTGCTGCCGCTCGTGCTCCACCTGGAGAAGACGGACCCGCCCGCCCGCACCGACGCGCTGCGCGCCGCCGCCCGTGCCGTGCTGACGATCCTCTCCGACGAGCGGTCCCTGGGCGACGGCGAGTGGTCGGGGGCGATGCGGGACTGGCAGGACGCCCGGATCCGCAAGGTCGTGCGCCGGGCGCGCGGCGCGGAGTGGCGCAAGGCCGCGGCGCTGGACGGCATCACGGTGACGGGCGAGGACGGGGCGGAGGTACGGGTGTTCCCGCCGATCCCGCTGGACGGCTGGCCCAAGGAGCTGGCCAAGCTCCAGGTGTCGGGCACCGAACTGGAGGATCCCGAGCCGCCCGCCGCGCCCGATCTCTCCGGCCCGGTCCTGTGGCTCAACCCGGAGTTGGACATGTCGGCGGGCAAGACGATGGCGCAGGCGGGACACGCGGCGCAGCTCGCCTGGTGGGAGCTGTCCGACACCGGGCGCGAGGCGTGGCGCGAGGCCGGGTTCCCGCTCGCCGTCGCCACCCCGGGCGCGGAGCGCTGGCGGGAGCTGACGGTGAGCGGGCTGCCGGTGGTGCGCGACGCGGGGTTCACCGAGATCGCCCCGGGGTCCTGCACGGTGGTCGCCGACCACCCGGCGCTGCGTCGCCGCGCCGGGAACGGCTGAGGCCGATGCCCTGACGGGCCGGCGGCCCGGGAACCTCAGATATAGCTCTGAACGTCCCTCCGGTCGGGTTCGTCGCCGCGTGACGGGGTCATGACCCCTGAACAGAACGAGGTGAGCAGGGGGACGGGGGAAACACCATGGAACTGGGCATCGGCATCGGCTGGCGGCCGGAGATCGCGGACGAGGTGGAGGCGCTGGCGGGGATCGACTGGGTCGAGGCCGTCGCGGAGAACCTCTGCGCCGGCCATCTCCCGGACTCCCTGGTACGGCTCCGGGAGCGTGGCGTGCGGGTCGTGCCGCACGGGGTGGCGCTCGGGCTGGGCGGCGCCGACCGCCCGGACCCCGGGCGCCTCGCCTCCCTCGCGGCGCGCGCCGAGCTGCTGGGGTCGCCGCTGGTGACCGAGCACATCGCGTTCGTACGGGCCGGGGGGCCGCTGACCGCGTCGCCGAGGCTGGAGGCGGGGCATCTGCTGCCGGTGCCGCGCACCTGGGACGCGCTGGACGTGCTGTGCGAGAACGTGCGGATCGCGCAGGACTCGCTGCCGGTGCCGCTCGCCCTGGAGAACATCGCGGCGCTGATCACCTGGCCGGACGAGGAGCTGACCGAGGGGCGGTTCCTGGCGGAGCTGGTCGAGCGGACCGGGGTGCGGCTGCTGATCGACGTGGCCAACCTGCACACCAACCACGTCAACCTGGGCCAGGACCCGGCGAAGGCGCTGGACGAGCTGCCGGTGGAGGCCATCGCGTACGTCCATGTGGCGGGCGGGGTCGAGAGGAACGGCGTCTGGCACGACACGCACGCCCACCCGGTGACCGCTCCGGTCCTTCAGGTGCTGGCCGAACTCCGCTCCCGGGTCGACCCGCCGGGCGTGCTGCTGGAGCGCGACGACGCCTTCCCGCCGGCCGCGGAGCTGGCGGGCGAACTGGACGCGATCCGGGCGACGCTGTGGCAGGCGGCTCCCCCGGCCGACCCGCGTGCCACGGCCGGGGACGCGGCACGCGACGGGTGCGGCGGTGGCATCGGGGACGGCAAGGGGGGCCGTGCGCCCGCGGTCCCCGTGCCGGCCGGAACCCGCGACCGTACCGCCGTCGCGCAGACCGCGCTGCTCTCCGCGCTGGTGGCGGGAACGCCGGCGCCCGAGGGGTTCGACCGCCGGCGGCTGCGGGTGCAGAGCCGGGCGCTGGCCGCCAAGCGCGCCGACGTCGTGGCCAAGGTCGCGCCGGAGCTGCCGGAGATCCTCGGCGAGGGCTATCGCGCCGCGTTCCTCGCGTACGCGGGCAGCCGCCCGATGTCCGGCGGGTACCGGCGCGACGCCCTGGACTTCGCGGAGCATGTGCTCATCGCGGGCGGTCCCGCCGATCCGGTGGCGCGGCGCCGGCTGACGTACTGGCGGCGGGACCGGTCGGGAGCCCGGCCCCCTCGCCGTGCCACCCGGCTGGTCCGGGCGGCCCGTGCCGCCCTCGTGGGGAAGTGAACGCCCTGAACGTGCCCGCTCCGCCGGCGACCCCGGGCCCACCCGGTGCGGCGGCGGATCGAGCAGCGGGGGCTCCAGCCCGGGAGGCTCCCGTGGGGGCGGCGGCTCCTGAACGGGGCCCGGCGTCCCGGCATCCGACCGCCCATCGGGGTCATGGCCCCGGACATGCCCGGCCGGTGCTGGACATCACGTCCCGCGTGCCCGACCATCCCTCTCCGCATCCGCAGAGAGGCACCGCGCGTGAGAACTGCTGCGCTGTACACATCGATCGGCTCCCTGGTCCTGTCCGCCCTGGCCGCCGCCCCCGCGGACGCCCGGGAGGGCCGGGGCTCCGACGAGGCCCGGGGCACGGCGATCGCCGCCGCCCGGGCCACGGCCGCCGGGATCGATTTCGTCTCCTGCCCGGAGAAGGAGATGCTCCCGGACTCCCTGAAGTGCGGCACGGTGAAAGTGCCCCTCGACTACGCCGAACCGGACGGGAAACAGCTCGAACTGACCGTGAGTCGCACCGGGGCCACCGGCCCGGCCGACGGCCGGCAGGGCGCGTTCGTCTACAACCCGGGCGGCCCCGGAGCGTCCAGCATCACCTTCCCGATGGCCGGCGAGCTGCCGGAGTGGAAGGAGATCGCCGAGGCGTACGACCTGGTCGGCTACGCCCCGCGCGGGGTGAACGGCTCCTCCGCCCCGCTGACCTGCCAGGACCCCGCCGCGTACACGAAGGGCCCGACCGACGCGCCGACCCACCCGACGCGGGAGCACAAGGAGCGGCGGGTCGCCCGCGCGAAGGCGTACGCGGAGGGCTGCGCTCAGCACGCGGGCGACACGCTGCGGCACTACACGTCGCTGAACAACGCCCGTGACCTGGACGTCCTGCGGGCCGCGCTCGGCGAGAAGCGGCTGACCTTCATGGGGGCGTCCTACGGGACGTACTTCGGCGCGCTGTACGCGACGCTGTTCCCCTCCCACGTACGGCGCATGGTCTTCGACTCGGTGGTCGACCCGGACCCGGAGCAGATCTGGTACCGCTCGAACATGGGTCAGTCGCTGGCCTTCGAGGCGCGGTGGGAGGACTTCCGCCGCTGGGTGGCCAAGCACGACGACGTCTATCACCTGGGGGACACACCCGAGTCGGTGCAGCGCCACTACGACGAGGTGCGCGCCGGGCTGGCGGTGGAGCCCGCGGGCGGCACGGTGGGGCCGGGGCAGCTGCACTCGGCGTTCCTGGGGGCCGGTTACTACGACGACTACTGGGCGATGCGGGCGACGGCGCTCTCCGAGTACGTCCGGGGCAACCCGGAGCCGCTGGTCGCGCAGGCCTCCCCCCGTGCGGTGGCGGCCAGGGACAACGAGAACGCGCAGGCGGTGTACACGGCCGTCGAGTGCAACGACGCGCCCTGGCCCGAGGACTTCGAGGTGTGGGACCGGGACCACACGGAACTGGCGCGCGTCGCGCCCTTCGAGACCTGGGACAACGCCTTCACGAACCTGCCGTGCGCCTTCTGGCCCGCGCCCCGGCAGCGGCCGATGGAGGTCGGGACGCGGTGGGGCGAGTTGCCGCCGGTGCTGATCCTGGCGGCGGAGCGGGACGCGGCGACCCCGTACAAGGGGGCGCTGGAGCTGCGGAAGCGGCTGCCCGGGTCGTCGCTGGTGACCGAGCGGGGCGCCGGGACGCACGGCGTCGGCGGGGCCGGGAACACCTGCGTCGACGACCATCTGCGCCGGTATCTGCTGACCGGTGAGGTGCCGGGGCGGGGTGCGGACTGCGCCGCGCGTCCGGAGCCGAACCCGGTGTCGCTGGACTGACCCTCCGGCGGGAGGTACGGAGCGGGGGCCGCCGCACCATCACGGTGCGACGGCCCCCGAAGCCGAACCCGGTGTCGCTGGAACGGCGGGCGGCACGATCGGTGCCCGGTGCCCGTCGTTCTGATCTTCCGGGTTGGGGTGGTGCGGGACTCGCTGGTTATGCGAGCCCGGCCACCAGGTCTGCGACGCTCTTCCTGCGGCCCGTGTAGAACGGGACCTCCTCGCGCACGTGGAGACGTGCCTCGGAGGCGCGCAGGTGACGCATCAGGTCGACGATGCGGTACAGCTCGTCCGCCTCGAAGGCCAGGACCCACTCGTAGTCGCCCAGCGAGAACGAGGCGACGGTGTTGGCGCGGACGTCCGGGTAGCCCCGGGCCATCTTGCCGTGGTCCGCGAGCATGCGGCGGCGGTCCTCGTCGGGCAGCAGGTACCAGTCGTAGGACCGGACGAAGGGGTAGACGCTGATGTAGTCGCGCGGCGTCTCGTCGGCGAGGAACGCCGGGACGTGGGACTTGTTGAACTCGGCCGGACGGTGCAGCGCCATGTTCGACCAGACCGGGTCGAGGGCGCGGCCGAGCTTGGTGCGCCTGAAGAGGTTGTACGCCTCCTGGAGCTCGTCCGAGGTCTCGGCGTGCCACCAGATCATGAGGTCGGCGTCGGCCCGCAGCCCGGACACGTCGTAGGTGCCGCGGACGGTGATGTCCTTGGCCGCGAGCTGGTCGAACAGCTCCTGGACCTCGTCGGCGTATCCCGCGCGGTCCAGCGGGAGCACGTCGCGCAGTTTGAAGACCGACCACAGGGTGTAGCGGATGACCTCGTTGAGGTCCTTGGCCTTCTTGCCGGCGTTCGGACTCTTGCTTGATGTCACAGTCTCAGGAGCACTCATACGGCTATTGTCCCGCCTCGCTCCCCGTGCCCCGAACCAGGGTCGACGTGGCGATGATCTCTCCCGCGATTTCCCCCTTCAGCTCCCCCGCGATCTCGTCGGCCGCCCGGCGCGCGCTGGCGATGCAGGCGGGGATGCCGACCCCGTCGTAGACCGCGCCGCAGACCCGCAGGGCGGGGAGCGCCGCGACCGCGTCGCGGATCCGGGCGACCCGGGCGAGGTGGCCGACCGGGTACTGCGGCAGGCCGCCGATCCAGCGGGTGACCTCGGAGTCCACGGGCCGGGCGGTGAGCCCGGTGGCCGCGGCGAGGTCGCGCAGGGAGGCGGCGACGAGTTCCGTGTCCTCGCGGTGCAGATGGTCCTCCTCGCCGTACCGGCCGACGGAGGTACGGAGCACGAACAGGTCGGGGGCGCTGTCCGCGACCCACTGCCACTTGTTGCTGGAGAACGTGGACGCCTTGATCGTGTGGCCGTCGACCGGCGGTACGAGGAAGCCGGAACGGCCGCGCAGGGCCTCGTGGCGTTCGATGTCGGCCCGCCGGAAGGCCAGGGTGACCAGGGCCATCGAGGCGTACTCGACGCCGGACAGCTCGGCGGACGCGGCGGGTGACTCGGCGGCCAGCAGTGTGCCGGCGGACCAGGCGGGGGTGGCCAGGACGATGCCGTCGGCGGCGATCGTCCGGGCGTCGGTGCGGACGGCCCAGCCCGATTCCGTACGGGTCAGGCCGAGGACGGGGGTCCGGTCGAGGATCTCGCCCCCGCCGGCCCGGACGGCGTCGGCGACGGCGGTCGGGAGGGTGCCGATGCCGCCCTCGATGCCCTGGAAGACGGGCCCGGTCCGCTGCCGGGCGGCGGCCCGCTCCTGGACGCGGCGTACGCCCTCCAGCAGCGGCCCGCCCTCCCGCACCGCCTCGAAGAGCCGGGGGACGGCGGCGCGCATCGAGATCCGGTAGGCGTCACCGGCGTAGACGCCGCCGAGGAGGGGCTCGACCAGCCGGTCCACGACCTCGCGGCCCAGCCGGTCGGCGACGTACGCGCCGACCGCCACGTCGTCGCCGACGGCGGTCGGGGTGAGGTCGCGCTCCTCGGCGATCCGGGCCAGCCCCTCGGGGGACAGCACCGCACCGAGCACCGCCGGATCACCGGGGACGCCCATCACGTGCCCCTTGGGCATGGGGCGCAGCGCGTCGCGCGTCCACAGCGAGGCGGTGGCGGTGGCGGGTGGCTGGAGCCGGTCGGCGAGGCCCACCTCGCGGGCCAGGGCGACCGCTTCGGGGCGCCGGGCGAGCATCGACTCGGCCCCCAGGTCGACCTGGACGCCCGCGACCTCGCCGGTCATGAGCTTCCCGCCGAGCCGGTCCGTCGCCTCCAGGAGGGTGACCCGCAGTCCGTTGGCGACCAGGTGATGGGCGGCCGCCAGACCGGCGATGCCACCGCCGATGACGACGACGTGGCCCGGGGGCGTTTCCGCACGCTGTTGAGAACGCTGCATGGGTCCACTCTCTCAAACCCGTGCCGCGTCCTGACCGTGACCACTTCGAAACCGCTGTCCGGCAACCGGGCCCGGGGCGGACGCGTCGAACCGGCACCATCAACCACCGTCCTGGGGGGACCAGTTATGGAATGGAACAGCAGAACCGATCGATCGCTCGCGCGCGGGCGGGCGGCGCTCGTGGCCGGGGTGCTCGGCCTCCTGCTCGCCGTCGGCGGCTGCGGGGCGACGGGCGACGCGTCGGACAGCGGCGCGAAGGCGGCGGACGGCAAGAACGCCTCCGAGGGGCGCGCCGACGGACAGGCCGGGGCGGGAGCCGCGGACGAGGGCGGGGCCGCGTCGTCGGACGGGAAGCAGGCGGACGGAAAGCGGGCGGACGGGAAGCCGTCCGGGGCGAAGGCGGCGGCGACGCATGTCATCCGCACGGCCGCTCTGTCCGTCGAGGTGAGGAGCGTCCCGAAGGCCGTCGCCGCCGCGCGCGCCGCGGCGGAGGGCGCGGGCGGGCTGGTGGCGACGGAGAGGACCGAGCGGCTGGACGACACGCACGAGACCTCGCACCTGGTGGTGCGGGTGCCGCAGGACCGGTTCCAGGAGGTGCTGCGGGAGCTGGCCGGCTCCGGGAAGCTGCTGTCGCGCACCTCGAACGCGAAGGACGTCACCGACCAGGTGGTCGACGTGGACAGCCGGATCGCCACGCAGCGCGCGAGCGTGGCGCGGGTGCGGGAGCTGATGGACCGGGCGGAGAGGATCAGCGATGTGGTGGCCCTGGAAGGCGAGCTGAGCAGCCGTCAGTCCGATCTGGAGTCGCTGCTCGCCCAGCGATCGAGCCTGAAGGACCGCACCTCGCTGGCGACGATCACCCTGGACCTGACGCCGCCGGACGCCCCGGAGGAGGACGGGCGGGAGGAGGAGACCGGGTTCCTGGACGCGTTGGGCGGCGGCTGGGACGCGTTCGTGACGATGCTGCGGTGGATCGCGGTGGCGTTCGGGGCCGCGTTCCCGTTCCTGGTCACCGGGGCCCTGGCGCTGCTGGTGCGGCGGGTGCTGCGTGCCCGGCGGGCCGCCCGCGAGGTCCCGGCGGTGGGCCGGGCGGAGGCGGAGGGCACCCCGGCCCCCTGACCGCCGTAGCGTGGGGTCCCTGATTCGGCGAAAGGGGCCCGGCATGGCAGCGGAGCGACTGGTGGTCATCGGCGGTGACGCGGCGGGCATGTCCGCCGCGTCACAGGCCCGCAGGCTGAAGGGGGCGGACGCGCTGGAGATCGTGGCCTTCGAGCGCTCCCGCTTCACCTCGTACTCCGCGTGCGGGATCCCGTACTGGGTGAGCGGTGACGTCGGGGCGCGCGACGACCTGATCGCCCGCACCGCCGATGAGCACCGGGAGCGGGACATCGATCTGCGGATGCGGACCGAGGTGACGGAACTCGACGTGCCCGGGCGGCGGGTGAAGGCGCTGGACCGGGAGAGCGGGAAGACGTACTGGACGGGCTACGACAAACTCGTGATCGCCACCGGGGCCCGCCCGGTACGCCCGGCGCTGCCCGGTATGGACGCGCCGGGGGTGCACGGGGTGCAGACCCTGGGCGACGGGCAGGCGCTGCTGGACTCGCTGGACGCCCTGGGCTCCGACGAGGGGCGGCGGGCGGTCGTGGTGGGCGCGGGCTACATCGGCGTCGAGATGGCCGAGGCGATGCTCAAGAGGGGCTTCGAGGTGACCGTCCTCAACCGGGGCGAGCAGCCGATGGCGACGCTCGACCCGGACATGGGGCGGCTCGTCCACGAGGCGATGGACGGGCTGGGCATCACCACGGTCAACGGGGCCGCCGTGACCGAGATCCTCACCGGTCCGGACGGCCGGGTGAACGGGGTGGCGACGGACGCGGGGAGGTATCCGGCGGACGTGGTGGTCCTCGGCATCGGCGTGGAGCCGGAGACGGCGCTGGCGCGCGGGGCGGGGCTGCCGGTGGGCCCGCACGGCGGGCTGCTGACCGATCTGGCGATGCGGGTGGTGGGCCACGAGAACATCTGGGCGGGCGGCGACTGCGTGGAGGTCCTGGACCTGGTGGCGGGCCGCACCCGGCACATCGCGCTGGGCACGCACGCCAACAAGCACGGCCAGGTGATCGGTTCCAACGTCGGGGGCGGCTACGGCACGTTCCCGGGCGTGGTCGGTACGGCGGTGAGCAAGGTCTGCGACCTGGAGATCGCCCGGACCGGGCTGCGGGAGAAGGACGCCCGCGCGGTCGGGCTGCGCTACGTCACGGCGACCATCGAGTCGACGCAGCGGGCGGGCTACTACCCGGGGGCGAGGCCGATGACGGTGAAGATGATCGCGGAACACCGTACGGGCCGGCTGCTCGGGGTGCAGATCGTCGGCCGTGAGGGGTCGGCGAAGCGGGTGGACGTGGCGGCGGTGGCGCTGACGGCCGGGATGACGGTGGAGCAGATGACGGCGCTCGACCTGGGCTACGCCCCGCCGTTCTCACCGGTCTGGGACCCGGTGCTGGTGGCCGCCCGCAAGACGGTGACGGCGGTGCGGGGCGCGGGCGGCTGACGGGGGGTCCCGGGGGTTGAAAACCCCCGGGACACGCCTGCCGTCAGCGCGCGGTCTGCTCGTGCACGTACTGGACGAGCCGGGTCAGCGCGTCCGGGTCCATGTTCGGCATGACGCCGTGGCCCAGGTTGAAGATGTGGCCCTCCAGTCCGGCGGCGGCGTCCAGCACCTCGCGGGTCTTCTCCTCGACGGCCGGGGCCGGCGCGAACAGCACCGCCGGGTCGAGGTTGCCCTGGAGGGCCTTGCCGGGGCCGACGCGGCGGGCGGCCTCGTCCAGCGGGACCCGCCAGTCGACGCCGACGACGTCCGCGCCGGCCTCGCCCATCAGGCCGAGGAGTTCGCCGGTGCCGACGCCGAAGTGGATGCGGGGGACGCCGTAGGGGGCGACGGCGTCGAAGACCTTCGCGGAGGCGGGCAGCACCGCGCGGCGGTAGTCGGCGGGGGCCAGCGCGCCGACCCAGGAGTCGAAGAGCTGGACGGCGGACGCGCCGGCCTCGATCTGCACCTTGAGGAAGGCTCCGGTGATCTCCGCGAGCCGGTCGACGAGGTCGGCCCAGAGCCGCGGGTCGCCGTACATCATGGCCTTGGTGCGCTCGTGGTTGCGCGAGGGGCCGCCCTCGACGAGGTAGCTGGCCAGGGTGAAAGGAGCCCCGGCGAAGCCGATGAGCGGCGTGGCGCCCAGCTCGGCGGTGAGCATCCCGATGGCCTCGGTGACGTACGGGACGTCCTCGGGGGTCAGGTCGCGCAGCCGGGCCAGGTCGGCGCGGGTGCGGATCGGCTCGGCGATGACGGGGCCGACGCCGGGCTTGATGTCGAGGTCGATGCCGATGGCCTTCAGGGGCACGACGATGTCACTGAAGTAGATCGCGGCGTCGACCTTGTGGCGGCGTACGGGCTGCAGGGTGATCTCGGCGACCAGCTCCGGCATCATGCAGGAGTCGAGCATCGCGATGCCCTCGCGGACCTTCAGGTACTCGGGCAGCGAGCGCCCCGCCTGGCGCATGAACCAGACCGGCGTGTGCGGGACGGGTTCGCGGCGGCAGGCCCGCAGGAACGCCGAGTCGTGGGTGGCGTGGCGGACCGCGTCGAGGCTGGCGGAGGTCGTCGTCTGCTGGCCCGAAGGGCTGTCGTTGGCACTCACGCACAGAATCTTCGCACGCGCGCCGAAGGAGCCCGGCCCCGCACGGGTGTCTCTCCCTGCGCGCGGCCCGGCTTCCGCCTACTCTTCCCCGCATGGCTCCGGCTCAGGGACAATTTTCCGATCATTCCGATGGCGTTGAAAGCAAGGACCGCGCGGAGGGTCCTCCGGTGCCGCCCGCGTTCCTGGCGGCGGTCGACGCGCTGCGGTCCGCGCGCCTGCGCCCGGAGCTGGAGGTGGAGGTGACCAGGCCGCCGCAGCGCCTCGCTCCGCACGCGTACGCGCTGGAGGCGGCGGTGGTGGACGGCGAGGACGATCTCGCGGACGGCAGGTTGGTCCTGCTGCACGATCCGGCGGGACACGACGCCTGGCAGGGCGCGTTCCGGCTGGTGACGCTGGTCCGGGCGGAGCTGGAGCCGGAGATGGCGGCGGACCCGCTGCTCCCGGAGGTGTGCTGGTCCTGGCTGACGGGTGCGCTGGACGCGCGGGGACTCTCGTACGGAGAGGCCGGGGGCACGGTGACGCGCGCCGGATCGCACTACTTCGGCGCGCTGTCCACGCGCCGTCCGGCGACACAGATCGAGATCCGGGCCTCCTGGACGCCGAGGGAGTCGCGCGGCGGGGTGCCGGACACGGCGTCGCACCTGATGGCCTGGGGCGATCTGCTGTGCCAGATCGCGGGGCTGCCGCCGTCGGATCCGGCGGACGCGGCGGTGGTGACGTTGCCGCAGCGGCGCGGCCCGCAGGTTTAGTAACACTCCGTCACCCGTTTCGCACACGCACCGGCTCTCTTTTCGTACAATCGATCGCGCGTCCTATTTGCCCGAATTGTTACTCATCAAATCGCGATCTTCCCCTAAAGGAGGACGGGTCCGCTGCCGAAGAGGTCAATGACCCTTCAAGCACGGTTCGCCCCCCGGCCGCACCCCGAGCCGGCCCGTCCCGCCACTCCCCCAGGAGGCCTGGTGTCCGTTCTCCTCGAGCAGCCCGCAAGCCTGGTCGCCTACCGCCCGAACAAGCCGACGGCCATGGTCGTCGTGGCCGACCCGCGCGTCCGTTCCACCGTCACCCGCCATCTGTGGGCCCTCGGAGTACGTGACGTCATCGAAGCGTCGTCCATCGCGGAGGCACGCCCCCGCGTCGGCAACCCGCGCGACATCTGCATTGCCGACGTCCACCTGCCCGACGGTTCCGGGCTGACCCTGCTGTCCGAGACCCGCGCCGCAGGCTGGCCCAACGGTCTCGCCCTCTCCGCCGCCGACGACATCGGCGCCGTTCGCAACGCCCTCGCGGGCGGCGTGAAGGGCTACGTCGTCACCGGCACCCGAACCAACATCGGCCACCCCACCCGCCCCGGCGTCGCCCCCATCGGCGCCAACGCCGCCCGTATGCACCGCAGGCCCCCCGGTTCCCCGAGCCACCCGGGCGGCTACCGCGAACTGTCCGGACGGGAGGTGGAGGTGCTCCGCCTGGTCGCCGAGGGCCAGTCCAACAAGGCCATCGGCGTCTCGATGGGCCTCTCCGCCCTGACCGTCAAGTCCCACCTCGCCCGCATCGCCCGCAAGCTCGGCACCGGAGACCGCGCCGGAATGGTCGCGGTCGCCCTGCGGACGGGCATCATCCACTGACCGCACCCCGCCGGGACGTGCACCGATGCGTCTCCGGCTGGAATACGCGCATGGCAGCCCGTCGACGGAACGTTCCGTCGACGGGCTCCGCGCATACACAGATACCCTTGACACGTGACCGACGCCCAAGAGACCGCAGCAGCCACTTCACTGCGAACCACCGGGGGCGCCCCCCCGGACGACGTCGCCCCGGCGCCGATCCCCTTGCTCGAACCGCGCGAGGGCGTTCCCCCGGTGGTGACGTCCGACGACGCCCTCGCCGGAGTGATCGCGGCCTTCGCCGCGGGCACCGGCCCGGTGGCCGTCGACGCCGAGCGCGCCTCGGGGTACCGCTACGGCCAGCGCGCCTACCTCGTACAGCTGCGCCGCGAGGGCGCGGGCAGCGCTCTGGTCGACCCGGTCGGCTGTCCCGACCTCTCCGGCCTCGGCTCCGCGCTGTCCGACACGGAGTGGATCCTGCACGCGGCGACCCAGGACCTGCCGTGCCTGCGGGACATAGGCATGACCCCCACCTCCCTGTTCGACACCGAGCTGGCCGGACGGCTCGCGGGATTCCCGCGCGTCGGCCTCGGCGCGATGGTGGAGAACGTGCTCGGATACGCCCTGGAGAAGGGCCACTCCGCCGTCGACTGGTCCACCCGCCCGCTGCCCGAGCCCTGGCTGCGCTACGCCGCGCTCGACGTGGAGCTCCTGATCGACCTGCGCGACGCGCTGGAGGAGGAGCTGGAGCGGCAGGGGAAGCTGGAGTGGGCCCGGGAGGAGTTCGACGCCATCGCCGCCGCGCCGCCGGCCCCGCCCCGCAAGGACCCCTGGCGGCGTACGTCGGGCATGCACAAGGTGCGCCGCCGCCGTCAGATGGCTGTGGTCCGGGAGCTGTGGACCACCCGTGACCAGGTCGCCCAGCGCCGCGACGTCTCCCCGGGCAAGGTGCTCGGCGACGCCGCGATCGTCGAGGCCGCGCTCGCGCTGCCGGTCGATGTGCAGGCCCTGACCGCGCTGCCGGGATTCGGCCACCGCATGGGACGCCGTCAGCTGGAGCAGTGGCAGGCGGCCGTGGAGCGGGCCAGGGCGCTGCCCGAGTCGGAGCTGCCGCAGCCCGGTCAGCAGCCGGCCGGACCGCCTCCCCCGCGCTCCTGGGCCGACAAGGACCCGGCCGCCGCCGCCCGGCTCTCGGCCGCCCGTACCGGCGTCTCCGAGCTGGCCGAGCGCCTCCACATGCCCCAGGAGAACCTGATCACCCCGGACACCGTGCGCCGGATCTGCTGGGAGCCGCCGAAGACCCCGACCCCGGGCGCCGTCGAGGACGCCCTCGCCGGGTACGGGGCGCGGAACTGGCAGATCCAGCAGGTCGCCCCGCTCCTGGTGCGGGCCCTGGACGCCTCCTGATTCCGTTACCCAGCGGACACCCTCGGTCACCGGCCGGGGGTTTTCCGCGTTTCGGGCCCTGTACACGGACCGAACCGATGGTCGAAATCACGCCAGGTTCAGGGCCCTTCCCTCCGGCGTCCGGCGGCGTCGACGGCCCACCACGGGGAGCCGGGACGCTGTGACCTTCGACGCTCCGGCCGCGAGGGGTGGGCAGTACGGTTACCCGCAAGTAGCATGAGGGCAGGCGGTGCGCCCCCGTGGCGTGCCCCGCAGCAGTGCCATCCCGCACCCTGGAGGAGAGCCACCGTGCCTCGTACCATCCGGGACGTCGTCTTCGTCGACGGCGTCCGCACCCCGTTCGGCAAAGCGGGCCCGAAGGGCATCTACCACGAGACCCGCGCCGACGACCTCGTCGTGAAGGCCATCCGGGAGCTGCTGCGCCGCAACCCGGACCTGGACCCCAAGAAGATCGACGAGGTCGCCATCGCCGCGACCACGCAGATCGGGGACCAGGGCCTCACGCTGGGCCGTACCGCCGGAATCCTGGCCGGTCTGCCGCAGTCCGTCCCGGGCTACTCGATCGACCGCATGTGCGCGGGCGCGCTGACCGCCGTCACCTCGACGGCCGGGTCCATCGCGTTCGGCGCGTACGACGTCGTCGTGGCCGGTGGCGTGGAGCACATGGGCCGCCACCCGATGGGCGAGGGCGTCGACCCGAACCCGCGCTTCGTGTCGGAGAAACTGGTCGACGAGTCCGCCCTGTTCATGGGCATGACGGCGGAGAACCTGCACGACCGCTACCCCACGATCACCAAGGAGCGCGCCGACGCCTACGCGGTGCGTTCGCAGGAGAAGGCCGCCAAGGCGTACGCCAACGGCAAGATCCAGCAGGACCTGGTGCCGGTCTCGGTGCGCCGCACCAACGCCGAAGCCGGTGAGACGGGCTGGGGCCTGGTCACCGCCGACGAGCCGATGCGCCCGGGCACCACCATGGAGTCCCTCGCGGGCCTCAAGACCCCCTTCCGCGCCCACGGCCGCGTGACGGCCGGTAACGCCGCGGGTCTCAACGACGGCGCCACCGCCTCGCTGCTCGCCGCCGAGGACGTCGCCCGCGAGCTGGGCCTCCCGGTCAAGATGCGCCTGGTCTCGTACGCCTTCGCGGGCGTCGAGCCGGAGGTCATGGGTTACGGCCCGATCCCGGCGACCGAGAAGGCGCTGGCCCAGGCCGGTCTGTCCATCGAGGACATCGGTCTCTTCGAGATCAACGAGGCCTTCGCCGTGCAGGTGCTCGCCTTCCTGGAGCACTACGGCATCGCCGACGACGACGCCCGCGTCAACCAGTACGGCGGCGCGATCGCCTACGGTCACCCGCTGGCCTCCTCCGGTGTCCGGCTCATGACGCAGCTGGCCCGGCAGTTCGAGGAGCAGCCCGAGGTCCGCTACGGCCTGACCACCATGTGCGTCGGCTTCGGCATGGGCGCCACGGTCGTCTGGGAAAACCCGCACTTCAACGCTGACGGAGGCGACAAGTGAGCTCCACCACTGAGCTTCTGAAGGGTGCGGCCGAGCTGTTCCCCGGCGAGGTCGTCACCCAGGCGCACGTACGCCACCTGGACCTGCCGTTCGGCGCGGGGCGGTTCGCGCTCATCACGCTGGACAACGGCCTGGACCACACCAAGCCGACCACCTTCGGACCGCAGTCGCTGGCGAACCTGAACGCCGCGATCGACCAGGTCGAGAAGGAGGCCGCCGAGGGCACCATCACCGGTGTCGGCATCACCGGCAAGCCGTTCATCTTCGCGGTCGGCGCCGACCTCAAGGGTGTCGAGCTGCTGAGCCGTCACGAGGACGCGCTGGCCATCGGCAAGGGCGGCCACGACGTCTTCCGCCGCCTCTCCGGTCTCGCGGTCCCGACGTTCGCGTACTACAACGGCGCGGCCATGGGCGGCGGTGTCGAGGTCGGTCTGCACTGCACCTACCGCACCGTCTCCAAGGCGCTGCCGGCGTTCTCGCTGCCCGAGGTCTTCCTCGGCCTGGTTCCCGGCTGGGGCGGCTGCGCGCTGCTCCCGAACCTGATCGGCGCGGACCGCGCGGTCTCGGTGATCATCGAGAACTCGCTGAACCAGAACCGTCAGCTCAAGGGCAAGCAGGTCTTCGAACTCGGCATCGCGGACGCGCTGTTCGAGGGTGCGGACTTCCTGGAGCAGTCGCTGGTCTGGACCGCGAACGTGCTCAAGGGCACGGTCACGCCTCAGCGCGCCGAGGTCGACCGCGGTGAGGCCTGGGACCAGGCCGTCGCGCGTGGCCGGGCCATCGCCGACTCCAAGGTGCACGGCGCGGCCCCCGCCGCGTACCGCGCGCTGGACATCATCGCGGCGGCGAAGGACGGCGACCTGAGCGCCGGCTTCGACGCCGAGGACCAGGCGCTGGCGGACCTGATCATGGGCGGCGAGCTGCGCAGCGGCATCTACGCCTTCAACCTGGTCCAGAAGCGCGCCAAGCGCCCGGCCGGCGCCCCGGACAAGAACCTGGCCCGCCCGGTCACCAAGGTCGGCGTCGTGGGCGCGGGGCTGATGGCCTCGCAGCTGGCGCTGCTCTTCCTGCGCCGCCTGGAGGTCCCGGTCGTCCTCACGGACATCGACCAGGAGCGCGTCGACAAGGGTGTGGGCTACGTCCACGCCGAGATCGAGAAGCTGCTCGGCAAGGGCCGCATCAACCAGGACAAGGCCAACCGCCTCAAGGGCCTGGTCTCCGGTGTCCTCGACAAGGCCGAGGGCTTCGCGGACGCGGACTTCATCATCGAGGCCGTCTTCGAGGAGATCGGCGTCAAGCAGCAGGTGTTCGCGGAGGTCGAGGCGGTCGCCCCGGCGCACGCGATCCTCGCCACCAACACCTCCTCGCTGTCGGTGACCGAGATGGCGTCGAAGCTGAAGAACCCCGAGCGGGTCGTCGGCTTCCACTTCTTCAACCCGGTCGCGATCCTCCCGCTGCTGGAGATCGTCCGCGGCGAGCAGACCGACGACGCCTCCCTGGCGACGGCGTTCGGCGTGGCCCGCAAGCTGAAGAAGACCGCGGTCCTGGTGAAGGACGCCCCGGCGTTCGTCGTCAACCGCATCCTCACCCGCTTCATGGGCGAGATCCAGAACGTCATCGACGAGGGCACCCCGGTCGAGGTCGCGGAGAAGGCCGTCGAGCCGCTCGGCCTGCCGATGTCCCCGCTGGTGCTCCTGGAGCTGGTCGGCCCGGCCATCGGCCTGCACGTCTCGGAGACCCTGAACCGCGCCTTCCCCGAGCGCTTCACCGTCTCCGAGAACCTCGCGGCGGTCGTGAAGGCCGGCAAGCGCGGCTTCTACGTCCACGACTCCGGCGCCCCGGTCCTGGACCCCGAGGTCGCGGCGCTCCTCAAGCAGGGCGACACCGTCCTCACCGAGGAGCAGACCCGCGACCGCGTGCTCGACGCGGTGGCGCAGGAGATCGGCCTGATGCTGGACGAGGGCGTCGTCGCCGAGGCCCAGGACATCGACCTGTGCCTGATCACCGGCGCGGGCTGGCCCTTCCACCTGGGCGGCATCACGCCGTACCTGGACCGTGAGGGCGTCTCCCAGCGGGTGAACGGCAAGCCGTTCCTGGAGCGGGGCGTGGCGAGCGTGCCGGCCTAGGGAGGCACGAGGACGCACCAGGGGCCGTACGGCGAGCTGTTCGCCGTACGGCCCCTTGCTCATGACCGGCCGGTGAGGCGCTCCTGACCTGCTGTGACACCATGAGAGCTCCGTTTCCGCCGTCCGAGGAGTCCCATGCGTGTCACCGTTCACGGCGCTGCCCTGACGGGCGCCGCCCTGCTGGCCGCGCTGGTCGCGGCGGGGGTGTGGGTGATGTCCGCGGGAGGCTCGGACAGGCCGTCGGCGAGCGTGCCGAAGACCTTGCGGGTCATCACCTGGAACATCTGCGGAGAGGCGGGCGGGGAGCGCGGCCAGTCCGGCTACTGCCCGCTGCGGGACCGTCCGGAGAAGAAGGCCGAGAAGATCGCCGCCCTGGCGCGGGAGCGCGACGCGAACGTGATCACCCTGCAGGAGGTCTGCGGGGGTGCGCCGGGCAGTCATATGGCCCTGCTCCGGTCGGCGTTGGGGCCGGGCTGGTCCTTCCGGCATGCCGAGGGCGCCCGGCCGGACGGCGAGACGCGGTGCCGTGACGGTCTGTCGGGCGACCTGGGCGTGGCGGTGGCCGTCCGCGGCGAGATCGAGCGGGCACGGTCGAAGAACGCGCTGCCCCCGGACCCGGAGGGCGTCAGCGGGCAGACCCTGCCGGTGCTGTGCGTACGGGTGAGTGGCTGGGCGTACACCCCCTGCACCACCCACATCCTGCCCGGTGAGGAACCGCGCGTCCGGGAACAGATCGCGGCGGTACGGGCCTTCGTGGGCCGGGAGGACCGGCCCGCCGTCCTCACCGGCGATTTCAACCGGAACGCCGCCGCCCCCCAGTTGGGCCCGCTCGTCTCGTCGTACGCGGTGTGCCCGGGGGCGGACGGGAGCGGCGAGGGCGTGGCGACCTATCACGCGTGGGACCGCGAGAAGCGGGCCCACGCCTTCCACGAGCTCGACCACATCTTCTTCGACAGCCCGCCGGGCGTGGCGGATCCGCTCGTCGACTGCGAGGTCGGCGAAAGCCTCATGGACACCACGCCCAACGAACCCGGTGGTCCGGAGCCGGACGGTTACTCCGATCACGCCCCGGTCTACGCCGACCTCCGTACGGGCGCCTGAGCTGCCCGTACGGGCAGTTCAGCCGATCGCCGTCCAGGGGCCGAAGCCGCCCCGGCCGGGCGCGAGTTGCGTCGTCACGTGGAGTCGCCCGTCGTTGCCGAGGGCGGCCACCACGGCCCGGCCGGCCGAGTCGAAGGAGGTCGCCGGGGTGCCCACCACCGTGCCGCCCAGCTCGGCGGTCGACAGCTCCTGCCACGGCGAGTCGTCCGGGTGGAAGCGGTAGGCCAGCCCGCCCAGGTCACTCCGGGTCACCAGGAGTGTGCCGGTCTCCGGCGAGGTGCTCGCGGCGGCCGCCACCGGGCCGAAGCCGCCCCGGCCGCCGATCGGTGCGGCGGGCTTCGCCCAGCGGCCGCCGGGCGTGTCCTCCTCCGCCAGCATCAGCCGGCCGTCGCCCGGCTTCCGGAAGACGACCATCACCCGGCCTCCGGGCTGCACGAGGGCGGTCGGCGGGCCGGCGGGCACGCTCAGCTTGAACCTCGGGGCGCGCGAGGGGAGCGAGTCGATGGTGTCCTGGCTCCAGTGGAAGACCCCCTCGCGGCTGGAGGCGAACAGCTCGACGGATCCGTCGCGCGCCGTGAGCGCGGACAGCCCCTCCTGAACGTCGAACCCCCGCAGGTCGGTCCACTCGCCCCAGCTCCCGTCGGCCGCCCGGACGCGTGAGTGGACGCCCTGCCCGGCATTGCGCACGAACAGGTGCAGGCGTCCCTTGCCGTCCCGGGTCACGACCGGCGCTCCCAGGTGACGGTCCCGGCGGGGATCGGCCGCCGAGGGGTTGCCGAGGGTCCCCCATTCGCCGAACGGGCCGTCGGGGACGGCCTGTTCGAGCGTGACGATCTCCCGTCCGTGCGCGTCGTCGTGGGCCAGGTAGGAGAGCCGTTCGGCGAAGATCTGCCACCGGCCGTCCGGGGTCAGCGACACGGCGAGTCCGGGCGCGAGCGGAGCACCGCCCAGCAGGAAGGGGCCGCGCCACTGGTCCCCGCCGGGCTGGGCCTGTACCCAGACCGCCGCCTGCTGGTCGATCACGGCGAAGGCCGTCAGCCGTCCCCGCGCGTCGGGGCGCAGCCAGTCGCCGGTCCCGGGGTAGCGCGGGGTGGTGCTCTGGACCCAGCCGGGGCCCCGTGAGTTGAGGCCGACGGCGTAGTCGCCGCTGCCGGCCGGGTCGCCGCAGTCGTACCCGTCGGCGGCGCCGTAGATGTTGAGGAAGAACTCCTTCAGCGAGACGGCCTGGGGGCTGAGGTTGTGCGGCCACCGCTCGTTGTAGTAGCCGCGGAAGGCCTCGACGGCGAAGTGTCTGCCCTCGGCGGGACCGCGGTACTGGCTGATGGCGGTCCAGCTGAACAGCGCGGCGGCCGTGTGGTCACAGTGGTCGCTGAGATCCCCGTAGTCGTGGCGCTGGGGGAAGTTCTCGTCGTGGACGAGCCGGTCGGGGTCGGGGTCCATGGTGCGGATCACCGTCGGCCGGACGATCTCCATCAGGTTGACGAGGGTCGCCACGACACCCGGGCGCGTGTACCAGAAGACGTCGCCCACCAGCCCGCCCCGGGGCACCAGCGTCGGCACCCGCTCGGCCTCCCCGCGCCACAGCACGTGCAGGCTCCGGGAGGGGCCCTCGGGCGTGCCGTGCTGGCGGATGTTGAGGAAGAACAGCGTGACCCACGGGGCGGCGGCCAGGGAGTAGACCTCCGCGAGTCCGCCGTCCGCGGTCTGCCAGGTGCCACTCGTCCAGGCGGCGGTGCGGTCGCCCAGCACCATCGCGGCGTACGCGGCCCTGAGTCCGTTCTGCCGGGCCTTGCCGTAGGCCTCCCGGTCCGCGACGACGGGTTCGGTCGACCAGGGGCGGGGGTTCTCGCCCTGGGCGTCCCCGCTGGTCAGGTAGACCGTGGTGGTCCGGACACCCGCCTTCATCGCCTGGAAGGCGGTGGGGTTCATGAAGTACAGGTCGTCGTCGGGGTGCGCGACGATCTGGAGGATGGATGAGGTGCTGTCCATGCTGCGTCTCCCTCGCGGTGGGGCCTGGCCGGTCACAGCGGCCACCCGGGCAGGTAGCCGGCGCGGTGTCGCTGGTTGCGCTCCGAACCGGTCTCGAACTGGCTGGCGATGGGGAAGTAGCTCGGGAGGAAGGCCGTGAGGATCGCGTCCTGCTCCTCCTCCGGGACGTCCCCGTCGTGGAAGTCGTTGAGGCAGAACACGTCGTGCGGCCGGGCGGTCAGGATGCGGTTGAGGCGCGGCTTGTGGTCGCTCAGGCCGACGTTGACGAATCCGCAGGAGATGCTGCCGGGGACGCTGCGCAGGGTGTGGAACCCGTAGTAGTGGTGCAGCGACGACGCCACCGAGAGGTCGCTGTGGCTGCGCAGCTGGTTGGCGGCCGTGGTCGCCATGGCCTCCTGGTAGTAGCCCTCCATCTCCTCCAGCACGCTGCGGCGCAGCGGATGCGGGGCGTGCAGGAAGGAGTGGGCCAGCACCTGGCCGAAGGTCGCCTCGATGAGCGCCCGGTTGTTCTTGGCGGCGGCGATGTTGAACTCGTCGGCGTAGCTGGCCGGGGCCATCGGCACGGCGGTGGGCGACATGAAGTGCTTCGCCTGGCCGTTGCTGTGGAAGAACATGCTCGGCTGGAGCGTCCGGCCGACGAACACGTCGTCGTTGAAGTAGAGGAAGTGCTCGGCCAGTCCCTCGATGTGGTGCAGCTGGCTTTCGATGGCATGGGAGTTGTACGTCGGCAGCGCGCCGCGCCGTTCGAAGATCTCGCGGTGGTCGACCACTCGCACCCGGGGGTGGGAGGTGTCCAGCCAGGAGGGCACCTGCTGGTCCGTCACCAGGTAGATGTTCCGGATCCAGGGCGCGTACATGTCGATGGAGCGCAGCGAGTAGCGCAGTTCGTCGCGGTCGCGGAACCGGGCCGCGCTGGTGGCCGCGTCCTCGGTCTGCATGCCCATCCCGGCGAGGACGGCGTTCTTCCGGTCCAGCCAGTGCACGTCGGATCCGTCGACCCAGGTGTACACGGCGTCCACGGGGAAGTTGACGTCGCCGTGGAGGGGCTGGGTGAAGGGGGTGATCGACGGGTAGTCACGGCCGGCCAGGGGCAGCGGGCTGCGGACCATCGACTGCTTGGGCAGGCGCGTCCCGACGGAGGTACGGGCCGGGGAGACGAAGAACGCCGGATCCTCCGGATCCTCGTCCCAGAACGAGATCGTGCAGCCGTACACCGCGCCGAGACGCAGGGTACGGGAACGGGACACCGCGCTCTGGTAGACGCGGACGCCGGAACCGGGCGTGTCGAGGTACTGGTCCACCATCCCGGCGAGGACGGTGGCGACCGAGTTCTGGTTCTCGTTGAGCACCGACACGTAGACCGCCTGGTCGCCGTAGGCGCCGGCCAGGGCCTTCAGTACGGCCTGGCGGTAGGTGGCGTGCACGGCGACGGTGTGGCGGACCAGGGAGTCGCGCACCACGAAGTAGGGGACGCCGGCGCTCTCCAGGGCGTTGGCCGCGAGGGCGAGGTTGGCCTGGACGATGTCCCAGGGGGACTCCCACTCCAGGGGTCTGCACAGCTGCCCGCCGTCGCGGACCAGTCCGCGCACGCTCTTGAGGAGTCGGCGCTCCAGCGCCTGTGCCGCGCCGCTGCGCACGGTGCCGGCCGGGGCCGGGGAGGCGGCGGGCACCCCGCCGTCCGCGCCGCTGACCAGCTCGTGCATGGCCTGCCGTTCGGCCTTGGCGATGTCACGGCGGCCACTGTCCCGCTCGGCGAGGAGTTCCGAGAAGATGTGTTCCCACCGGGCGGTCACGACGGCCGGGGCGAAGCGTTCGACGGAGCCCAGGGCGGCGGCGCCCATCCGGTGGCGCAGCGACGCGTCCTCGATGAGCCGCAGCAGGCAGGCGGTGAGCGCGTCGATGTCACCGGTCGGCACGAGCAGCCCGGAGTGGCCGTCCATGACCACTTCGCGGGGCCCGTTGGGCGAGTCGTAGGAGACGACGGGGACGCCCGCTGCCTGCGCCTCGGCCAGCACGAGGCCGAAGGCCTCGTTGCGCGAGGTCAGCAGGGCGATGCTGGCCTTGGCCCACTCCTCGGCGAGGTGCGGCGAGTTGCCGTTGAGCTGGACGCTGTCGTGCAGGCCGAGGGAGTCGATCTGGCGGCGCAGGGCGCCACTGAGCGGCCCGTCCCCGAAGATCCGCAGGGTCCACGAGGGGTGGCGCGGGGCGATCGTCGCCCAGGCCGTTACGGCGTGGTCGATCTGCTTCTCGCCGACGAGGCGTCCGGCGATGACGACGGTCCGCGTCTCCAGGGTGGACTTCGGACGATAGCCGCTGGGAAGGGCGTTCGGCACGACCTCCAGCCGGGGCGCACCGGCCCCCAGCGTCTCGGCGAACCACTCACGGGTCCGCTCGCTCAGGACGCCGAGCGCGTCGAGTCTCGCCGAGTGCCGCAGGAGCGGTTCACCGCTCGTACCGCGCAGTTCGGAGACCCGGTGCTCCTGGTGCACGGTGACCACGCGGGACGGCGCGAGGTGCACGGCGAGCGCCATGAGGGCCGGGGTGGTGGTGATCAGCACGTCGGTGTCGCTGTCCTGGAGCGCCAGCCCGAGCTCCAGGTCGGAGAGCCGGTTGAACGCGGCCTCCCAGGCGCGGTCCACCACCCGGCTGGGCTGTGCGGACAGCTGCGCCCACACGGCGTCGTCCACACCGGTGGGGCGCAGGGGGCGCTGCACCGGACCGGTGAGGTCGACGAGGTAGTCGACGCGGACCCGCTCGTCCGGCGAGAAGAACTGCGCCGGTTTGGACTTGAAGACGCTCAGGACCCGGACGTCGTGCCGGACGGCGAGTTCCGAGGCCTGGTTGAAAACAGCCCGTTCGGTCCCTCCCACGGCGTCGGCGGTGGTGAGCAGGAAGGTGATCTTCATAGGGTCTTTCAGCCGATTTCTGGCATCGGTGTGCAGGTGATGCGGAGGTTGCCCGCGGGGGTGTAGCGGGGCTGGACGAGGAGCGGCGGGTGGCCGGGAGGAGCGATCACGGTGGTGCGCATGGCGAAGACCCGCAGGGGGTTGCGTACGTCGTGCAGGCGGCGGCCGAGCCGGAGCCCGGAGCCGGACGCGTCGCTCACCACCACGTCCCAGTGCTCGGGCCTGTTGCGTCGGGGCGCCATGCTCTCCAGCGGGACCTCGACCCGGGTGATCCCGTCCTCCCCCACCGTCACCGGCTGCTGGAGCCGGCGGCCCGAGGCGAGGAACTCCGCCCGGGGTTCGCCGATCCGGGCGCCGAGGACCCGGAAGTCGACGGCGACGCCCGCGTGGGTGATGTGCACCTTGACCACTTCCGCGCCGGGCCGGGCGTCCGAGGTGACGACGCGCGCGTTGCCGGTGACCGAACGGCCGATCCGGTGGCGCTGCCCGGTCACACCGGACGCCGTCATCGGCTTCGTGGGGCCCTCGTAAGGGACGGGCAACTCCACCAGCAGCAACGGCAGTTGCCGGGTCCGTCGGCCGTGGGACAGCCGCAGGCGCAGCGGTCTGCGCCCGGCGCCGACCGGGGCGCCGCCCACCTCGGCCCCCAGGAGCACGACCGCGTCCATCAACAGCCCGCCGTCGGGGCCCTCGTAGACCCGGGCGGGGCTCTCGTGACGCTGCCGCCCGTTGCCCAGCACGAGGTGCGCACTGTCGGGGAGCCGGGCCGAGCCCGGCAGTTCGGCGTGCAGGTTGACGGTGTGGCCGTCGAGCACGGCGGCGTACCGCAGGCGCGCCGTACGGCCGGAGCGCAGCGGCAGGAAGACCCGCAGAATCAGACGGGAGCGCAGCGCCGCGGCGCGGACCTCCAGCCGGCGCCGGGCGGCGCCCAGTTGTGCGCGTCGCCGCGTCATCCGGAGCTCCGTCCGAGTTCGTGGGTGCGGCGCGTGGGCGCGCCGTGCGACCCGTGCAGCTCGAAGGGGCTCGGCACGGGGAAGTAGGTGTCGAGGAACCGCCGCACCATGCGCTCCTGGGCGTCTGGATCCTCGGGAACCACGGTGTCGTTGATGCAGAACGTGTCGAAGTTCCGCTGGACGACGAGGCGGTTGAGCCGCCCCTGGGCCTTCTCCTCGCCGATGTCGATGTAGACGTACCGGAGGTCCGCGAGCGTGGCCCGGGCCAGGTGGTAGGCGTAGTAGTGGTGCAGCGAGGAGGCGATGGGGATGTCGTGCGGCGATCGGAAGCGCGAGTGCTGGGTGACCCAGTGTGCCCGCGCGTAGATGTGCTCGATCTCCGTGAGGACGGTGCGCCGGAGCGCGTGCGGCGTGTGCTTCATCTTCTGGGAGATGACCGTGCCGAACTGCTGGGCGATCAGACCGCGGCTGTTCTTGCCCGCCGCGTTGACCGGGAGGTCCTCGGGGGCCACGTTCCCGGACGGGATCAGCGCCTTGGACAGGAAGAACTTGGTCAGGCCATTGGGATGGAAGAAGTGTCCGGGCTGCACGGGCCGCCCGAAGAACACGTCGTCGTTGAGGTAGAGGAAGTGGTCGGAGAGGCCGGGTATGTGGTGGAGCTGGCTCTCGATGGCGTGCGAGTTGTAGGTCGGCAGGGCCGCCGGGTCGGAGAAGATCTCCCGGTGGTCGACCACGGTGAGGCCGGGGACGTCCGTGTCGAGCCAGCCCGGGGTCTGCCCGGCGGTGACCAGGAAGATGTTGCGCACCCAGGGCGCGTACTGGTGGATGGAGCGCAGGGAGTAGCGGAGTTCGTCGCGGCTCGTGTAGCGGGCGCCGTTGTCGGCCTGCTCGTGCAGCTGGTCGCTGTCCGCGGTCAGGGACCGCCGTACGGCGTCCTTCTCGGCGCGCCATACGGTGTCGGAGTCGTCGACCCAGGTGTAGACGACGTCGATCGGGAAGGCGTGGTCGGTCGGCAGCCGGGCCGTGAAGTCCGCGACGGTCCGGGTGTGCCCCGTGTGGTACGGGCCGGGCACCGGGCTGAACAGTTTCTGCTCGGCCGTGCGGAACTCCGTGTCGACCGGGATCTGGGTGACGACGGTGTTGGGCCGCGGCGCGCAGAGGTCGCCCTCGTTCTCGTCCCAGAACTCCAGGTCGCAGCCGGACGCGGGGCCGAAGACGAGATGGCCGGTGGGGTCGCAGACGTTCCAGGACAGCCGGAGCACGGGGTGCGAGCGCAGCCGCCGCCAGGTCTTGGCGGACGCGCCCGACCGGGCCTGGCCGCCGTTCTCCTGGGCGACGTAGCCGGGGTTGCGGCCGAAGGCGAGCTGCAGCACCTCTTCGACGTCGGCACGCAGCCGGGCCGGCACCGCGACGCACGGAAGGTTCTGGGAGGTCCCGCGGACGGCGAAGTGATCGATCTCCGCCTCCTCCAGCACGGCGACGAGCATGTGGAGGTTCCTGGCGCGCGCGGCCCATTCGGTGGCGCCGCGGACCACCACGGCCCGCGCGTGCTTGCCCTGGATCCGCACGACGCGCAGTGAGGCGTCGGGGCTGTGCCGCGCGGGATTGCTCCGCCCGCCCAGCGCCCGGACCACCACGGCGGAGCGGGCCGAGTCGAAGCTCGCGAGCAGATGCATGACCATGTTGCGCCAGGGGGCGGGGACACGGCGAACGAGTCGCCGACGCGCCCGCACCGGCACCAAAGATCTATATGTCGATACCAGCGCACTGGTCTCAGGATTGTTGACGCTCACAAAATTAGCCCGCCCCGTTGAACAGGAGCCGAAGCCCCGTCTCACTCTTTCGCCCCACCGAAAGTTCCGTCACGCGGGACGCTGTCGGTGACAGAAGACAGGCCGCCGTCCGATGTTCACATCAGCGCCATTCTTTGTCCACTCGCGATCACTTGTTCTTCACGTTTGTGATGAAGCTGACAAGAGCTGGATCGAGAGGAGGCAGCGGGCTCAGACGGGAGAGGACGGCGCCATCGCCAGCCCCGGCTCCGCGGCCTGGCGCGCGATGCGCAACGCCCCGTCCTCGCCGAACAGCGCGAGCACCACGCGCCCTTCGGCGTCACAGGCCAGGGCGGGCGGCCGGGCGCTCCGCTCGGCCGTGGCCGACCACCAGACGCCGCCTCCCTCGTTCTCCGTGCCGCAGGCGGCGAGCAGGACCTCGCCCTGCGGGGTCCGGTGGGCCAGCACCGTGCAGTCGTAGCCGTCGAGCCAGACGCGCAGCGCGGCTATCCGGCCCTCGGCCGGCCCGCCGCCCAACGGGATGACCCAGGTACCCGGACGGTGGGCGAACAGGGCGCCCGTCGCGGCATCGGCCCAGTAGTACGTGAACCGGTCGGGCGCGGTCTCCACCGCCGACGCGCTGCCGGGGGTCACCGAGATCTGCAGGTCCAGGCAGCGGTCGAGGCCGCCGTCCGGCTGCCCCTGCTGCCAGCGCATGGCCGCGCCGTCGCCCGGCGCGAGGTATTCGACCCGGCCGGACGCGGTGGCGACGGCGACCGCACCGTCGTACGCGTCGCTCCCCTGGAGGTCGCGCCAGGGCTCCCACGCGCCCTTCGCGTCCTCGCGCCGCATCGACACCCCGCCCCCGGCGTTGGCGACGAAGACGTGGACGCGCCCGGAGCCGCTCACGGCCGCCGCCGGAACGCCGATGCGCCCCGCGGCGCCCGCGTCCTTGTGCGGGTTGCCCACCGGCTTCCACTCGGTCACCGGGCGGCCCGTCTGGTACTGGACGGCGTGCACCACTCCCGTGGCCCGGCCCTCCGCCGAGACCCGCCGGCCGATGAAGCGCACGAAGCCGTCGGCTCCCTGCACCACCGAGAGGTGCGACAGCCGCGGGGTGCCGATGACCTCGGGACCGGCCCACTCGTCCCCCGCGGCGACCCTCTGCGTCCAGCGCAGCAGCCCCTTCTCGGAGCGCGCGAACACGGTGAGCCGCCGGTCCTTGCCCAGGACGATCCAGGGACCCTCCACGACCGGCGCACGAAGACCGGTGGCGGGCGCGTCCGCCACCCGGGTACCCCCGTCGCCCACGGGGCGACCCCTCCGCTCGGTGCGCCCGGACCTCACTCCCATACCCGTGCCCTTCTCCCCGTTTCTCGGCCCGCAGGTCACGCCGAACAGACCTTCGGATCAGAATTTTGTCACACGCTTCACAGGGGCTTCACTTTCCGGCAGGGCCGACGCCACTTCGCAGCGGAACCGACACCGGGCGTCCCCCGGCGAGACGGGAGAGGGAGCCGGGCGCTCCCTCCCCTCCGGTTGGGGGATCAGGTGTTCTATAGTGCTCGGTCAGTCATGCATTCACGGACCGGTCACACCCCCCACCCGAGTCCCCCGCACTCCGCCCCGCCCGGGGCCATGAGATTTGAGGACTCGCGCAGGATGAGCCACGACGCCACGGCACCGGACACCCACGACGGCTCCGGCGCCGCACACCGGAGCCGGCCCGCACGCGGCCGCAGGAGCCAGCGCAAGCGCCGCCGCGGACTCAAGATCACGCTCGGTGTCCTGCTCGTCCTGCTGCTCGCCGGGGGCGGCACCGTCTACTGGCTCTACAGCCAGCTCGACGGGAACATCAAGGCCGTCGACATCGACAAGGCGCTCGGCGAGGACCGCCCGGAGAAGCTGCCCACCAGCGGGCAGAACCTCCTGGTCCTCGGCTCGGACTCGCGCGCCGGGGCGGAGAACGAGGAGCTGGGCGGCGGCGGGGCCGTCAGCGGCGCCCGCTCCGACACCGCGATGGTGGTGCACATACCCGAGGGCCGGTCGAAGGCCGTCGCCGTCTCCATCCCGCGCGACACCCTGGTGACCCGGCCCGAGTGCGTAGGGGAGAACGGATCCACGGTCTCCGCCAAGGAACGCGTCATGTTCAACTCCGTCTACGCGCAGGTCGGTCCGGCCTGTGTGGTGAAGACGGTGGAGAAGATGTCCGGCGTCCGCATCGACCACTACCTGGAGATCAACTTCGCCGGGTTCAAGGACCTGGTCGACGCCATCGGCGGCGTCACCGTCGACGTACCGCAGGACATCGACGACAAGGCCTCCGGGCTGAGTCTCACCGCGGGCCCGCAGAAGCTGAACGGCACCGAGTCCCTGGCGTACGTCCGGACCCGGCACGGCATCGGCGACGGCAGCGACCTCGGCCGCATCGGGCTCCAGCAGCAGTTCCTGATGGCCCTGCTGAGCGAGGTCAAGTCGCAGGACCTGCTGGGCAGTCCGGCGAGCTCGTACAAGATCGCCAAGTCGGCCACCAAGTCGCTCACCACCGACTCGGGGCTCGCCTCGCTCACCTCGCTGGCGGAGTTCGCCCGCTCGATGAACGGTGTCGACCCGGCCTCGATGGAGACGATCATGCTGCCGGTGGCGTACGACAAGATCGACAAGAACCGGGTGATCGCGGCCGAGCCGCAGGCGGGTCAGCTGTGGAAGGCGATCCGCGAGGACACCACGATCCCCGAGGACGCGAAGAAGTCCCCCGCGACCGGGGGCTGACGCACCGTCCCGCCGCGCCGCTCGTGACACCCTGCCGGGATGAGCGAGGACGAAGCGGTGCTGGTGATCGTGGACGCCGCCAACGTGGTCGGTTCCGTACCCGACGGGTGGTGGCGCGACCGCCACGGGGCCGCGGTACGGCTGCGGGACTCGTTGGTCCCGTACGCGACGAACGGGCTGCCGGGGCTGCCCGGCCCGGCCGAGATCGTGCTCGTGGTCGAGGGGGCCGCCCGGGGCGTCGACTCCGTGGCCGGGGTCCGGGTCGCATCGGCCCCCGGCAGCGGTGACGATCTGATCGCCGAACTGGCGGCAGCCACCGGCCCGGACCGGGAGTGCGTCGTCGTCACCGCCGACCGCGGGCTGCGCCGGCGGGTCGAGGCGTACGGGGCCCGGTGCGTGGGCCCCCGTACGGTACGGCCTCCCTCGGACCGGGAGCGCTGAAGGGCGCCCGGCAGAGATCGCGGCGCGGCCCTCCGCCGGACGGCGAGGGAACTGGGGGCCGGGTGGACTCCGGCCGGTACGGAGCCGGGCGGTCGCCGCCCACCGCGACGGGCGTCCGGCCGCTGTCCCGCCGCAGCCGCTCTCGCCGGCACCCTCATCCGGTCAGTCGGTACCGCGGGAAGTCGTCCTTCGCGGTGTCACTTTGCCGTCGTCGGGGATACCGACGAGCTCCTCGGCGTCGAACACGCGGGCGATCGGGACGTCCGTGCTGCTGTGGGCGATGAGGGAGAAGACGATGGTGACGGCGATCAGCGTGAACGCCTCCTCCCCCGAGGGGATGCCGCCCTGGAGCACCAGCAACCCGTGGACCACGGACGCGAAGCCCTTGGGGCCGAACCAGGCCGCCGTGCGTCCGGAGAGCCCGGAAGGGAACCGATCACATAAACAGGTGTGGCCCCATCCTTAGCCCAGGGAATCTTTGCATAATCTAAAATTCAGAGGTTCCCGGCCGAGTCGGGCCGAGGCCGTCACACTGCTGGGAGCGTCATGATCACTGCGAAGCGCCGAGGCGATCCGGCAGTGCTTTCCTGGCTCCCCATCGTGGTGATGGCGGTGGTTGCCGCCGTGGACCTCACGGCCGGCCCGCAGGCGGGGTTCCTCCCCCTCGTCTCGCTCGGTCCTGCCTTCGCCGGGTTGATCGGCACGTGGCGGCGCACCGTGCTCATCGGCTGCGCGGCGCTGCTGCTGTGCGCCGGCCTGGGGGTGTACGACGGACTTTTCGACACCCGACGTGGCTATACGGCCATGGCTTCCGTAGCCGGAGTGACGCTGGCCGGGGCTCTGGCCGCGAGCACACGTATGCGGCGGGAGGCGGAGCTGGCCAGTGCGCGCTCCATCGCCGAGGTGGCCCAGCGCGTGTTGCAGCGTCCCGTGCCGCGCCGGGTCGGGCGTCTCCAGGTGGCGGCTTCCTACGCGTCGGCGGTTGCCGAGTCACGTATCGGCGGTGACCTGTACGAGGTCGTGGTGTCGCCGTACGGAGTTCGCGTCATCGTCGGGGACGTCCAGGGCAAGGGGCTCGCCGCCGTGGAGACAGCGGCCCTGGTGCTGGGTGTCTTCCGGGAAGCCGCGCACGATGAGCCCGGCCTGACCGCGATCGCCGCTCGGCTGGAGCGCACGGTCGCCCGCGACGCCGGTGGAGAAAAGTTCGTGACCGCGGTCCTCGCCGAGATACACACCGAGGAGAATCGCGTCGCGTTCCTGAACTGCGGCCACCCGGCCCCGATGATCATCCGCGCCGACCGCTCCGTCGATTTCCCCCTGCCGCCCGCCTACGCACTGCCCATCGGGATGGGAACACTCGGAGGCGACCCGCCCCGCCCCTACCGCGCCGACTTCGGCCCGGGCGAGCAACTTCTCCTCTACACCGACGGAGTGACCGAAGCACGGGACGCGGAAGGTGCCTTCTACCCCCTGGGGGAGCGAGCCGGACTTCTCGACATCGCCGACGCCGACGCGGCGCTGGAAGCACTGCGCACGGATATCGTCCGGTACGCCAGAGGGCCGCAGGACGATGCGGCCATGCTTCTGCTGCGCCACCGCCGTGGGTGAACGTGGCGGATGCAGGTCTCCTTCTCCCCGGTGCCCAGGAAGCCGCCGTGTTCCAGGATCAGGAAGCGGACCCTCTTCCCGTTCTCGTCGATGACGAGGTCGACGACCCGCCGACGTCGGCTGTCGCGTACTCGGCACGGGTGCCGCCCCTGATGCTTCGCTGTTCGCGTCAGGACCTAGCGTCCTTCTCTCGCCATCCGGCTGTGGGAACGTCCGTACACGAAGTAGACGATGACGCCGAGCGCCATCCAGGCGCCGAAGCGCACCCAGGTCTCCACCGGCAGGTTGAGCATCAGCCAGACCGAGGCGGCCACCGAGAGGATCGGGAGCAGCGGGACCCACGGCGTACGGAACGCGCGGGGCAGGTCCGGCTGGGTGCGGCGCAGGACCAGGACGCCGAGGGCCACGACGACGAACGCGAACAGCGTGCCGATGTTCACCAGGGTGGCGAGCTCCTCGATGCTGGTGAATCCGGCGATGACCGCGATCACCACGCCGAGCAGGATCGTCGGCCGGTACGGGGTGCGGAAGCGCGGGTGGGTCTTGGAGAAGAAGCGCGGGAGCAGACCGTCCCGGCTCATCGCGAAGAAGACACGGGTCTGGCCGAGCAGCAGGATCATGCAGACCGTGGTGAGTCCTACCGCCGCGCCGAAGCTGATCAGACCGGCGTAGAACGGGTGCCCGGTCGCCTTGAAGGCGTCGGCGAGCGGGGCGCTGACGGACAGTTCGCTGTAGTGCTGCATGCCGGTGACCACGAGGGAGACCGCCACGTAGAGCACCGTGCAGATCAGGAGCGAGCCGAGGATGCCGCGCGGCATGTCGCGCTGGGGCACCTTGGTCTCCTCGGCGGCGGTGGCGACCACATCGAAGCCGAGGAACGCGAAGAAGACGATGGACGCGGCGGTGAAGATGCCCATCACGCCGAAGTTTGTGGGTTCGTAACCGAACATCAGCTGTACGAGCGGGGCGTCCCAGCCCGAGCCCGCGGGCTGCTGTTCGGCCGGCGGGATGAAGGGCCTGTAGTTCTCGGCCTTGACGAAGAACAGGCCGGCGATGATCACCATGAGGACGACCGCGACCTTGATCGCCACGACGACCGAGGTGACCCGGGCGGACAGCTTCATCCCGACGACCAGGATGACGGTCAGCACCAGCACCAGGGCGAAGGCCAGAACGTCGAAGCCGACCCCTTCCGCCGCGTCCGGCCCCGAGAGCGCTTCGGGCATCGTCCAGCCGACGTTGTCCATCAGGGAGCGGACATAGCCGGACCACCCCACGGCGACCACCGCGGTGCCCAGCGCGAACTCCAGCACCAGGTCCCAGCCGATGATCCAGGCCACCGGTTCACCCAGGGCCGTGTACGCGAAGGTGTACGCGGAGCCCGCCACCGGGACGGTGGAGGCGAACTCGGCGTAGCAGAGCGCGGCCAGCGCGCACACGACGCCCGCCGCGACGAACGCGAGGGCGGTCGCGGGTCCCGCCGTCTCCTTGGCGACCTTGCCGGTGAGGACGAAGATGCCGGTGCCGATGATGACGCCCACACCGAAGACCGTGAGGTCCAGGGCGGAGAGGGACTTCTTCAGCGCGTGCTCGGGCTCCTCGGTGTCACGGATCGACTGCTCGACGGACTTGGTGCGGAAGATGCCCTTCCCGCGGGGTGGTGTGACCTGCGCGCTCACCTGCGTTGCCTCCACGCGTTCGATGTGAGCGCCATGATGGGGACCAGGCCGCGCATGACCGCGCCATCCGGTCCGTTTCACGAGAACGGGCCGGGAGAACCACCCGTACAGGGGCGGTTCTCCCGGCCCGTCGGCCGTACGGAGAGGTGATCGCGGGTCAGTCGCGGGCGGGCTCGACCGCGCGGCTCTCGAAGCGGCCGTCGAGCTTGGCGACCAGGCCGGTGACCTGCCGGGCGATGTCCGGAGCGGTCAGTCCGATCTCGGCCATGACCTCGCCGCGCGAGGCGTGGTCGAGGAAGACCGGCGGGATGCCGAAGTCGCGCAGCGGTACGTCGACGCCGGCGTCGCGCAGGGCCTGGGCGACGGCGGAGCCGACGCCACCGGCGCGGCTGTTGTCCTCGACCGTGACGACGACACGGTGGCGCTCGGCGAGCGGGGCGAGCGCCTCGTCGACGGGCTTGACCCAGCGGGGGTCGACGACGGTGCTGGAGATGCCCTGGGCGTCCAGCAGGTCGGCGATCTCCAGGCACATCGGGGCGAGCGCGCCGACGGAGACGATCAGGACGTCCGGGCGGGCGGCCTTCGGCTCCCGCAGGATGTCCATGCCGCCGGCCCTGCCGACCGCCTTGACGGCGGGGCCGACCGCGCCCTTGGAGAAGCGGACCACGGTGGGCGCGTCGTCGACGGCGACGGCCTCGCGCAGCTGGGCGCGGACCTGGTCGGCGTCGCGCGGGGCGGCGATCCGGAGCGTGGGCACGCACTGGAGGATCGACATGTCCCACATGCCGTTGTGCGAGGCGCCGTCCGTGCCGGTGATGCCGGCCCGGTCCAGGACGAAGGTCACGCCGCACTTGTGGAGGGCCACGTCCATGAGGACCTGGTCGAAGGCGCGGTTGAGGAAGGTGGCGTAGACCGCGAAGACCGGGTGGAGTCCGCCGGTGGCGAGGCCGGCCGCGGAGGCGGCGCCGTGCTGCTCGGCGATGCCGACGTCGTAGATCCGGTCCGGGAAGGCGGCCTCGAACTTGCCGAGGCCGACGGGCTGCAGCATGGCCGCGGTGATCGCGACGATGTCCTCTCGCTCGTGGCCGAGCTTGACCATCTCCTCGCCGAAGACGGAGGTCCAGTCGAGACCGGAGGTGGAGATCGGCAGGCCGGTGTCCGGGTGGATCTTGCCCACCGCGTGGAAGCGGTCGGCCTCGTCCTGGAGGGCGGGGGTGTAGCCGCGGCCCTTCTCGGTGAGGCAGTGCACGATGACCGGGCCGCCGAAGCGCTTGGCGCGCTGGAGCGCGGATTCCAGGGCCTCGATGTCGTGGCCGTCGATCGGGCCGACGTACTTCAGGCCGAGGTCCTCGAACATGCCCTGCGGGGCGATGAAGTCCTTGAGGCCCTTCTTGGCGCCGTGCAGGGTCTCGTACAGTGGACGGCCGACGACGGGCGTGCGCTCCAGGATGTCCTTGCCGCGGGCCAGGAACCGTTCGTAACCGTCGGTCGTACGGAGGGTGGCGAGGTGGTTGGCCAGGCCGCCGATGGTCGGGGCGTAGGAGCGCTCGTTGTCGTTGACGACGATGACGAGGGGGCGGTCCTTGGCGGCGGCGATGTTGTTGAGCGCCTCCCAGGCCATGCCGCCGGTGAGCGCGCCGTCGCCGATGACCGCGACGACGTGGTCGTCCTTCTTCAGGACCTCGTTGGCCTTGGCCAGCCCGTCGGCCCAGCCGAGGACCCCGGAGGCGTGGCTGTTCTCGATGACGTCGTGGTCGGACTCGGCGCGGGAGGGGTAGCCGGAGAGGCCGCCCTTGCTCTTGAGCCGGGAGAAGTCCTGGCGGCCGGTGAGCAGCTTGTGCACGTAGCTCTGGTGTCCGGTGTCCCAGAGCACCTTGTCCCGGGGCGACTCGAAGACCCGGTGCAGGGCGATGGTGAGCTCGACGACGCCGAGGTTGGGTCCGAGGTGTCCGCCGGTCTTGGACACCGCGTCCACGAGGAAGGTGCGGATCTCGTCGGCGAGCTGGTCCAGCTCGCCGAGGCTGAGCCGGTCCAGGTCGCGCGGTCCCTTGATGCGGGTCAGCAGATCCACCCGTGCCTCCTTGCGTTTGAGCTGATCGAGCGTGCCGATCCGATGAGTCTAATGTTCCGTTCGCGGCGGCGGGCATCGGGCGGCCCTGTTCGCGTACGGAATGCCGGATACGCGCAGGTGCCCGGCGCCCCTGGGGGCACCGGGCACCTGCGCGGCTGTGCGGTCAGGCGCGGCCCGCGGTCTTCTGGGTCTTACGGGTGACGGAGTCGATGACGACCGTGGCGAGAAGCACGGCGCCGGTGACCATGTACTGGATCGGCGTGGCGATGCCCTCCAGCGACAGTCCGTACTGGATGGAGACGATCACCATGACGCCGAGCAGCGCGTTCCAGGTGCGGCCGCGGCCACCGAAGAGGCTGGTGCCGCCGATGACGGCCGCCGCGATGACGTTCATCAGGAGGTCGCCGGTGCCGGAGCCCTGGTTGGCCGCCGCGATCTTGGAGGCCCAGAACAGGCCGCCGATCGCCGCGAAGGTCCCCGCGATGGAGAAGACGGAGATCCGGATCGCGGTGACGTTGATACCGGCCCGCCGGGAGGCCTCGACGCTGCCGCCGAGCGCGAAGATCTTCCGCCCGTAGGCCGTGCGGCGCAGCAGGAAGTCCGTGCCGACCAGGACGATCAGGAAGAGGACCAGCGCGAGCGGCAGGCCTCGGTACTGGTTGAACATGTACGCGGCGGCGAAGGCGAACACCGCGAGGACCGCGGTGCGCACGGCGATGTCGGCGACCGGCCGGGACGGGATGCCCGCGGCCTCGCGGCGGCGGGTGTCCAGGAAGGCGGCGGCGAAGTAGCCGACGACCGCGATGGCGGCGAGCCCGTAGGCGGCGGCGACATCGGTGAAGTAGTACGTGGTCAGCTGGCCGACCACGCCTTCGCCGTCCAGGTTGATGGTGCCGGAGTCGCCGAGCAGCTGGAGCATGAAGCCGAGCCAGAACAGCAGGCCGGCCAGGGTGACGGCGAAGGCGGGCGCCCCGACCCGGGCGAAGAAGAAGCCGTGGATCGCGCCCATCACCGCGCCGCTGACGATGGCGACCAGGATCGCCAGCCATTCGTTCATGCCCTGGGTGACGCTGAGCACCGCGACGAGGGCGCCGGAGACACCGGAGACGGAGCCGACCGAGAGGTCGATCTCGCCGAGCAGCAGGACGAAGATGATGCCCACGGCCATCATGCCGGTGGCGACCATGGTGACCGCGATGTCGCTGATGTTCTTCGCGGAGAGGAATTCGGAGTTCAGGCTCTGGAAGACGATCGCGATGATCGCGAGGCCGATGACCACCGGGATCGAGCCCAGGTCACCGCCGCTGATCTTGCGCTTGAACTCGGTGAGGTAGCCGCCGAGGCCCTGCTCGCGGACGAGCAGGCGGGGGTCGATCACCGTCGCGGCGCCCTCGGCGGCGTCCGGGTTGCCGGGCGGCGTGTCGGCCGGGGTGCCCGCCTTGTCCAGCGAGGTGGCGGAGTTGTCGGTGGTCACTGGGAAACCTCCGCGTTGCGCGCCGCACGTCGGGTCACGGCGTTTTCCGTGGCACCGGTGATGGCGGAGATGATCTCTTCCTGGGAGGTGGTCTTCACATCGAAGACACCGTTGTTCCGGCCCAGCCGGAGCACGGCGACCTTGTCGGCGACGGCCTTCACATCGGCCATGTTGTGGCTGATGAGGATGACCGCGTGGCCGCGCTCGCGCAGCCGCTCGACGAGGTCGAGGACCTGGGCTGTCTGCTCGACGCCGAGGGCCGCGGTCGGCTCGTCGAGGATGACGAGCCGGGGCTCGCCGAGCATCGACCGGGCGATGGCCACGGTCTGGCGCTGGCCGCCGGAGAGCGACGCGATCGGGATGCGGACGCTCGGGATGCGGATGGAGAGCGTGGACAGCAGCTCGCGGGAGCGGCGCTCCATCTCGACCTCGTCCAGGATGCCGAACCTGCGCAGCTCCCGGCCGAGGTAGAGGTTGCCGACGACATCGATGTTGTCGCACAGCGCGAGGTCTTGGTAGACGGTCGCGACGCCGAGGTTCTGGGCGTCGTGCGGCTTGGTGATCTGCACCGCCCTGCCCTCCCACTCGATGACGCCGTCATCGATGGGGTGCACTCCGGCGATCGTCTTGACCAGCGTTGATTTACCGGCGCCGTTGTCGCCGACCAGGGCGACCACCTCGCCGGCGTGGACCTCAAGCTCTACATCGGTGAGTACCTGGACGGCACCGAAGCGCTTGGAGACCCCTCGCAACGCCAACACGGGCGTAGCGGACACATGAACCATCTCCTTCGCCGCCTGACCGGCGGGGATGCCGCGCCCGGGGGAAGGCGCGGCGGTGTCGAGCAGAAGAGATACGGGAAGAGCGGTGAAGCGTTCCGTCCGACGCCCCGCCCGGTAGCGGGACGGTTGGTGTGCGGGGCGCCGGACAGGCTTCGAGGCCGCGCGTGCCGGCCGGGGTGCGGCGGGCGGGTGCGCGGGCGGTGGGGCCGCCCCGGCGCCCTCGCGGGAAGCGCGGCGCGGGCGGGGCGGTGGGCGGGGCCCGGCGGCCGGGGGGCGGGCCGGGCCCGGGCGCCTACTTCAGACCGATCTTGTCGCAGGCGGCCTTGTACTTGGCCGAGCAGATCTCGTCCAGCGTCCAGATGCCGTCCTTGATGACGGTGTCCTTGATGTTGTCCTTGGTCAGTGAGACGACCGGGACGAGGACCGTCGGGATGCCCTTCTGGCTGGCGTTGTCGACCTTGGAGGTGGCGATGGAGTCGAGCTTCTCGCCCTTGGCGAGGGCGACGGCCATCTCCGCGGCGACGATGCCCTCGGCGGGGTAGGACTTGTAGACGCTCATGAACTGCTCGCCGGAGACGATGCGCTGCACGCCCGCCAGCTCGGCGTCCTGGCCGGTGACCGGCGGGAGCGGCGAGATGCCGGCGGCCTTGAGGGCGGTGATGATGCCGCCCGCCATGCCGTCGTTGGCGGAGTAGACGCCGTCGATCTTGTCCTTGCCGAGTGCGGTGATCGCCGCTTCCATGTTGGCGTTGGCGTTCTCCGGCTTCCATTCCTTGGTGTCGTACTCCTTGCCGTACTTCACCTTGCCGTCGAGGACCGACTTGGCGCCGCTCTTGAAGAGGGCGGCGTTCGGGTCGGTGATCGCGCCGTTCATCATCACGATCGTGCCGCCGTCGGCCTTGTCGCCCAGGGCCTCCAGCAGGGCGGTGCCCTGCGCGCGGCCGACCTCCTCGTTGTCGAAGGAGGTGTAGGCGTCGATGGGGCCCTCGGCGAGGCGGTCGAAGGCGACGACCGGGATGCCCGCGTCCTTGGCCTTCTTGACGCTGTTCTCGATCGCCTTGGCGTCCACCGCGCCGATGATGAGCGCGTCGACCTTGTTGGTGATCATCGTGTCGATCTGCTGCGACTGGGTGGTCGCGTCCTGCTTGGCGTTGTTGTAGGTGACCTCGGCCTTGCCGCCGGTCAACTCGCTGATCTTCTTCTCGATGATCGGCCGGTCGAACTTCTCGTAACGGGCCGTCTGGTTCTCGGGAAGGAGCAGACCTATCTTCAGGTCGTCGCCCTTCTTCTCCGAGCTCTGTTCGGCCTTGTCGCCGGACTCCTTGGCGCTCCCGCACGCGGCCAGCGAGATCGCCATCGTGGTGGCGGCAACGGCAACGGCGGCACGACGCATACGCGTGTTCATTCTCGAACCTCCCTGACGAGGCCGCGACGTTGCGGCCGAGGTGGCTGGAAGTCAACTCGGCCCCAGCGTCAGCGTCAAGGAGTAAATCCTTAACGAGATGACAACGGTGCCATTCGTTATCTAAGTGAAGGCAGGAGTCGCCGCGGGGAGGGTGCTCTCCAAAAGGGTTGAATCCCCCATCTCGCTCAGCACCAGGGCGAGTGCGCCCAGGACTTCGGCGCGCCCGCCCAGGGCCCCGGGAAGCACGGAGAGCTGCCGGGCGGCGCTGGGGATCGCGTAACGCGACACGGAGTCCCGTATGGGCCCCAGGACCAGCTCCCCGGCCTCCGCCAGCGAACCGCCGAGCACGACGCGGCTGGGGTTGAGCAGATTGCACAGGTTGGCCACGCCGCTGCCTATGTGCCGGCCCACGTCACCGATCACCCGGCGGCAGCCCGGATCGCCCTCCCGGGCCAGCTGGACCACCCGCTCCATGGTGAGCCCGGGGCCGTGGCTGGGCTGGAGCAGCGGCAGGACGTAGCGGGCGGCGGTGAAGGTCTCCAGGCAGCCGCGGTTGCCGCAGCGGCACACCGGGCCCGACTCGTCGAGCGTGATGTGCCCGATCTCGCCGGCCGTGCCGCCGGGGCCCCGGTAGATGGTCCCGTCGATCACCAGCCCGGCGCCGACTCCGCTGGCCACCTTGATGTACGCGAGGTCCTTGACGCCCCGGCCGCTTCCCCAGACCAGCTCGCCCAGCGCTCCGAGATTGGCGTCGTTGTCGACGTACACGGGCACGCCGAGGCGGCCGGAGAGCTCCTCGCTGGGGTTGATGCCCGTCCAGCCCGGCAGGATCGAGGTGGAGCCCAGGGTTCCGGACTCGACGTCGATGGGGCCCGGCACGCCGAGGCCGATGCCGATCACCTTGTCCGGGCCGATCCCGGTGGCCGCGATCAGCCGCTTGACCAGCACCTCCGCCCGGTCGAAGCCCTCGGCGGACGAGGCGTCGACGTCCAGCGGCTCGGACTCCTCGGCGAGCACCTGGTGGGCGAGGTTGCCGACGGCGACGCGCAGATGCGTATGGCCGAAGTCGACGCCGATGACGATGCCGGCGTCGCCGCTGAGCGAGACGCTGCGGGCCCGCCGGCCACCCGCCGAGGTGGGAGTGACCTCGACCGTTCCGCCGTCCTTCAGCTCCCGGACGATATTGGAGACGGTGGCCGCGGAGAGCCCGGTGCTCCGGGCGATCTCCGCCTGGGTGAGCGATCCCGCCATCCGTACGGCGCGTACGACCCGCTCCAGATTGGCCCTGTGCAGCGATGTCTGCGACCCGGGAGTCTCCATCGACTCATCCACTCCTGCCCTTGGCGGGCGGTCCTGGAGACCGCCCCGGCCGGGGCCGCAGCGATGAGACCCCGGCTTCCTCCAACATGTGAACTCTAAGCTGACCGTTCGGGGGTGCCTCCCGTCAAGACCTGAGCACCCGCGCGCACCGCGACGGCCCGGTGCCCCGGCGGAGGGTTTCCGCCGGGGCACCGGGCCGTACGCGCGTCGTGGGCTACTTCAGGGCGCCCGCCGTCAGGCCGGAGACGACCTGGCGCTGGAAGATGATGTACGCCGCCAGCACGGGCAGCATCGCGATGACCAGGCCGGCGAAGAGGCCGGAGTAGTCGCCCTTGTAGCCCTGGCTGGAGGCCAGCTCCACCAGGCCCTGGGCCAGCACCCGCTTCTCCGGGTCGGTGTTCAGCACCGTCGGCAGCATGTACTGGTTCCACTGCCCCAGGAAGTTGAAGATGCCCACGCTGATCAGGCCGGGCTTGGCCATCGGCAGCATGACCTGGAAGAACGTGCGGGTGTGCGAGGCCCCGTCGATGATCGACGCCTCCGCCACCGAGGTCGGCAGCGTCCGGAAGAACGAGGTCAGGAAGAACACGGTGAACGGCAGCGAGTACGCGATGTACACGAGGATCAGGCCGTGGATCGTGTTCAGCATCCCCATGTTGTCCATGACGTAGAACAGGGGGACCAGCGCCAGCATGATCGGGAAGCTCATGCCGCCGACGAACAAGAAGTAAATGAACCGGTTGCCCGGGAACTCGAAGCGGGCGAGCACATAGGCGGCCATGGACCCGAGGACCAGGGTGCCCGTGAGCGACCCGCCCACCACCAGGATGGTGTTCAGGAAGTACTCGCTCATGTGGGCCTGGCTCCAGGCCCGGCCCCAGCTGTCGAAGTTCAGCGAATCGGGCAGCGACCACGGGGTGTTGAAGATGTCCGCGTCGGTCTTGAACGAGGACATCACCGCCCAGAGCAACGGCAGGACGACCATGATCGCCCACAGGATCAGCACCCCGTGCGAGAAGACGTTGAGGACCTGGCCCTCGCTCTTCTTCGCGGGGGCGGGCGCGCCCTTGCCCGCCGGCCCGGTGCGCTGGGCCGGGACCTTCGCCGCTTCGGCGTCGGCGGGGGACCCGGAGGGCCCGGTGGGAGGGGTGTCAGTGGTCTTCATCAGAACTCCAGCCGCTCGCGCCGGCCCACCCGCATGACGATGGCGGCGAACGCCAGCGTCACGAGGAGCAGGGCGACACCGATCGTGGTCGCGTAGCCCGCCTGTCCGTCACGGAACGCCGACTGGTAGACGTACAGCGGCAGGACGGTGGTCGAGTAGTCGGGCCCGCCGGGACCGACGCTCATGATGTGGACGATCGCGAAGCCCTCGGCGCCGAGCGCCAGGATGCCCATGTAGACCCACCCGGACTGGACCGTGTCCCACAGGAGGGGCAGCGTGATCCGGAAGAAGGTCGTGAACCGGCTCGCCCCGTCCAGCAGGGCGGCTTCGTAGAAGTCCTTGGGGATGGAGGCCATGCCCGCGGAGAACAGCACCACGAAGAAGCCGGTGGTGCACCAGACGAGGACCGCCATGATGACCCACAGGGCCAGCTGCGGATCGCCCAGCCAGACCGGCAGGTCCTTGACGCCGACGGCCTTCAGCGCGCCGTTGATCATGCCCTGGCCCGGGTCGAAGGCGAACTGGAACAGGATGGCCACGATCGCGATCGAGAGCACCTGCGGGAAGAAGTACGCGATCTTGTAGAAGCCGGAGCCCCGCACGCCGGTGACGGCGGCGCCCTTGCGGCGCCGCCCGCCCACGTTGAGCATGAAGGCGAAGAAGAGTGCGAGCCCCAGCGTCACCAGCGGCAGCAGCACGGCCAGCAGCACGCTGTGCTGCAAGGATTTCCAGAAGATGTCGTCATCGAGCATCTTGGTGTAGTTGTCGAACCCGACCATCTTGAAGTCGGGACTCAGCCCCGTCCAGTCCGTGAACGAGTAGTAGATGGACTGGATGAAGGGCCAGATGACGAAGATGACGTACAACGTCATCGGGACCACCAAGAACCCGACTATGAACCGGTATTTACCGTGTTGCATCGTTACCGACTCCGACCTTCCCCTGCTGCCCGCCGCTGGTGACGCGTGGTCACTGGTGCTTGAAGTGCTTGATGGACTGGTCCTTGGCGGTCGCGTCGGCGAATGCCTGGATCTTCTTGATGGTCTCGGCGGGCTTGGCGCGGCCGGCCATCATCTCGCCGAGCGCGGCGACGCCGATCTGCTCCTTCTGGAGCTTCACGTACCAGTCCTGCAGGCGCGGGTTGACCACGTTGGTGCCGGCCTTCTCCAGCGCGGCGACACCCGACTTCAGGCCGTCGGACAGCTCGATGCCGTCCGTGCCGCCGTTGAAGGCGGAGAGCGACTTGGTGCTGGTGGTGAAGGACTTGGAGGAGGCCTCGCTGAGCATGATGCGCAGCTGCTCCATGCCGCCCGCGGGGTTCTTCGCCTTGCTCGGGACGATGAACGGCTCGCCACCGGACGCCCAGATGGTGCCGAAGGGCAGCTTGTCCGAGGAGTCGAGGCTGGAGGGAGCGCCCACGGACAGCTTGAAGTCCTTGGGGATGATCGCCGCTTCCTCGTTCTCGACCCAGGAGCCGTTCGGGATGAACAGCGCCTTGCCGCGGGCCCACGCGCCCTGCGAACCGCGGTGGTCCATGCCGGCGGTGCCGTCGAGGATGTAGCCCTTGGCGACGAGCTCGTAGTACGCCTCGAAGGCCGCCTTGACCGCCGGGTGCTCCCAGGCCTTCGGCTCCAGGTTGTCGATCGCGTCGAGGACCTCGACACCGCCGATCTTGCCGATGAAGGGGTACAGCGAGAACGGGATGTAGTACGGGTGCTTGCCGGGGTAGGTCCAGCCGGCGATGCCCTCCTTCTTCGCCTTCGCGCAGAGCGCGAGCATGTCGTCCCAGGTCTCCGGGTACGTGGCGTCGAGCTTCTCCAGCGCGGTCTGCGAGTACCAGACGCCGTAGACCGTGTACGCGTAGTACATGATCCAGACCGGGTCGCCGTCGAACTGGCCCATCTCGATGATGCCCGGCCGCAGGGTGTCGCGGACCTTCTTGGCCGGGTCGTCGATGGAGGGGGCGTCGAGCAGCGGGGTCAGGTCGGTGAGCTGCTTCTTGCCGACCAGGACGCCCATGTCCATCTGCTGGGCACCGGAGTTGTCGATCAGGTCCGGCGGGGTTCCACCGTTGAACCGCGGCTGGAGAACCGACTGGATCTTCTGCGTCGCGGAGAACTTGACCTTCGCGTCGGGGTAGGTCTTCTCGTAGACGGCCTGGGCGTCCTTGGCGTACTTGGTGCCGAAGCCACCGTCGAAGATGACGATCTCCAGTGGTGCGCTGCCATTGACGGCCAGCGGGTTCTTCTCGGTCTTTTCGCCCTTTTCGACCTTGTCGTCGCTGCCGCTGTCGCCGCTCGCGCAGGCGGACAGGAAGCTCATCGTCGGAACAGCGATCAGGCCGAGTGCGGCAGAACGCTTGATCAGATCGCGACGGCCAAGGCCCTCATTGTTGTGGGCGGAGGTGGATCCCATGCTCAAGTCCTCGCCTTCTCCAGGACTCAGGCGGTGTACCGGTCGCCCGTCGTGAATTCGCCTCAGGCGAAGGGCCCCGCCACCGCGGTCAGTTGCGCTTGGGTCATGCGGAAAAACAGATGTACCGGACGGGCCGGTGCAGTGGGGATGCCGGAAGACCGTACAGCGAGGACACCCCTGGCGTCCTCGCGACCGTCCCCGTTTCCCCCGTGCGCACGTCCGCGCGAAGCGGCTGTGCGGGTGCCGACAGGTATAGTCCACTTGTTGCCAACTGAGCAAGATCGAAAGCAGGTTTGGGCGGCAGTCTTTCCCGAGTTGAGACCTCACGGACACCTCGGCACCTCGCGCCCTCCCCCCGCGGCGGCTATTTCCCCATTCCGGCCGATTCGCCGACGAGCCCCGCGGCAACACCCTTGACACGTCCAGCCACTTGGATCCCTACTGGACCTTGCATTCCGCTTTGACAACGTTGTCCACGCATTTTCCCGGGGAGGAACGGCTCGGCATGCAGCCACCACGCGGCCTCGATCACGGATACGACAAGGCCCCTCACGCGGTCCCCCGCCCGGCTTCCCGCCGGAGACGGACCCCCACAGCAGCCGCCCTGGCGGCGTCCCTCGCCCTGGTGGTGATCGCCCCCGCGGTCGCCACCGCTCAGCCCTCCTCACCGGACCGGAAACCGTCCGGCGACCGGACGTTCAGCACCTCGTTCGAGGCGGACGAGAAGCAGCCTGACTGGCGCGGCACCGTCGAGGAGGGCCCCGACGGCGAGAAGCGCTCCTCCGGCGTCGACGGGGGCTTCTCCTCCGGCATACCGGGCAACGTCACCGACCGGGTGACGGAGCTGCGCGCGAGCGCCGAGAACACCGCGGGCGGCGAGGTCAAGGAGAACCTCGTCGACGTCGAACCGGGCTCCAAGTGGCTGACGTTCGCGAAGGCCGGCTGGGTCGAGTTCGATCTGGACGAACCCGTCAAGGTCGTGACGTACGCCCTCACCTCGGCCAACGACCACGCCGAACGCGACCCGAAGGCCTGGACGCTCAAGGGCTCGGCGGACGGCAAGGAGTGGACCGACCTCGACACCCGCACCGGCGAGACCTTCGCCAAGCGGCACGAGACGAAGACGTACGACTTCGCGAGCGACACCGCCTACCGGCACCTCCGCCTGGAGATCACCGCGAACAACGGCGCGGACGCGCTCCAGCTCGCCGACGTTCAGTTCTCGAACGGTGACACCTCCGCACCGGTGCCCGACGAGATGCGCAGCCAGCCCGACCGCGGTCCCTCCGGATCCCCCACCGCGAAGTCCGGCGCGGGATTCACCGGAAAGAAGGCACTGCGCTACGCGGGCACGCACACGGCCGACGGACGCGCCTACTCGTACAACAAGATCTTCGACGTGAACACGGCCGTCACCAAGGACACCGAACTGTCGTACCTGGTCTACCCGCAGATGGGCGAGACTGACCTGAACTACCCCGCCACGCACGTCGCGGTGGACCTGGCCTTCACCGACGGCACGTACCTGAGCGAGCTGAAGGCCACCGACAGCCACGGCGGGCTGCTCACCCCGCAGGGCCAGGCGGACGCCAAGCGCCTCTACGTCAACCAGTGGAACAAGGTCGCCGCCCGCCTCGGCACGGTCGCCGCGGGCAAGACGGTCGACCGGATCCTGGTGGCGTACGACTCCCCCAAGGGCCCGGCGAAGTTCCAGGGCTGGATCGACGACATCACGATCGCCCCGAAGAAGCCCGAGAAGCGCAAGGCGCATCTGTCGGACTACGCGCTGACGACCCGCGGCACCAACTCCAGCGGCGGCTTCTCGCGCGGCAACAACATTCCGGCCACGGCTGTGCCGCACGGCTTCAACTTCTGGACGCCGGTCACCAACGCGGGCACCACCAGCTGGCTGTACGACTACCACCGGGGCAACAACGCGGACAACCTCCCGACGCTCCAGGCCTTCGCCGCCAGCCACGAGCCGAGCCCCTGGATGGGTGACCGGCAGACCTTCCAGCTGATGCCGTCGGCCGCGAGCGGCACCCCGGACGCGTCCCGGAGCGCCCGCGCGCTGCCGTTCCGGCACGAGAACGAGACGGCGAAGCCGCACTACTACGGCGTCACGTTCGAGAACGGCCTCAAGGCCGAGATGACGCCGACCGACCACGCGGCCCGGATGCGGTTCACCTACCCGGGCAAGGACGCGAGCCTGGTCTTCGACAACGTCACGAACGACGGCGGCATCACCCTCGACCCGAAGACCGGCTCCTTCTCCGGCTACTCGGACGTCAGGAGCGGCCTGTCCACCGGGGCGACCCGGATGTTCGTGTACGGCGTCTTCGACGCGCCGGTCACCGACAGCGGCAGGCTGAAGGGCGGCGGGGGCGACGACGTCACCGGGTTCTTCCGCTTCGACGCGGGCAAGGACCGCACGGTCAACCTGCGGCTGGCCACCTCGCTGATCGGCGTCGACCAGGCGAAGCGGAACCTGGCGATGGAGATCCCGGAGTCCACCTCCTTCGAGCGCGTGCAGCGCACGGCGCAGGGCGCCTGGGACGACATCCTGCGGACGGTCGAGGTCGAGGGCGCCAGCGCCGACCAGCTGACCACCCTCTACTCCAGCCTCTACCGGCTCTACCTCTACCCGAACTCCGGCCACGAGAAGGTGAAGGGCAAGAACAGGTACGCCAGCCCCTTCTCCAAGGCGACCGGTGAGAACACCCCGACGCGAACGGGCGCGAAGATCGTCGACGGCGAGGTGTACGTCAACAACGGCTTCTGGGACACCTACCGCACGACGTGGCCCGCCTACTCCTTCTTCTCCCCGAAGAAGGCCGGCGAGCTGGTGGACGGTTTCGTCCAGCACTACAAGGACGGCGGCTGGACCTCGCGCTGGTCCTCCCCCGGCTACGCGGACCTGATGACCGGCACCAGCTCGGACGTGGCGTTCGCCGACGCGTACGTCAAGGGCGTGGAGTTCGACGCCGAGGCGGCGTACGAGGCGGCGCTCAAGAACGCCACCGTGGCGCCGCCGTCCTCGGGCGTCGGCCGCAAGGGCCTTCAGACCTCGGTCTTCACCGGTTACGCGGACACCGCCACCCACGAGGGCCTGTCCTGGTCGCTGGAGGGCTACGTCAACGACTACGGCATCGCCCGGATGGGCGAGGAGCTGTACAGGAAGACGAAGAAGGCGCGGTACAAGGAAGAGTCCGCGTACTTCATGAACCGGGCGCAGAAGTACGTCAAGCTCTTCGACGACAAGGCCGGGTTCTTCCAGGGCAAGAAGCCGAACGGCGACTGGCGTCTGCCCTCGGGTGAGTACGACCCCCGCGTCTGGGGCTACGACTACACCGAGACCAACGGCTGGGGCTACGCCTTCACCGCCCCGCAGGACAGCCGGGGCCTGGCCAACCTGTACGGCGGCCGCGCGGGCCTGGGCAAGAAGCTGGACACGTACTTCTCGACGCCGGAGACGGCGGGCCCGGAGTTCGTCGGCAGCTACGGCGGCGTCATCCACGAGATGACCGAGGCGCGTGACGTGCGGATGGGCCAGTACGGGCACAGCAACCAGGTCGCCCACCACGCCACGTACATGTACAACGCGGCCTCGCAGCCGTACAGGACGCAGGAGAAGGTCCGCGAGGTCCTGGGCCGGCTGTACGTCGGCAGCGAGATCGGGCAGGGCATCCACGGCGACGAGGACAACGGCGAGCAGTCGGCCTGGTTCCTCTTCTCGGCGCTCGGCTTCTACCCGCTGGTCATGGGCAGCGGAGAGTACGCGATCGGCTCGCCGCTCTTCAAGAAGGCGACCGTCCGCATGGACAACGGCCGCAAGCTGGTCGTGAAGGCCCCGAAGAACAGCGACAAGAACATCTACGTGCAGGGCGTGAAGGTCAACGGCAAGAAGTGGACCTCCACGGCGCTCCCCCACGACGTGCTGGCCAGGGGAGGCACGCTGGAGTTCGCCATGGGTCCGAAGCCGTCGGCCTGGGGCACGGGCAAGGACGCGGCCCCGGTCTCCGTGCAGAAGGACGACAAGGTCCCGACGCCCAAGGGCGACGCGCTCAAGGGCGACGGCGCGCTCTTCGACGACACCTCGGCCACCTCGGCGACGGTCGAGTCGGTGGAGCTGCCGGTGTCCTCGGCGACGAAGGGCGTGCAGTACACGCTGACCTCGGCGGCGGCGGACAAGGCCCCGAAGGGCTGGACGCTCCAGGGTTCGACGGACGGCGAGAAGTGGACGGACCTCGACCGCCGCTCCGGCCAGTCGTTCGCCTGGGACAAGCAGACCCGGGTGTTCTCGGTGGACAGGCCCGGCTCGTACACCGCGTACCGGCTGGTGCTGACGGGTTCGGCGACGCTCGCGGAGGTGGAGCTGCTCTCCTGACCCCTGCGCGACGAGTGCGGGCGGCCGGCATCCCCTGGCGGGGTGCCGGCCGTCGGCGTTCACGCCTGCTGGAGGCGCTCGGGCAGGGCGAGGTCCAGCGCGGGCAGGAGGTTCTCCGGCAGGGCGAGAGGTCCAGCGCGGCTGGAGGCTCTCCGCCGGAGCCGGGTTCAGCGCGGCTGGAGGCTCTCCGGCAGGGCCACGTTGAGTGCCACGACGACCGGCCGGCCGTGTTCGGTGCCGAGCCGGGAGACGGCTCCGGTGGCGAGCTGGAAGAGGCGCCCCTCGGCCGGCGTCAGGCCGAGATAGCGGGCGGTGAGGACGCGCAGGAAGTGCGAGTGCGCGACGAGGGCGATGTCCGCGCTCCCGATTCCCTCGGCGGCGGACCGGACGCCCGCGAGGACCTGGTCGGCCCGCTCCCCGATCTGGGCGGGGCTCTCGCCGGGGTGCTCCTCGGAGCCGGGGTCGACGCCGTCGGTCCACAGGTTCCAGAAGGGCCGGGTACGGCGGATCGCCAGGGTGGTGATGCCCTCGTAGCCGCCGTAGTCCCACTCCCGCAGCTCGGGGGTGACCCGGAGGTCGGGGAGCCCGGCCAGTTCGGCGGTGCGGCGGGCCCGGATCATCGGGCTGACGAGGGTGAGCCCGATGTTCCGGTCGGCCAGCAGCGGGACGAGCGCGCGGGCCTGGCGCTCCCCGACGTCGGTGAGAGGGAGGTCGGTGTAGCTCGTGTGCTGTCCGGAACGGGACCACTCGGTCTCGCCGTGCCGGATCAGGATCAGCTCGCCCATGAGGTCGTTCACTTTCCGTACGGGTGGTGCGGGTGCGCCGCAGGCCCACGATCGCACGCCGGGCTCCGGGAACGCGGAAGGGCCGCGCCCCGGGGAGACCCGGGACGCGGCCCTTCTGTTCCGCTGTCCGCCGCCTACTTGCGGATCAGGCTGCGGAGCACGTACTGCAGGATGCCGCCGTTGCGGTAGTAGTCCGCCTCGCCGGGGGTGTCGATACGGACGACGCCGTCGAACTCCACACCGGTGTCGGTGGTGACCTTGACCGTGCGCGGGATCGTGCCGTTGTTCAGCTCGGTGACGCCGGTGAAGGAGAAGGCCTCCTCGCCGGTGAGGCCGAGGGTCTCGGCGGTCTGGCCCTCGGGGAACTGGAGCGGGAGGACGCCCATGCCGATGAGGTTCGAGCGGTGGATGCGCTCGTAGGACTCGGCGATGACGGCCCTGACGCCGAGGAGCGCGGTGCCCTTGGCGGCCCAGTCGCGGGACGAACCGGAGCCGTACTCCTTGCCCGCGAGGATCGCGAGGGGGACGCCGGCGGCCTGGTAGTTCTGCGAGGCGTCGTAGATGAACGACACCGGACCGCCGTCCTGGGTGAAGTCGCGGGTGTAGCCGCCCTCGGTGCCCGGCGCGATCTGGTTGCGCAGGCGGATGTTGGCGAACGTGCCGCGGATCATGACCTCGTGGTTACCACGGCGCGAGCCGTAGGAGTTGAAGTCACGGCGCTCGATGCCGTGCTCGCTGAGGTACTTGCCGGCCGGGGTGTCGGCCTTGATGGCGCCGGCCGGGGAGATGTGGTCGGTGGTGACCGAGTCACCGAGCTTGGCGAGCACCCGGGCGCCGGTGATGTCCTCGACCGGGGTCGTCTCCATCGTCATGCCCTCGAAGTACGGGGGCTTGCGCACGTAGGTGGACTCGGAGTCCCACTCGAAGGTGTCGCCGGTCGGGACCGGCAGCGCCTGCCACTGGGCGTCGCCCGCGAAGACGTCCTGGTAGGACTTGTTGAACATGTCCTCGCCGATGGCGTTCGCCACGACGTCGTTGACCTCTGCCTCGGAGGGCCAGATGTCGGTCAGGTAGACCGGCTTGCCCTCCTGGTCGACGCCGAGGGCGTCCTTGGTGATGTCGACCTTCATCGAACCGGCGATGGCGTACGCGACGACCAGCGGCGGGGACGCCAGGTAGTTCATCTTGACGTCGGGGTTGATCCGGCCCTCGAAGTTACGGTTGCCGGAGAGCACCGAGGTGACGGCGAGGTCGTTGTCGTTGACCGCCTTGGAGACCTCCTCCGGCAGCGGGCCGGAGTTGCCGATGCAGGTGGTGCAGCCGTAGCCGACGAGGTTGAAGCCGACCTTGTCGAGGTACGGGGTCAGGCCCGCCTTGTCGAAGTAGTCGGTGACGACCTTCGAGCCCGGGGCCAGGGTGGTCTTGACCCACGGCTTGCGGGTCAGGCCCTTCTCGACGGCCTTCTTCGCCACGAGCGCGGCGGCGACCATGACGTAGGGGTTCGAGGTGTTGGTGCAGGAGGTGATCGCGGCGACGGTGACGGCGCCGTGGTCGATCTCGTACGTCGAGCCGTCGGGGGCCGTGACGGTGACCGGCCTGGACGGGGCGCCGTTCGGCGTGTTGGCCGGGGCGTCGGAGGCCGGGAAGGACTCCTTGCTCGCCTCCATGTCGTCCGAGACGTAGTTGCGCACGTCCTGGACGAACTGCTGAGAGGCGTTGGCCAGGACGATGCGGTCCTGCGGGCGCTTCGGGCCGGCGATGGAGGGGACGACCGTGGAGAGGTCGAGCTCCAGCTTCTCGGAGAAGTCCGGCTCGGCGGCCGGGTCCAGCCAGAGGCCCTGCTCCTTGGCGTAGGCCTCGACGAGCGCGACCTGCTGCTCGTCGCGGCCGGTCAGGCGCAGGTACTTCAGCGTCTCGTCGTCCACGGGGAAGATCGCGGCGGTGGAGCCGAACTCCGGCGACATGTTGCCGATGGTGGCGCGGTTGGCGAGCGAGGTGGCGGCGACGCCCTCACCGTAGAACTCGACGAACTTGCCGACGACGCCGTGCTTGCGGAGCATCTCGGTGATGGTCAGCACGAGGTCGGTGGCGGTGGTGCCGGCCGGGAGCTCGCCGGTCAGCTTGAAGCCGACGACGCGCGGGATGAGCATGGAGACCGGCTGGCCGAGCATCGCGGCCTCGGCCTCGATGCCGCCGACGCCCCAGCCCAGCACGCCGAGGCCGTTGACCATGGTGGTGTGCGAGTCGGTGCCGACGAGGGTGTCGGGGTACGCCTGGCCGTTGCGGACCATGACCGTACGGGCCAGGTGCTCGATGTTCACCTGGTGGACGATGCCGGTGCCCGGGGGGACGACCTTGAACTCGTCGAAGGCGGTCTGGCCCCAGCGCAGGAACTGGTAGCGCTCCTTGTTGCGGCCGTACTCCAGCTCGACGTTCTGGCCGAAGGCTTCCTTGGTGCCGAACTTGTCGGCGATGACGGAGTGGTCGATGACCAGCTCGGCCGGGGCCAGCGGGTTGATCTTCGCCGGGTCGCCGCCGAGCTCCTTGACGGCCTCGCGCATGGTGGCGAGGTCCACGACGCACGGCACGCCGGTGAAGTCCTGCATGATCACGCGGGCCGGCGTGAACTGGATCTCCTGGCTGGGCTGCGCCTGGGAGTCCCAGCCACCGATGGCCCGGATGTGGTCGGCGGTGATGTTCGCGCCGTCCTCGGTGCGGAGCAGGTTCTCCAGCAGGACCTTCAGGCTGTACGGGAGGCGCGCGGAGCCCTCTACCTTGTCCAGCTTGAAGATCTCGTACGACTCGTCGCCCACGCGCAGCGTGCTGCGGGCGTCGAAGCTGTTCGCCGACACGACAGTCTCCTTCTTCAATGTGCGCGTATCTCCGCGCCGCGCCTCATTGGCAGTCGGCGCCGCGTTTTGCCGCCTACTGCCCCGCCCATCCGCTAAGGTAAGGATTAGTTAGGTAACCCTTACCGGGCAGCGGCCGCGGTGCGCCTCGGCAGATATCTCGATGTCGAGATAACTCTAGTACATAGCCGCCGCCCGGTCATGCCCAGGTGTCCCACCACACCCCTGGCGCGCCGGTCCGCCCCGACCACCAGCGGCCTTCACCGGCGCCGTACGCGGGACCGGGCGCTCAGACCACACCCGTACGCAGAACGCGGTCGAGCGCCGTCCGGCCCGCGGGCCCCCAGGCCGGCTTGCCGCCGGGAAGCCCCCGGTCCCCGTTCCGGCCCATGAGCATGAGGAAGAGGCTCTTCAGAGCGGCCAGCCCGCGGGCGCGCCGGATCGTCGCCCCGTCCGCACGCTCGTACGCGTCGAAGAACCGTGAGGCGGCGCCCCCGGGGAGGACGACCCACGCGGCCGCGAGGTCCCACGCCGGATCACCGGCGAACAGGTCACCGAAGTCGATCACGCCCGAGAGCGTCCCGTCCGACACGACGACGTTCGCGGGGTGGAGGTCACCGTGGACCCACACCGGCGGCCCCTCCCACCCCGGCGCCGCGACGGCGTCCTCCCAGACGGCCCGGACCTCGTCGGCGACGCCCTCGGGGACGACGGCGTGGAAGAAGTGGTCGAAGCCCTCCGTGTGCAGGCCCGGGTGACCGCCGCGGTCCGAACCGGCCGGCGCGTCGGCGGGCGCCGCCACGTGGAGTGCCCGGAGGAAGTCCGCGAGAGCGCCGGCCGCGTGGTCGCCGCGGCTGATCGAGGTGCGGTCCAGCGGCTCGCCGGGGACCCACGTCATGATCGTCCAGGGCTTCGGGAAGCGCACGGACGGTTCACCGGTCCGCACGGGGTTCGGGACGGGCAGGGGCAGGCGGGGGGCCAGGACCGGAAGCCATCGGCGCTCCTTGCGCTGCAGTTCCGGGGCGCGTTCCGTACGCGGCATACGGACGGCCAACTCGCCCCCGAGGCGCCACTGCTGGTTGTCCCATCCGCCGGTGACCTCACGGACGGCCAGCCCCGCGAGGTCCGGATGCTGCTCCTGGAGCAGGCCGCGGACCAGGTCTGCCGTGATCTCGATCTCGATGCCGGTCATGCGAAGTCACGGTAGTGAGTGCGGGGGGGGTCGGGTGCGCGTGGCCATACGACACCCGGGCCCTGCCCACGCGGACCGGGCGCGGTGTGTCAGTCGAGGCAGAACTCGTTGCCCTCGATGTCCTGCATGACGAGGCAGGACTCGTTCTCCTCGTCGGCGAGGAGCAGGCGTACGCGCTTCGCGCCGAGCGGCAGGAGTCGCGCGCACTCGGCCTCCAGCGCGGCGAGGCGCTCCTCCCCCACGAGTCCGGTGCCGACCCGGACGCAGAGATGCACCCGGTTCTTGACGACCTTGCCTTCGGGAACGCGCTGGAAGTACATCCGCGGGCCGACCCCCGTGGGGTCCTGGCAGACGAAGCCCGCGTCCCGCTTCCCGGGCGGCAGGGAGAGGTCGTGGTCACCCCACGTGGCGAACCCCTTCGGCGGCGGAGGAACGACGTACCCCAGCACCTCGCACCAGAAATACGCGACGCGCGAGGGCGACGCGCAGTCGAAGGTGATCTGCACCTGCCTGATCGGAGCCATGAGGGCACCCTAGTGGCGCGCCGTTCGCCGATCATCCGACTTTCTCGTCAGGGGCGCCCCGCACAGGGGACGGGACGGTCGACGGCGGCCCGCCGGAAAACGAGAAGCGGGACGCGACGCGCGCTGAAAGGATGCCTGCTCAGGGGGCGGACGACAGAGCGCGGAACACCCGGCCCGGCCCGGCCCGCACGCCCCCGGCCCGCACCACCGGCACGACCAATACCCAGCACGCGCCCAGCACCAGGAGACGCACCACCATGACGCGCACCAGCGCCGTTTCGCTGATCCGTTCCCGCTCCCTCTCCGACGTGGCCGAGTACGCCTATGCGGCCACGGCGCCCGCCGAGTCCCGGCTGATCTTCCTCGCCGGATCCTGTCCGCTCGACGAGCACGGCGACACCGTGGCCGTGGGGGATTACGCGGGCCAGGCGGCGAAGTCCGTGGAGAACCTGCGGACGGCGCTCGCCGACGCGGGCGCTTCGGTCGAGGACGTCATCAGCACCCGGGTCCTCGTGGCGTCGGCCCGGCAGGAGGATCTCGTGGCCGCCTGGGAAGTGGTCCGGGACTCCTTCGGCGACCACGACGTGCCCAGCACCCTGATGGGCGTCACCGTGCTCGGCTACACGGACCAGCTCGTCGAGATCGAGGCCGTGGCCGCCGTCCTTGACGCTCCGGCACCGGACGGCCCGGCAGGCCCCCCGTCGGCGTAAGGGCGGTCTGCGCCTCCGCCCCCTCCCGCCGAGGCCGGTGGGAGGGGGCGGCGGGCGCGGCCCCCCGACCCGTACGGACGCGCGGACCGCGCCCTTCACTGCCGCGCGGGCGACGATGGAAAGAGGCGGCATACGAGGAGCCGGTGCACACCCGTCACTCGAACGGCACACCCCCACATCATTCTCATCTCATATCTGAGATAACCTGCCGACATGTCAGACGACTACCTCGCACGCATCGGCAAACTCATCCGTGACGCCCGTCAGCACCGGGGCTGGACACAGACGCAGTTGGCCGAGGCGCTCGCCACGAGCCAGAGCGCCGTCAACCGCATCGAGCGCGGCAACCAGAACATCAGCCTTGAGATGATCGCCCGCATCGGCGAAGCCCTTGACAGCGAGATCGTGTCGCTCGGTTACGCCGGGCCCATGCATCTGCGGGTCGTCGGCGGCCGTCGGCTCTCCGGGGCCATCGACGTCAAGACCAGCAAGAACGCCTGTGTCGCGCTGCTGTGCGCCTCGCTCCTCAACAAGGGGCGCACGGTCCTGCGCCGGGTGGCCAGGATCGAGGAGGTGTTCCGGCTCCTGGAGGTGCTGAACTCCATCGGGGTGCGCACCCGCTGGGTCAACGACGGCGTGGACCTGGAGATCGTGCCGCCCGCGCAGCTGGACCTGGAGGCGATCGACGCCGACGCGGCGCGCCGCACCCGCTCGATCATCATGTTCCTGGGTCCGCTGCTGCACCGGACGGAGCAGTTCACCCTGCCGTACGCGGGCGGCTGCGACCTCGGCACCCGCACCATCGAGCCGCACATGATCGCGCTGCGCCGGTTCGGGCTGGAGATCGCCGCCACGGAGGGCCTGTACCACGCACAGGTGGACCGTTCCGTCTCCCCCGGCCGGCCCATCGTGCTGACCGAGCGCGGCGACACGGTGACCGAGAACGCCCTGCTGGCCGCCGCCCGCCACGACGGTACGACCGTCATCCGCAACGCCTCGTCCAACTACATGGTCCAGGACCTGTGCTTCTTCCTGGAGGCTCTGGGCGTACGGGTCGACGGGATCGGCACGACGACACTCACCGTGCACGGGGTCCCGCAGATCGACGTGGACGTGGACTACTCCCCCTCGGAGGACCCGGTCGAGGCGATGAGCCTGCTGGCCGCCGCCGTGGTGACCGAGTCCGAACTCACCATCCGCCGGGTGCCGATCGAGTTCCTGGAGATCGAGCTCGCGGTCCTGGAGGAGATGGGCGTCGACTGCGACCGCACCCCGGAGTACGCCGCCGACAACGCGCGCACCCGCCTGGTGGACCTGACGGTGCGGCCCTCCAAGCTGGAGGCGCCGATCGACAAGATCCACCCGATGCCGTTCCCCGGCCTCAACATCGACAACGTCCCGTTCTTCGCGGCGATCGCCGCCGCCGCACACGGCCAGACCCTGATCCACGACTGGGTCTACGACAACCGCGCGATCTACCTCACCGACCTCAACCGCCTCGGCGGCCGCCTCCAACTCCTCGACCCCCACCGGGTCCTGGTCGAGGGCCCGACCCGCTGGCGCGCCGCGGAGATGATGTGCCCGCCCGCGCTGCGGCCCGCCGTGGTGGTGCTGCTGGCGATGATGGCGGCGGAAGGCACCTCCGTACTCCGCAACGTCTATGTGATCAACCGCGGTTACGAGGAGCTGGCCGAGCGCCTCAACTCGGTGGGCGCGCAGATCGAGATCTTCCGGGACATTTGACACGACGATGCCGCCGCACCCCATCTGACCTGCCATTTAGCGGGTCAGGGAGGGGTGCGGCGGCATGTCCGGGACTTCTCTGGGACTTTGGGCCTGCGGCGGGCTACGAGCCACACTCCACGGGCCCAGCGGACCGGTCGCGGCTACGCGAAGATCGCGTCGATGGCGGCGCTACCCCGGGCGCCGGCCTCATCCAGTTCGGCGCAAACCTATGCGTCGTGGGGGACGACGACCAGACGATCTACCAGTGGCGCGGAAGCGCGGTGAACAACATCCTGACGTTCCCCACCCGCCACAGCAGCGCCAAGACCGTGACGCTCAACGAGAACTTCCGCTCGTCCAAGGCGGTGGTGGACCTTGCACGCCGGGTGGCGGAGGGCATCGATCCCTTGCGTCGGCTGAGCAAGTCGATGATCGCCAGTGGACACCAGAGCTATGACCGTGGCGACCTGCTGGCCCTCTCCTTCGGTACGCCGCAGGAGGAGGCCACGTGGATCTGCGACCGCATCGAGTGGATGATCGGCCTGCCCTTCACCGACCGTGCCGGCACGCCGCCACGGGGCCTGGCGTACTCGGACTTCGCTGTCCTCTTCCGCAGCGTGTCGGGGGACGCCGACCCGCTGGTCACGGCGATGCACGCCCGGGGCATCCGCTACATCATCAAGGGCCTGAGCCGCCTGTTCCAGACGCCCGAGGTCCAGGCTGCCAAGACCTGCTTCGACTACATCGCCGGAGCCGTCGACGGTGACGCCGTCGTGACGGCCTGGACGGACGCCCGACTCGGGCTCCGCGAGGAGGCCCTGAAGCGCGGGGTGAAGATCCTCGACGAGGCCCGCGGCTGGGCGGAGGGCATGCCCTGGGACGCCTACACGATCCAGGGCACCTACCAGCGTTTCCTAGGCGAGGTCGGCATCCGCGAGGAACACCTCACGGCTGAGGTCGGCCGCGAGCGCAGCGAGCTCGCCTTCTACAACCTGGGACGGTTCAGCACCGCCATCGGCGACTACGAGCGCATCCGCTTCCTCAGCAGTCCGCCCGACCGGTTCGCCACCTTCGCCAAGTGGCTGGAGCACCAGGCCGGCGACTACTACGAGGAGAGTGACGCCGACGCCGGATATGCGCGGCCCGACGCCGTCACGATCGCCACCGTCCACCAAGCCAAGGGCATGCAGTGGCCGGCGGTGTTCGTGCCCTGTATGCGTCGCAACCGCTTCCCCAGCAAGCGGCAGGGCGGACTCGGTGTGTTCCACATCGTCCCGGAGGCGGCCGTCAACGACGCCGACCGCTACCGCGGCAGCGAGGACGACGAGCGCCGGCTCTTCTACGTGGCGGCGACCCGCGCCCAGAAGTACCTCGCTCTCTCTTACTCCCCCGGGCCGGGCAAGCTTTACCAGCGGGAGTCCCAGTTCTTCGCCGAGGCGACCCGCAACACCTACGTCCTGACCCGGGAGGCTGCCAGGCCCGACGAGTCCACGCTGAATCGGGTGCCTTCACCCCCCTGTCCGACACGCCCGATATCGTCTTCAGCTTCAGCGAGCTGAAGTACCTGTTCGAATGTCCGTACCAGTTCAAGCTGCGGTTCCTGTACGGCTTCGACTCGCCGTTGCAGAAGGAACTCGGGTACGGCAAGTCGCTCCATGACGTCGCCCAACAACGTCAAGGTGCTGCCAGCCCTAGCGGTCACGATCGGGATCGCCACTGTGGTAGCCACGCATAAGATGTGGACTCGCTATCGGAAGCTGTGCACGCAGGCCCACAAGAACATCCAGATCCTCATTCGAGTCCTGGAAAAGCCTACCGGAGAGATCGAGAACCAGTCAGCGATCCAGGACGCCTGGGACGCGGTGGAACTGGACCTGCGCACCCGAGCTGACTCAGGGTATGACTTCGGTGCGCGGTTCGTCCCGGAGAAGGTCACCGCAGCACTTGGCGAAGCGTTGGAGACTGCGTGGAAGGGACTCCCCGGCCATCAGGAAGCGCGTGATCAGGTAATCGCTGACTTGCAGACAATTCTTGATGTGTGTGCCCGGCGGATCGATTCGGTGGCGTGACGCGGTTTTTTGGCTAGGGGCAGGCTTCCTAACCACAAACGACAGTCTACCGATGTCGGCGTATGAGATGACACCTAAGCGCTGTCTGGCAGATCTTGAGCTGTGGGAAGTTTCTGTTCATGTCTGATGTCCGAAGGGACCGTACCGCGCAGAACAGGAGCGGTCATCCGGTGTGTAGGCGGGAGACCCGAGGTCTCCGTCGCGCCGCATGTTCAGCTCGTTGGGGAGGCCGGTGTTGTGGGCCCAGCTCGCGTCGTAGTGGGCGCGTTCGGTGCGCCGGTCCAGGGCGATGCTGAAGACGAGGGGGCGCCTCTTATCGTCCACTTAGTCTGCAGCGCGAACTCCTCCCTTCAGGGTTTCCGGATCATGAGTTCCTGGTTGGTGCCAACAGGGAACGGCAGGCAGGAGTCGTAAGCTCCATCGAGGAAACGAACTGCATCTCGGCCGGCCCTTCGAAAGTGCAGGGCGGGGAGGTGATTTACTACATAGCGAACAACCCGCAAGAGTTTCGCGATACTGCGGAAATTCCACTCCCCCCTTTTACGTGAGGCGGTAAGACAATTTCTGCTCTCCGGAGGGCGGCGACCTACGTGTGTGGAGTGGCAGGAAGAGTCAGAGTTCTGACGACCTCCTGAACGATTGCCAAATGGTGAGCGCTCGGCGCGCCCGACGGCCTCTACGCGCACGGCATCACCCTCCCAAGGCTGGGATCGGCAGCACCCGACGGGAACACGGCTGCAGCGAAAGCCGCCCTGGCCACCGAACAGACCCTCAACGGCCTTCCGGCGATGCCCTCCCCCCGGATGCGCGGCGCATCCGGCCCGGTTTCACGTAACGGGTGACGCGGCCGGAGCTGACGTGGACGCGAGCGAGGTGTTGCTGGAGCCGGATGTGCCGGAACTGGTAGACGGCCCCGGCCTGCCGGAGCACCCCTCGGCGATAGGCGTCGTCCAGGAAGGCTGCGGTGTCCCACGGCAGTCTGCGCGTCAACGGAAGCCAGAACCGGGCCACAGTCAGCCACTGCCCCCACGCCGTGAGTGCGAGCACGTACGCCGCCGATCCGCCCAGCCCGCCGACCGCCCCCAGCAGCAGAGCCGCGTCCAGCGGCCACAGCAGCGTCCAGGGCAGCACCTGCTGGAGCAGGCCGACGACGACATATCCGCAGATGGCGACTCCGACTGTGACAGCGGCAGCCAGCACGAGGAACTGCCGGGTGGCGGTCGACCGGTTGACGGACAGCAGTCGCATCGGCGTGGCCGCGGCCGCGATGTCCACGGGCGCCTCGAAGGCTGCGATGAGTCCGAAGGCCAAGCCGGCCGTCAGACCGAAGATCAGTCCCGCGGCCAGCGTGTCCTGTATCGCCGCTCCGATCAGATCCGCGTGCGGGGATGTTCCGGCCAGCGCGCGAAACAGTGCCTTCGACCAGGCATGCGCGACCCCCAGCACAGAGCCGCCCAGCAGCCCGACCCCGAAGCGCGTGAGGATCTCACGAACCGGTCTGTGCTCGACCCCGGGGGCCACGGCCGCCAGCCTGAGTCGTACCTGGGTCGGAACGGCCACGGTACGGCCCATCGCGGCCAGGGCACAGTGCACGAGACCGAAGACGACCGCGGAGCAGAGCCCGAACACCGTCACCTCGACCATCGCCGGCGCCTGCACGGAGCGCCTGTACCCGATGGAAACGGTGAACAGTATGACAAGCCAGTTGGCCGCGAACATGCACAGTCCGCCGATCAGCGCGGTGTACAGGATGCGCATCGGCAGCCGTACGGACGCGCCGAACCGCCACCAGGCGAGGTCTCCGTGCTCGTGGGCCCCGGTGGTCAGGGTGTGGGCGAGGTAGCCGAGCCAGCGTTCGGCCTGCTCAGGGTCGCGGTTGCGCTGCCCGGTGGCGGGGTCGGCCCGTTCGGGGGTGCGGTGCCGGTAGACCGTGGGCACGAAGTTCGCCAACAGATGTTCCTCAAGGTGGCGCCCGGTAGGAAAGCTCGCGGGGTCAAGCAGTTCGACCGGGTCGTTGCCGGGCACCTCGCTGTACATCGTCCGCGCCAGGGTGACCATCAGGGGCGTTCCCAGGACCTGTCCGAGTCGGCTGCTCGCCGGGGTGTTATGGACCCGTAGTTCGTCCAGGACGGCACCCCACACGCCTGTGGCTCCGCGGCTGCCCAGGGAGTCGCCGAGGCGGTCGGTCCGGGGCAGGTACGCGGCCAGATCCTCGACGGTGAGGTCGGCGAGTTCGACGCAGGCTGCCAGCACCAGAGGCGCGTGCACGTCGCGGACTGCTCGGGCGTACTCGTCCTGGCGGCTGGTCAGGACCACGGGGTGGGACGTGGCGTTGAGTGCTTCCAGCGCGGGGCCGCGCAGGGCTTCGGCGAGTTCGTCGAAACCGTCCAGGACGGGGAGAATCAGATCGGAGTCGACGAGTTCGGCGGCCAGTGTCGCGCCCTCGGGAGTCGTACGGGCCAGATGCGGGTGGTCCCGTAGGAGATGGTCGACCAGCAGGTCCCGCGGCGTGATGGCCAGCGGGTCCCAGGATCCGATGCTGAGAATGACCGGCACCCGGAGGGAGGGAGTCGGGGCCGCGAGAAGTTCAAGGACGAACTTGATGGCCAGGATGGACTTCCCCGAGCCGGCGCGCCCGAGAATGACCAGTCGCTGCGATTCGATACTCCGATAGGTGTCGGCGACAGTCCGCAGATCGCCGTTCAGGTCGAGGTCCCGGGCAGGGACTCCCGGCTGCAGACGCTGGATGTTCTCCGGACGGTCCATCAGGGCGGCGGGAGCCGGCTGGTATCGCACGGGCAGCGGGAACGGGTCGTGGACGCGGCGGTGCTTTTCCTCCCGCTGCCAGCGTCGGCCGACCTCACGGGCCAGTGAGGCGGCGGCGTCGGCGAGCGGGCCGGCCGGCGACGACACGGCCGTCCCGGGGACGGGGATGGGGGCGGGGGCGGCAGGTGCGGGCGTGGGCGCGGCAGGTGCAGGGGCCCCCGCCTGAGTCCCGGGCTGAACGGGCGGCGCCGGCTGCTCGGGCCGAACGGGCGGTGCCGGATCCTCGGGCCGAGCAGCGGGGGTCGGCTCCCCTCGCGTACCGGCGGGTGTCAGCACCTCGGCCGCATCGGCGAGGGCCGGCTGTGGCCCGTCCATGGTCGCGGTGAGTCGTTGCCATTCCTCCGGCTTCACGTCCAGGACTTCCGCCACCTTCTGCAGCGTCCTCAGCCGGTGCTCGGGGAGCCTGCCGTTCTCCAGTCGGCCGATCGTGCTCACGCTCACCTCGGCCCGCTCCGCCAGCTGCTCCTGGGTGAGGCCCGCGCGTCTGCGCAGGTGACGCATACGCGTGCCTAACTCATTGCTCACTCCGGACTCTCACCTTCCGTGGACACCGGTACCGCCCGAGCGTATCGGGACGACCGGTCACGGATGACCGGTCACCGATGACCTCCCCCTGACCTGCACATGCCCTGTTCTCCGAACCCGGTGGGCCGCATCGTGGTCGTGCCGGCGGCCCGTCGGCCACCTCACACAAGGGAGTACCAGAGTGAGACCTCCATCAGCCCGCCACCGTCGCCTCGCCGTCGCCCTGGTCGCGGCGGCGCTGCTTCCGGCCGTGTCCCTGGGACCGGCCGCCTGGGCGGACTCCCCGGCCGTCCCCGGCGCCGACTTCACGGACGGCTTCGGCCTGAGCCAGGTCGCGGACGGCACCGAAGTGCGCTCCGGCACCGACTTCACGATCACCGTCACCACACCGGAGGTGGCCGGCCCGCACCGTATCCGGATCTTCCTGCCCAGCGGGTACGCCGACGATCCTGACCGGCGATGGCCCGTCACGTACTTCCTCCACGGGGGCGGCGGCAACGTGGACGATGCCGCCGCCGCTCCGGCGCTGCACTCCGATGCCATGATCACCGTCGTCCCCGACGGCGGTCTCAAGAGCTGGTACGCCGACTGGTACATGCAGAACACCGCCGAAGGGGCGGCCGACTGGGAGACCTTCCACCTCGAACAGGTCGTCCCCTACATCGACGCCAACCTGCGCACCCTCCCCGACCGTGAACACCGGGCCGTCACCGGGCTGTCCATGGGCGGATCCGGTGCACTCCACTACGCCCAGGCCAGACCCGACCTCTTCGGCCACGCCTCCTCCCTCTCCGGCGGAATCGACTTCTCCATGGCCACGGTCCGCGCGACCGTACTCGCCACCGAGCTCGACCTGCCCGGCGCCTGGTGCGCGCTCAGCACATCGAGCAGCCAGGGCTGCCCGACCTACGGACCGTCCGTCGACAGCGACGCCATCTTCGGCTCGCCGTATCCGGTCCTGGGCGCGGACCACCGCTGGAACGCCTACGATCCCGCCGCCCCGGCCAACCTGTCCAAGCTCAAGAACACCCAGGTCACCCTCTACACCGGGAACCAGGGCCTGATCGACGGTCAGACGGCAATGGCCGCCCACACGGTCAAGAACCGCCTGGACCAGCTCGGCATCCCCAGCCGCCTCGTCGACTACGGCAACGGGGCCTCCCTGTCGCCCCAGTGCGACGGCAGCCACACCTACAAGTGCTGGGGTCCGGCCTACGCGGACTACGTCCCGCGGCTGGAGGCCGCGTTCGAAGCCGCTGCGAAGAACTGAGCCGGCAGGACCGGCACGCACCCGACCGAGCGAGACCTCCCCGAGGAGCGGACACCGAATGACCACCCGAAACGGTACGAAACTGGCCTCCGTCATCGGCGCCCTGTGCGCGACGGTACTGACACTGTCCAGCTCGGCGGCACACGCTGCCACCGCCGAGTCCGACCACTCCGACACGCTCACCGCGCTCAAGGCGTTCCAGGCGGCGGCGGGGCCCGGCGCCGCCGTCCACGCCGGAAACGGCAGCGAGTCCTGGACCCTGTCGGCGGGTACGGGAACCGTGAACGCCGACCGCCCCATCAAGGCCGACGAGCACATCCGTATCGGCAGTCAGACCAAGACCTTCACAGCGGTGGTGGTGCTGCAGCTGGTCGAGGAAGGCCGCGTCTCCCTGGACGCACCGATCGATGACTACCTGCCCGGTGTCGTCACCGGCAACGGCTACGACGGCACCCGCATCACCGTGCGCCATCTGCTCCAGCACACCGGCGGTCTCGGCGCCTACAACGCCTCCCCCGGGCTCAATACACCCCCGTCGAACCCGGACGGCACCTTCAGCCTGTCGACGATGGTGCGGTACGCGCTGGACGCCTCGCCCCCGGTCTCCGTCCCCGGCGAAGGGTTCACCTACTCCAATACCGGCTACTTCGTCCTCGGGATGCTCATCGAGAAGCTGACGGGACAACCGGTGCACAAGGCCGTGACCGAACGTGTCATCGGACCGCTCGGCCTGCCGCACACCCTCTTCCCCGCACCCGGTGACCGCGCCCTGCCCACACCGGCCGTCAACGGCTACCACGGCCTCCGGGTGGGCTCCTTCTACGTGTGGGTTCCGGCGGTCTCGTACGACCCCTCGCTCTTCAGCAGCGCGGGAGCCATGGTTTCCACGCTGGAGGACATGAGCGCCTTCTACCAGGCGCTGGCCACCGAAAAGCTCCTCTCCGCGAAGAGCCTCGCCGAGATGCGCACCGCACGGCAGGTGAACACCGGCACGGGCTACGGCCTGGGACTCCAGACGTACGAGCCCTCCTGCGGCGGTACGGCGCGAGGCCACTCCGGTGGCGCCCCGGGCTACCAGACCTTCACCCTGACCATGGACGACGGCCGCTACGTCTCCATCGTCACCAACATGTTGGTGACGATCGGCCAGCGCCCGGACGCGCAGCTACGGCGGCTGCTGGACGCGGCGCTGTGCGAGAACGCACCGCAGCGCGACTGACGCCGACACCCGGCGTTCCCGCGCAGAGACCTCGATCATCGCAGCGGATCACCACCACCTGACGTGGCCGGTGTGCGCGTCGTCGGCCGCTTCTCCCCGCAGCAGACGGCCGACGCAACAGGGGAGCGCACACCGACCGCCCGTTCAGGTTTCCATTCCCTACGACTCACGGCACCAAGGAGTTGTCATGGCACACCGGTACCGGTGCGGCGAATGCAGGTTCGCCACCCGGTGGACCACCGAATCCGAGGTCGGCGATCTCGCAGCGGCCCACTACGCCGAAACCCACCCCGGCCTCGCACTCGGCGGCGTCGTCGAGATCAACCAGAAGAACCCCAACTCCCTCGGGTGCCTGCCGATACTCGGGATCGCCCTCCTCCTGCTGGTCATCGTCGCCGCCTGTCAGCGGTAGGCCACCAGCAGCCCGAGAGACCGACGTCGTCTCGGGCCACAGCTCCCCTTTCGAGGCCGTCGCGTTCCGCGGACATGCATCTGGGCGGCCCGGGGCCCCACGCGGCTCCCTCGCTCGCCCATGCGGCACGGTCTGCAAACGCGCGCTGGAGAGCGCGCGGTGAGAACACCCTCGCAGGACTCCAGCCCCCACACCCGAAAGGTCACAGCGCCAATGGCGGACGACAACGACCCCCGTCCCACTCCCCAACCGGACACAGCGCAGGCGCCGAACGGTCCGGTGACGCCGAGCTCGGCGGCAGATCCGACGGCGCCTCCTCCGGGACCGCTGCCTCCGCCCACGGTGCCAGGGGGGACGACTTCGTGGTCCCCCCCACCAGGGCTGCTACGGGCCGGCTCCGGGCGCAGGCGTGCCGTTGTCCTGGGCGGCCTCACGGTGCTGGTTCTCGCCCTGATCGGCGGACTCCTGTCGCTCACGTCCTCGTCCTCCGACTCGAAGGAGACACAGGCAGCGCACCGTGACCTGCGGCCGTTCAGGGAAGCGGTCGACGATCTGGCCTCAGCGCCGGGGTTGCGCTACAAGGACACCTCGTCCTTCGGCATCACCGAGAACGAGATCAACGTCACCGCGAGCGGCAGCCGGTTCGGCAGCACGTCTTCGGGTCGGGGGAACGACCACGGTCGGGACGTGCTGCGCGTAGGCGGCAAGACATTCATGCGGTGGCAACACGACCCGGCGCCCAAGGAGGACGTGAAGGAAGGCGCGAAGGCCCCGCCCAGTGAGTGGATCGTGGGACTGGACGACGGCTCGGAGCTCATGGACGAGGCACTGGCGCGCACCGTCGCCCCGCCGAAGCTGGCCGCCGTGCTGGACAAGGCCCTGACCGACCTGGAGAAGTCGCCGCCGGCAAAGGGCTCCGGACTCTCGAACTCGTCAGCGCAGCGTCCGTCGAGTGTGAACGGAACACCCGCACTCGGCGTCGACACCTCGGCAGGACGTCTGCTGGTGAGCAAGGCCGCGCCCCATCGCGTACTGCGCCTGGAGGCGTACGACCTCCGTGAAGGTATCTCCGACCTGAGGGACTTCTGGCTTCATCAACCGGCACGAGCATGAAACAACTGAAAGACCATTCGCGCAGGTCAGCCACCAAATCCCCCTCATCGTGGCAGGTCACCGCGCGGCTGGTCTCTTCCGGGACATCTGATGTGAGGAGGCCGCCACACCTTGTCCGACCTGCTGGTCAGCAGGTCGGACAAGGTGTGGCCGCCATCCTGCCGCTCACCGACGCGGGCACACCCGACAGGAAGCTCCTACGAGCTGCCGCGGTCGCCGGCCGGAGCTTCCGCCGGTTCTGCGCAGCACCCTGTCGCACGGGTCGGAGGGGCGTGACACGGAGGGGGCGGGGCGTGGAGCTTCGGTCGCGAGTGGGTGCTGTCGATCGTAGGTTGGTGGTGTCCGTCGCACTGCCAAGACGTGGAGCAGCCATGGTGAACCCCTACGACGTCGAGCGCGGCTTTCCCGACTACTTCCTGGAGCACCGCCGGCTGACCGTCGAGCAGCAGGGCACCTACCGGTGCGGGGAACTGCCGATGTGGACCGTCTACTGCCCGGCGGGTTACCTCGGCAACTCGACGGTCATCGAGGGCGACGACGGCCTGATCGTCTACGACACCGGTGTGAACATGGAGGCCGGCCGGGTCATCTCCGCCGAGATCGCGAAGATCTCGGACAAGCCGATCAAGGCGATCTTCTACTCCCACCACCACACGGACCACTACAACGGGACGCGCGCCCTCGTCGACCCGGCCGACGTCGAGTCCGGGGCCGTGAAGATCTACGCCTGGGAGAACTTCATCGCCGAGCGTGACAACGAGTTCGGCGAGATCCTGCCGCGCCAGTCGATGGGCTCGGCCTACTACGGCGGCGCGTTCCTGTCCCCGGAGGACAGACACCACCACGGCATCGGTACCGTTCCCGCCGGGGGCGAGGCCGGGTTCATCCCGCCCACCGATCTGCTGCACGGCGACGAGACGCTGACGATCGCCGGCGTGCGGATCGACGCCTTCTACACGGGCGGCGAGGCGATCAGCGAGTTCGGCATCCACCTGCCCGACCTGGATGCGGTGATCATCGCCGACGAGTTCTTCACCGGCATCCCGAACATGCACACGATCCGCGGGTCGAAGCCGCGCATGCCCGAGAACTACCTCACCGCGCTGGACCGCGTGTTGGAGATCGGCCCGCACTGGCTGCTCGGCTCCCACATCCAGCCCATCGAGGGTGAGGACAGGATCCGCGACGTCGTCACCAAGTACCGGGACGCCACCCAGTACCTGTGGGACCAGTCGGTGCGGCTCATCAACAAGGGCTACACCCCGACGGAGCTCCAGCACGCGCTGAAGGACCTGCCCGAGGGGGTCTGGGACGCCCCCTACGTGGTGCCGATGTACGGCACGCCGTTCACGACCGTCCCGGAGTTCTTCACCGGCTGGGTGAGCTGGTTCAGCGGTGACTCCACCGAGCTGTTCCCGTCCCCGCCGGCGCACAGGGCGAGGCGGATGGTCGAGCTCATGGGAGGGGCCGACGCCGTGGTCGCGGCGGCCAAGGCCGACCATGAGGCGGGCGACCACCAGCTCGCGGCCGAGCTCACGCAGCTCGCCGTCCGGGCCGACCCGGATCACGAGGACGCACGACTGCTCAAGGCGGCCGCCCTGCGCGCCCGCGGCTACCAGGAGCTCAACCCGATCGCCCGGTCCTGGTATCTCACCGGGGCGCTCGAGCTGGAGGGAGCCTTCGACACCGGGGATCTGCTGCGGGCCATGCTGGGGCTCCTCGGAGCACCGCAGAGCCCGGTGGAGACCGTCCGCGGCTGGCGCTACCACCTCGATGCCGAGAAGGCCGCCGGCCGTACGCTCGCCGTCGGGCTGCGGTTCGACACGGGCGACGAGGTCACCGTGCGGGTCCGCCACCAGGTACTCGTCGTCCAGGACGGTGTCGCCGACGACGCCGACGCCGTCGTCGAGCTCACCGCCGCCGACCTGGACGGCACGACGCCGGTCAGCGCCACCACCGGCGACGTGGCGGCCTGGACAGAGCTGCAGGGACTGCTCGACCGCGAGATCAAGGGATTCAACATGCACATGCGATAGGACCGGCCCCGTGCGAGGCAGGCCGCCCGACACCTGTTTCCGGACAGCCGGATGACCTGTTCCACCTCGACCGGTCTCTTCACCGGGGGCGCGGGGCCTGGTCACCCCTCTCGCGGTCGCTGCGCATGAACGGCCGTGACCGTGAGCGGACCCCGGAGCAGCACGGACGACATCCGGGCATGTAGGCGGCGGATGGTATGTGTGACTTTCGGAGCTCGGGGTGTCGTCCCTGCGGGCTGCCCGTCGGGCCGTTGAATTGGCCGCATGAATGGCACGAAAGCGGACGAAAGACTGGGGTCTCCCCTTCGGTTTGCCCTCGGTACGGGTGCCGCCGCCGGTGCCCTGATGGCGCTGCGGTTGTTCGTACCGTCCCCGGTGGGGATGGCCGACAACGGTGACGGCTTCCGCCGGATGTGCTCGCTCGACATCGTCACGCATGTCCCCCCGGGCGTGGAGCCGTGGCTCGCGTACGCCCACTTCACGTACACCCGTGCGCCGAAGGACGGCTGCGACCCGGAACAGGTCTACCCGAGCAGCGGGAACTGGCTGCTCCGGGCGGCGGACCTGGTCAGCGGGGTCCCGGGTTTCTCCGGTGCCCTGGATCTGCGGGCGCTCGCGCTGGTGTTCTGTCTGCTGATCGCGGGCGCCTTCGCGGTGTTCGCGGCGGCACTGACCGGAAGCCTCCTCCGCAAGGCACTGGTGTGCGGGGCGCTGTTCGTGGTGGTCGGGGACAGTACGTTCGCCGGGTACGCGGCCTCTCCGTACGGTGAGCTCGCGGGCCTGACCGGCATGGTGTGGGCGCTCGCCGGGGCGGTTCATCTCGGAGGGGCGCCCGCGGCGCGGCTGTTGGGGCTGGCCGCCTTCACGGCGGGTGCCGTGCTGGCGGTGGCTTCCAAGACCCAGTCGGCGACCATGGCGGTGCCCTTCGTGGTCCTTCTCCTCCTCACCCGGGTGCCGGTGGGACGGTGGGCGGCCGGGTGGCGCAGCCGCGCCGCGCCGATGCTGGCCGCCCTGCTGATCACCGGCGCGGCCGTGGGTGAGCTGGCCGCGCAGCCCGAGGAGTTCCGCAGGATCAATCCCACCGAGATGGTCTTCGTCGGCCTCCTCGCCCACAGTGACGATCCCCGGGCCGCGGCGGTCGACCTGGGGCTCCCGGCGGACTTCGCCCGGTACGAGGGACGGAGCTGGTGGGTGGAGGAGCCCCCGCAGGGCGATCCCCGCTGGGAACGGTACGAGGACCGGATGACGTACGGGAACATCGCGTCCTTCCTCGTCACCCATCCTGCGGTGACCGCCCGGATCGCGTTCCACGCGCTGGACGACTTCGGTGCGGCCCGCCCGGACTACCTCGGCTCCTACCCGGTGGAGGCGGGGCTGCCCGCGGGTGCGCAGGAGTCGCGGCTCACCTTGTTCAGCATGCTCGTGCGTGATGTCGGCGGCGGGCTGATGCTGACGCTGGTGGCTCTGCTGGGGGTCGCGGCGGTCCCGTGGTGGCGGCGTGCGTCCGACCCCCGGCGCCGGGCGTTCGTGGCGGCCGTACTGTGCGCGGCGACGCTCACGTGGACGCAGTTCCTGACGGCGGTCTACGGGGAGGCGATCGAGAACACCAAGCACCTGGTGTTCGCGGTCCTGTCCTGCGGGCTCACCCTCGTGCTGGCATGCGCCGCGGCTGCGACCGCGGGGTCCGGGGCCGGCACGGAGTCGGCCGAGCAGCGGCGCGGAGCCGACGGCTCCGGCGGGAGCGGGCCGAAGGAGGGGAACGGCGGCGGCGCGGAGCCGGTCTCCGGGGGCGGGCTGCCGGTCGATGCGGTGGCCTCAGTGGTCCGGTCCGACTGATCGCGGCTCTCGGCCGCCAGTCCGTGGCCGTGGCCGGCCGGCCGGATTCCGACGGGTGGGCCCGGCCTCGTCGGTGGAGCGGGGGTCAGAGGAGCTCGGTTTCCTTCAGGGGCGCGGCGGGGGCCTGTGCGGGGACGGCGCCCTCGGCGTTGCGGCGGGTCTTGGCCCACGCCCCGTGCCCCCGCACGTGCCGGATCAGCGCCCGCCAGGTCGCCGCCGAGTAGCACCAGACGTACGCCGTGTACGCGAAGCCCCAGCCGACACTGCGCCAGAATCCGTGTGCGGGTTCACACTTTGCCCGGTAGAGCGGGCCCCACATGCCGAACTGGACCACGGCCAGGAGGATGTAGCCCGCGATGGGCCACCACTGGACCCCCTGTCCGACGATGCCCGTGCCGCCCGCCTGGCCGATCGCATGGACTGCGGCGAGAAGCACCAGTGCGGGGCAGACCGCGCTGACCAGGAGCTGGAGCCACGGCTGGAGGAGGGAGTAGCTGATCTCGGCCGCGGCCGGGGTGGACAGCCGACGGGAGAGCCAGACCGTGCGGAGGTGGCGGGCGCACTGCATCGTGCCCTGGCTCCACCGGGTGCGCTGGACGAGCAGCCGGCCCGCGTCCCACAGACCTTCCTGTTCGACCCAGGTGTCGCGGGTGAAGGCCGTCCTGCGGCCCGCGAGGGCCAGGTGCAGGGCGAGTTCGTAGTCGTCGAGCAGCGAGTTGTGCCAGGGCCCGCCCCGGCCGGGGTCGTCGTCGAGCAGGCGCAGCGCGTCGAGCGTGACGAACTGGCCGTTGCCGCCGAGCGACACGGTGCCGGTGATGGCGCGGCCGGCCTGGAGGGCGGGCACGGCGGCCCGGAACTCGATGTCCTGCATCCGCACGAGGGTGCGGGCGACGAGGTTGCGGAGCGGGCCCGCGTCGGGGAACGGGCGTCGCTCGTTCCTGTTGCGCATCCGGACCTCGATCTGGACCGCGTCCACCGCGGGGTCGCCGAGGAGGTGGGGCGAGGCGACGACGTCCAGGCAGCCGGGGGCGGGGATGCCGTCGGCGTCGAAGACCCCGACGACCACTCTGCCGGACGGGCTGCTCCCGGCAGGCGTGGCGACCAGTGCGCGGTAGGCGGCGTTGAGTGCGTCGCCCTTGCCGCTGCGGGCGTGGGGCAGCCGCCGGGGCACCAGGTGGAGCTGGGGATCGCTCCTCCGGTACCGGGTGACGATGGCGGCGGTGTCGTCGTCGGAGGCGTCGTCCACGATCCACAGGTGGGCGTGGGGGAAGGCGTCCCGCAGCCGGGTCAGGGTCTCGCCGATCACCGCGGCCTCGTTCAGGCAGGGCACCAGGATGTGCCAGTCGAAGCGTGACGCGTCCCCCGGTGGCCGGGATCTGCTGCGGACGAAGGGGACGACGAGAGCCAGCAGATAGCTGACGGAGAGGACGGCCAGTACGAGGAAGAGCGTCATCGTGGCGGTGACCACGGTGCTCGGGGAATCACCCATGTCGTGGGTCCCTCCTGGGAAATCGGTCACGCGGGCCGGTCCCGCACGACGTCTCGGGGCCGGCCCGGTGACCGGTCACACGGGCGGGTCCACCGGCCCGCGTCGGGGCGGCCGGTGGGCGGCGGCCCTGTGCACGGCGGTCAGACGCCCGCCATGCGGCTCCGCGCGGCACGGATCATCCAGACTCCGGACACGACGAGGGCCAGGGACACCATGCTCAGCACGACGAGGTGGAGACTGTCGCCGCTTCCCGTCGCGGCGAGAACGCCTCCGGCCGCGGCTCCGCCGGCGTGGGGTGGTCGGTACATGGGTTGCCTCCAGGAGGATGAGGGCCGGTCGGAGCTCCGACCGGAAGGGGCAGCGTGGCGGGACAGGCGCCGGGAGCCGCCACGGCTGGTTGCTCGACGGCCCGGCGTGTACGGGGCAGCGCTCGTTCGACGAGTGCGCGGGTGATCTCCACGATGCGTTCACTGGCCCGGCCGTCACCGAAGGGCGAGGGCCGGGCCGCGAGCCGGGCCGCGAGACCCGGGTCCGCGAGCAGGGCGCGGGCCCGCGAACCGACTTCCGGGCCCGGTGCGGCCAGCACGGCGAAGCCGCTGTCCATCGCCTCCGGGCGCTCGGTGTTGTTGCGGACGACGACCAGCGGCTTCTTGATCACCGTGCACTCCTCCTGTACGCCGCCGGAGTCGGAGATCAGCAGGCGTGCCCCGTGCGCCAGGGCGAGGAAGGTGGCGTGATCGACCGGATCGACCACGCGCAACGCGGACAGCCGCCGGCCCAGCTCGTACTGCCGTGCCCGCGCGGCGGTCCGCGGGTGGATCGGCAGCAGCACCGGCAGCCCGAGCCCGGCCAGTTCGCCGAGGAGCTGTCCGAGCCGCACCGGGTCGTCGGTGTTCTCCGGGCGGTGCACGGTGGCGAGGACGAACCCGCCGGGGCGCACCCGGTGCTCCCGCAGCACGGCCGCCCTCGCTACGGGACCGGGCAGCGAGGCGAGAACCGCTTCGACGACGGTGTTGCCGGTGAGGTGGATACGTTCCCGGGCGACGCCTTCGGCCCGTAGATGCGCGACGGCGCCCCGGGTGGGCGCGCAGTGCACGTCGGCGAGCACGCCGATGATCCGGCGGTTGATCTCCTCCGGCATGGTCCGGTCGTGCGAGCGGAGCCCCGCCTCCACGTGGAGCACCTCGATACCCAGGTAGTGAGCGGCCTGGGCGGCGGCCGAAGCGGAGTTGGTGTCCCCCTGTACCACCACGACGGCGGGACGCTCGGCCTCGAACACCCGGCCGAGCTGGTCGATCATGGAGCTCACTTGCCCGACGCGGGGCAGACCGCCGATCCGCCGGATCCTCGTCTGCGGCTCCGGCAGTCCCAGCCCGCGGAAGATTCCGCCCGACAGGGCGTCGTTGTAGTGCTGTCCCGTGTGCACGACCCGGGCCGCGTCGCCGAGCCCGCGGATCACGCCGGCCAGCTTCACCACCTCGGGCCGGGTGCCCAGCACCACCGCCGCACCCGTTCCTCTACGCGTCAACGGACACCGTTCCTCCTCGGGGCCGGCGGTCGCACGGCCGAGCTCACGACCACCCGAGGAGGAAACACGAGCAGGGCGGCGGATCACCACGGCGGCACCACCCCGTGCGGGCGGATCACCTGGTTGAGCCGCCGAGTATCACCCGCGCGCACGAGTGCGCCCAGGGATCGGATGCCGAGCCCGTCAGGCCACCGACCGAACAGGCCCACGGGCAGGCATCCCGCTCGAAGGTCCGGCCGCACAGCACACCCGGTCACCGCCCCACACCGTCACCCTGTCGACCCCCGCCACACCCATGGAGAGCGGCGCCCTTGCGACCGGAATGCCAGATAATGACGCCGAATATCCCCATACTTCTCATCGAGCTCTGTCAACAGCCGGACGATTCCCGCGGTCCACGAACATGCTGGGCCTGATCTCAGGAGAGCCCCGTGAACGACGACCGTGCCGTCGTCCTCGCCTGCCGCACCGCCACACGCCTGGAACCGCTGATCGCACCTCGGCGTGAGGACAGCTTCCAGGCGTCGGCCACCGGCCTCGGCCCGAACGACGACGCGGTCCGGACCTGCGTCAGCGGGCTCGACAGGCGGCTCGCCCGGATCGTCGGCCTGCACACCGTCCCCGTTCCCGGCCGTCGCCCTCGCTCCGGGGCGTGCTGACCGTGCCCACCTTCCTGGCCGCCGGCCTGATCGGCCTGCTCGCCGCCATCGGGTTGCTGCTCGGCGCGATCGTGGGCTACACCGACCGCCTGAGCCACCGCGCCATCGCGACCGTCACCGGGTTCGGCGCCGGCGTGCTCATCGCCGTGCTCACCCTCGAACTGCTCGTCGACTCCCATGAGCACGGCTCCGCCCCCGCCACCGCGATCGGGTTCCTCCTGGGCGCCCTGCTGTTCTCCACCATCAACCGGGGGCTCGAACAACGCGAGGCCGCCCACCGCAAGCGGTGCGGCGCATGCGTGGCCCAACCCACCGAAGAACAGGCGCCCGGAAGCGGCACCGCGATCGCGGTGGGAGCGCTGATCGACGGGATCCCCGAATCCATCGCGATCGGCCTCACCGTCGCCACCACCGGCGGCTCGGGGGCTCCGGTCGCCCTGGTCGCCGGTTTCTTCCTGGCCAACATCCCCCAGGGCATCTCCAGCGCGAGCGGCATGCGCCAAGCGGGCCGGTCCCGCACCTACGTACTCGGGGTCTGGAGCACCGTCGTCGCCACCTCCACCCTCGCGGCGGTCCTCGGTGCCGTCGCGTTCGCCGACGCCGGCGGCACCTTCCTCGCGGGCCTGACCGCTCTCGCCGCGGGAGGAGTGCTCGCGATGCTGGCCGAGACCATGATCCCCGAAGCCTTCCACCTCAACCACCGCTTCATCGGCGTCATCACCGCCACCGGCGTCGTGGTCGCCCTCCTCCTCCAGTGACCACACGGCTCGCCTCGGCGTGGTGGCGCGCGGAACACTCAGGAGGTCAGAGCGCTGATCGCGTCCCCGAGGTACTTGGCTCCGAGGACCAGCAGGAGAACCGTCATGATCGCGGCGTTGTGAGCGCCCATCCACGCCTTCCAGGACTGCAGCGTTCCGACGGCGCGCTCACCGCCGAGGAAGTAGACACCCAGCGGGAGCAGCGTGCACAGGGAACCGACCATGACGAACAGCGCCGCCGCGGCGGCCTCACCTCCGGCAGTGGTCGGGCTGGAGGCGATGGACACCGCACCGCCGATGGCCAGGGCGAGGTTCTTCGGGTTCAGTCCGGCCAGTACCGCGGCCATCGCGGCGGACTTGCCGGGGGTGAAGGAGCCGATGGTCGTCATCCACTTCGGTGTCGCCGCCTCGTGGCCCGGCGCCGGTCGTCCCCGCCACTGCTTGACGGCAAGGAGCAGGAACAGCACGCCGAGGGCCAGTTTGAGCCATGCGGTCCAGGTGGCGGGGCCGGAGTCCGTGTCGGCTCCGGCCCCGGCGCCGAACAGCAGGACGACGGTGGTGATCGCCCCCAGGGTCACCACCCAGGCCACGGCGAAGGCCGTGCCGTTGGCGCGCGCCCTCGGGGTGGAGAGCATCAGCACGATCGCGATCAGCGGGACGGGACTGATGGCGATACCGACGGCTGGAGCCAGCATCTGTCCGACGGCATCACCCACGTGGAGACGTCCCCTCTCTCTTGATCGTCAACGCTCTCGAACCGGAATCCCGGCCGATGGCGTCTGCCGCTCCTCCTCATTTTCGGCCGGCCGGCCCCTCGCCACCCGTGGGCCGCTCCATTCGGATGACGCGAACACCGTGCGGTGCGGCACGGGACCGGCCGGCTTGCCCCACCGACCTGCGACGCGGCAGGTCGGTGGGGAGTGCGGCGGCACCTCTGGGACTTCGGGCCCGCCGGCGGTCAGTCCGAGACGATGTCCACCGTGACCGAGCCGTACGAGTAGGCGTGCCGCGTGTCGCCGTAATAGTGGGCGGTGTACCGCACGGAGCCTTTCGCGCGTGGCACGTCGACGAAGCTGAAGGAGCCGTCGGCGGCCACGGGGGCGGTGCCGATGTGAATGCCCTCGCCGAGCGACGGGTCATCGAGCCGTACGACGTCGACGGTGCTGCCCGCCGCGAGAGGGACGGGCGAGACCACACGCCCCGTCAGTGTCAGGTCGTGGTTGCGCGGTGAGGTGGCGGGGGCCGTGAGGGTGAGGCTGGTGGCGACCTGCGGCATGTCCAGGACCCGCAGCCCCACGGACGTGGAGGGGCCCGCGCCGATCTCGGTGACCGCGAAAAGACGCCCGCCGTCGGGCGCCCAGGCCAGGCCCGCCGGGCGGAGCCTGTCCTCGGGCGCGTACAACTCCTCCGAGGTCGCCGGGAGGTCCCAGTCCTTGAACGCCGCCTCCTCGCCCGGCGTGAAGAGCGAGACGTCCGGCTGTCCGCCGCCGGCGTAGGTGCCGGTGGCTATCGTGCCGTCCGGGGCGACGGTCACCGCGACGGGGTTGCCGCCGACCGCGTACTGGCCCTGGTGGGTCAGGTCCGTGGTGCTGAACACCTGGTGCGCGTCGGGCTCGGCGCAGGAGACGACCACCTGCCGCGCGTCCGGCGTCAGTGAGAGGTCCTGGAGGCTGGAGCAGCCCGCGGGGCCGGGGCCGACCTGCTGCTCGCGCCGCTCGGCCCGCCCGGAACCCACGTCGTACAACGCGACGGCGACCGAGTTGCCGTCGGCCTCGGCGGCCACCAGGAGATCCGGGTCGGCCGGGGAGGCCGCCAGGTGCGGGAAGCCCCCGAAATCGTCCATGACATGGTCCAGGGTGACCTTCGGCTCGGTGTCCGAGAGGTCCACGGAGCCGAGCGCGCCCGTCCAGGTGTCCTTGGCGTAGCCGAACCAGAGCTGCCCGCCGGCCGTCGCCAGTGAGGTGGGGCCGGCGTACGCGCCCGCCCCGGTGCCGGTCTCGAACCGCGCGGTCTCCCGCAGGGTGGCGGTGTCCACGGCAGCGATCGCCCCGGCGTCCCGCAACGCCACGTAGAGCGTCCCGGAGTCCGCGGACAGGGCGAGCCCCCAGGCGCCGGCCGCGCCGTCGATACGCCGCACGACCCGGCCCTGGTAGTCGGTCACCAGGACGCTCCCGCCGACCGGGTCGCTGAGGAAGACGTGCTGGTGGTCGCCGTCGACCACGATGTCCTTGTACGAGCTGATCGGCAGTGCGCCGCTGTTGGCGTCCGCGCTCGCGGCGGGCGCCCCGACGCCCAGGAGCGACAGCCCCAGGGCCGCGGTGAGCGCGGCCCTGCCCACTCGTCGTCGAGTCTTCATCTGTGTGGTCCCCTCCTCTTCGCCCCGCACGGACCGTTTCCGCGCAGGGCGTGACGGACGGGGCGGTCGGATCTCCCCGACCACCCGTCGTGACCATCAACCTAGGAGGCACCACTGACACATCGTCGGGCCGGCCGCACCCCGCCACGCTTCGGCGGGGGGACGCCCGGCCCGTGTCCCGGAAACGGCAACAAAGATTGCGCGGTGGTGGTCCGCATCGCACCCTTGCGGCGGAGGTGATCGCCATGACCGGCGCCAACAACACCACGAACACCCGGACTTCGTATGACGTCATCGTGATAGGTGGCGGGGCGGGCGGGCTGAACGCAGCGCTCGTGCTCGCCCGGGCCCGTCGAACCGTCGCCGTCGTCGACGCCGGGGAGCCCCGCAACGCTCCCTCGGCCCATATGCACAGCTTCCTCTCGCGCGACGGTGTTCCCCCGCTCACCGTGCTGGAGGTCGGCCGTGCGGAGATAGCGCGCTACGGCGCCGTCCACGTCGACGGCCGGGTGGATCAGGTGGAGGCCGCGGAGACCGGAGGGTATGTGGTGCGGCTCGCCGGAGGCGCGACGCTGGACGCCCGGCACGTCGTGCTCGCCACGGGGCTGCACGACGAGCTGCCCGACCTTCCCGGCGTGCGCGCCATGTGGGGGCAGGATGTGCACTTCTGCCCGTACTGCCACGGCTACGAGGTCCGTGACCAGCCGATCGTCGTGCTCGGTGTCCACCCCGCGTCCCCCGGGCAGGCTCTGCTGCTGCGCCAGTGGTCGAGCCACATCACGTACGTCCCGCACGGTCGGCCGCTCACCGACGAGGAGCGGGAGCGGATGGACGCGCGGGGGGTCGAGGTGGCCGAGGGGACGGTGTCCACCCTGCTCGCCAAGGACGGCCGGCTCAACGCGGTGGAACTCACCGACGGGCGGACGCTGGAGTGCGCCGGCGTGTTCCTCTTCCCGACGATGACTCCGAACGACGGGGCCTTCGACGGGCTCGGCTGCGAGAAGAACGAGCAGGGCTGGCTGGTCACGGACCGGGCGGGCCGCACGAGCCGCCCCGGCCTGTGGGCCGTCGGCAACGTGGTGGACTCGCGCGCCCAGGCCGTCACGGCGGCCGGTATGGGTGCCGCCGCGGCCTTCGCCCTCAACCACGACCTGGTGGACGAGGAGATCGAGCGCGCTCTCGTTGAGCACCGGGCTTCCGCCGACCGGTCGACGGAAGCGCCCGTACCCGCGTCCTGAGTGGCCCGACCGGAGACCTTCACCTCCGCGTTCGCCCAGCGCCCGCCCCGGCTCAGGTGCCGGAGGCGGGCGTCCGGCGTGTCGGCCGGGCTCTTATGTGCATCCTCTCGCCCTGCTGCCCGAAGAGGCTCAGGACCTCGACCGGGCCGTCCCCGGTGCTGCCGAACCAGTGCGGCAGCCGCGTCTCGAACTCGGCCACCTCGCCGGGGTCGAGCACGATGTCGTGGTCGGCCAGGACCAGCCGCAGCCGCCCGGAGAGCACGTACAGCCATTCGTACCCCTCGTGGGTGCACAGCTCCGGGGTGGCGCGGCTCGCCGGCAGGACCATCTTGTAGCTCTGCAGCGGACCGGGCTGACGGGTCAGCGGCAGGACGGTGTTGCCGTTCACCGCGTGCGGCTTGAGCCGCACGCGCGGATCGCCCACCTCCGGGGCGCCGACCAGTTCGTCGAGCGGGACCTGGTGGGCCTGGGCGATGGGCAGCAGCAGTTCGAGACTGGGGCGGCGCTGCCCCGATTCGAGGCGGGACAGCGTGCTCTTCGAGATGCCGGTGGCCTGCGACAGGGCGGCGAGGGTGACACCGCGCGCTGTGCGCACCCGCTTGAGCCGGGGTCCGACAGCGGACAGGGCCTGGGTGATGGTCGAGGACTGCTCCACGCCGTCATTAGACCGACTGAATCCGGGAATCGCAACCGACGGTGCCGGTTCGGCAACACCCCGTCCCCGGCTCGGGGGGCCGGGGACGGGGGGCGGGTGTTTCCGGGGCTGTGCCCGCGGGCTGTTTCAGAGGCCCAGGGACCGCCCGATCAGCTCCTTCATCACTTCCGTGGTGCCGCCGTAGATCGTCTGCACCCGGCTGTTGGCCCACTCCCGGGAGATCGCGCTTTCCTTCAGGTACCCGAAGCCGCCGTGGATCTGGAGGCAACGGTTCGCGATGTCCACCTGGAGCTCCGTCGTCCACCACTTCACCTTCGCGGCGTGGGTCACCGAGAGCCGGCCTGCGTTGAGTTCGGCGACACAGTGATCGAGGAACACCTGGGCGATCGTCAGTTCGGTGTCCATCGTGGCCAGTTGGAAGCGGGTGTGCTGGAAGCTGCCGATGGTCTGGCCGAACGCCTCGCGGGTCTTGGCGTACTCCAGTGTGTCCGCGAGCATCCGCTCGATGGCGCCCACCGCCACGGTGGCGATGCTCAGTCGCTCCCGGGGCAGCCCGGCCATCATGTAGGCGAGACCGGCGTTCTCCTTGCCGATCAGGTTCTCGGCCGGCACCCGGCAGTCGTCGAAGAACAGCTCGCAGGTGTCACTGGCGTGCCAGCCCAGCTTCTCCATGCGCCGCCCGCGGGTGAACCCGGGCGTGCCGCGTTCCACCACGATCAGACTGATGCCCTGCGCGCCCCGGTCGGGGGCGGTCTTGACGGCGACCACGACGACGTCGGCGTTCTCACCGTTGGTGATGAACGTCTTCTGCCCGTTGAGGACGTAGGAGTCGCCGTCGCGGCGCGCGGTGGTGCGGATGTCGGCGACGTTGGAGCCGGCGTCGGGCTCGCTCATCGCGATCGCCGCGATCAGCTCGCCCGAACAGAGGCCCGGCAGCCATCGTTTGCGCTGTTCCTCGGTGGTCCGCCCGGCGAGATAGGTGGCGATGACGTCGTTGTGCGCCACGAAGCCCGGTGCCGTCGCGCGGGCCCACATGATCTCCTGCGAGAACACCGCGGGGTAGCGGTAGTCGCTCTCGCCGCCCCCGCCGTACGCGGGGTCCACGCCGATGCCGAGCAGTCCCGTGCGCCCGGCCTTGCGCCACACCTCGCGGTCGACGATGCCCTCCCGCTCCCACCGGGCGTGGTGCGGCACGACCTCGCGATGGAGGAACTCCCGGCACGTCGTCCGGAACTGCTCGTGCTCCGCCTCGTACCTGCTGCGTGCCACGCGGTCACCCCTTCCCGGGGTCGGTGTCGTCGACGATGGTGGTCAGGGTTTCCTTGGGGCGCTGTACCGCCGCGAAGTGACCGCCGTCGATCGCGACCCGGCGGGCGGGGGCCGAGGTGCAGGGGGACCACTGCCAGACCTTCTCCGGCGGCGCGTGCACGTCCTGGCGGGCGGCGATCAGGGTGAGCGGGAAGTCGACCCGCAGCCCGGAGGCCTCCTCGGCGAACTCGGCCCGTACGGCGTCGTCCTCCCGGAGCATCCGCAGCAGGATGCGGCTCATCGTCGGATCGGCGAGCACGGCGGACGGCGTTCCCCCGTCGGCGGCGGTCCTGGCCAGCAGTTCCTCGTCGGGTACGGAGTCGAGCAGCGTTCCCGGTCGCTGGAGCCGGGGCGGGATCGCCGCGGACAGCACGGCCCGCTCCGGCGCCGCACCGACCTGGCGGACCACCTCCGCGGCCACCGCCAGGGCCATCGTCGCGCCGAAGCTGTGGCCGAAAGTGGCCCAGCGTACGCCAGGGGTCCGTTCCCGTTCGGCCAGCAGATCGGCCACGACCGGCTCGGCCATGGACCGTACGAGGGCGTGGAATCCCGCGGCCTTCCGCTCCCGGCGGCGGGTGCCCCGGCCCGGTGCGTCCACGCCCCGGACCAGGACGTGCGGCTCGCTCTGGGCCTGCCACGCCCGGTAGACCAGTGAAGTCGCCCCGGCGTGCGGGAAGCAGTAGAGCCGCAGTGGGGGGCTGGGTACTGACTGCACCTTCACTCCTTCGTGCTCCGGGCCAGCTTCTCGGCCAGCATCAGGGTGGTCAGGTTGGTGGGCGCGCTGGGGATGACCGGGAAGAGCGAGGCGTCGGCGATCCGCAGGTTGCGGATGCCGTGCACCCGGCCTTCCTGGTCCGCGACCGCCCACGGGTCGCTCTCCGGACCCATCCGGCACGAACCGGCGGCGTGCCAGCCGGGGTTCATGATGTGCCGGACTCCGCTGCGCAGTACGCCGTCGTTGGCGACCATCCGGTCGCTCCAGAACTGGGTCCGGGTCAGGTTGCCGGAGAGACCGGGCGAGCGCAGGAAACTCCAGGCCCGGCGGACGCCGTGGCACAGCCGGTCCACGTCCTCGGTCTCGGTGCCCAGGCCCAGCTCGATGACGGGCGCGGCCTGCGGGTCGGCGCTGTCCAGGTAGACCCGGCCCCGGGAGCGCGGGCGCATCAGCATCACGGAGATGCCGACGACGAGCGGCCAGCCGAGGCGGTCGACGAAGCCGGGGATGGTGTGGCTCTCCACGTTGTTGAGAAGGCCCACCTGGATGTCGACGTCGTCGTCGAAGCCGCTGCTCATGCGGGCCGCCACCTGCCGCCAGGGCAGGCCGGCCGTGCAGACCCCGTCGGCCGGCTTGGACCAGATGACCACCGACGGGTGGTCCACCAGGTCACGGCCGACCCCGGGCAGGTCCACCACGGGGGTGATGCCGAGGGACCGGAGCAGTCCGGCGCCGCCGACGCCGGAGCGCTGAAGGATCACGGGCGTGCCCACCGCACCGGCGGTCAGCAGAATGTTCCGGGCCCGGATCGTGGTGGGCGTCCCGTCGATCTCGGCTTCCACGCCGACGGCCCGGTCCTTCTCGAACAGCAGGCGGGTGACCCGGACGCCGGTGCGCAGGTGGAGGTTGGGCAGGTCGCGGACGCCGGCCAGGAAGGCGGTGGAGGCGTCGATGCGTTCGCCGTCCACGGCGTTGCCGGGGATCGGGCCGACTCCGCCCTCCAGGCCGGCGTTGAGGTCCGGGAGGTCGGTGACGCCCTGGCGGTTGCACTCCTCCCAGAAGGCCGCGTCCAGCCGGTGCACCTGTGCGCGCGGGGTGCGGCGGATCGGCAGCGGTCCGCTGTCCCCGTGCAGGCGGCCGGGGAAGTCGGCGTCGTTCTCGATGTCCTTGTAGAACGGCAGCACCTGCTCCCACGACCAGTCCGGGTTGCCGCCCGCCTCCCAGGCGGCGAAGTCGCGCGGCAGCCCCCGCAGGGCGATGGCGCCGTTGACGGCGGAGCCGCCGCCGACGACCTTGCCGAGCTGATAGGGGAAACGCTCCCACAGGGCCCGGGCCGCCGCGCGGCCCCCGGCGCGGCCCTGGATCACCTCCTCCCAACTGCTGTCGCTGGTACGAAGGTTGGCGCGGTAGTCCCAGTTGTGGCCGGACAGTACGAGACGGCCGGCGTCGGCCAGGGGGTGGGTGCGGTCCCGGGGGCGCGGCTGGTCTTCGCCGGCCTCCAGGAGCAGGACGTCCCCGGCGTCACGGGCGGCGAGCCGGGCGGCGGTCACGGCTCCGGCGGAGCCCGCACCGACGATCACGTACTCCCACTCGCGGACCGGCGCGACGGGCTCAGGGGTGGCGGTCACGTTGCGGACTCCTCGACGGATGCGATCAGTTCGGCGAACGAGGCGATCGACGCGTTCATGAACAGGCCCTCGACCATCTCCTGCTCCATGTCGGCCTCGGTGCCGAACTCCGTGCGCAGCAGCGCCAGCAGGCCGACGGCGTGCAGCGAGTCGCCGCCGATGTCGAAGAAGCCCTCCTCGACGCCGAAGTCACTGTGCTCCAGCTGCTGGGACCAGAGGGCGAACAGCCTCTCCTCGACCCGGCTGCGTGGTGCCACGCGCGCGGAGACGCCGGCGGAGTCCTCGTTCCACGGCGTGGGGAGCGCCTTGTGGTCGATCTTGCCGTTCGCCGTCACGGGAAGGGTGTCCAGGGTCAGGAAGCGGCTGGGCACCATGTAGCCGGGCAGCCGGGCGGTCAGCGCCTCGCGCAGCACGGCCGGGTCCGGTTCCGTCCCGGGCTCGGGGACCACGTACGCGACGATCTGCCGTTGCCCGGTGCGGGCGTGGGCGGGCGCGGTGACGAGTGCGGTGCGCACCTCCGGCCTGCGCACCAGGGCCGCCTCGATCTCGCCCAGCTCGACGCGGTAGCCGTTGATCTTCACCTGGAAGTCCTCGCGGCCGAGGATCTCGATGTCGCCGCCCGGCAGATAGCGGCCGAGGTCGCCGGTGCGGTAGACGCGCTCTCCCGTGACCGGGTGGACGGGGAAGCGTTCGGCGGTGCGCTCGGGGTCGCCCAGATAGCCCTGTGCCACGCCTACGCCACCGATGTGGATCTCGCCGGTGACGCCGACGGGAGACGGTTCCAGCCACTGGTTGAACACGTGCATGGTCTGGTTGGCCAGCGGCTTCCCGTAGGGGATGCTCGACCACTCGGGCCGAACGGTCTCGATCGGATGGTGGATCGACCAGATCGATCCCTCCGTGGCTCCGCCGAGGCTGATCACCCGCATCGCGGGTACCTTCTCCCGCATGCGGTTGGGCAGGTCCACGGGGATCCAGTCACCGCTCAGCAGGGCCAGTCGCAGCCGGCAGCCGCGCGGTACGTTCCCCTCGCCGAGCGAGTCGATCCACATCCGCATCGGAGCGGGCACGCTGTTCCAGATGGTCACGCCGTACCGGCCGATGAGCTGCGACCAGTGGGCGATGTCGTTGCCGCGCGCGGGGTCGGGCACGACGACGGTGCCGCCGGCGCCCAGGACGCCGAAGACGTCGTACACCGACAGGTCGAAGCCGGCCGGCGCGAGCGCCAGCACCCGGTCCTCCTCGCCCACGGCGAAGCGCCGGTTGATGTCCTGCACGGTGTTGGCGGCGCTCCGGTGGGTGATCATCACGCCCTTGGGTTCGCCGGTGGAGCCCGAGGTGAAGATGACGTAGGCCAGGTCGTCGTGGCCCTGGCGGCGCTCCGGCCTCTCGGCGGAGCACGCCAGGGTCTCCTCGTCGTCGGCGGTCACCACCGCCACATCCGCCGGCCAGGCCAGCTCGTCGCGCAGCCCCGGCTCGGTCACCACGGCCCGCGCCGAGCACCGGGCCAGCAGCTTCAGCCGCCGCTCCTCGGGCAGTTCCGGGTCGACGGCCACGTAGGCGGCACCGGTGTGCAGCACGCCGAGCAGCGCGGAGAACTGGGCGGCGCCCGGTCGCATCGACACCGCGACGATCTCGTTCGGCCCGGCACCGGGGCCCTGGAGCAGCCGGTGCGCGATCCGGTGCGCGTTCTCGGTGAGCCGGCGGTAGGTGGTCTCCTCGCCGGGCGTGATCACGGCGATCGCGTCGGGGCGGCGCGCGGACGCCTCGGCGACCAGCTCGTGCAGCAGGGCAGGCGGGATGTCCTCGGCGGTGGCGTTGGCCCGTTCCCGCTCCGCGGCGTCCGCGGCGGGCAGCGGCACGATCCCGCGGGTGGCGTCCCATACGGCGGGGTCGTCCGTCAGCCGGTCGAGCAGCGTCACGTACGCCTCGAACATGGCCTCCAGGGCGCCGTCGGGAAAGAGCCCCTCGACCGCGTTCCAGTTCACCGAGAGCCGGTCGCCCAGCTCCAGGATCTGGTTCTCCAGCCACACCTGGGGGGTCCGGCTGTAGTCGTGGACCAGCTCCCCGAACGACTCCAGGCTCCTGGGGCGGGGCTCGCCGTCGTCGTCGGCGCCGAGCGTGCTGGAGAAGACGACGGGCATCGAGGCCCGGCCGTCGTCCCTGCGGCGGGCGAGGTCGCGCAGCACCTGGATGCCGCCGTGCGCGGAGTGCGCGAGGTCCTCCAGGGCCCGCTCCTGCAGGTCCCGTGCCCGCTGCTCGAAGGTCTCCTCGGGCCGTCCGCCGACGGCGAGCAGGCTCGGGGCGAGGAAGTCGCCCATGATCCGGCCGATCTGCGGGTGGCGGCCGAGCCGGTGGAACTGGGTAACGGTCAGGGTGAACTCCTGCCGCCGCGACCAGGTCCGCACCACCTCCGCGTAGGCGGCCAGCAGCACGGCCGACGGCGTCAGCCCGTGCCGGCCGGCCGTCGCCCGCAGCGCTTCCCAGCGTCCCGGTGCGAGCACCGCGCGGTGTCGGACGAAGCGCGGGGTGCCGAGCTGTTCGGGGGCCGTGGCCAGTGGCAGCTCGGGCGCCGGGGGCAGGCTGTCCAGGCGGTCCGCCCAGTACGCGGCGGCCTCCTTGCCCGGGGTGTCGCCCCGCAGTTCCTCCTGGGCGAGCACGTAGTCGCGGAATGCCAGCTCCAGCGGTTCCGGCTGCCAGGCCGGGGCGTCGTAGTACCGGCGCCATTCGTCGAGCATCCGGTAGAGGCCGCGCATGTCGAGGAAGAGCAGATCCACGGCCAGGTGGAGCCGTACCCGGTCGCCGTCGAGCAGCGTGGTCCGGACATCGAGCAGCGGCGCCCGGTCCACCGGCAGCACCTCGTCGGTCAACTCATCACGTATTAGCTGAAGTTGGGCCTCCTGCTCGTCCGGGGTCCGGCCGCGCAGGTCCGTGCCACGCATGCGGTAGGGCTCCACCTCGTCGGCGGGCAGCACGCGTTGGGTCTGGTCCGGCCCCACCACGGTGCGCAGCGCGTCGTGCCGGGCGACGACCTTGTCCAGGGCCTCGGCCAACCGGTCCACGTCGAGATCCGGACAGTCGAACTCCAGGTAGAACTGGCTGGATATGCCGCCCAGTTCCAGGCCCTTGTGGCGGCCGATCAGATAGGCCTGCTGAATGTCGGTGAGCGGGAACGGCTCGTGACGACGCTCCGGCCGCGGCTCGATATCGGGCAGCCGGACCGCCTTCCGACCGGGGTGGCCGGCACCGCCGCGCAGCTTCGCGAAAAGATCCTCCATCGATTTCCGCCTTTCATCGGACGCCCTGGCGGGCTATCGAATTCGTACGGAAATCGAGGCTAAGCAATGGGGGTAAAGAGCCTCAATACGGTCGGACCGTAGGGACGACCGTAGGATTTGGCCCGCGCTCGACCGCCGCTGGACCGGCGGCGTACTTCCCCCGTCCAGCCCGGCAGGGCCCATTGACCGATACCGGGAACTCGACGACATCATCGAAGCATGAGAACTCAGAAATCCCCGGGGACAGCCGGGAATCGCATACTCGTCGGTGGCACCGGATCCATCGCGGTGTCCCGCCTTCCTTCGTACGTCGGGACGATGCGCCGAGAGATCGCGGGCAGCACGTTCACGGTTCTGCTGACGCACACCGCGGCCTCGTTCATTTCCCCCGAGAGCGTGGCGCTGTTCGCCGAGCGGGTGGTGAGCGGCGAATCCCCGGCGGACTGGCCGACCGACAAGCCGTCCCGGCTCGCCGCCGACCACGACGTGCTGGTGGTTCTGCCGGCCACCGCGCACACGCTCGCCGCGGCCGCGGGAGGAGCGGCGCCCAACCGTCTGATGACGGTCGCGCTGTCGGTGGACTGCCCGGTCGTCTACTTCCCGGTGATGGGGGCCCGGATGTGGGAGAAGCCGGCCGTCCAGCGGAACATCGCCCGGATCCGCGAGGACGGGGGGCTCGTCAACGAGCCGGAGTGGCACGACGGTTTCGACCCGACCACGGGGACCGCCAGCCACCACCCCGATCTGCCGTCACCGGAGTCGGTGGCCGCGGTGGTCCGGGAGCTCCTCGCCAAGCGGCACTGACCCGCGCAGCCGTACGGCCCCGCCGGATCGGATCCGGCGGGGCCGTACGGCTGTGCGGGCATCGTCAGGAGGCGATGGCGGTCGCCTCGATCTCGATGAGGAAGTCGGGTTCGGCGAGCGTGGCCACCCCGACCAGGGTGGTGGGCCGGATGACGTCGGCGCCCAGTTTGGCCGCCGCGCGCTCGGCGCCCGCGGTGACGGCTGCCCACTTGTCCAGCGACCAGTCCACGACGTACACGGTCAGACGGAGGACGTCGTCGAACGTGGCACCGGCCGCGGCGAGACCGGTGGCGATGTTGAGGTAGACCTGCTCGGTCTGGGCCGCGAGGTCTCCCAGACCCACCGGCTCACCGTCGGCGGTACGCGGCGTCTGACCGCTGAGGAACACCACCCGGGTGCCGGTGCCGACGGCCAGCTGCCGCCACCCGAAGGGCTTCGGGAGGCCGGGTGGGTCGATCGCTTCTACTGCCATGGCATGTCCTTTCTCAAAGTGCCGCGCGGGCGGCGGACCTGCATCCGCCCGCGCGGCGGTCATCGGTGCGAGGGGCGGCGCGGGGCGCGGTGGGACGCGCCCCGCCCGGTCAGCTGTACTCGCGGCAGGTCGCGTAGTACTTGCGCAGCAGGCTGACGACCTCGGGGTCGAAGCGGGAGGCGAAGAGCAGCTCGGCCGGCGGCGTGTACTCGGGGTCCAGCTCGTTGGCCCAGGCGAGGGTGGCCGGCCGCAGGTCCATCTCGATCCACTGGTGCCACTCGACGGGGATCGTCCAGTCCTGTTCGTAGCCGATGCCCATCTGGTGGTCGATGAGGAGGTCCACGATCTCCTGGCGGGACCCCGCCTGGATGGGCTGACGCAGCGGGGCGAACCGGTCCAGGTCGGCCAGCGGCTCCTCACCCAGGATGCGGGCGGCGAAGTCCTGGGCCAGCAGCGGTGAGAGGTGCAGCCCGTCACGGTAGGTGCCCGTCATGATCCACAGGCCCTGCATGCCGCCCTCGCCGAGGAGCGGGAACCCGTCCATCGACACAGGACGGTTGCCCACCTGGACCTTGGTGACGTCGCTGTTCCAGAGGCTGCGGCGGACCTGGCGGTGGGCGCACTGGAGGAGGAAGACCAGGTCGCGCATCTCGGCGGTGTCGCGGGGCTCCACGGAGATGACGTTGGTGGCGCCGAGGTAGACATGCCCCTCGCCTCGGGGGACGACGTGGAGTCCGCAGGCGAAGGAGCGGTTCGGGGTCCGGATGACGCTGTCCGGCGTGCTTCCGTCCACGGACTTGACCAGGGCCGAGACACCGTAGCCGCTGACCAGCCGGGGGATGCGCGGGCCGACGGGCAGGCTGTCGAGAAGTTCCTGGGTACGCGCGCCCGCCGCCAGCGTCACCTGGTCGGCGGCGATCGTTCTGCCGGAGGAGGTGACGATTCCGGTGACCCGCTCGCCCCGGTACTCGACGCGGGTGGCGGACTCGGGGACGAGGACGACCCCGGCCCGGACGGCCGCGGACTCCAGCCGCTCCAGGAGGGCGGCGGCGTCGACCGCGTGCTCCCCCGGTATGTGGAAGGCCTTCAGCGGGCGGGAGATCGGCTCGGCGTCCACCCAGTCGAGGTCGGCGGGCTCGACGTCCTCGAAGGGCTCCGAGTAGCGGGTGAGCTCGGCGCGGATGGCGTTGTAGTTGGCGTCGTCGATCTCGGCCGTGCCGATGGTGTTGAGGACGACGGTGGTGCCTTCGGCGGTCTTGACGCCGGCACCCTCGGTCCCGTCCTCCAGCTCCGCCAGCCACTGGGGCCACAGCTTGGTGGCCTCCATGCCGAGCTCCAGCTTGGCGCGGCCGTGCTCGGTGGCCAGCAGCGAGGTGGTGACCTCGCCGAAACAGCCGAGCATGGCGCCGGCCGCGGCCGAACCGGCCCAGGGGCGGTTCGGCTCGCCGAGCACCGCGACGCGCTTGCCCCGCTGTGCCAGGACCCAGGCGAGCGAGAGACCGAGGACTCCGTTGCCGGCGATGACGACATCGAAGCCGGTGCTGTTCGTGTTCCCGTTGGCGCTCATGACATTCCCATCCTCCGGGGCGCTCGTGTCGCCCAGTCGTGAATCGAATTAGTCGGAACCGGTGGCCCTGGGCTCGAAACAGGAAAATGGTCGGCCGGGCCTGGAACAGAAGGTCAGCTGCGCTGGAACTCGTACATCGTGAAGTCCATGTCCACGATTCCGCGCTCGTTGGTGTGGGCCGCGACGACCGGCGAGTCGCCGAATTCCGCGGCGGGCAGCTCGACGGACTCGCTGCGGTACCGGTGGCCCTCGAAACCCGCTTCCGCGGCGGCCCGCAGCATCTTCTCCTTGTTGCCCATCGCCTCGCTGGTGCCGAGATAGACGCGCCCGTCCGCCGCCAGGTGCGGAACCACGTCACGGAAGAACCGGTGGACCATCTCGTACCCGGGGTCGAAGACCGCGCGCTCCATCTGCCCGGCGTAGGGGCGGTTCTCGGGCGCCTCGATGAAGGGGGTGTTCCAGAAGACGAGGTCGAACGGCTCGGCGGGCTCCAGTGCGTCGAAGAGATCGCTGGCCAGTGCGGTGACCCGGTCGGACACTCCGTGCCGGGCGGCATTGCGCAGGGTGTTCTCCGCCGCCGCCGGGTTGATGTCCAGGGCCACCACGTGCTTGCTGCCGCGCTGGGCGGCGAGCACCGAGGCGACGCCCGCGCCGCAGCCCATCTCCAGGAAGCGGCCGTCGCTCCGGTACGGCACCCAGGAGGCGAACAGGCCGGGCCCCGGGTCCGTGTACGGGGGAAACACCTCCGGGAGCAGGTCCCATTCCATGTCCAGCAGTGAGAAGGTCGTCTGCGTCGGACGGTCCGGGCTCTGGATCTGTGACACCACCCAATTGCCTAATTCGTAGCCGAGCTTGTTGTCCATGCGGTCCTCCCTCAAGGGGAGCCGCAGAGAAACCCTCTCGGTGTCTCTCTGCGGCTCCTGGCGATGGAAAGCTGCCGGCGGAGCGCGACGTGCCACGCCGGACGGGAAGCGACGAGCTCGGAGCGGGGGTCAGTTCTCGCCGGTCGCGGCGCTCCGGGCCCGGTTGCGGGCCATCGTCCGGTCCATCAGGACGACCGGGATGGTGATGGCGGCCAGGACGGCACCCAGCCAGGGGATCGACGTCAGACCGGCGCCGGCCCCCAGCGCGATGCCCGCGATGACGGGGACGATGCTGATGCCGAGCTGGAACATGGAGACGGCGGTGGCTCCGGCGAGCGTGGGCGCCTCTGCCGCCACGGTGAACACCCGCCCGTAGATGGCCGGGTTGAGCACGAAGCCCGCGACGCCCAGGAGCAGGACGAGGACGACGACGGAGATGGCCGACTCGGCGAGCAGGGCGAGCAGGACGGAGGTGATGAGGATCCCGCCGGCGCCGATCAGCAGCGCGTGGTGTGGTCGTCCATCGGCGATCCTGCCCCCGACGGAGATGCCGACGAAGGCACCGACACCGAACAGGACGAGGATCGGGGGCACCCAGACGGAGTCGATTCCGGTGGTGTCCGTCAGGAACGCCGCGAGGTAGTTGTAGGTGATCATGTAGGCGGCCGTGCTGAGCAGGGTGGCCGCGTACACCACCCACAGCTGGGGCTGTCGCATCGTGCGCAGTTCCCGCCGCACGCTGGGTTCCTCGGCGGCGCGGGTCGCGGGTACGGCGATGGCGGTCGAGATCGCGCCGATCAGGGTCAGGACGACCACTGCCCAGAACCCGCCCCGCCAGCCGGTGAAGTGGCTGAGCAGTGCGCCGGCCGGGCCGCCGCCGACCATGGCGATGCTGAGCCCGCTGACGACCACGCCGGAGGCCCGCGCGGTGCGGTCCGGGGTGACGAGTCCGATCGCGGTGACCGCGGCGACCGCCCAGAACCCGGCGTAGGCCAGGCCCGCGATGAAGCGGGTGACCATCAGCACGGTGAAGTTGTCCGTCAGGATGCCGATGCCCACGGCGAGGGCGAACACCACTTGCGAGACCACCAGGGTGGTCCGCCGCGGCCAGCGCAGGGTGAGCACGGCGAGCGGCGGGCCACCGATCACCACACCGATGGCGAACGCGGAGATCAGCGCGCCGGCGGAGGACAGGGAGATGTTCAGGTCGTCGGCGATGTCCGGCAGGACACCGGCGAGCAGGAATTCGGCGCTGCCCATGGCGAACAGGCTGAACGCGAGCAGGTACACCGCGAACGGCAGTCTGTTGCTCGCCTTGCCGGACGCGGGCTCGTGGACGTCGGTCTCGACGCTCATCGGCTGCCACCTCCCGACAGCTGGGGGGCCGACTGCCGGGGGGACCGCGGGGGACGCTGGGAACGCGGGTGCGCGATGTCATCGCGCACCGGCCCAGGACTGGTCAAACGCATGGGCGAACTCCTTGCTCGGATGGTTCGGGGACGAATCAGGGCGGGTGCGCGCCGAGCTGCCAGGTGGCGGGAGTACGGCGCCGGGCCCCGTCGGTGGACGCCCTGGTGGCACGGGCGCCTCGGCGACCCGCTGGATCATGGCGGTCACCGCTGGTCCCCATGCTGGAACCGAGCGTGGCGAGCGGGCAACTTTTGTTGCCGATTCCGGGACGTCGGCCGGGGGCCCGTCCGGGCTGCCCGCGAGGGCCCGCCACCCGGTCAGTCATCGCCCGGCTGGGCCTCGCCCCAGCCCCACTTCTTGATGGTCGTACGGCTCGTGGGCCCTACGCCCGGCTGCGAGTTGGCCATCGCGCGGCGCGACCCGAACTCGATGTAGCCGACGAACGCCGAGCGGAACTCCGCGTCCTGGGGAAGGCCCACGGCGTCCATGGCCTCCAGCATCAGCTCCACCCAGCGCGCCCGCTGCTCCGGCTTGACGGCCCGGCCGCGGTGCTGGCGGACCATGTGGGGGTAGCCCCCGTGTTCCTCGGTGTAGCGCTCGGGGCCGCCGAGGACCTCGCCGATGAAGGTGGCGACGTGCTGCGGGTGGTCGTCGGCCATGTGCTGGAAGAGCGGGGCGAGCAGCTCGTCCTTGCGGACGCGCCGGTAGAAGTCCTCCGTGAGCCGTTCCAGCGCCTCGGCGCCGCCGGCCCATTCGTAGAGGGTGGGTGTCTGGTCCGTCACTGTGTCACCTTTCGCTCGGCCGTCCTGGGCGGAGGCGCGGGTGTCCCTGTGTCCGTGCGTGCTGGGTGTTCTCGGCGTAGCCGTCGTCCGGGGCCGGGGTGCGCTCAGGACGCGTACAGATCGAAGGTCGGGGTGGGCCGGCCGCCCTGGGCGACCGTGTCCAGCCGGGGATCGACCGAGAGCATCGCCTGGTGCAGCCGCTGGAGTTGGGGAGCGGGCTCAAGGCCCAGCTCCTCGATCAGCCGCCGGCGCAGGCCGCGGTAGAGGTCGAGTGCGGCGCACTGCCGGCCGGAGCGGTAGAACGCCACCATGGCCTGGGCGTGCAACCGCTCGTCGTTGAGGTGGAGTCCGGTCAGCCGGACGAGTTCGGGCAGGAGTTCTCCGTGCCGGCCGAGACGCAGCTCGGCGTCGATACGGCGCTCGGTCGCGAGCAGTCGGCTCTCTTCGAGGCCGGCGGCCTCGATCCGCAGCGGCGCTCCCACCCGTACGTCCGCCAGCACCGGCCCCCGCCACGACGCCAGGGCCCGGCGCAGCAGCCGGGACGCGAGCTCGCTGTCGCCCTCCGCGAAGGCGGCGTGGCCCGCCTGGGCCGTCCGCCGGAACGCGAAGGCGTCCACGTCCTCCTCGGCGATCCGCAGCAGATAGCCGCCCTGCCCGGTGACGAGCAGGCTCCGCGCGCGGGCCGGTCCGTCCGGGCCGCCGAGGGCGGTGGCCAGGGTGCGGCGCAGTCTCAGGATGTACGTCTGGAAGGTGGCGTGCGCGCTGCGCGGCGGCACGGTCCCCCACAGCTCCTTCCGCAGGGTGGTCACCGGGACGAACTGCCCCGGGTGGAGGGCGAGGAGCGCCAGGATCTGCCGCTGCTTCGCCGCCGTAGGGGCGATCGGAACTCCGCCCGCCTCGGCGTGCAGCGGGCCCAGAAGCTGAATCTTCACGCGTCCTCCGTCTCCGGCGTAGGCGCCTCCGGCCTCTCGGCCCGGCGAAGCGGCTGCTCTGGGAAGGAACGTAGGAGTGCGGGGGTGGGGGGCTCAATACGGTCGCACCGTAGGGCTGACCGAAGAATCTGTGGGGGGTCGCCCTACGGTCGTGCGGACGTGCGGACATGGCTGAACGGCCCGCGACAGAAGGCATCGCGGGCCGTTCGGACTTCGGGGACCGTACGCACGTCGGGAGCCGTGCGAGGGGGCCGGGCGAGCACGCCGACGGCATCCGGACGGTCAGGTCGGCCGGGCCGGGCCGGGTCGGGTCAGGTCCGGTCCCGGCACAGGCGGGCGGTGTGCACCGTGATCGCCGTGAGGTAGAAGACGTCGGGGCGCCACAGCACGCCGGTTTCGGCCTCGGCGTCCACGAGTTGTTCCAGCGTCAGCCGGTCGACGGGGTCGAGCCGTTCGCCGAGCTCGGTGAGTGTGCGCTGCAGGCGGGCCTGCAGATGGCGGCGCACGGACAGGTCCAGCGGGGCAGGGTAGTCGATCAGGAAGGTGCGGGTGCCGGCGGGCACGAGCCCGGCGGAGGCCAGCAGGCACGGCCAGTCCTCGGCCACGGAGGTGGCGTCCGGCAGGCCGGCCCGGGTGTCGGCGAACTGCGCTTCGAGGGCGACGTCCAGGCGTGCCTGGAGCCCGGCCCGGCCGATGCCTATGTCACGGGGCAGGAAGCGTGGCGGCAGCCCCCGTTCGGCGACGGCGAGCATCCCGCCGGGCCGCAGTGCGGACGCCAGGCTCCGCAGGGCCTGCTGCTGGTCACCCAGATGACGGCACACATTGCCGGTCCAGATCAGGTCGGCCGGACCCAGCCGCCCGAATTCATCGGGCCGTTCGGCCCGCCTGGTCGTGATCCGTCCGGTCAGCCCGCGCTCCGCGGCGCGGGCCCGGGCCCGGGCGAGGAGTGCGGGCGACCGGTCCACGGCGACGACGTCCGCCCGGGGGAAGACCTCGGCCAGGACGCAGGAGGCCGCCCCGGGCCCACTGCCCACGTCCAGGACACGGCGGATCGTCGCCGCACTCCGCTGCTCGGGTCCGAGGACGCCGCTCAGCCAGTGCGCCGCGTCCGTCAGGAAGCCGGAGTGCGGTTCCGCCTCGTGCTCCGGCGCAGCGCCGAGGGCCTCGTCGTCGAGGCCCTCGGTGCGGTCTGTGGGTGTCATACGGTCACCTCCGGCGGCCAGCATGGGGGCGCCGTGCATCCCGGACAACTCTTGTTGCCGATTCAGCAACCGGTCCGGGCGCCCCCCGCGGTGGCCGCCGCGGGCCTCGTACAACCGGTCCCACGAGGCCGGTCGGAGGAGGCCGGAGCGCGGCAGGCGCCCTGTCAGTACGCGGCCGCGTACCGGCTGCGGCGCACGGCTGCCGGGCGGATCAAGTCCCGTGCGAAGGTGCCCAGGAGCTCTTCCCGGGCGGTGAGCGGAAAGTAGTGGTCGCCGGGGAACACCGCCACCCGCAGCGCGCGCCGGCTGCACCGGCCCCAGCCCGCCAGGTCCGCCCCCGAGACGCTCCGGTCCTGCCGCCCGCGCATCGCCGTGACCGGGCAGTGCACCACGTGGCGCGGGTCGCGTCGGTACGCCTCCATGACGGAGAGGTCCGCACGGAGCGTGGCCAGTGTCCCGGCCGCGCGCCGCGGGCTCCGCCCGACCGGCGGCATCCGGCCCCGGTCGCGGAGCCTGCGGACCATGGCCGCGTCCGGCAGATGGCCGACCGCCCGCTCGGGCGCGGGCCGGTGCGGCACGCCGGAGCCCGAGACGTACAGCCGCTCGGCGGCCGCGTCGTGCTCCCATTCGAGCCGCGCCGCTATCTCATACGCGAGGAGGGCGCCGAAGCCATGCCCGTACAGCGCGAAGGGCCGGTCGCACATGCGGGCCACGTACGGGATGATCTCGGCCAGCAGCGGCTCCAGGTCGCCGCAGGGGCGGGTGCGGGGGTGGCGGCCCCGTCCGGGCAGTTCCACCGGGGTGACCACCACGGAGGGGCCGAGGGCCTCGGCCCACGGCAGGTACACGCCCGCCGACGCGCCCTCGAAGGGGAGACAGAACAGCCGCACCGAAGTGTCGCCGGTCATCGGGCCACCGTCCCCACGAGTCCGCCGGCCGCGCCGGGCCGGGTGTCGGCGTGTCGCGGGGCAGCCCCGCTCAGCAGTGCCCCGTACGCCTCGGTGGCCGCGTCGAGGAGGCGGAGCCCCGCCCGTCGGCCCATCAGTTCCCGGGCGTACCGCCAGGCGAAGGTCCAGGTCCGGTCGGAGCGCCGGATCAGCGTGGCGCACATCAACGGCGCCCGGTCGAGCGGGAGTCCGATGGCCGCCTCCCGGGCCAGCCGTTCGCGGAGACGGGCGTCCTGCACCTCCGGGCGGGTGGCCCGCCAGTCGACGGTGTGCAGGGGGAAGCGGGCGTGCGCCCGGACCGTACGGCGCAGTCCGCCGTCCGGCGTCCGTAACAGGGCGGTGCGGCACAGTGGCGTGTCGTCCAGGACGGCCTGCCAGGCCTGCTCGTACACCAGGGGCAGAACACGGTTCAGGGACAACACGAATCTCTCCGTGCGGTCCGCCTCGGACGGGGTGTTCGGCCGAGGCCGCCGGGTCGGGTGGATCGCCCTCGCCGGCCGTTGCTCCTCACTGATCACGGTCACGCGGGCACCGATCCCTCCATCAGGTTTTCGCCATTAGGCCGCGGCTGAATACGTCGGACGCCATGAGCTGATTTCCGTATGGATCACAGGTCACCGCAGCGGTGCCTGCAGAACGTACCTGTGCGGTACCTGCGCACATCAATACGGTGGCACCGAAGCAATGGCCGAAGAAATACGCTCCCGGCCCTTCGGTCGGAAGCAGTCATACAAATTCGATGCCTGACCGTGCTAGCGTCGGCACTCATCAGAGGTGTACGTCGTTCACCGGCGATCGGGGGATCGAAGTGGGGGCCCGGGCTTCCTCCACACCGTCGAAAGATGCCCTTTCCGCAAGGGAGCCGACGGCTTTTCTCATGCTCGGCGAACGACCCTCACGGTGCTGGTTCCGTATGTACACGAGACATCGACCGGCCTGCCACCCCATCCCGATGAAGAGCGCACCCGCTCCGGTCGGCAAGCGGACGAGAGCATGCTGCTCGCCGGACCGGACAACTCGTCCGAGGCGATTCACTCTTCAGATAAGAGGTGCAGGACCGTGCCGCAGGAACTGTTCGGCAGGAGTGCGGAATCGAAGATCGTCGTGGAGATGCTCGAGTCCGCGAAAGGCGGAGTGGGCTCGGTCGCGCTGGTGGAGGGCATCATCGGCACGGGCAAGACCTCCTTCCTGCGCTGGGCCGAACAGACCGCCCGTGAGCAGGGCATGGTCATCCTCTCCGCCACGGCCTCCCCCACCGAACAGCACTTCTCGCTGGGAGTCGTGCACCAACTCCTCGGCACGCTCCCCGAGACCGCGCAGAAATGGGACGCAGCGTTCGCGTCGGGCGGGGCCCCTTCGGGCGGAGGCCCGGACATCCCGGACTACGCGCTCCTCGCGGAATTGTGCGCCGGCCTGGGGAGGGCCGCACGGCGCGCCCCCGTCCTGCTGACGGTCGACTGCGTCCAGCACGCCGACAGCAGGTCCCTGCTCTGGCTGGGCTTCCTCGGCCGCCGTCTGGACAACCTCCCCGTCGTGCTGCTCGCCACCAAACGCTGCGGGGAACCGGCGCTCGACCAGCACCTCCTGGTCGAGATCATGGAGGGCGTCCGCCCCGACCGGCACATCCACCTGCACGACCTCAGCCCGAGCGCCGCCCTGGACCTGGCCGTCACGCTCCGTGGTCAGGACCACGGTTCCGTGGCCGCGCTGGTCGCCGACACGGGCGGCAACCCGTACCTGCTGACCGAGCAGTTACGCACCGCGTCGACGCACCCCTCCGACAGGAGACCGGCGGAGCCGTCGGGCGAGGGGCTGCGCCCGGGGGCGGTCAGGGAACGGATCCTGTGTCTGCTCAGGCGGCTCGGCCCGCACGGCCTGGCCATCGCCAGGGCGGCCAGCATCCTCAGAACCCCCCTGGAGCCCTCCATCCTCGCCGCTCTCTGCGGCGTCCCCACGGAGGACGCCTGTCATACCCTCACCCGGCTCACCGAGTCGGGCCTGCTGTGCGCCGAGAGGATGACGTTTCGACATCCCGTGCTCGCCGGACTGCTCTACGAGGACATCCCGTGCGCCGAGCGTGGGGAGCTCCACCGCCTCGCCGCCTGCTTCATGCGCCGGCACGGAGCCTCCTGCGAGGACATCGCCGCCCATCTGCTGCACTCCCACCGCCTGGACGAGCCGTGGATGGTCCGTCTGCTCCTCGACGTCGCCCAGGGAATGGTCGGCCGCGACCCCTCGGGGGCCCGGCGCCTGATCGACAGGGCCGTCCTGCACGGCGTGCCCGAGGAGCACGCCGCCCACGCGGAAGCGCTACGGATCCAGACGCTCACCGCCCTGGACCTGCCCGCCTCCGCCCGCGCGCTGACGGCACACGCGGCCGGCGCCTGTGGCCCCGTCGAGCGGTTCCGGGAGGCGTTGCGGCTGTCGGACATCCACCTGCGGCTGGACGATCCCGCCTGCGCCCGCCAGGCCCTGGAGCAAGCCCTGCGGGCGAGCGGCACGCCGGATCCCGCCACCGCCGCGCGGCTGCGCGAGCGGTTCACCCGCATCCGGATCCACGAGGGCACCTACCGGCACGGGGACGGGGTGGAGGACCGGCTGGAGCGGGTGCTGCTGCTGCGTACGGCCACCGGGGACTCGGCGGCGGCGGTACGGCGGATCGCCGACCGCATCCTGACCGTGCCGCGCACCCCGTACGGCTCGACCACCTGGTACCACGCGCTCCTCGCGCAGCTCTGGGCGGGCGACGTGGACGAGGCCGGGCGGCACATGGACACGGAGGTGCGGCTCGCGCACGCCGAGGGCACCGCGACCAGGATCGTCGACGCCCACGCCGTACGCGGCCTGGTGCAGCTGCACCGCGGCCAGCTCGCGGAGGCCGAGCACGACGCCCGCACGGCGCTCGAACTGCTCACGTCGATACACGCCGACAAGTACCACGTCGGTGCGCTCACCCGGAGCGTCCTCATCGACGTCGCGCTGGAGAGGGGTGACATCGCCATGGCCGGCGCTCTGCTCGACGAGGCCCCGATGCTCCTCGGGGAACAACCCGGCACCTGGTGGCGGCTGCACCTCCTGCACAGCGCCGGGCGTGCCCTGGGCAGGATGGGCCAGGCGCAGCAAGGCCTCACACTGCTCGCCCGCTGCGGGGAGGAGCTGACCCGCCGGGGCATCGTCAACCCGGCGATCCTGCCCTGGCTCTCCAGCTTGTCCACCCTCCGGCTGTCCCTCCGCAATGTGGCCGCGGCCCGCAGCGCGGCCCGGGAGGAGACCGAACGGGCCCAGCGCTGGGGCGCTCCCCTGGCGCTGGGCCGGGCCCTGACCGCCCAGGCCTCGGCCGGTTCGGGCAGCGAGGCGCTCCAGCTCGCCGAGCGTGCCGTGGAGCTTCTCGAACCGACCCCGGCTCCGCTGGTCTTCGCCCACGCCCTGTTCGCGGCGGGGAGCGCCCAGCGGCGGAGCGGCAAGGTCCGCCGTACCCGCGAGCTGCTCCACCGGGCCAACGAGGTCGCCATCTCGCTCGGCGCCGACGGCCTGGTGGAGGCGGTGCAGCAGGAGTTGCGGCACGCGGGCGGGCGGCCCGACCCGCGCAAGGACTCCGCGGAGTCGCTGCTCACCCCGACCGAACGACAGGTCTCCGAGCTGGCCGCCCGGGGCCTGAGCAACCGCGGCATCGCCCAGCTCCTGAAGGTGAGCCTGCGGAACGTCGAGTCCCATCTCACGCACTCCTACCGGAAGTTGCGCATCAACGGCCGGCACGAACTGGCCAGGTTCTTTCCGGCGGACGCGGCTCCCGTCCCGGCCGCGGTGCTGCTGCACCAGCCCCGTCCCACGCACTCTCCGCAGGAGCGCCTGCGCACCGGTTGAGCGACGGCGTCCGCACAACTTCCGGGACACGTGTCGGACTTCGTGGTCGGCGGGGCCCCGGTGGACGTTCCCGTCGGGCTGCCCCGCCCCGTCGGCCGCCCCGGCCCCCCGGCGCCGCGCACGGTCAAAAAACCCTTGGTTTGTGCTCACTTGTGAGCGAAGTCGGAGCACCTCCGTGCAATCCATGCGCAGATTTTCGCGGATTCACCCATCGGGAGGCGCGCACTACGGCATAGGATCATGCCGCGCGCCCCTGGGGCCTCGTCTGTCCCACCAGCACCACCGCTCCCGGCGGCACGCCCTCACCGACACCCCCCACCATCCGTAAACAGGTACAGGTATCTGCGTGTCACCGATACTCAAGCCCGGTTCCGGCGACGGAGCCGCGCAGTGAAAATCAATCGTCGCCTCGTACTCCTCGTCACCGCGCCGCTCACCGTGGCCGTCGCCTTCTCGGTGCTGGCCCTGGCACCCGAGACCAACCAGGCGCTCCAGGCGGACCGGCTGACCTCGATGGTCGAAGCCGCCGACGGGGCGAGCGAGTTGGCCAGCCGGTTACAGCGTGAGCGGGCGGCGGCCACCGCCCTGGTCTCCGGGCAGGGCGACGCGGAGGCCTTCCGGTTACGTGCGAACGCGACCGACGAGAGCATCGCCGGATTCCGCAGCAGGACGAAGGGGCTCTCCTCGGTACCCGGCAACGCACAGCGCGCTCTGGACCGTATCGAGCGTTTCGTCGAAGAGATGCCCGGCCTGCGCGCCCAGGTGCGCTCGGGAAGCAGCACCGTCTCCGCCCTCGCTTTCGGCTATCGCATCGTGATCGCCGACCTCAACAGCTACCGCGACGGCATCGCGCAGGCGGATGGCGTGGACGCCGACATCGCGGACCGGATCCGCGCCGCCGCCGCCCTGTCGGAGGCCGCCGAGCACACGGCCCAGCAGCAGGTCACCGTCATGAGGGCGCAGGCCGCGGGCGGCTTCACCACCGCCTCGCAGCGGACCTTCGACGCCGGCCGGATGGGCTACACCGAGTCGACCGGCGCCATGTTCGACCTCGGACCGGGCGAATGGCGGACCTGGCTGGAGCGCACCCTTTCCGGGGCGAAGGCGCTGGAGGCGCGACGCCTTGAGGACGAGATCGGGCGGACGGGCACCGGCAAGGACATCACGGTCACCCCGGAGGAATGGCAGAAGGCCTCCGACGACCGTCAGGAGCTGCTGCGTTCGGTCGAGAAGCGGGTCGACGCGGCCGTCCTCGCCCAGGTCTCCGACGTACGCGCCACCCTCATCTGGACGGCCGGCGCGGAGGTCGCGCTGGTGGTGCTGACCCTGGTCGGCGTCGTCGTCGTCGCGATCCGCCTGGGCCGCGTCATGGTCCGCCGGCTGCGCGATCTGCGCAACGCCGCGCACGAGGTGGCCCATTCGGGACTGCCCGCCGTGATGAGCGAGCTGTCCCAGCCGGGCGCGCTGCGCGGCGCGACGCCCGAGGAGGTGGCCCGGCGGACCGGCGACCCGGTCCGGACCACGGGCGAGGACGAGATCGGCGAGGTCGGTGAGGCGTTCAACGCCGTCCACCACGAAGCCGTCCGCCTCGCGGCCCAACAGGCGCATGTCCATGAACAGTTGGCTGAGACGCTGGTCGGCGTCGCACGCCGGGGAGCACGGTTGACCGCTGTCATGGTGTCCGAGCTGGACACGGTGCAGCGCGACGAGGCCGACCCCGTGCGGATGAAGACCCTCTTCGCTCTCGACCACCTCGCCGTCCGCATGGAGCGCAACACGAACAACCTTCTGGTGCTGGGCGGTTACGGGAACGCCCGGGTGCGCTCGGCCGACGTGGGGTGCTCCACCGTCATCGTGGCCGCCGCCCAGCAGATCGAGCGGTTCGACCGCGTCTCCCTCGGTGTGATCGAGTCGGGGATCGGTGTCACCGCCCGCGCCGTGCACGACGTGGCGCACATCCTGGCGGAGCTGCTCGACAACGCGACCCGGTACTCGCCCCCGGACAAGCAGGTCGGGGTCGCCGTCTGGCGGCTGGCGGACCGGGCCGTCATACAGATCGTCGACGAGGGCGTGGGCATCACGGCGGAACGCCGCGCGGTCCACAACGCCGCGTTGCTCGAACCGCAGGCGGGCATCGGCGACGTACGGTCCATGGGTCTGCACGTGGTGGCGCGGCTCGCCGCGCGCCACGGCATCGTCGTCGAACTGCGCGACTCCTCCGGCCCCGGCACGATCGCCGAGGTCACGCTGCCCGCGAAGGTGCTGGCGCTGGACCTGAAGGAAGACCACGGGCCGACGCCGGGCGCGCTCGGCAACGATGTCGGCTACGAGGCGCCCCGGCCGATCACACCGCCGGGGCCGGAGGGCCGCCGGCAGCCGGCCGGAGCGAACGCGCGCCCCGGCCGCGACAGCACTCCGGTCGGGGCGGGCGTCGGCACCGCCCGGACCGGCCACGAGGGGCCCCGCGGCGGCACAGCCGAGCGGGAACACGGCAACACGCCCGCGCCGCACCCCGTGCACGAGGAGCCGGTGTCACGTGTCGCCGGCGTCAGCTCCTCGGGGCTGCCCGTGCGGAAGCGCAGAGCGCCTCAGCAGTGGCCCGCCGCGGGCAGGCGGGAGGGCGCGGACCAGCGCCCGGGAGCCGGCGCTCCCCGGCCCTCACCCCGCCGCCGGGACTCCCGACAGGTCTCCGACGTGCTGGCGGCCTACGCCCAGGGGATCAACCGGAGCACGAACCACCGGGGGCGTTCCGCCCCGGACGACAACACCGAACGGACCGAGAAATGACCACCTCCTCCGACCTGAGCTGGATCCTGAGCGATTTCGCCGGGCGTCTCCCGGAAGTCACCCAGGCGGTAGCCGTGTCCGTGGACGGACTCGCGCTGGCGTACACCGGTGTGGAACGGGACGACGCCGAGCGGCTGGCCGCCATCGCGTCCGGCGTCGTCAACCTGCTTTCCGCGGCGGCCCAGTTGACCAACACCGACCCCGTGGAGCACAGTCTCACCGCGATGGAGGGCGGCTACATGTTCTCGATGGCCGTCTCCAGCGGGGCCTCACTCCTCGTCACCACCACCAGGGACGCGGACATCGGTGAGGTCAGCTACATGATGTCCGAACTGATCAACCAGGTCGGCGACTCGCTGTCTCCCCAGGTCCGCGATCCCAACCTGCCGCCCCTTCGCTGACCGCCGGTCCGGATCTCCTCCCGCCCCCGGCGCCGCGCGCCGGTCGGACTCCCCCGGGCGGCGGCCGCCCGCCATGCCCGTCCCGACCGGCGTTCCCGACACTCCCGCCCCCGACACTGTGATGAGAGCCCCCATGTTCTTCGCCCACTCCAGCCCCCGCCGCCGCAGATTCCGGCCGGTCGGCGCCGCCGCCCTCGCCCTCGGCCTGGCAGCCGTCACCGGTTGCAGCGGCGACAGCGGCGCCGACGACGACACCGTGAAGATCGGTCTGGTGGCCTCCCTGTCGGGCACCTACGAGCCGGTCGGCACGGAGCTGCGGGACGGCTTCAAGCTGTATCTGGAGACCCACGGCAACAAACTGGGCGGCCGCGAGGTCGAGCTCATCGTGGCGGACGAGGGCGACGGCCCGCCGACCGCCGTGCCGGCGGCCACCAAGCTGGTCAAGAAGGACAAGGTCGACGTGTTGACGGGCCTGGTCGGCGGCGGTTCGGTCAACGCGGTGCTACCGTTGGTCCAGCAGGCCAAGATCCCCTTCCTGGGGTCGAACGCCCGGCCGCCGGTCAAGGACATCGAATACGTGTGGACGACGAGCTTCCTGTCCGACGAGCCGGGCCGGGCCATCGCCCCGTACATCAAGGAAAAGGTCGACGGACCGGTCTACGCGATCGGCCCCGACTACCAGGGCGGCCACGACGAACTACGCGGCTTCACCGACGAGTTCAAGCGGATCAAGGGGAAGCTCGCCAACCCGGACGGCGAGACCACCTGGACGCCGTTCCCGAAGACGACCAACTTCATGCCGTACTTCGCGGAGATCGCCAAGACGGACGCCAAGGCGGTGTACTGCTTCTACGCCGGCAAGGCCGCGATCGACTTCGCCAAGCAGTACGCCCAGTCGGACATCGCCGATCTGCCGCTGTACACGGCCTTCGTCACCGAGGGAAGCGTTCTCCAGGCCCAGGGCGCCGCGGCGAAGGACATCTACTCCGTCCTGAACTACGCGGCCGACCTCGACAACGAGGCGAACCGCACGTTCGCCGCCGACTGGACCGCGGAGCACGACACGCAGCCCACCACCTACGCGATGGCGTCGTACGACGCGGCCGCCGTACTGGACAAGGCGATCGCCGACGCGGCGAAGGACGGCGACGTGACGCCGCAGACCATCAACAAGGCCATCGCGGGTCTCGGCCAGATCGACAGCCCGCGCGGCGCCTGGGAGTTCGGCGACAAGGCCCACTCGCCGGTACAGACGTGGTACCTGCGCCAGGTGCGGCCGGACGGCTCCCAGTTGGCCAACGTCATGGTCCAGGACCTGGCGACGCTCGGCAGCTGACATGGATCTCCTCGATGCCCACCTCATACCGGCGGTGGACGGAGTGGCCTTCGGGCTGCTGCTGTTCGTGGTCGCCGCCGGCCTGAGCCTCGCCTTCGGTACGGCCGGTGTGCTGAATCTGTCGCACGGCACGCTGTACGCGATCGGCGCCTACACGGGGGCCGAGCTGAGCGACGGGACCTGGGGTGGTCTCGCCCTCGGCCTGGCCGCCGGAACCGCGGCGGCGTGCGTCGCCGGGGTGGGGCTGTCCGCCGCGACGGCGCCGCTGGCGCGGCGTGGGCATCTCGCGCAGGCGCTGCTGACGTTCGGGCTCGCCCTGATCGGCGGTGATCTGCTCATCCAGCTCTTCGGGGCGGACGAACTGCCCGTACGCGTCCCCGAGGCGCTCGACTCCTCGGTGACGCTGCTGGGGCACCGCTACCCCGCCTACCGGCTCTGCTTCATCGTGATGGCCGTGCTGCTCGCGGCGTTCGGGACCTGGGTGCTGACCCGGACCCGGATGGGTGCGGCGGTACGGGCCTCCGCCGACGATCCGCAGATGCTCGCGGCCACCGGTCACAACCCCCGGGCGGTGCACACCGGTGTCCTCGCGGCGGCGGGCGCGCTGGCCGGGGCGGCGGGCGTGCTCGGGGCGCCGATCATCGGCCCCGGCCCCGGTACGTCCGAGAACGTGCTGATGCTGTCCCTCGTGGTGGTCGTGCTCGGCGGGCTGCGCTCCCTGTGGGCGACCTTCTTCGCGGCGGTCGCGGTGGGCGAGGTGCAGACGCTGGGCGTCTCGCTGGCGCCCGATCTGGCGCCGTACCTGCTCTTCGCCGCGATGGCGGCGGTGCTGGTGCTGCGCTCCCGCTTCGCGGAGCCGGCGACGGCGCACGGGCCCGAGGGCCCCGCCCCGGATCCGGTCGCCCGGCTCCGGAGTCACCTGGCCGGCCGTCTGCGACGACGGCCGCTCGGGACGCCCCGGCCGCCGGGAGCGGCAGCGGCGTCGGGGACACCTGCCGCGTCGGAGGCGACCGGGGCGGACCGTTCCGGCGCGGCGCCCCGCGGGCACGCCGGTCGCCTGGCGGCGTGGACGGGGCGGCTGCCGGGCGGGGCCGCGTGGCGCCGGGCGGCCCCGCTGCTCGTCCTGCTCGTCGTGCTGATCTCCCTGCCCGCCCTGCTCGACGCGTACAGCATCTCGCTGGCCGGATCCGCCCTGGCCCTGGGGCTGCTCGCGGTCAGTGTCACCATCCTCACCGGCTACGCCGGACTGCCCACCCTCGGGCAGACCGCGCCGTTCGCCGTGGGCGCGTACGCCACCGCGAACCTCGCGGACGCGGGGTGGACCGTGGGTCCGGTCCAGATCGTCCTCTCGGCGCTCGCCGCCGCCGTCTTCTCCGCGGTGGTGGGGCCGGCGGTGATCCGGGCCCGTGGCACCACCGTCCTGATGATCACGCTCGCCATCGGCGAGCTGACCGGCGCGGTCGTCAACCAGCTCAAGTCCGTCACCGGCGGCGCCGACGGTCTCGTCGGCTTCCCGGCCACGCGGGCGCTGTGGGGCGGGGAGGGGATGCTGGAGGAGAGCGAGCTGTACAACTACGCGCTCGCCGTCGCCGTCGTCGCCGTCTCCGTCACCCTGCTCGTCCTGCGCTCGCCGGCGGGGAAGCTGCTGACCGGCACCCGGGGCGCCGAGGCGCGGATGCGCGCCTCCGGGCACCCCGTGGGCCGCTACCTGCTGGTGGCCCACGTCTGCGCGGGCGCCCTGGCCGGAGTGGGCGGTTCGCTGATGGTGACCGTCCAGCAGTACCTCTCCCCCGCCGACGTCGGGTTCGAGATCGCCGCGTTCGCCCTGCTGGCGGTGGTCATCGGCGGTTCGACGTCCGTGATCGGCGCCCTGCTGGGCGCCGGGCTCATCGTCGCCACCCGGGACTGGGTCGCCGGTTCCTGGCCGGGCCACGGGCCGCTGCTGCTCGGCGTGCTCTTCGTCGCCACCGTGTACGTGCTGCCGCGCGGCCTCGCGGGTCTGCTCGGCGGCTCCGGCGGCGGGAGCGGGCCGCCGTCCGGGCCGCCGGTGACCGAGGACCGGCCCCCGTCGGCGCCCGCCCCGAACCCCGCCGAAAAGGTCTCCCCATGACACCAGCACCGACCGCCGAGGCACCGGAGCCTCCCGTACTGGACCTCACCCGGCTCACCCGCCGGTACGGCACCCTCACCGCCGTCGACGACGTCAGCCTGCGGCTGCCGGCGGGCGCCCGGCACGCCGTCATCGGCCCCAACGGCGCCGGCAAGACCACCCTGCTCAACCTCATCGCGGGCACGGACCGGCCCGACCACGGCACCATCGCCCTGGAAGGCGCCGACATCACCCGGACACCGACGGCCAGGCGCAGTCGGCTCGGCATTGCCCGCAGCTTCCAACAGCCCTCGGTGATCGGTGAGTTGTCGGTGCTGGACAACGTCGTCCTGGCCGGCTGGCCGCACCACCCGAAGCGTCGCGGGGCCTGGCGCAGCCCGTCCCGCTACCGGCTGCACACCGAGTCCGCGGGCCACCATCTGGAGACCGTCGGCCTGGCGGACCTCGCCCACCGGCCGGCGGCCACGCTCTCGCACGGGCAGCGCCGCATGCTCGACCTCGCCGCCGCGCTGGCGGGCGACCCGCGGCTGCTGCTCCTGGACGAGCCGGCGGCCGGGCTGACCGACGGCGACATCGGGCGGCTGCTCTCCATCCTCGACGGCCTGCCGCCGAGCGTCGCGGTCATCCTGGTCGAGCACCACGTCGAGGTCGTCGCCCAGTTCTCCTCCACCGTCACGGTGCTGGCCGCCGGGAAGGTTCTCGTGACCGGCCCGACCCAGGAGGTGCTGGCGCATCCCGAGGTCCGCGACGCGTACCACGGCGCCGGCCCGGCGGCGGGTCCGGCCGCCGCCCCGGGCCGGGAAGCCGGCGCCGCCGCACCGCGCCGGGGGGCCGGGTCCGCCGGACCGTCCACCGCACCAGTGAGAGGATGACCGACGCCCGATGCTCGACATCACCGGCCTGACCGCGGGGTACCACGGCGGCACCGTCCTCCACGGGCTCGACCTGTCGGTGCCCGCCGGCACGGTCCACGCCGTCGTCGGCCACAACGGCGCCGGCAAGACCACCCTCGTCCACACCGTCGCCGGGCTGACGCGCCCGAGCGCCGGAACCGTACGCCTCGACGGCCGCGACGTGACGGGGCAGCCCGCACACCGGATCGCCCGGGCGGGCATCGGACTCGTACCTCAGGGGCGCCGGGTGTTCGCCGGGCTCACCGTCGACGAGCACCTGCGGCTGTCGTACCGTCCGCCGCGCCGGGGCGACACCGAGCGGCCCGGAGTGTGGACCCCCGCGCGCGTCGTGGAGCTGCTGCCCCGGCTGGGCGAGCGCCGGGGCAACCGGGGTACGGATCTGTCCGGCGGCGAACAGCAGATGCTGGCGCTGGCCCGCGCCCTGCTCGGCTCGCCGCGGGTGCTGCTGCTCGACGAGCCGACCGAGGGCCTCGCGCCGGTGCTCGTCCGCCAGGTCCACGAGCTGGTGGCCACGCTGGCGGCCGAGGGCATCGCCGTCCTGCTCGTGTCCCCCAGCCCCGCCCAGGCCGTCGCGTCCGCCGGGGCGATCACGGTCCTCACCTCGGGGCGGACGGCGCTGCGCATGGACGGTGCGGACGCCCGCGCCGACGGCACCGCGCTGCACGCGGCGCTGGAGCTGGCGCCGACGGCGGTCTGACCCGCGGGCGGGAGGGGCGCGGCGCGTACGGGACCGCCCTCCTCCCGCCCGGGACGGGCTACCCGGCCCTCATGCTGTGACCGCCGAAGCCGCTGCGCCGGTCGGATCCCCTGTTCTGCTCCTGCCACCACGCGTCGAACTCGGTCCGGCCCATGGAGGACCAGTCGGGTGTGTTCTCGACCTGCGCGGCGCCCATGCGGCGGGCGAGCGCGACCATGGCCGATCCGACGGGCCCGCGCCCGGCGTCGTAGCTCTCCAGGACCTCCTTCCAACTGCCCCCGGCCCGCCAGGCGGCCTCCAGGGCGGTGGCGTCCTGGAGCGCCTTCACGCTGCCGCCGCCGATGTGCGGCCGGGCGACGCTGGCGGCGTCGCCGACGAGCACCATCCGTCCCGAGGTGTAGTGCGGTACCTCCAGGTCGTAGATGGGCTGGATGAAGGTGGTCTCGGCGGGTGTGCGGAGGACCCTGGCCGCCCAGTACGGCGGGAAGTGGTCGGCGACCAGGGCCCGCAGGTGCGCGGTGAGCTCGGAGTCGAGCCGGCCCGGCGGCAGGGAGGTGGGGGCCCGCAGGTCGGGGTGGTGGCCGTCGGCCTCGGGGGGCGCGGTGTAGAGCACCCAGTTGAGCACGTGTCCGCCGACGCCGTCCGGGATGCGGTAGATCATGCAGTGGCCGCCGGGGAAGACGATGTTGTGCGCGTCGTGGCCGTCCGACGGCAGGTCCGCGACGTCCGGCGACGTCCCGCGCCATCCGACGTATCCGGCGTACGTGGCGGCCGCCCCCGGGAACATGGCCTCGCGGACGACCGAGCGGTAACCGTCCGCCCCGATCACCGCGTCGAAGCGCTCCCGGTGCCCGTCCGCGAGCCGCAGCGTCACCCCGTCGGCGTCCGGCTCCACCTCGGTGACGACCGCGCCGGACCGGTAGGAGACCTCCTCGGGCACCCGGCGGCGCAGTTCGCTCCACAGGGAACCCCAGCTGTAGGCGCGGAAGGGGAAGGGCTGCTCGCCGACGACCCGGCCGTGATCGGCCTCGCCGTCCCGCACGCTCCACACCCGCCGGGTCAGCGGCGCCCAGGGCATCTCCGGAGCGACATATCCCGCCGCCCTCAACTCCTCGTACCGGTCGCTGTGGAGGGCGATGCCCACGCCCCTGTCACGGAGCCGGGCATCGGCGCGTTCCAGGACGGTGACCCGTTCCGCTCCCCCGCGCGACGCGGCCAGCGCCGCGGCACACCCCGCTATGCTGCCGCCGACCACGGCGACGCTGCCTCCACGCATGTCTGTCACTCCACTCATTCGTTGTTCCGGCCTTCCGGTCCTGCCCGCCCGACGCGGTGACCGTTCAGCGCTTGCGGTAGGACGCGTCCAGGTTGGGGACCTCGACGGAGGAGTGCAGGGTGACGCCGTCGACCGGCTTGACCCGGGCGGCGATCAGAGCCAGTACGGCGTCCGCGAGGCGGATCTTGGTCTCGTCGGTGCGGCCGTGGAGCAGGCCGATCTCGACGTGCAGGACGGCATGGCCTTCGGTCCGATCGCCGATGACGAAGTCCTCGACCCGCCGGAAGCGGGTCTTGCAGGCCTCCGGGCGGGCGTCGGCGGTGGCGGCGACGAGCGGGTGCAGGGCGAGCGCGAAGGCCTGACGGTCGAAGGCCGCAGCGAGCGTGCCGGAGTAGTCGACGGTGATCTGCGGCATGGAAGGCAACTCCTCGGAGAGCGACACGGGTTGGAGACGTCCGCTGGTACGGGGGGAACGGTAGCCGAACAGGCGTCCGGGGTGAGCGCTTGCCCTCCGCTCCGGTCGCGGCGCTCGTCCGCCGCTACGGGCGGCCGGTCCGCGCGGAGGCCCGCACCCGGCCGTCCCGGCCTCGCCGGGACGGCCCACCGGACCCTCCTATTCGCACACCTGCTCGAATAGCGTTAGGCTCTCCTCATGGCCGTACACCTGCAAAGCTCACTTTTCGACCAGGAGGCCGAGGCCGACGTCGGCCCCCTGAGCGGAGTGCGGCGTACCGATCTGGGCCACGGGGCCTGGATCGACGTGCTGCCGCAATGGCTCCGGGGCGCGGACACCCTGTTCGAGACGCTGGTGCGCGAGGTCGACTGGCGGGCCGAGCAGCGCGTCATGTACGAGCGTGTGGTGGCGGTCCCCCGGCTGCTGGCCTTCTTCGGCCGCCGCGACCCCCTGCCGCACCCGGCGCTGGAGCCGGCCCGCACCCGGCTCGGCGAGCACTACGCGGCCGAGCTGGGCGAACCGTTCACCACGGCGGGGCTCTGCTTCTACCGGGACGGGAGGGACGGGGTCGCCTGGCACGGGGACACCATCGGCCGGGGCAGCACCGAGGACACGATGGTCGCGATCCTCTCCCTGGGAGCCCCCCGGCACCTCGCGCTGCGACCGCGCCGCCCGGGCCCCGCCCCCGTCCGGAGACCGCTCGGACACGGCGACCTGATCGTCATGGGCGGCAGTTGCCAGCGCACCTGGGAGCACGCGGTCCCCAAGACCGCGCGGGCCGTCGGGCCGCGCATCAGCGTGCAGTTCCGGCCCGACGGGGTGCGCTGACCACGGGCCGGCGGGCGCGGCCGGGGCACCGCGGTTGTGCCGTTCCCGGGCGGGGCGGGATCCGCGGGTGAGGAACCGGGCCGGTCGCGCCGTGAGCGCGGCGAGCACGGCGGAGTGCGCCGGCTTCCGTGGCCCCCCGGACATCGCCGGGGCGGCGACGACGGCCGGGGACGCCCCCACCGGAGCCAGGGCCTCCGCGGACCGCCCCCCGACGCCGCCCGGCACAAGCGCTTACCCGTCTGTCGATCCATCAACATCCGTGCGCACAGGGCGACATCGGACGGTTCCAGCCGAACGGAGGCGTCTGGACCGAGCCGTCTGAACTTCACGGGAACTCCAGCGAAATGCCACGTGTGTGGATATCGTGCACCGAGCGAGGGCGCGTCCGTCACCCCATGGGATCGGCGGATACGTCCCGTTCATGGGGGTGCGACTGTGGCTGGGGGGCTCATGGGGCATGTCGAAATACCTGATACCGACCTACCCGGAACGGTGGGGATCCGGGGCGCGCCGCGCCCCCGGACCCCCGCGTCCCGGAATCGCACGGCGGCCCTGGAACAGCTGTGGAGGGCCCCGACGGCACAGCGCGACCCGGCCGGGCGGGCGCCCGCCCGGCGGAAGCCGGCGCCCGGCCCGGCCCTGGCCGCGCTGACCGACCTGCTGGGCCTGGCCGGTCCGGCCTGGCTGCTGCTGCGGGCGGGCGACCAGCCCCGCCCGCTGGTGGCCGCGGCGGTGGCGGGGCTGATCTGGGCCGGGCTGCGCGGCGCCCGGGGGCGGTACACGGACCGGCCGGGGGCCGGGCCCGGCGGCGCGCTCGGCCCGGCCCGGGACTGGCTCGCGCTCATCGGCCTGCTGGCCGTGCTGCACACGGCGGCGGGAAGCCCGGTGGACCCGGCCACGGCCGTCGTGGCCGTGGCGCCGGGGCTGCTGATCGCCACAGCGGTGGCGGGGCTGCGCCGGTGGCCTCTCTCCCGACGCCGGGGCCACCCGACCCGCAGGGTGCTGCTGGTCGGCGAGCCATCGAGCGTGGGCCGGGCGGCCGAGCTGCTCAACTCCCGTACGGATCACGGCTACTCCCTGGTCGCCGCCCTTCCGGTGGGCACCGCCCGGCTGGAGCTGGACGGTGTGCAGGTGCCGGGGCGCCTCGCGTCCCGCCCGGCCGACGACGACGTGACGACGGTGCTCGGTGCCGTCTACGCCCACGCGGCCGACCTCGTACTGGTGGCTCCCGGACCCCAGCTGACCGGCGACCGGCTGCGCCGGCTCGGCTGGGGGCTGCACGACGGGGGCGTCGCCCTCTCCGTGGTCTCGGAGCTGTCCGGGGTGGCGGCCGAGCGGGTGCGTCCCGTCACCGCGGCCGGGCTCACCCTGCTGCACATCGCGCCGCCGCTGCGCGGGGGCCCGCAGGCCGTGCTGAAGAACGCGCTGGACCGTACGGGGGCCCTGTTCGGGCTGCTGGTGCTGACCCCGTTGCTTCTGGCGGTGGCACTGAGCGTCCGGCTGACCTCGCGGGGCCCGGTCTTCCACCGGCAGGTCCGGCACGGGCGGCACAACCGGCCCTTCACCATGTGGAAGTTCCGCACGATGGTGGCGGACGCGGAGAAGCTCAAGGCACAGCTGGCCGCGAGCAACGAGGTCGACGGACCGCTCTTCAAGATGCGCGGCGACCCCCGGGTGACGCCGGTCGGACGGATGCTCCGGCGGACGTCGATCGATGAACTACCGCAGCTTTTCAACGTGTTGCTGGGCCAGATGTCACTGGTGGGCCCGAGGCCGCCTCTGCCGGAGGAGGCCTCGCGGTACGACGAGCGCGAACACCGCCGGCTCGCGGTGAAGCCTGGGCTGACAGGCCTGTGGCAGGTGAGCGGCCGCTCCGATCTGACCTGGCAGGAGACCGTCTCGCTCGACCTCTGGTACGTCGACAACTGGTCGGTGGCCATCGACATGGGACTCCTCGCCCGCACCGTGCGCGCCGTCACCGACGGCCGCGGGGCGTACTGAGAGCGGCGGGCGTGCGGATGCGAGGAGCGCGACCGGTGTGCCGCCGCGAGACGCCTCCCGGCGGCGGCGAACGGTCACTGTCCGGGCGGGAGCTGCCCGAGCCACCAGGCGTAGGTGCGGGCGATGCCGTCGCGCAGCGGGATCCGCGGCGTGAAGCCGAGAGAGGTGAGGCGGGTGACGTCGAGCAGCTTGCGGGGCGTCCCGTCGGGCTTCGTGGTGTCCCAGCCGATGCGCCCCTGGTAGCCCGTCACTTCCTTGACCGTTTCCGCGAGTTCACGGATGGTGAGGTCGTCGCCGCAGCCGATGTTGACGGGTTCGTCGCCGTCGTAGGCCTCCAGCAGGCGCACGCAGGCGGCGGCGAGGTCGTCGACATGGAGGAACTCGCGGCGCGGAGTGCCGGATCCCCACAGGGTCACCTCGTCGGCCCCGTCCCGCCGCGCCTCGTGGAAGCGGCGGATCAGCGCGGGCAGGACGTGCGAGGTCTCCAGGTCGAAGTTGTCGCCCGGTCCGTAGAGATTGGTGGGCATGGCGCTGATGTAGGAGGCGCCGTACTGCCGGCGGTAGGACTGGGTCTGGACGATTCCGGCGATCTTGGCGAGGGCGTAGGCCTCGTTGGTGGGCTCCAGCTCGCCGGTGAGCAGCGAGTCCTCGCGGATCGGCTGGGGCGCGAGCCTGGGGTAGATGCACGAGGAGCCGAGGAAGAGCAGCCGCTCGGTCCCGGCCGCGTGCGCGCCGGCGATCACGCTGAGCTGTATGCGCAGGTTGTCCTCCAGGAACTGCACCGGGTAGGTGCTGTTGGCCATGATCCCGCCGACCTTGGCGGCGGCCAGCACCACGGCGTCCGGGCGGACCTCCTTGAGATACGCCCCGGTCCGCGCGGCATCGCGCAGGTCGAGGAGGTCGCGGCCGCGGGTGAGCACCTCATGACCGTCGTCGGCGAGGCGGCGGGCCACCGCCGAGCCGACCAGGCCACGGTGTCCCGCGACGAACACGCGGGAGCCGGGCCGCAGTAGCGAGCGGGCGGATTCCTTGGAGGGGACGGGGAGTTCGGTCGTCATGGCTCGGATTGTGCCAGCAGAAAGGGACTGCGGTGACGCGTCACCGCAGAACGCTCCAATACCGAAATGTCGGTGAACGTCGCCGTCGAAGCGACCAGCAGAGAAGGGGGAATCGTGGTGAAGACCGCGCTCATCACCGGAGTGACCGGCCAGGACGGTTCGTATCTGGCCGAGTTGTTGCTCGACAAGGGGTATACGGTGCACGGGCTCATACGCCGTTCCTCCAGCTTCAACACCGAGCGGATCGACCACATCTACCAGGGTCCCGAGGAGCCGGAGCGCTCCTTCGTCCTGCATCACGCGGACCTGACCGACGGAGTGGCCCTGGTGAACCTGCTGCGCGACATCCGGCCCGACGAGGTCTACAACCTGGGCGCGCAGTCGCATGTGCGGGTGTCCTTCGACGCCCCGCTGTACACCGCAGACGTCACGGGCCTCGGCACCGTCCGGCTCCTGGAGGCGGTCCGGGCCAGCGGCATCCAGACGCGGATCTACCAGGCCTCGTCCTCCGAGATGTTCGGCGCCAGCCCGCCCCCGCAGAACGAGGACACCGCGTTCCACCCGCGCAGCCCGTACAGCGTGGCGAAGGTCTACGCCTACTGGGCCACGGTCAACTACCGCGAGGCGTACGGCATGTTCGCGGTGAACGGGATCCTCTTCAACCACGAGTCGCCGCGCCGGGGCGAGACCTTCGTGACCCGGAAGATCACCCGGGGCGTCGCCCGGATCAAGGCCGGGCTCCAGGACCGTCTGAACCTGGGCAACCTGGACGCGGTCCGCGACTGGGGATACGCGCCGGAGTACGTGGACGCCATGTGGCGGATGCTCCAGTGCGACGCCCCCGACGACTACGTGGTCGCCACCGGTGAGGGCGTGAGCGTCCGGCAGTTCCTGGAGTTCGCCTTCGAGCACGCGGAGCTGGACTGGCGCGAGCACGTGCGTTACGACCCGAAGTACGAACGCCCCAGCGAGGTCGACGCGTTGATCGGGGACGCGTCGAAGGCCGAGACGCTCCTCGGCTGGAAGCCCTCGGTGAAGTCGCGCGAGCTGGCCCGCATCATGGTCGACGCCGACATCCGCCGGCTGGACGACCAGCTGACCGGGGCCGCCGTCCGGGTGGACCGATGAACCGGCCGGGCGGCACGGTGGCGCGCGACCGCCCGGTCGGCGCGACCGGCCCGGTGTCCGGCTCCGCCGACAAGTCGGCACACAGGGCGCCGGATTCCCCGGCGCCCGGCCCGATCCAGCACTCACCACTGCCTCCCGGCCGGCGCGTGCCGCGTCCGTGCCCGGGACGATCACCGGCGCGACCGCCGTCTCCACCGACCCCTCGGTGGAGCTCTCCGCGCCGGCACCGGGCGGGCCCCTCGGCTCCGCCTACTCACTCGTACCGACCGGCAGCGGGACGGACAGTCCGCTCGCCCGGTCGGACGAGGCAGGATCCGCGGCCTCCCGGCCGCAGCACGAATCTCACCTTCGGAGCTGAATGATGAACGGAAGTACGGGGCAGAGAACCGGAGGACGCGGCCGTGTGCGGGCCGCTGCCGCCGCTCTCGGCCTGCTGGCCGGAGCCCTGACCGCGACCGCGGCCGGGACCACCGCGGCGGCGGCACTGACACCGCCGGTCGCCATCACGGCGGACGACCTCACCACCTGGCAGACCAACGGCATCGTCTGGTCGATGGCCGCCGGCGACGGCGTCGTCTACGCGGGCGGCACCTTCTCCACCCTGCGGCCCCCCACGGCCGCTCCCGGTACGGGCGAACAGCCCGCGGTGAACTTCGCCGCGTTCGACGCGGCGACCGGGGCGCCCACCGACTGTTCGCTGTCCTTCACCATCTCCTCGGGGACCGCGACCGTCCGGGCCCTGGCGCTGTCCCCGGACGGCGAAACCCTGTACGCGGGCGGTCAGTTCGGGGCGGTGAACGGAGTCGGGGTGAGCAATATCGTGGCGATCGACACCGCGACCTGCGCTCCCCGCCACGACTTCAAGATCTCCGTGACGGCGACCGTGCGGGCGCTCGCCGTCACCGCCGACACGGTCTATCTGGGCGGGGACTTCAACAGCGTAGGAGGCCAGACCAGGAACAAGTTCGCCGCCGTCACCGCCGCCGGGGCGTCGCTGCTGCCCTTCACGGCCAACGCCGACGAGGTGGCCCGGGCCGTCGAGCTGACCCCGGACGGGCGACACGTGCTGCTCGGCGGCGACTTCTTCCGCATCAACGGCACCACCACCCACGCCCTGGCCGTGGTCGACGCGACCACCGGACAACTCACCAAGTCCTACCCGGGGTTCATTCACAACAACTCCACCGTGCAGGACATCACCACCGACGCCACCGGCTTCTACACCGGCAACGAGGGCACCGGCGGCGGCGTGTTCGACGGCCGGATCGCCCTGAACCTCGACGACTTCCAGCAGCGCTGGCGGGACACCTGCCTCGGCGCGACCCAGGCGGTGCTGGTGCACTCCGGCGTGCTGTACAGCGGCAGCCACGCCCATGACTGCGCCAGTATGGGAGCCTTCCCCGACCAGCAGCGCAAGCATCTGCTGGCCCAGTCGGTCGACGATCCGAAGCTGCTGCCGTGGTTCCCGGACACCAATGACGGCATCGGTGAGCCGGTCGGGCCGCGTGTGATGAGCCAGGCGAGCAGCGGGGGCCGCCACTACCTGTGGGTGGGCGGCGAGTTCACCACCGTCAACAGCAGGCCGCAGCAGGGGCTGACCCGGTTCGCGGACGGCCCGGACACGGGCTCGCCCTGGGTGCCCAACGTCAGCCTGTCCACGCTGACGCCCGGGCAGATCGACGTGAACTGGCAGACAAGTTTCGACACCGACGACGGGGAGCTGACCTACCGGATCTACAAGGACGGCTCGAACACCCCGGTCCACACGACGACCGGCTACTCCGTCTTCTGGGACCGGCCCCAGCTGACCTGGACGGACACCGACGTCGAGCCGGGCGAGACCCACTCGTACCGGATCACCGCGAGCGACGGCCCCAACACCAGCGCCAAGTCCCCGGCCCGGTCCGCGACCGTGGCGAACGCGACGGAGGCGTACCCGGCGCGGGTCAGATCCGACGGGGCCCACCTCTACTGGCGCTACGACGAGGACACGTCCACGTTCGCCCACGACAGCAGCGGCAACCTGAACAACGGCTTCCTGCGCAACGGCCCCGCCTACCGGCAGACCCCGGCGGCGGTCTCCGGCCCCTCGACGGCGATCGGCTTCAACGGCACCGATGAATACGCGTACAGCAACCGGCAGCACGCCGCACCGGCCCGCTTCTCGGTGGAGACCTGGATCAGGACCACCACCACCCGGGGCGGGAAGATCATCGGCTTCGGGAACAAGACCCAGCAGAACAGCACCCGTCAGGACAAGAACGTCTACATGCGCAACGACGGGCGGCTCGTGTTCGGCGTCCAGAGCGGTGGGGCGCGGACCATCACCACCCCGGCCGCCTACAACGACGGACAGTGGCACCACGTCGTCGCCACCCAGGGCCCCCTGGGCCAGGGCATGGCGCTGTACGTCGACGGCCAGCTGCGCGCGTCGAACATCCTGGTCTCCAACAACGACGGCAACCCCGGCTACTGGCGGGTCGGCGGTGACAACCTGTCCGGCTGGCCGAACCGTCCGACCAGCAACTTCTTCGCCGGGCAGATCGACGAGACCGCCGTCTACCCGACCGCGCTGAGCGCTTCGCAGGTCAGCGCGCACTACGCACTGAGGAACAGCTGATCAGATGAGGAACCCGTTCCTGGCCGGCGCCGTCGTCGTCATGACGGCGGCGCTGGCCGCCTGCGGCTCGTCCGCCGACGGGAACGGTCCGCAGGCCGCGGACGCCCAGCGTCCCGCGGCCTCCGGGCCCGCCGTCCCCGGCCCGTCCGCCTCCACGCCCGCCCCGCCCGCCACGCCCTCCGCCGGGGAGCCCGAGGAGCCGACGGCCGGCCCTTCCGCTCCGGCCACGGGCCCGAACACGCCGTCCGACGCGATCACCCCGGCCACCGGGACGTTCACGAAGAAGCAGAAGGAGTACCTGGAGGACCGGGTGCCGAAGGGCATGGACCCGGCCGCCGTGCTCGAGACCGGCCAGGAGACCTGCGACAAGCTCCGCTATCTGGTCAAGGCCGACCGGGACACCGCCGTCGGCGCCATCGCGACGGGCGAGATCCCGGACGCGGCGGACGCGGTCGCCGGGCTCTGCCCCCGGCACCAGGACCTGGTGGACGAGGCGGCGCACGCCTATCCGGACGGCACCCACACCGGGAAGAAGCTCCGGCCGGGCGGCTACCGGTCCGCCTCCCCCACCGCGGCCTGCTCCTGGCAGATCACCGGGGCCGACGGCAGGGAACTGTCCTCGGGCTCCTCCGACACCGGCGTCTCCCGGAAGATCACGATCCCGAAGTCCGCGCGCACGTTCACTTCCACAGGCTGCTACGCCTGGCTGCCCGAAGGAGCCGAGGGATGACCGCAGGAACACCGAAGCTGCCGATAGCCGTGGCGATCCCCACGAAGAACGAGGGCCTGAACATCGCGGAGGCGGTGAGATCGGTGCTCGGCCACTTCGAGGCGGTCGTGGTGGTGGACTCCCACAGCACCGACGACACCGTCAAGATCGCCGAGGAGTGCGGGGCCGAGGTGGTCACGTACACCTGGGACGGGGGCCACCCGCGCAAGAAGCAGTGGTGCCTGGAGAACGTCCGTACCGATCTGGACTGGATCCTGCTGCTCGACGGCGACGAGCGGCTCAGCCCGGGGCTGCTGGCCGAACTGCGGGAGACCTTCCGGAACCCGGCGGCGCCCAAGCCCGCCGCGTACGACATACCGCTCGGCTACTGGTTCTCCGGGAAGCGGCTGCGCCACGGATACACCATCCGCAAGCGGTCGTTGACCGACCGGACCCGCTGCCACTACCCGGAGGTCGGGGACCTCGACGCCCCCGGCATCGGTGAGGTGGAGGGCCACTACCAGCCGGTCGCCGCGACGGTGGGGACGCTCACCCATCCGATCGAGCACCAGGACCTCGACCCGGTGACCGCCTGGTTCGAGCGGCACAACCGCTACTCGGACTGGGAGGCCTGGCTGGAGCATCACCCCGAGGTGAAGGAGCAGGTGCGGCAGGTCAAGTCGCGCCAGGGGCAGTTGTTCCACAAGGCGCCGTTCAAGCCGGTGGTGTCCTTCGCCTACATGTATCTCTACAAGCGGGGGTTCCTGGACGGCCGCGCGGGCTTCGACTTCGCGCTGGCGATGAGCTTCTACCGCTGGCAGATCGCTCTCAAATCCAGGGAGAAGCCCCTACGTTGACGGGTACGGCTTCACCCCCGCCTCCGGCGGACCACGTCCTCGTAGGTCCGCCGGAGGGTGGCGGTGATGGCCTCGATGGTGAACTGCTCGTTCACCAGCTCCCAGGCGGCCTTGCCCGCCTGCTCGGCCGCCTCCGGCGCCAGCAGCTCCAGAATGGCGTCGGCGACCTTCCGGGCGTTGGCCGCGTCCTCGCCGACGCGGCTGTCGATGACCCGGCCCGAGCCCGCCGCCGCCACATCGGGGGCCTGTCCGCAGGTGCGGGTGATGACGACCGGGGTGCCGACCGACATCGCCTCCAGCACCGAGACCGGGAACGGCTCCTCGATCGCGGGCAGCACGTACACATCGGCCTCGCGGTCGGCGGCGAGGACCTCGTCGTGTTCCAACGGGCCCACATGGTCGAGGGAGTCGGCCACACCCAGCTTCCGCGCGAGGGCGAGGGTGCCGGCCAGCGCGCCGGTGTCCGGACCGGCCAGCACGAAGCGGGCGTCCGGGTGGCGGGCGAGGACGTGCGGCATCGCGGCGACGAAGTCCTCCGGCCGCTTGCGCTCCTGGATCCGGGCGAGGAAGAGCACGGTGGGCGGGCGGCCGGGGTCGCGGGCGGGCTTGCGCTCCTGCGGGCGCACCCCGTTGACCAGCCGTACGGTGCGGGTGAGCGGGACGGGGGCGGCGACGGCGTTCACATCGACCCGCTCCATCTCGGTGAGGTGCAGGACGGCATCGGCCTCACGCAGCACCTTGCGGACCCCGAGCACGTCGGTGAGCTGGGCGACCTTCTTCTCGGTGGGGTCGATCATGCCGTGGGTCTGGACGACCAGGGGCGTCCGGGAAGCGAGCGCGAGGAGCGCGGCGGGCAGGGTCACCAGGTCCCGCATCAGATGGACGTGTACGAGGTCGGCGCCGCGCATCATGCGGTGTGCGGTGCGCAGGAGCCCGGCGGAGGTGATCCCGCTGACCTCGAACATCGGGAGCAGATGCCGCGCCTGGAAGAGGTGGACCGGAACTCCCTCGACCCGGCTGGGCAGTTCGCCGCCGGGGAAGCCGTCGCCGAGGGCCATGACGCGGGCGTCGTCCCCGGCGGCCCGCTGGACCCTGGACAGGTTGAAGGCCACCCGGGTCGGACCGCCGAAGGCGTGGTCCGGAGTGTGAAGAGTGACAACATGCAGGATTTTCACCAGGGTTCCCCTCAACCTCGGCCGACTGTTCACAGCCTAGTCATCACATCCCCTCAAGTGGGCTGATTCGTTAGAGTGTTCAGCGGTTCACTGATCGGGGGACGCATGACGTCGGTGCACACGTCGGCGCGCACGCCGACCGGCGGGAAGGCCGCCGACGCGCCCGCGCCGATCGCGTGGGCGATGCTGTCGCGGGCCCTGTCCGTGCCGCTCACCCTGGGGCTGGTGTGCTTTCTGCCGGCGGTGATCGCCGCCCAGCCCGGCAGCGGGGTCCGGGACACGGCGTACTGGCTCCAGCTGGTGCTGACCTGCTATGCGGGGGCCCGGCTGGCGACGATGATCCTCTCGACCCGGCGGCGGCTGCTCCAGGGCGTCTTCTGGATGTTCGTGTACATCGCGATGGGCGTGGCGCCGTTCGCCCAGGTGGTGATCGGGCAGACGCCGACGCCGATGGTGGGGCCGCGCCAGGACCTGGTGACCGCGATCGCGATGGTCCTGGTGGGGTGTGCCGCCTACGACCTGGGGGCGCTGCTGGCGTCGCGGCGGCCGCTGCGGCGCCGGGCGCCCTCCGCGCGGGGCCCGGGCGGGAGGAAGCCGGCCCTGGCGCATCCGCTGCGGCTGCGGCTGCTGGTGCTGCTGGCGTTCGCGGCGAGCGCGTTCTACGTGCTGAAGCTCGGCGGGCCCGCGGTCTTCTTCTCCAGCCGGCAGGAGATCAACGAGACCGTCGCGGCGAGCGGGGTGGGGGCGGAGGGTTCCCAGGTGGGCTCGGCGTTCATCAAGGGGTTCGGCCAGGTCCCGGCGCTGCTGGCGCTGCTGTTCTACACCCGTCGCCTGGCGACCTCCCGCCGCGCCCGGCGCACCCCCTCCACGGTCCTGGTGTGGGTGGCGCTGGCGGCGCTGAACCTCGTGGTGAACAACCCGGTCTCCAACGCCCGTTACTGGTTCCTGACCGTGCTGATGGCCTTCGTGTTCACCGCGTTCCCGAGCAGTGCGGCGTTCTACCGCACGGTGCTGACGACGGGGGTGGTCGGGGCGCTGGTGGTGTTCCCGTACGCGGACAGGTTCCGGTACGAGGAAGGGGGGCAGCGGGCCGTGCAGTCGGCCTCGGTCTTCGATCCGCTGGTGACCAAGGACTACGACCAGATGGTGATGTTCGCCAACACCATCTCGTGGGTCGACACCCGGGGCCACACCTATGGCCGCCAACTGGCGGGCTCCGCGCTGTTCTTCGTGCCGCGCGCGGTGTGGAAGGGGAAGCCGGAGGACACCGGGGTCCGGGTGGGGCAGTGGATGGGGCTGCGGATGACCAACCTCTCGGCCCCGCTGTGGACGGAGTTCTGGGTCGATTTCGGCCCGGCCGGGATGGCGGGCGGTCTGGCGCTGATCGGCTACGCGGCGGCCCGCACCGACCGCCGGTACGCGCTCGCCGTCACCCGGGCGGGGCCCGGCCCCGGGAGCGTGCTGGCCATCGCCGCGCCGCTGATCGCCGGGTACACCTTCATCCTGCTGCGCGGCCCGCTGCTCCAGGCCGCGGGAAAGCTCGCCATAGCGGCCCTGTGCCTGGTGCTGATCACCACGTTCAGGGAGCGGAGGGCAGGGCGTCGGCGCTGACCGGCTCCACGGGCGCCGGTCCCCGGCGGCGCAGCCGGGCCACCGCGGTCCAGGTCGCGGCGGCCTTGCAGAGCGACCCCAGGGCCAGTCCCCAGGCGGCTCCCGGGACGCCCCCGACGGCGTAACCGCCCGCGAGGAACGCCACGGCGGTGAGCGAGAAGACGACCTGGATGGAGAGCGTGGTGCGCGGGTCGAGCATGCGCAGGGCGAGCAGCCCGCAGGTGCCGACGGCCATCGCCGCGTACTGGCTGCCCGTGGCGGGGAGCAGGGCGGCGGCCGTGGGCCAGGTGTCGCCGAGCAGAGCGCGTCCGGTGCGCTCGGGCAGCAGGACGAGCACGGTGGCCCAGAGCCCGGCGGTCGCCGCGAGGACGGCGGCGAGGGCGGCGAGGGCCCGGACCCGGCGGCGCTCATCGCCGATGCGGCCGAGCAGCGGGGGCCCGAAGGACGTGGCCGAGGTGTAGAGCACGTTGAGCGGTCCGAAGAGGGTGGTCGCCCCGCGCAGCGCGCCGACGAGGAGCGGGTTGCCGACCGCGCCGAGGCCGAGCACGGACAGCTGGCCGGTCGCGTTGCCCACGCCGAACTCGACGGTGAAGCGCTGCCCGAGGTGGCCGCGCCGCAGCATCGGGCGCAGTCGCAGCGGGGCCCGTGCCGTGGCCCGGTGGAGGAGGGCGGCGGACACGAGGAGGGCGGGCAGGGCGGACAGGCCCCAGACGGCGATCAGGCGCGCCGGGGACGCCCCGTAGTCCTGTGCCGCGAGCGCCCCCAGCACGCAGACCAGCCGCACCAGGTCCCCTGTCAGGGCCAGTTGGGGCAGCTGGAGAGTGGAGAAGGCGTACCGTCCGGCGTCCTGCCCCAGCACCACGGGGAGCACGAGGCCGAGCATCAGCAGCGCGCGGGCGGTGTCGCCGGGGACGAGGACGCAGACGGCCGCGAGCGGCGCGCCGAGGGCGGCCGAGGCGAGGACGGTGAAGGCGACGGCGGACCGGCAGGCGGACCGGGTCTCCTCCCCCGTGCCGCGCTTGAGGACGAGGGGCTGCCCGGTGTACGCGCCCGAGACGCCGAGGAGCACCGTGAAGACCAGGTACACCGCGGAGAAGCGGGCGAAGTCGGTGAGGGTGGAGAGCCGGGCGGCGGCGAGAAGCACCAGGATGTTGGTGAGCGCCGCCACTCCCTGGTCCGCGACCGAGCAGAGGACGGCGGTGCGGGCTCTCACCGGCGGGAGGCAGGCAGGGTGAAGGTCCGCAGACCGAGGGTGTCGGCGGGGTCGCCGGTGATCCCGGGGGCGTCCGGCTCGGCGGTGGGGGCGGGCCCGCCGCCGCCACCGCCCCGTCGTCGGGGCGGCTTCGGCCCTCGCCGCGCGCGGCGCAGCCGGCCCCGGCCCGGGTGGAGCAACGCGCCGAGCACGGAGCCTCCGGAGGCTCCGATGATCTCGCGGATGCGTTCCAGGTCGCTGCGGTGCACCTCGCGCGGGTCGCAGACGATCATGACGCCCTCCACCCGGTCGACCAGGGCGACCGCGTCCGCGTAGGACAGGACGGGCGGGGCGAGGACGATGACGACGTTGCCGGCCCGGTCGGCCTCGGCGACGATGCGGCCGACGGGCGGGGAGGTCAGGGCGCGCGGGACGTTGTCGACGGTGGTCCCGGGCACCAGGGCGAAGGCCCCGGACCCGGGCACGTCCACATGGGTGCGGCGGCCGGTGGGCCAGCCGGCGCCGCCCTCCTCGGCGGCCCAGCGCGGCGGGCGCGCCTCGTGGGCGGCGGAGCCCAGGGCGCGGGCGAGCGAGGGGGTGCGCAGGTCGGCCTCGACGAGCAGGACGTCACGGCCCATCTCGGCGAAGGCGGCGGCCAGGTTGGCGGCAGCGGCGGCGGCCGCCGTGCTGTCGCCGCGCGGGGCGGTGACCAGCAGGCGACGGCTCTCGGCGAACGACGGGTCGTAGGCGAGCCGGAAGGCGACGGCGCGGTACTCCTCGGCCAGCCGGGAGGTGCCGCGCCCGATGGCGAGCAGGCTGCCCGCGGCGGCGCGTTCGCGGGGCAGGGTGCCGAGCAGGGGTGCGCCGAGCGAGTGGACCAGCTCGCGGGGGGAGCGTACGGCGGGGTCGAAGACGAGGCGCACCCAGGAGAGCAGCAGCCCGAGCGCGAGGCCGACGACGCCGCCGAGCCCGAGGAGCAGGGGCAGTCCGGGGCCGGTGGGCGACGTGGGGGCGACGGGCTTCTTGTTGAGGTAGCCGGGGGTGGTGTCCAGGGCCTTCAGCTCGGAGATCTTCCGGCTCAGCTCGGAGATGGCGACGATGATGTTGGCGCGGGCGCTGCTGACGTCCTCGGCCGCCGCCGCTCCGGCCTGTTCCTCCAGCAGGTCGCGCTTCTCCTCCAGTGGCTTCAGCTGGGCGCGGTAGCCACCGGCCATGTTCTCGATGCTCTCCTCGGTGCGCGCCTTGCGGTGGGCCAGGTAGGCGTTGGCGAGGGCTTCGGCGCGGGCGCGGGACTGCTCGGGGGTGGCGCCGGTGTAGGAGAAGCGGAGGGTGAGGGTGTTGGGCGGGTTGGTGACCTGGAGTCCGGCGAGCAGCTTGCGGGCGGTGACGTCGTCGCCCGCCTTGAGGAGGGTTCCGGCGGCCAGGGTGCCCACCGTGTCGCTGACGGCGGTCTGACGCTCGGAGCCGATGTTGATGCCCTTGTCCGCGGTGGATCCGGCGGCGAAGGGGTCGGAGATCGCGGAGCGGACGAGTACCTCGCCGGTGGCGGTGTAGGCGTCCTCGCCGCCGAGGGCGAGATAGCCGCCGCCGAGCAGACCGACGACGACTCCGCAGGCCAGCAGGGAGCGGTAGCGCAGGAGTTGACGGAACTGGTCGCGCAGGAGCGCCGGCTCGTCCTGGTCGTCCGGGGCGCGGTGATGTGGTGTCATCGGCGAAGGCTCCCTTGTGCGTCCGGCAGGACCTCGGCGAGCAGGGCGTCGAACCGGGCGAGGCCCGCCTCCCGGCTCAGGTGGCGGGCGACGTAGCGCGGGCCCTCGGCCCCGAGGGTCTCGGCGGCGGCCGGATCGGCGGCCAGCTTCCGCAACGCCGCGAGCAGGGCGGCCGGGTCCTCGGGAGCGACGAGGACCCCTGCCCCCGAGCGGCGGACCTCGTCGGCGGTGCCGCCCTCGTCGGCGACCGAGGCGATCACGGGGCGTCCGGAGGTGAAGTAGGAGGTGAGCTTGGAGGGGACGCTCATGTCGAGGACCGAGGCGCGCTGGGTGACCGCGAGGACGTCGGCGGCGGCGAGCACGTCCGTGAACTCCTCGGCCCGTGCGGGCTCCAGGAACTCGACGTTGGGCAGCCCGTCGGCGCGGGCGCGCAGGGCGTCGCGCTGGTTGCCGTCGCCCATCAGGACGATCCGGACGTCGGGGGCGAGGCGGGCGGTGTCCACCAGGACGTCAAGACCCTGCTTGAGGCCCATGTTGCCGGAGTGCAGGACGACCGGGGTGTCCTCGGGCCAGCCGAGCCGGGCGCGGGTCGCGGCCCGGTCGGCGGAGGGCCCGCGCACATGGGTCCAGTTGGGGACGGTGCGGATGCGGCCGGGGTCGACGCCGAGCGCGGTGACGCCGGGGACGAAGCTCTCGTGGATGACGCCGACGAGGGCGGCCCCGCGCAGCGCGTACCGCTCGGCGGCCGCGGCGACGGCGGCGGCCCTGCCGCCGCCCCGGATGCCGCTCTGCGCGGCCGCGGCGCCCATCAGGTCCTGGACGACGGGGATGTGGGGGACGCCGTGGCGTCGGGCGAGCCGGGCTCCGATGACGCCGCCGGCGAGGCTGGGCATCTGGGAGATGACGGCGTCCGGGCGGCCGGGCGGCGGGGCGAAGAGCCCGGTGGCGAGGATGCTGGCCTCGAACGCCGCACGCCTGAGCGCGGTCTGATGGCGCGGTACGTAGTGGCGGCGCCGGTGCACGCCGACGCCGCCGCGTATCTCCACCGTCCGCCAGACGCCCCGGTACCCCTCCTCCAGCCGCCAGGAGGGGTAGTGCGGCATGCCGGTGAGCGCCCGGACCCGGGCGCCCGACGCGGCCCAGTGCTCGGCCAGTTGGGTGGCGTACGGGCCTATTCCCGTGAGCTCCGGCGCGTAGTTGGTCGAAACCACCAGAAGTCGGCGGCCTCGCGACGGGCCGGGTCTTGACTCTTCGGACATCGGACGATCGCCTTCCCCCACGACAACCGCTGCCCCCACCGGGGAACAGCCCCTGTCGAGCTTATCCGTTCACGGCTTGCACAAGTGTTCTTCACAGTAAGGTCGTTGGAACATCACCGGATCACGTTCACCGTGGGGGGAGAGATACGGATGGTGCAGCACAGGGTGGGTTACGCACCCGGGGTGTACGACCTGTTCCACGTCGGGCACCTCAACATCCTGCGGCACGCCCGCAGTCAGTGCGACTACCTGGTCGCGGGGGTCGTGTCGGACGAGATGGCCGCCCTCGCCAAGGGCCACACGCCGATGATTCCGCTCCGCGAACGACTGGAGATCGTCCGCAGTGTCCGCTTCGTGGACGCCGCGTTCGTGGAGACCGTGCCGGACAAGGTCGAGACCTGGCAGCAGGTCCGGTTCGACGTGATCTTCAAGGGAGACGACTGGCGGGGCACGGAGAAGGGGGAGAAGCTGGAACGCGACTTCGCCGAAGTGGGCGTGGAGGTCGTCTACTTCCCGTACACCGTGCACACGTCCAGCACCCAGCTGCGCCGGGCACTGGACGTGCTCGTCAACCGGCCCGGAGCGCTTTCAGCTCCCTGAACCACTTGGCGAGGAAGACCGCCAGGAACAGCGTGTGCACCACCGCGAGCGCGGCGTACCCGGCGCGGAACGCCCCGGGTGCGCCGAGCAGCAGGAACACCAGGCAGAACACCCCGTAGTCGGCGGGCAGCAGCGCCACGGCCCGCACCCGCGAGACGTTCGCCCCCGAAGCCGGCACCGCCCAGGACGGGCCCCGGGCACTCGCCGCCGCCTTGCCGAGCTGCTCGCGCAGCAGGCCCGCGCAGAAGGTCACCACCGCCGCCAGCTGGAAGCCCAGCGGGAGCAACAGCCATGCCTCCGAAGGGAGTTCCCCGAAGCGGTAGAAGGAGATGAGGACGGCGGTATGGACGAGCAGCAGCTTGCCGCAGTCCACGACATGGTCCAGCCACTCCCCGTCGGGGCCTCCCCGGCCGGTGAGCCGGGCGAGCTGCCCGTCGGCGGAGTCGAGGGCGAAGCCGACCGCGAGGGCCGCCCAGACCAGCACGCCGAGCGTCCAGGACGGCCCGACGAGCGCGACCGACACCACTGCGCCGTAGGTGAACAGCGCGCTGGCCAACGTCACTTGATGGGGCGTCATACCCGCCCGGTACGCTCCGGCCGCGAGCATCCGCCCGGCGGGCCGGTTCACGTACCGCGAGTAGAGCGAGACGCCCTTGGCGCTCTTCTGTGCGCCGCGCAATTCGCGCAGCACTGTGCCCGTGCTTCCCATACGCCCCCCAGCGTCCGGCATTGCCCGCATCATGGCATGCGGACACCGGCCCGTGGGCGCTTTGGCGGGGACAGGGCGGCGAGGGAATTCAGACGCGTTCCAGCGGGCGGTGCGGGCCCCCGGGGAGTTCGGCGGCGATCGTGTCGCCGGGGCGGACCACACCGCCCCGGCGGACCACGCTCATGACACCGGCCTTGCGCACGACCGCGCCCGTCGCGTCCCGGCCGACGACCTGCTTCAGCAGCCCCTCCTGGAAGGCCTCGATCTGGAGGCAGGGGTTGCGCAGGCCGGTGACCTCGACGACCGCCGCGTCGCCGATCCTCAAGCGCGTGCCGGTGGGGAGGGCGAGCAGGTCGATGCCCCGGGTGGTGAGGTTCTCGCCCAGCTCCCCGGGAGCCACGGTGAAACCGGCCTCGGCCAGCTCGGTGAACAGCTCCTCGTGGATCAGGTGGACCTGCCGCAGATTGGGCTGGGTGGGGTCCTGCGCGACCCGGGAGCGGTGCTTGACCCGCTCGCCCGCGTGGGCGTCCCCCTCGACCCCGAGTCCGGCGAGCAGCGTCACGCTGTCCCGGTTCACCTTGCCGAAGGTGTGCCCGCCGCTGCTGCTGACCGTCGTGACCGTTCCGTACGTCATGGCTCCCTGTCCCCGCTCGGCACGCGCGATGCGCCATCGCTCGCGACCCTACGCCCGGCGGGCACCGCGGCCCGGTCCGGGTTCGGCGGTCACGTGCCGTCGGTCAGCTGCTCGTCGAGTTCGTCGAAGAGCAGATCACCGTGTTCGATCTGGCCGGTGCGGTACGCGGAACGTGCCACCAGGTGCGAGGCCACCGGGCCGGTGAGCATCTGGAAGAAGGCGATGAGACCGAGGGTGGCGAGTTCCATGCCGCCGCGCAACCGTAGCGCGACCCCGGCCAGGACCAGGATCATGCCGAGGGTCTGCGGCTTGGTCGCCGCGTGGCTGCGGGAGAGGACGTCCGGGAGGCGGATCATGCCGATCACCCCGAGGAGACAGATCGCGGCGCCGACGAGGAGCAGTGCGGCGCCGGCCGTGTCGGCGATCTGGTGCCAGACGCTCATCGCGGGCCCTCCTCGGTGTTGTCTTCGGGGCGCGGGGGGCGGGGCCGGTCGCGTACGGCGATGAAGCGGGCGATGCCCACCGAGCCGGTGAACCCGAGGAACGCCAGGACCAGCATGATCGGGAAGTAGAACGGGTCCCGGGCGAACGCCGACTTGGCGGCGATTCCGGCGATGATCAGGGCGGCGCAGACATCCAGCGAGATCGCCCGGTCCAGCATGGAGGGCCCGCGCCAGATCCGGGCCAGCAGCAGGGCCCCGGCGAGGAGGATCAGGACGACGGCGGTGGTCAGCAGGGCGTGGTCGACCTGTTCGGGCACGGTCATGGTGCGGGTCTCCCTGCGGCGAGCTGGGGCGGTGGCGGGGGTTCGGCGACCCGGGCGATCTCGTCGGGGGTGCCGAAGGCCCGTACGGTCAGTTCCTCGATCCGCCACACCTGGCGCCGGGCGGCTTCGAGCTCCTCGGGCCGGTCGGCGTCCAGGACGTGCAGGAAGACGGTGGCGGTGGCCCGGCGCATCTCGATGATGGAGCCGCCGGGGACGTTGGAGACGGCGACGGCGGTGGCCGCGAGCATCAGGTCGCCGCGGCAGCGCAGGGGCACTCCGATCACGGCGGCCCGGTGCGGCAGGCCGAAGAAGGTCTGCCGGGTGACCTTCACCCCGGAGGTGTACATGTCGCAGAAGAGATAGCCGGCCAGGCGCAGGATGCCCCAGAGGTGGAGCCGCAGTCCGAGGTCGACCCGGGGCAGCGGGAAGGCGAGGCAGACCGCGACCGAGACGACCAGGCCGGTGAGGACGTTGGCCCAGGTGAGGGTGGACCAGAGCAGCACCCAGATGAGGGTGAGCCAGGCGATCAGCGGGAGGTCCAGCACCCGTCGGCGGGTGCCGAGTTCGCAGCTCAGCGGCGGCAGGTCGGCGTTGCGGAACGAGAGGCGCAGGATGCGTTTCACCGGCCCAGCACCTCCTGGACGTAAGGGGTCCGCCGGAGGATCTCGGCGGCCGTGCGGTCGGTGAAGGCGGTGAACGGGCCGGCGAACACCGTGAACGCGAGGCCGATCGCGATGGTCGCCGCGGTGGCCGCGGTCATCGGGTGGGGCAGTCGACTGGTGGTGATGACGGCCCGTTCGTGCAGGGTCGCGGCTACGGCCGCCCGCCCTGCCGGGCGGGGGGCCGGTGCGATGCCCTCGTCACCGGTGCCGCGGATCCGGTCCGGGCCCGCGTCCGGGTCGTCGTCGCTGTCGTCGCCGGACTCCAGGACCGTTCCGGCGGCGGCCTGGCCGGGCGGGGCGGCGCGCCAGAAGGCGAGGTTCCAGACCTTGGCGACCACGTACAGCGTCAGCAGGCTGGTGGCGGCCGAGCCCGCTACCAGCAGCCAGGCCCAGCCGCCGCCGTCGGCGACGCCGGCGCGCATCAGGCCGAGCTTGCCGATGAAGCCGGACAGCGGGGGGATCCCGGCGAGGTTCATCGCGGGGACGAAGAACAGCGCGGCGAGCATCGGCGCGGCCCTGGCCAGCCCGCCGAGCCGGGTCAGCTCCGTGGTGCCGCCCCGGCGTTCGAGGAGCCCGGCGACGAGGAACAGGGTCGTCTGGACGGTGATGTGGTGGGCGACGTACACGATGGCCCCGCCGTACGCCTCTCGGGTGGCGAGGCCGATCCCGAAGACCATGTAGCCGATGTGGCTGATCAGGGTGAACGAGAGCAGCCGCTTCAGGTCGGTCTGGGCGACCGCGCCGAGGATGCCGATGACCATCGAGGCCAGTGCGATGGCCATCAGGAGGTCGCCGAGGCGGTTGCCGGGGAAGAGCAGGGTCTCGGTGCGCAGCATGCAGTAGACGCCGACCTTGGTGAGCAGTCCGGCGAAGACGGCGGTCACGGGGGCCGGGGCGGTCGGGTAGGAGTCGGGGAGCCAGGCGGCGACCGGGAAGACGGCCGCCTTGATCGCGAAGACGGTCAGCAGCAGCGCCTGGATCAGGGTCTGTACGCCGATGGGGAGGTCGGCCAGCCGCCCCGCGAGCTGGGCGAAGTTGGCGGTGCCGGTGGCCGCGTACGTCATGGCGATGGCGGTGAGGAAGAGCATCGAGGAGAACAGCGAGATGATCACGTAGGTGGAGCCCGCCCGCATCCGGGGCCCGGTGCCGCCGAGGGTGAGCAGGACGAAGCTGGCGACCAGCATGATCTCGAAGCCGACGAAGAGATTGACGAGGTCGCCCGAGAGGAACGTGCAGGAGACACCGGAGACGAGGATCAGGTAGGCGGGGTGGAAGACGGCGAGCGGGGTCTCCTTGTCCCGGTCGGTCATGCCCTGGCCGAGGGAGTAGACGAGCACGCAGAGCGTGATGGCCGAGGAGACCGTGAGCATCAGCCCGGACAGCCGGTCGGCGACCAGGGTGATGCCGAGCGGCGGGGCGAAGTCCCCGAGGTGGACGGAGAGCGGGCCCTGCCGGTCGGCGGCGATCATGAGGATCACCGAGAGCGCGAGTACGGCGGTCAGCACGGCGACGCTGATGAAGCGCTGGAAGCGCCCCAGGCGGGTGCCGAAGGCGAGGCTGAGGCCGGTGGCGCACAGGGGCAGCAGCACGGGCAGGGGGACGAGCGCGTTCATCCGTCGGCTCCTCGGTCGCGGGGGTAGCGGTCGTCCGCCTTGGCGTCGCCGTCGCGTGCGTAGTCCTCCGGGTCCGCGCCCAGCACGTCGTTCCAGAGGTTGCCGGAGGCGTCGCGGCCCCGGGCCTGGCGGGCGCGGTCGGCGCGGAGCCGGTCGCGGAGCCGTCGGCGCTCCTCGCGGTAGTGTTCGCGCTCCTCGGCGGTGGGCTCGGCCCCCGACCGGAACTGTTCGCGCAACTGGGCGCGTTCGCCGAGGACTTCGGCGCGCAGCACGATGCGGCGGTCCTCCAGGTCGTCGTGGACCTCGTCGGTGCCGGTGATCTGGTGGCTGCGGTAGGCCATGGCCAGCAGGAAGGCGGTGGTGGCCAGGGTGATGACGATGGCGGTCAGCGCGATGGCCTGGGGCAGCGGGTCGGTGATCCGGCTCAGGGACACCCCGTAGAGCAGGGGCGCCGCTCCGGCCCGGCCGGTGGAGGAGAGGACCAGCAGGTTGATGCCGTTGCCGAGGACGACGGCGCCGAGCAGGATGCGGGTCAGCGGGCGGGTGAGCATGAGGATGCCGCCGACGGCGCAGAGCACGACGGCGGTGGCGAGGAGCGAGGCGCTGACGGTCATCGGGGGGACCCTCCCGCCTCGGGGCCGCCCTCGGGGGTGAGGACGCCCGCCGCCCGTTCGATCTGCCGGTCGATCTTGGCGCCGAGGGCCCGCACGATGTCCAGGACGACGCCGAGGACCAGCAGGTAGACGCCGAAGTCGAAGAGGACCGAGGTGCTCAGGTGGTAGGTGCCGAAGACCGGCAGCTCTCCGTAGTACGTGAAGGCGTGCAGGACGGTGCCGTCGACGAGTCCGAGGAGGCCCACCCCGGTGGAGATGAAGAGGCCGAGTCCGGTGAAGAGTCCTGGTTGCAGGGGGGCGGCCTCGGCGAGTTCGAAGCGGCCGCCCGCCAGGTAGCGGGTGATCAGGGCGAGTCCGGCGACCAGCCCGGCGACGAACCCGCCGCCGGGCAGGGACTCGGCGCAGAACAGCAGGTAGACCGAGAGCACGAGGATCGGGTGGAACAGCAGCCGGGCCACCACTTCGAAGACGATCGAGCGGTGCTCGGGGGCGAGGGTGGCTCCGGCGGCCAGCCAGCCGCGTTCGGGGGCCGCGTCGTCGCCCCGCGGCAGTTTGGAGGCGTGGTGCGCCGAGAGGGACCATGCGGTGCGGCCCCGCAGCTCCTCCTGGGCCATGGTGCCCTCGCTGCGGCGGTGCAGGTAGATGAGGCTGGTGACGCCGACCGCGGCGGCGGCGAGGACGGCGGACTCCCCCATCGTGTCCCAGGCGCGCAGGTCCACGAGGATGGTGGCCACGACGTCCTTGAGCCCGTGGTCGGCGACCTCCCGGACCATGGCGGCGCCGGCCGGTTCGGCCGTGCGCGCGGCGGCGGCGACCCACATGCCGACGCCGACGGTGGCGGCCGCCGCGAGGGCCATGGGGATCCGGGCGGCCCGCCGCCAGGTGCTGACGGTCTCGTGGAAGTGGACGGGCATCCGGCGCAGCACCAGCACGAAGACGATCATCGAAACGGTCTCGACGCAGAACTGGGTGAGCGCCAGGTCGGGCGCTCCCTGGACGACGAACAGCAGGGCGGTGCCGTATCCGGTGAGGCCGGCCAGGACGACGGCTTTCATGCGCCGTCGCACGGTCAGGCACAGCAGGGCGGCGGCGCAGGTGAGGGCGGCGACCGCGCCCTGGAGCGGGTTGTCCCAGAGCCGGGGTCGCACCGCCCCGTCCCAGGGGGTGTCGACGATGAGGACGGCGAGTTGCCCGCCGAGCATGACGAGCAGGGTGGTGGCCAGGTACACGGAGAGGGAGCCGCGCTGGATGAAGCCGGTGACCTGGAGGGCGAGACGTTCCTGCCCGAGCAGCAGATGGCCGAAGACGCTGTCGGCGGTGGGCCAGGCGATCCGGCGGGAGAGCCGGGTGACGTGGTTGCGGCCGAGGAAGAGCACGGCGCCCGCGGCCCAGGCGAGGGCCGACAGGAGCAGGGCGGGGCCGAGCCCGTGCCAGAGGGCGAGGTGGTACGGCTTCGCCTCGGCCGGGAACGTGTCGGCGTACGCGCCCAGCAGCCGGTCGGTCCAGCCGACGCCGGGGCCGAGGGCCAGGCCGAGGGCGGCGAGCAGGGCGGGCGGACCGAGGAAGACCCACCCGACGCGGTGGGCGGGGGTGTCGGGGAGGCCGGGCTTGCGGGCGAACGCGCCCCAGACGAAGCGCAGGGTGTACGCGGTGGTCAGCGCGGAGCCCGCGACGACGACGGCCAGCGACCACCGGTCGGCGGCGGAGCCGTGCAGCAGCGCCTCGATGGCGGCCTCCTTCGCGGCGAAGCCGAGCAGCGGTGGGAGCGCGGCCATGGAGGCGGCGGCGAGGGCGCCGACGACGGCGACGTACGGCAGGGAGCGGCCGACGCCGGACAGTTCGCGCAGGTCGCGGGTGCCGGTGGCGTGGTCGACGATGCCGGTGACGAGGAACAGCGGGGCCTTGAAGAGGGCGTGTCCGAGGATCATCGCGGCGGCGGCGAGCGCGGCGTCGCGGTTGCCGGTCCCGGCGAGCAGGGTGAGGAAGCCGAGCTGGCTGACGGTCCCGTAGGCGAGGACGAGCTTGAGGTCGTTCAGGCGCAGCGCACGCCAGCCGCCGAGCAGCATGGTCGCGCCGCCGAGGACGAGCACGACGGGTTTCCAGACGGGGACGTCGGCGAAGGCGGGGGCGAGCCGGGCGACCAGGTAGACGCCGGCCTTGACCATGGCGGCGGCGTGCAGATAGGCGCTGACGGGGGTGGGCGCGGCCATGGCGTTCGGCAGCCACATGGAGAACGGCCAGATCGCGGACTTCGACAGGGCCCCGCACAGCACGAGGACGACGGCGACGGACACGGCGAGGGTCGTCCCGGGCGGGTCGGCGACGATCTCGGAGATCCGGTAGGTGCCGGCGGCCTGACCGAGGATCAGGAAGCCGACGAGCATGGCGAGGCCGCCGAACGTGGTGACGACGAGGGCTTGGAGGGCGGAGCGGCGGCTGTGCCGGTGTTCGCTGCCGTGGCCGATGAGCAGGTAGGAGAAGACCGTGGTCAGTTCCCAGAAAACATAGAGCGTGATCAGGTCGTCGGCAAGGACGAGGGCGAGCATCGCGCCCGCGAAGGCGAGGAGGTTCCCGGCGAAGCGGCCCAGCTGTGGGGTGTCGTCGGTGAAGTAGGAGGCGCAGTAGAGCAGGACGAGCGCGCCGACCCCGGCGGCGAGCAGCACCATCAGTTCGGCCAGGGCGTCCAGGCGCAGGTCCAGGGCGACGCCGTAGTCCGGGATCCACTGCCAGGACCAGGTGTCCGCGCCTCCGGACGCGGTGGTGCTCCAGCGGGTGAGCGCCCAGACGGTGGCCGCTGCCGGGGGCAGGGCCAGCAGGACGAAGGCCCGTCGGCCGAGCCGGTGCACCAGCGGGCCCGCGCAGGCCGCCAGGGCGAAGTGGGCGACGATGAGCGCGATCACAGACGGGTGTCCGGTGCGGGCGACGGAACATCCGGAAGAAAAGGCACTAAATACAGATATATCGCTCGGGCCGATTCACCCGCCCGGCGCGCCGCGCGCCTCTCGGCCACTGTCTCCGGGAGCCGCCTCAGCCGTGTCCGGCGCAGGGACCGCTGTGGTCGCAGTACGGGGTGTTGGCGGTGGCGCCGCAGCCGCAGAGCATCACCCGGGTCTCGCGGCGCGGACCGTACGGGGTGGCGACCTCCAGGTCCCCGCGCAGGTGCAGCACCCCGTCGGCGCCGAGGGAGACGTGGGTGGGGACGTCCGGGACCTCGTCGGGCATCCCGTCGGTGCGGTGGTACTGGAGCGCGCCGCTCGGACAGCGGTGGACGACGTCGGCGACCTCGTCGGCGGGGGCGTTGTCGGGTCGGACCCACGGGCGGCGGTCGACGTCGAAGACGGCGCGGAGCCCGCGCACGCACTCGGCGGCGTGCAGGCAGCGGTGCGCGTCGAAGCCGACGACGATGCCCTCGCCGTCGTAGGACTTGGCGGCGGGGCGCGGGGGCGGCCGGCTGGTCACCGCTGACTCTCCTGATCGGCTCGGCATCCGAACCCCTTCAGCCTCGCCCCGGTGCCCCGCCGCCGCTACTCGGGGGCCGGGCTCTCACGGGAGAACCGCGACCCCGTCGATCTCGACCATCGCCTGCTCGTCCCAGAGCCGGGCGACGCCGATGACGGCCATCGCCGGGTAGTCGCGCCCGGCGAGCCTGCGCCAGATCCGGCCCAGCTCGGCGGCGTGGGACCGGTAGTCGGCGACGTCGGTGGCGTAGACGGTGACCCGGGCGAGGTCGGCGGGGGCGCCGCCGGCCGCGTGGAGGGCGGTGAGCAGATTGCCCAGCGCCACGGCGAACTGGTCGGGCAGGGTGTCCCCCACGACCTTGCCTTCCGGGTCGAGCGCGGTCTGCCCGGCGAGGAAGACCAGGTGGCGGCCGGTGGCGACGACCGCGTGACTGAAGCCGGTGGGCGGGGAGAGTTCGGCCGGGTTGATCCGGTGGGACGGACTCATGCGGGCGGCTCCTGGGTGAGGCCCGCGGGCTCCACGGGCTGCTGGGCCACGGGCTGCCCGGTGCCGGGCTGCTGAGCGGCGGGCTGCTCGGCGGCGGGCTCGGACCGGTGGGCGCCGTTCGCGTACAGCTCCTTGGCGATGATGGCGCGCTGCACCTCGCTCGCGCCCTCGTAGATCCGCGGCGCGCGGACCTCGCGGTAGAGGTGTTCGAGCAGATGGCCCCGGCGCAGGGCCCGGGCGCCGTGCAGCTGGACGGCGGCGTCGACGACGTACTGTGCGGTCTCGGTGGCGTACAGCTTGGCCATCGCCGCCCGGCGCGGCACGCCGCTCTCCCCCGCGTCGTACGCCGCGGCCGCCGCGTACACCAGGAGCCGGGCGGCCTCGGTGCGGGTGGCCATCTCCGCGACCTGGTGCGAGACGGCCTGGAGGTCGCTCAGCGGGCCGCCGAACGCCGTGCGGTGGGCGGTGTGGTCGAGGGTCGCGTCGAGGGCGGCGCGGGCCATCCCCACGGCGAACGCCCCGACGCTGGGCCGGAAGAGGTTGAGGGTGTTCATCGCGACGCGGAAGCCCCGGTCGGGCTCGCCGAGCACATCGTCGGCGGTGACCGGTACGCCGTCGAACTCCAGGGTGCCGATGGGGTGCGGCGAGAGCATGTCGAGGGCGGAGCCGGTGAGTCCGGGGCGGTCGGACGGGACCAGGAACGCGGTGATGCCGCGGGACCCGGCGCCGGGGGTCGTGCGGGCGAAGACCACGGCGAAGTCGGCCTCGGGGGCGTTGGAGATCCAGCACTTCTCGCCGGTGAGCGCCCAGCCGGCCGGGGTGTGCTCGGCGGCCAGGCCCAGGGCCGCCGCGTCGGAGCCCGCACCCGGCTCGCTCAGGGCGAACGCCGCGACGGCCCGCCCGGCCCGCACCTCGGGGAGCCAGCGCTCGCGGTGGGCGGGGGTGCCCGCCTGGACGACCGGGGTGGTACCGAGCCCCTGGAGGGCGAGGGCGGTCTCGGCCTCGGTGCAGCCCCGGGCCAGGGACTCGCGCAGCAGGCACAGGTCCAGCGCCCCGGAGCCCAGCATCCGGCCGAGGAGACCCGACTCGCCGAGAGCGGCCAGCAGCGGGCGGTTGACGCGCCCGGGCTCTCCTTTCTCCGCCAGCGGGCGCAGCTCCCGCACGGCGAGGGTGCGGAGCTCTTCGCACCAGGCGGTTTGTTCCGGTTCGAGGGAGAATGCCGTCATGGCGGCGCCTCTCTTGTCGCGTCGTGTCGCGTGCCCTGTCGCGTCGCGTGACATCTCGTCGCATCGCACGTCATGTCTTATCGCGGACCGTTGACTACCGTCACTCAAACGATACGCTCCAAAGGCGACAAGGGGGCGATCCTTCATGGAGCCGAATTCCTCGCCGAACACGCCCACTGCCGCCGCCGACGCGTCCGTACGCGTCCCCGGCGCGCATCCCGAGCCGTCCGGGCCCGCCGCGGGCGCCCACGCCGACACCTTCACGCGCGACCACCTCCCGCCGCCGGAACAGTGGCCGAAGCTCCTCCTGGAGGACCCCGCGCCTCGCTACCCCGACCGGCTGAACTGCGGGCACGAACTGCTCGACCGCACCGTCGAGGCACGGGGCGCCGACCGCCCGGCGCTGCGCTCCGGCGACGGAAGCGTCTGGAGCTACGGCGAACTGCGGGAGACGGTGGACCGCATCGCCCATGTGCTGACGGAGGACCTGGGCGTGGTGCCGGGCAACCGGGTGCTGCTGCGCGGGCCGACCACTCCCTGGCTGGCCGCCTGCTGGCTCGCCGTCATGAAGGCGGGCGCGGTCGCCGTCACCGTACTGGCGCAGGCGCGCGCGACGGAGCTGGCCACCATCTGCTCACTGGCGCGGATCAGCCACGCGCTGTGCGACGCCCGTTCGGTGCGGGATCTGGCCGAGGCGGACGTGGACGGCCTGCGGACCACCCTGTTCGGCGAGGACGCGCCCGGGGACCTGACCCGGCTGGCCGCGTCCAGGACCGGTCCGTACCGGGCGGTGGACACGGCCGCCGACGAGGTCGCGCTCATCGCGTTCACCTCGGGGACCACCGGACGCCCCAAGGGCTGCATGCATCTGCACCGGGACCTCCTGGCCATCGCCGACACCTTCTCCCGGCACGTGCTGCGCCCCTCGGCCGACGACGTGTTCGCGGGCAGTCCGCCGCTGGGCTTCACGTTCGGCCTGGGCGGGCTGCTGGTCTTCCCGCTGCGGGCCGGGGCCTCGACGCTGCTGATGGAGCAGGCGGGCCCCCGGCAGCTGCTGCCCGCCCTGGTCCGGCACCGGGTCTCGGTGCTGTTCACCGCGCCGACGGCCTACCGCACGATGCTCGGGCAGCTGGACGGCCACGACCTCTCGGCGCTGCGCCGCTGCGTGTCCGCGGGGGAGAACCTGCCGGCGGCGACCTGGCGGGCCTGGTACGAGGCGACGGGCCTGCGCATCATCAACGGCATCGGGGCCACCGAACTGCTCCACATCTTCATCTCCGCCGCCGACGACGCGATCCGGCCGGGCACGACGGGGGTGCCCGTGCCGGGCTGGCAGGCCCGCGTGGTGGACGAGCGCGGGGACGAACTGCCCGACGGCGAGGCGGGGCTGCTGGCCGTACGCGGCCCGGTCGGCTGCCGCTACCTCTCCGACCCGCGGCAGACGGAGTACGTCCGGAACGGCTGGAACATGACCGGCGACACCTTCGTCCGCGAACCGGACGGCTACTTCCGCTACGTGGCCCGCGCCGACGACATGATCATCTCCTCCGGCTACAACATCGCGGGCCCCGAGGTGGAGGACGCCCTGCTGCGTCATCCGGAGGTCGCGGAGGCCGCCGTGGTGGGCCGGACGGACGAACTGCGCGGCGAGATCGTGGTGGCGCACGTGGTGCTGCGGGAGGGCTCGGAGCAGACCGCGGACGCGCTGCGCGCCCATATGAAGGCCCACCTGGCGCCGCACAAGTGCCCGCGGGTCTTCGTCTTCCGGGAGTCCCTGCCACGCACGGCCACCGGCAAACTCCAGCGGTTCCTGCTACGGGACCAGCACCCCTAGAGTGATCACGTGGCCGAGTTGCGCACCCCCCGTTCCCTGATCGTCACGCTCTACGGCGCCTACGGCCGCCCAGCGGACGGCGCCCCGTTCGCGGTGTCGGAGCTGATCCGTCTGCTGCACGCCGTCGGCGTCGACGCCCCCTCCGTACGCTCCTGCGTCTCGCGGCTGAAGCGGCGCGGGCTGCTGGTGGCCGCCCGCGCGGCGGACGGTTCGGCGGGGTACGCGCTGTCGCCGGACGCCCGGCAACTGCTGGACGACGGCGACCGGCGGATCTACCGGCGGCGTGCGCCGCGGCTCTCCGAAGGCTGGGTGCTCGCGGTGTTCTCCGTGCCCGAGGCGGAGCGCAGCAAGCGCCATCTGCTGCGCTCCCGGCTGGCCCGGCTGGGCTTCGGCACGGCCGCGCCCGGGGTGTGGATCGCGCCGGCGGGGCTGTACGAGGAGACCCGGCACACCTTGGAGCGGCTCGGACTCGCCCCGTACGTGGACCTCTTCCGCGGCAAGCACCTCGGTTTCGCCGCCACCCGCGAGGCGGTGGCCCGCTGGTGGGACCTGGCGGCGGTGGCGCGCCTGCACCACGAGTTCCTGGAACTGCACGAGCCGGTGCTGCGGGACTGGGAGACGTCCGGGGGCACCGGTGACGCGCCCCGCCCGCAGACCGCCTACCGGGACTATCTGCTGGCCCTGGACTCGTGGCGGCAACTCCCGTACGCGGACCCGGGTCTGCCGTCGGAGCTGCTGCCCGCGGACTGGCCGGGCGGCCGGTCGGCGGAGGTGTTCGGCCGGCTGCACGAGCGGCTGCGGGACGCCGGGGAGCGCTATGTGCGGCCGTGACCCCCGCCGGGGCTGAAATCCAGGTGCCCCGGCCCCCTGCCCACGGGCAGGATGAAGCATGGCCTGACTCCACGCGGACAGGCCACTGCTGAGGAGGAGCCCGTGACGGCGGAGCCCGTGATCATGGAACCCATGAGCGAGCGACCGGGGACCGAGGAGCCCGCGGCCACGGAGCCGCTGTGGCTCGTCGCCGCGAACGTGGTGCGGTGGCGGCGGTACGGGGACGGCGGGCAGGAGCTGCGGCCGGGGACCAAGTCGTACCGGGGCGGGTCGAAGGTGCACGTCGTCGGCACCTATGGCGGCATGGGGCACGAGCAGTTGACCACCATCGGGCGCGGCCGGCACACCGGGGCGTACATCACCATCGACATGGCCACCCGCAATCTCCACACCTTCCGGCCCGTCGCGGTGTACAGCCCGGCGGTGTTGCGCCGCGTGACGGCGGCGGGCGTCGACGGGTCATGGGCCACGCGGGAGCAGGCCGAGGAACTGGCCGCGCTGCTCGGGCGCCTGGCCCCGCGGTACCGCCAGGAGCACTGGCGCGACGCGCCGCACCCGGTCCCCTGCCGCTGCCACGACTGCCTCAGCCCGGCCTGAGCCGGGGCTTCGGTCCGTCGGCGCGGCCGGTGGGCGGGGGGCGGCTGCCCGCACCGTACGGAAGGGGCCAGGGAGCGCCGGGGCCGGTGTAACCCTGTTCGGCCGCCGCGTGCAGGGTCCAGTGCGGGTCGTACAGATGGGGGCGGGCCAGGGCGCAGAGATCGGCGCGGCCCGCCAGCAGCAGGGAGTTGACGTCGTCCCAGGAGGAGATCGCGCCGACCGCGATGACGGGGACGCCGACGGTGTTGCGGATCCGGTCGGCGTACGGGGTCTGGTAGGAGCGGCCGTACTCGGGGCGCTCCTCGGCCACGACCTGGCCGGTGGAGACGTCGATGGCGTCGGCCCCGTGGTCGGCGAAGGCGCGGGCGATCGTGACGGCGTCCTCGGCGTCGGTGCCGCCCTCGGCCCAGTCGGTGGCGGAGATCCGCACGGTCATCGGCCTTTCCCGCGGCCAGACTTCGCGTACGGCGTCGAAGACTTCGAGGGGGAAGCGGAGTCTCGCCTCCGGTGATCCGCCGTGCGCGTCGGTGCGGCGGTTGGTGAGCGGGGAGAGGAAGCCGGAGAGCAGGTAGCCGTGGGCGCAGTGGAGTTCGAGGAGATCGAAGCCGCTGTCGGCGGCACGCCGGGCGGCCGACACGAACTGCTCGCGTACGGTGAGCATTCCGGTTCGGTCCAGCTCCGTCGGGACCTGGCTGACGCCGGGCTCGTACGGGAGCGGGGAGGCGGCCGTCAGCGGCCAGTTGCCGGTCTCCAGAGGCTGGTCGATGCCTTCCCACATTAGCTTCGTGGAGCCCTTGCGGCCGGAGTGGCCGAGCTGCACGCCGATGGCGGCGCCGGGCGCGGAGGTGTGGACGAAGTCGGTGATCCGCCGCCAGGCGGTGGCCTGTTCGTCGTTCCACAGGCCGGTGCAGCCGGGGGTGATGCGGCCTTCGGGGCTGACGCAGACCATCTCGGTCATGGTGAGTCCGGCGCCGCCGAGTGCGCGGGCCCCGAGGTGGACGAGGTGGAAGTCGGCGGGCAGCCCGCCGGTGGCGGAGTACATGTCCATGGGTGAGACGACGACGCGGTTGCGCAGTTCGAGGCCGCGCAGGCGCAGCGGGGTGAACATCGGCGGGGTGTCCGGCGGGCAGCCGAACTCCTCCTCGACGGCGGCGGTGAACGAGCCGTCGCGCAGGCGGAGGTTGTCGTGGGTGACCCGGCGGCTGCGGGTGAGCAGGTTGAACGCGAAGCGCCGGGGCGGCTGGTCCACGTAGGTGGCCAGCTCCTCGAACCAGCGCAGACTGGCGGCGGCGGCGCGCTGGGTGGAGGCGACGACCGGGCGGCGCTCGGCCTCGTACGCGGCGAGGGCCGTCGGCAGGTCCGGCTGTTCCTCGACGCAGGCGGCCAGCGCGAGGGCGTCCTCGACGGCGAGCTTGGTGCCGGAGCCGATGGAGAAGTGGGCGGTGTGGGCGGCGTCGCCGATGAGCACGGTGTTGCCGTGCGACCAGCGGGAGTTGGTGACCGTGCGGAAGGCGAGCCAGGAGGACCGGTTGGAGCGCAGGGGGCGGCCGTCGAGGGCTTCGGTGAAGAACTTGGCGCAGCGGGCGGTGGATTCGGCCGGGTCGCAGGTGTCGAGCCCCGCGGCGCGCCAGACCTCCTCGCGCATCTCGACGATGACGGTGGAGGCGTCCGCCGCGTACGGGTATCCGTGCAACTGCATGACGCCGTACGGGGTTTCGGCGATCTCGAAGCGGAAGGCGTCGAGTGCGAAGTCGGCGGCGAGCCAGATGTAGCGGTTGCGGTGTTCGGTGATGTCCGGTCCGAAGGCGTCGGCGTGCGCGGCACGGGTGGCGCTGTGCACCCCGTCGGCGGCGATGACCAGGTCGTGGTGGGCGGCGAGCTCGGCGGCGGGCGGGGCCGGGGTGCGGAAGCGGAGGTCGACGCCGAGGCCGGCGCAGCGCGCGTGCAGGATCTCCAGGAGCCGGCGGCGGCCGAGGGCGGCGAAGCCGTGGCCGCCGGAGGTGTGGGTCCGGCCCCGGTGGACGATGTCGATGGTGTCCCAGCGGACGAACTCACGGACGAGGGCACGGTGGACCTCGGGGTCGGCGTGTTCGATGCCACCGAGGGTCTCGTCGGAGAGGACGACGCCGAAGCCGAAGGTGTCGTCGGGGGCGTTGCGCTCGAAGACGGTGACCGTGCGGTCCGGGTCGAGCCGTTTGAGGAGGGCCGCGGCGAAGAGCCCGCCGGGGCCGCCGCCGATGACCGCGATCCGACGCACGGACGAGGGGCCCCGGCGCGGGGCGGTCGCCGCGTCCGGGTGCGGGACGGCTTCGGGGGCCGGCACGGCGGCTACCTCCCCTGCCACTTCGGGGGGCGCTTCTCGGTGAAGGCGGCGTGGAACTCGGCGTAGTCCTCGCCGTGCATCAGGAGGGCCTGGGTGTTGGCGTCCAGCTCGACGGAGGCGGCCAGCGGCATGTCCAGCTCGGCGGTGAGCAGCGCCTTGGTCTGGGCGAGCGCGAGGGCCGGGCCGTCGGCGAGGCGGCGGGCCAGCTCGGCGGCGCACTCGTCCGCCTGCCCTTCCTCGGCCAGCTCGCTGATCAGCCCGATCCGCTCCGCCTCGGGGGCGCGGACGGCGTCCCCGAGCATCAGGAGCCGGGTGGCGTGGCCGAGGCCGACGACCCGGGGCAGCAGGTAGGCCGCGCCCATGTCCCCGCCGGAGAGGCCGACCCGGGTGAAGAGGAAGGAGAAGCGGGCCGACGGGTCGGCGATCCGGAAGTCCGCCGCCAGGGCCAGCACGGCACCGGCTCCGGCGGCGACGCCATGGACGGCGGCGACGACCGGGAAGGGGCACTCCCGCAGGGCCCGGACGACCTGGCCGGTCATCCGGTTGAAGTCGAGGAGCTGCGCGGTGTCCATGGCCAGGGTGGCGCCGATGATCTCGTCGACGTCGCCGCCGGAGCAGAAGCCGCGCCCCTCGCCGGCGAGGACCAGGGCGCGGACGGAACGTTCCCGGGAGAGCTCGGCGAGGAGGTCGCGGAGATCGGCGTAGGCGCCGAAGGTGAGCGCGTTGAGTTTCTCGGGGCGGGCGAATGTGACAGTGGCCACACCGTCGTCCCGGGTCAGCCGCAGATGACGCCATTCCTCGGTGCTCGGGGCCGAGCTGGGAAACGGGCTCATGGAGGGGTCCCCTTCGGCGATCGGGCCGGCGTCGGCCGTGCGCGGGTCGCGTTCCGCCTTCGAAGTTATCACCCTTACGTGACCGCCGTCACGAGATCGCCATACAGCTCCGTGAGACCGTTGTGGCGAAAGTCCCCTTTGCTCCGGCCGACCGCCTCTATGGCCGGCCCGGAGCGGTTCGTAAGGTGGAAACCAGGAAGTCCCGACACCAGTACCGCGTGAACCCCAGAAGTCGAGACCTCCCGCTTCGAGGAAGACCCGCTCCCGAACGGAAACCCCGCCGTGCCGCCCGACGTCCCCGTCCCCGCCTCCTGGCGCATCGCCCTGCCGCACTCCACCGCGGCCGTGCCGATCGCCCGCGCTCTCATCCGTACGGCGCTGTCGGACATCGACGCCCCGGCCGACAGCGACACCGCCGAGCTGCTGACCGCCGAGCTGGTGGCCAACGCCGTCGAGCACACGCTGGGCGGTGAGCCCATCGAGCTGGTCGTGGAGCTGCTGCCCACCGGATGCCAGGTCGAGGTGCACGACCGCGACCCCGCCCCGCCGGGCGATCTGTCGCGGCCGCAGCCGGGCTGTGAGGTCGATCCCTGGCAGGAGCACGGCCGCGGCCTGCTGCTGATCCGGACCCTCAGCTCCGCCTGCGGTCACCGCACCACGGAGCACGGCAAGGCCGTGTGGTTCACGCTTCCGGCGATACCGGCGCAGCCGGGTCCGTCCCCTGGGAGCTGACCAGCCGGGAGCGCTTGCGCCCGTAACCGGCGTACAGCAGCGAGCCGACGGCGAGGAAGACCGCGAACTGGACCCAGGTCGTCCAGCCGGTCCCGTACATCAGATACAGGCAGAAGGCGACGCCCAGCAGCGGGCTCACCGGGTGGAGCGGCACCCGGAAGGTCCGCTTCAGCTCGGGGTTGCGCCGCCGGAGCACCACCACCGCGACGTTGACGGCGACCATCGTGGCGAGTGTGCCGATGGTCGTCAGGTTCACGACGACGTCGAGCGGGACGAACGCGGCCGGGACCGCGAAGACGCAGGCGACGATCCAGGTGTTGGCGACCGGAGTGTGGGTCCTGGGCGAGACCCGTTCGAAGACGCGCGGGATGAGCCCGTCGCGGGACATCGACATCAGGATGCGGGTCTGTCCGTACATCACGGCGAGCACCACCGAGGCGATGGCGACGACCGCGCCGAAGGCGATGATGCCGCCGCCCACCGAGGAGCCGGTGACCTCGTTGACGGCGATCGAGAGAGCGGCGCTCTTGTTCGCCACGTCGTCCGAGCCGATCGCGCCGATGGCGGAGAGCGCCACGGCGCAGTAGAGCAGGGTGACGACGCCGATGCAGATCAGGATGGCTGCGGGGATGTTGCGGCGGGGGTTCTTGACCTCCTCGCCGGCGGTGGTGATGGCGTCGAAGCCGATGTAGGAGAAGAACGCGAGCGACGCGCCCGCGGTGACGCCGCCGAGCCCGTGGGTCGCGAACGGCATGAGGTTGTCGTCCTGGAAGGCGCTGAACGCCACCGCGCAGAACGCGACCAGGATGCCGATCTTGAGGACGGCCATGGCGGCGGTGGCCGTGGCGCTCTCGCGGACGCCGCGCACCAGCAGGGTGGCGGCCATGGCGATCACGACGACGGCGGGCAGGTTGACCACACCGCCGTCACCGGGCCCGGCGGACAGGGCGGCGGGCAGCTCCCAGCCGAACAGGCTGTTCAGCAGCTCGTTGACGTACTGGCTCCAGCCCACCGCGACGGCGGAGACCGAGACGCCGTACTCCAGCAGCAGGCACCAGCCGACGAGGAAGGCGGTGCGCTCGCCGAGGGCGGCGTACGCGAAGGAGTACGAGCTTCCGGAGACCGGGATGGCGCTGCCGAGCTCCGCGAAGGACAGGGCGGTGAAGATGCAGGTGACCGCCGCGAGGAGATACGAGATCACGACGGCGGGACCGGCCTCGGCGACGCTGTCGGACAGCCCGACGAAGATGCCGGTGCCGACGATCGCGCCGACCCCGAAGCAGACGAGCTGGAAGAGGCCCATCGTGCGCTTGAGGCCGTGGCCCTCCAGGTCGCCGCCGGACTCGGCGATGAGCTGATCGGGGCTCTTGCGGCGCAGGCCCGGCTTCGAGGGGGCGGGGTGCTGCGGGGTGCCGGAACGCGGCATACCGGGACTCATGCGGGACGTTCTCATCTCTGGTGGTGCAGTGGGGGGTGTTTCCCGGTGTGCACGGCGGCCGTGGGGACCGCGAGCGGCGCATGGGAAGGGGGTCCGGGCATCGTGAACCCGAACCCCACCAAGAGGCGACATCGTAGCCACCATCACGCATGTTCACCCAATCGGGTGCATGAGCATGCGAAGCGTCCGAACCCGTCCCCGGGCTACTTCCCGGCCAGCGTCGCCACCAGCACGGCCTTGATCGTGTGCATCCGGTTCTCCGCCTGGTCGAAGACGATCGAGTGCGCGGACTCGAAGACCTCGTCGCTGACCTCCAGCTCGGTCAGCCCGTACCGGGCGTGGATGTCCCGGCCCACCTGGGTGCCGAGGTCGTGGAAGGCGGGCAGGCAGTGCAGGAACCTCACGTCCGGGTTGCCGGTGGCCCGCAGGACGTCCATCGTCACGGCGTAGGGCCCGAGGGCGGCGATGCGCTCGGCCCACACCTCCTTGGGCTCCCCCATGGAGACCCAGACGTCGGTGGCGACGAATTCGGCGCCCCGCACGCCCTCCGCGACATCGCCGGTGAGGGTGATCGTCGCGCCGCTGACCTCGGCGAGCTCCCGGGCCCGCGCCACGACGGCCTCGTCCGGCCAGTACGCCTCGGGGGCGACGATCCTGACGTCCAGGCCGAGCAGGGCGCCGGTGATCAGATAGGAGTTGCCCATGTTGAAGCGGGCGTCGCCGAGGTAGGCGAGGGCCGTCCCCGTGACGGGGCCCTCGCGGAACTCGGTGATGGTGAGCACGTCGGCGAGCATCTGGGTGGGGTGCCAGTCGTCCGTGAGCCCGTTGAAGACCGGCACCCCGCCGTACGCGGCCAGCTCCTCGACGGCCTGCTGACTGTCGCCCCGGTACTCGATCCCGTCGAACATCCGGCCGAGCACCCGGGCGGTGTCCTTCACGGACTCCTTGTGGCCCATCTGGGAGCCCGACGGGTCGAGGTAGGTGGTGAAGGCGCCCTGGTCGGCGGCGGCGACCTCGAACGCGCAGCGCGTACGGGTCGAGGTCTTCTCGAAGATCAGCGCGATGTTCTTCCCGCGCAGCCGCTGGACCTCGGCCCCGGTCTTCTTGGCCGCCTTGAGCTCGGCGGCCAGGGCGACCAGGCCGAGAAACTCCTCGGAGGTGAAGTCCAGCTCCTTGAGGAAGTGGCGGCCGGTGAGGTCTATGGCCATGATGACTGCTCCTGGGGTCGGACGGGGATCGGCGCACTGCCCGCGGGCAGAACCGGAAGTCTATACGATGGCCCGCATTCCTATACAGGGACGGGGTGGCGGTCGCACGCCTCTCAGGCCACGGGGCCCCGCTCCACCGGGCAGCTCATACAGCGCGGCCCGCCCCGTCCCCGGCCCAGCTCGCTGCCCCGGATCTCGATCACCTCGATGCCCTGCTTGCGCAGATAGGTGTTGGTCGTCGCGTTGCGCTCGTACGCGACGACGACCCCGGGCTCGACCGCGAGCACGTTGCAGCCGTCGTCCCACTGCTCACGCTCGGCCGCGTGCACGTCCTGGGTGGCGGTGAGCACCCGGATGGAGTCGAGGCCGAGGGCGGCGGCGATGGCGCGGTGCATGTGCTCGGGCGGATGGTCGGTGACCTTCAGCTCACGGGGGCCGCAGCCGGGCTCGATGGTGTACGAGCGGAGCATGCCGAGACCGGCGTACTGGGTGAACGTGTCGCCGTCGATCATCGTCATCACCGTGTCCAGGTGCATGAACGCCCGCCCCTTGGGCATGTCGAGCGCCACGATGGTGCGCGCCGAGCCGGCGTCGAAAAGGCCCCGCGCCAGCATCTCCACGGCCTGCGGTGTGGTGCGCTCGCTCATCCCGATGAGGACCGCTCCCTCCCCGATGACCAGGACGTCACCGCCCTCGATGGTGGAGGGGTAGTCGTCCTGCCCCTCCGACCAGTGGTGGAAGACGCCCGCCTCCGGGCCGGTGAACAGGGGGTGGTGCCGGTAGATCGCCTCGAAGTGGACGGTCTCGCGCTGCCGGGCGGGCCAGCGCATCGCGTTGATGGAGACCCCGTCGTAGATCCATGCCGAGGTGTCCCGGGTGAAGAGGTGGTTGGGCAGCGGGCCGAGCAGGAAGTCGTCCAGGTCCATCACGTGGAAGCGGACGGAGGTCGGCTCGTTGTGCCGCTCCAGGAACTCCCGCTTGGTCATGCCGCCGACCAGCGCCTCCGCCAGCTCCTCGGAGGACAACTCCTCGAAGGCGGCCCGCAGATGCTCGGTGGCGAGCGGACCGTACTCCTTCTCGTCGAAGACCCGGTCGAGCACGATCCGCCGGGCGACCGGGATGTCGAGGGACTCGCGCAGGAGATCGCCGAAGAGGTGCACGGCGACACCTCGGTCGCGCAGCACATCGGCGAAGCCGTCGTGCTCCTCCCGGGCGCGGCGCACCCACAGGACGTCGTCGAACAGGAGCGCGTCCTTGTTCCTGGGGGTGAGCCGCTTCAGCTCCAGATCGGGGCGGTGCAGTATGACGCGGCGCAGCCGCCCGGCTTCGGAGTCGACGTGGAATCCCATGCCTTCATCCTCACCGCGCGGAGCGCTGTTCACCCCGCGAATCGCCCACGGGTTGGACGGCTCTCAGAGGCGGGGGTCCACCGGCTCCGACTCCAGGGCGAGGACGGCGAACACCGCCTCGTGGACCCGCCAGAGCGGCTCGCCATCCGCCAGCCGGTCCAGGGCCTCCAGGCCGAGCGCGTACTCCCGCAGCGCCAGCGAGCGCTTGTGGCCGAGGAACCGGGAGCGCAGGCGCTCCAGGTTCTCCGGGCGGGTGTACTCGGGGCCGTAGACGATACGGAGATACTCCCGGCCGCGCACCTTGACGCCGGGCTGGACGAGCCGGCCCCCGGCGTCCCGGACGAGGGCGCCGAGCGGCTTGACGACCATGCCCTCGCCGCCCCGCCCGGTCATCTCCAGCCACCAGTCCACGCCCGCGCGCACGGAGGCCTCGTCCCCGGTGTCGACGACGAGCCGGCGGGTGATCCGGAGGAGCCCGGTCGGGTCGTGCTCCACGAGCCGGTCCAGCCAGGCGAGCTGCTCGTCGTGCGGCACGGAGGCCAGGGAGCGGCCCTGGACGGCGAGGATCTGGAACGGCGCGAGCCGCACCCCGTCCAGCCCCTCGGTGGGCCAGCAGTAGCGCCGGTACGCCTCGGTGAACGCGGCCGCGTCCCTGGCGCGGGCCCGCTGGAGTCCGGCGAGGCCCGCCACCTCGACGCCCCGGGCGACCGCCTGGTCCAGGGCGGCGACGGCCGGCGGGAAGACCGCGCCGGACGCGGCGCCGACGGCGGCGTACTGCGAGCGCAGCAGCCCGCCGGCCTTGAGCGACCACGGCATCAGTTCGGCGTCCAGGAGCACCCAGTCGGTGTCCCACTCCTCCCAGAGCCCGGCGGCGGTGAGGGCGGTGCGGAGCCGGCCCAGGACCGCCTCGGTCATGGCCGTGTCGTCCAGGAACGGGCGTCCGGTGCGGGTGTACAGCGCACCGGTGGGCCCCGCCGTGCCGAAGCGCGCGGTCGCGGCTCCGGCGTCCTTGCAGACCAGGGCGACGGCCCGGGAGCCCATGTGCTTCTCCTCGCACACGACCCGCTCGACACCGTCGGCGGCGTACTGCGCGAAGGCCTCGGCCGGGTGCTCCAGGAAGCCGTCCTCGCGGGAGGTGGCGGTGGGCGCCATGGTCGGCGGGAGGTAGGCGAGGAGCTGTGGGTCGACGGCGAACCGGCTCATGACCTCGAGCGCGGCGGCGGCGTTCTCCTCGCGCACGGCGACGCGGCCCAGGTGCCGGGTCTCCACGATCCGGCGGCCCTGGACGTCGGCGATGTCCAGCGGCCGGCCTTCCCTTCCCCCGGGTGCCTCGGTGGTCAGCGGTTTGACGGGCTCGTACCAGACCTTCTCGGCGGGTACGTCCACGAGTTCGCGCTCCGGCCAGCGCAGCGCGGTCATCTTCCCGCCGAAGACGGCCCCGGTGTCCAGGCAGATGGTGTTGTTGATCCAGGAGGTGGTGGGGACGGGGGTGTGGCCGTAGACCACGGTGGCGCGGCCCCGGTACTCCTCGGCCCACGGATAGCGCACGGGCAGACCGAACTCGTCGGTCTCCCCCGTCGTGTCCCCGTACAGCGCGTGCGAGCGGACCCGGCCGGAGGTGCGGCCGTGGTACTTCTCGGGCAGCCCGGCGTGGCAGACCACCAGCTTGCCGCCGTCCAGGACGTAGTGGCTGACCAGCCCGTCGATGAACTCGCGTACCTGCCACCGGAACTCGGGGTGCTCGGCGTCCTCGCGCTCCAGCTGCTCGACGGTCTCGGCGAGCCCGTGGGTGAGCTGGACCTTGCGGCCCGCGAGATAGCGGCCGAGCTTGTTCTCGTGGTTGCCGGGCACGCACAGGGCGGTGCCCGACGCCACCATGGACATCACGCGGCGCAGCACGCCGGGGCTGTCGGGACCCCGGTCGACGAGGTCGCCGACGAACACGGCGGTGCGCCCCTCGGGGTGGGCGCCGTCCACATAGCCGAGCTTGCCGAGCAGGGTGTCCAGCTCGGAGCGGCAGCCGTGGATGTCCCCGATGATGTCGAACGGGCCGGTGAGGTGGCGCAGGTCGTTGTAGCGGCGCTCCAGGACCACCGTCGCGCTCTCGGCCTCCTCCTCGGTGCGCAGGACGTGCACCTTGCGGAAGCCCTCGCGCTCCAGGCCGCGCAGGGAACGCCGCAGCTCGCGGCGGTGCCGCTGGATGACGTGGCGCGGCATGGAGGCACGGTCCGGGCGGGCCGCGTTGCGGGCGGCGCAGACCTCTTCGGGGAGGTCGAGGACGATGGCGATGGGCAGGACGTCGTGCTTGCGGGCCAGCTGGACGAGCTGCTTGCGGCTCTCGGACTGGACGCTGGTGGCGTCGATCACGGTGAGCCGCCCGGCCTCCAGGCGCTTGCCCGCGATGTGGTGCAGCACGTCGAAGGCGTCGCGGCTGGCGCTCTGGTCGTTCTCGTCGTCGGCGACCAGGCCCCGGCAGAAGTCCGAGGAGATGACCTCGGTCGGCTTGAAGTGCTTGCGGGCGAAGGTGGACTTGCCCGATCCGCTGGCGCCGATGAGGACGACGAGGGAGAGGTCGGTCACCGGCAGGACGCGCGCGGCTGCGGTCGTGGCGGTTTCCGCGCCGGTGGTGCTGTGGTCGCTGTTCACGCGGCTTCCGCCTCCTTCGTGTCGGTCGTCTTCTCGGTGTGCCTGTCGCGGCTGCCGGTGGTTTCGGTGGCCCGGGTGAACACGGCCATCTGGGTCGGCGGTCCCACCTCGGGGTCGTCCGGCCCGACCGGCACGTACCGGACGGTGTATCCGTGCCGCTCCGCGACCTGCCCGGCCCAGTCCCGGAATTCGGCCCGGGTCCACTCGAAGCGGTGGTCCCCGTGCCGGACGTGCCCGGCCGGGAGGGTCTCCCAGCGGACGTTGTACTCGACGTTCGGCGTGGTCACGAGCACCGTCCCAGGGCGCGCCGCGCCGAACACCGCGTACTCCAGGGCGGGCAGCCGGGGCAGGTCGAGGTGCTCGACGACCTCGCTGAGCACGGCGGCGTCGTATCCCGCCAGCCGCTTGTCCGTATAGGTCAGCGACCCCTGCCGCAGGGTGACCCGGTCGGCCTGGCGCTCCCCCATCCGGTCCAGCTTCAGCCGCCGCGAGGCGATGGTGAGGGCCCGCATCGAGACGTCGACGCCCACGATCTCGGTGAAGCGCACGTCCTTGAGGAGGGCCTGCACCAACTGGCCCTGTCCGCAGCCGAGGTCGAGCACCCGGCGCGCCCCGGCGGCGCGCAGCGCGTCGAGGATCGCGGTGCGCCGGTGCTCGGCGAGCGGAACAGGCTTCTCCTCGGTGTCGGTGCTCTCGTCCACGGCGTTGTCGACGCATCCCACGTCGAGGTCGTCCGACTCGGCGAGCCGCACCAGCTCCAGGGCCTGGTCGGCCTGGCGGGTGAGCCCCCAGCGGTGGGACAGATAGCGCCGGGTGATCAGTGGCCGCTCGGGGTGGTCGGCCAGCCAGCCCTCCCCCGCGCGCAGCAGCTTGTCCACCTCGTCGGGCGCGACCCAGTAGTGCTTGGCGTCGTCGAGCACCGGAAGCAGGACGTAGAGCTGCCGCAGCGCGTCGGCGAGCCGCAACTCGCCCTCCAGCACCAGCCGTACGTACCGGGAGTCGCCCCACGCGGGGAACTCCTCGTCCAGCGGTACGGCCGTGACGTCGACACCCGACCAGCCGAGCGGCGCGAACAGCTTGCGCACCAGCTCGGCGCCGCCCCTGGCGGGCAGGGCGGGCACCTCGATCCGCAGCGGCAACGGGCTCCCGGCCCGCTCGGGCATGGCCCGGCAGACACCGCCGAGCGCGGACTTGAACACGGCGGCGAGGGCGACCGACAACAGCGAGGACGCCGCGTAGGGGCGGTCGTTGACGTACTGCGCGAGCGCCGCGTCGGGTGCGCCTCCCCGGCCCTTGCCCTTGCCGCGCCGCACCAGCGCCACCGGATCCACCTCCAGCAGGAGTGCGGCCGTGCAGCGCTCGGGGGACGCCTCGGGATAGAAGACGTGCGCGGAGCCGTGCGAAGTGGAGAACGTCTGTGCCTTGTCGGGATGCTTGTGCAGCAGGAAGCCCAGGTCCGTGGCGGGACGTTCACGGGTGCCGGTCGTACCGATTGTCAGGAACACCTGTCCGAGTATGATCCTCGCCCCCCGCCCCCACCAGGTATTTTCATCCCCGTCCCGGGACGGGGATGTTCGCCGGGGCGGTCCCGGCGACAGCTCTACGGCGGCCCGTGTCCCTCCAGCCTCCCCGCCAGCTCCGCGACGAGGTCCGGCCCCACCCGGCAGCAGCCTCCGACGAGCCTGGCCCCGGCCCGCGTCCAGGCCCGCACCCGCCCGGGGTCGAAGGTGCCGCACCCGGTCCATCCCCGCGCTCCGGCGTCCCACCCCTCCCCGCTGTTCGGGTAGACCACGGCGGGCCTGCCCGTGACCGCCACCGCCTGCTCCACCGCCGCCCGCGCCTCCTCCGGATCGCAGCAGTTGACCCCGACCGCGAGGGCGGAGTCCCGCCCCGCCGCCACCGCGAACGCCTCCTCCAGCGGCTGACCGGCCCGGGTCCGGCCGCCCGCCACGCTGTACGAGAGCCAGTACGGCAGCCCGGTCTCCTCGGCCACCCGGACCAGGGCTTCGGCCTCGTCCAGGTCCGGCACCGTCTCCAGGGCCAGGGCGTCCGGCCCGGCAGCGGCCAGCGCCGCCACCCGGGGGCGGTGGAAGCGCTCCAGCTCCCGGACGCTCAGCCCGTAACGGCCCCGGTACTCACTGCCGTCCGCGAGCATCGCCCCGTACGGTCCGACCGACGCCGCGACCCAGGTCCGCCGCCCGGGGTCCGCCCGGTGCGCCGCGTCGGCGGCGCCCCGGGCCAGCTCCACGCTGCGGGCGAGCAGAGCCTCTGTCCCGGCCCGGTCGAGCCCGTACCGTCCGAATCCCTCGAAGGTGGCCTGATAGCTGGCCGTGATGAGCACCCGCGCGCCCGCCCGGAGGTAGGCGAGGTGAGCGGCCTCGATCTGTTCCGGCGCGTCGGCCAGCAACCGGGCCGACCACAGCTCGTCGGACAGATCGCAGCCCTGCGCCTCCAGTTGGTTGGAGAGTCCACCGTCCAGCAGGACGGGCCCGGCGTCCAGCGCGTCGGCGAGCGTGGTGCCGGTGCTCACAGCCGCCTCCTCCTCCTCGTCGTCAGGTCGGGGCAGGTCAGGTCAGGTCAGGTCAGGTCAGGTCAGCTGGGACTGGATCTGCGAGGAGATCAGTTCCAGATGGTCCAGGTCGTCCAGATCGAGGACCTGGAGGTAGATCCTCGACGAGCCGATCGCCCCGTAGCTGCCGATCTTGTCGACCACCTCCGCGGGCGATCCCGCCAGCCCGTTCGCCTTGAGCTCCTCCACGTCCCGGCCGATGGCCGCCGCGCGCCGGGCGACCTCCGCGTCGTCCTTGCCCGTGCAGACGATCAGCGCGTTGGAGTACACGAGGTCGTCCGGCGCGCGCCCGTACGCCTGCGCGGCGGCCCTGACCCGGCCGAACTGCCTCTCGCTGTCCTCCAGCGAGGCGAACGGGATGTTGAACTCGTCCGCGTACTGCGCGGCGAGCCGCGGGGTGCGCGTCGCACCGTGGCCGCCGATCAGTACGGGCACCTTGGCCTGGGCGGGCTTGGGCAGCGCGGGCGAATCGGTGAGCTGGTAGTACGTCCCGTCATAGCTGAAGGTCTTGCCGACCTCTGTCGCCCACAGACCCGTGATGATCGCGAGCTGCTCCTCCAGGCGGCCGAACTTCTCCTTCGGGAACGGAATGCCGTAGGCCTTGTGTTCCTCCTCGAACCAACCTGCCCCCAGGCCGAGTTCGACCCGGCCGCCGGACATCTGGTCGACCTGGGCCACCTGAATGGCCAGCACGCCCGGCAGCCGGAACGTGCCGGCGGTCATCAGCGTGCCGAGCCGGATCCGCCGGGTCTCGCGCGCCAGTCCGGCCAGGGTGATCCAGGCGTCCGTCGGTCCGGGCAGCCCGTCGCCGGAGCCCATGCGGAGATAGTGGTCGGAGCGGTAGAAGGCGTCGAAGCCCAGGTCCTCGGCGGCCTTGGCGACGGTGAGCAGGGTGTCGTAGTCGGCCCCTTGCTGGGGCTCGGTGAAGATGCGGAGATCCATGCCCTCCATCCTGCCTCTCCGGCGCCCGCTCACGCCCACCAGCCAGGCCGGACCTCCCCCGCGTCTGCCCCTGTCCCGCTCTCCGACTCCCCCGGCCACCGGCTCCCGTCAGTGCTGCCCGACCCCTCTTCGGCGCCCCCGCCGCCTCCCCTCAGCCGTCCGTACCCCCCTCTTGGCGCCCCCGCCGCCTCCCCTCAGGCGGCCGTAGCCCCTCGCGGCGGCCCTCCGCCTCCCCTCATCAGGGACCCGCCGCCGATGCCGCGGGGCCGCGTATACCGCCGTAGGGACCGTCGCGCTCCCTCTCCCGCTCCGCCAGTCGTCTCAGCATCCCGTGCACGCGGTCCAGCGATTCGTCGGCCGCGTCCATGGCCTCGATGCACTGCCAGTACAGACCGTCCTCCCCCGTGTCGCAGGCCACTCCGACCAGGGCGATCCCGGCCTCACTGAGCAGCAGCGCCAGCCCGGCCAGCGCCGGCCGCACAGCGGCGATCCCGGACAACTGGGCCGCCCTGGCCCCGCCGGAGAGCACCGTCGGGTGATTCAGCGCCGAGCATCCGGCGCCGATCTCCCCCAGCGCCCGCGCCTCGCTCCGTAATTCCACCGGGCCGTACAGCGCCAGCCGACTGCCGACCGCCCGGGCGACCGCCTGCGCCTGCCAGGCCTCCGCCATGACGTCCAGCGCACCCCGGCTGTCCGCCAGAGCCCGCCGTCCCGCCTCGATGAGTCGCTCCGCTTCCATGTGTCTCCCCCGTCCGTACGAAAACCCGCTCACCTCATTCATTACCCACAGTGAGGTAGACAGCACCGTAAAGCCAGAGGAAATCGGAAATCTGTGGACAGGAAGTCGACTGTGGATATCTCACTCACTCCGAAGAGTGACGATCGTGAGGTTCTGGAGCGCTCGGCACGGGGAAGCGCTTCTCGTTCCGCTCCAACTTGGCCGCCAGCGCCGCCGTCGGATCGATGCCCAGGACCTCGCAGAACTGCAGGAGGTAGGCGAGCACATCCGCCACCTCGTCGGCGACCCGGTGGGCCGATTCGGGGCTCTCCATGATCGCGGCCGACTGTTCGGGCGTCAGCCACTGGAAGATCTCCAGCAGTTCCGAGGCCTCGACGCTGAGCGCGGCCGCCAGGTTCTTCGGGGTGTGGTACCGCCCCCAGTCGCGCGCCGCCGCGAACGCGGCCAGCCGCCGCTGGAGTTCTGCCACATCGATGTCTGTCACGGCCTCAGGTCTATCACCGGCCACCGACAGCGCCTCCCCTCGCGCCACTCCGCACGCCCCTCCGCACGAGGGGACGGTCCGACGCGCGGAACGGCGACGGCGCGGAAGGCGGAGACGGCCCGGAACACGGGAGGCGGCGCGGCCGGGGGCGGCGGTCCGGTCCGGCTGCCGCCCCGACTGCCGCTTCCTACGACTGGGCGAGGCCCGCGGGCGTGACCCCCTCGACCTCCATGCCGACCGGCGCGAGCAGGAAGACATTGCGGTCGACGCGGTGCATGCCGCTGCCGAGGCCGAAGACCACACCGCTGCTGAAGTCGAGGATCCGCTTCGCCACGTCCGTTTCCGCCGCCGTCAGGTCGAGCAGCACCGGCACTTGGGCGACCAGGTACTCGGCGACCTCGCGCGCGTCCGCGAAGACCTGCACCCGCAGCACGACGAGGCGCCGCTGTTCGGCCGCGCGCTCGTCCGGGACGGTGCGATGGTCGATCCGCGACGGCCACTCGTCGCGGCCGCGCAGCGGTACGACCTGCGCGAGCCCCTCCCACTGTTCGTCGGTGGCGTCGTATCTGTCATACCTGTCGTACCTGCTCACAGGGCCACCCCGTCATCGAGCCGGTCGGGTTCCCGCCGGCTGCACTCACTGTTCATCGGGCAATCCTCTCGCCCCTCACCCGTTCGGCGTACCAACGACACGGTGAAGTCTCCGTCCGTGTCGCTTCCGGTACCCGACGGACATCGGTTCATTACGTCCCGCGCCGTTCGGACGGCGGTGAGCCGCACCACGCGGATCAGACCGTGATGACCTGGACGCCCGCCTCGCCGAACCGGCCCTTCGCCTCCGCGCAGATGTGGGAGTCGGTGACCAGAACGTCGACCCGTCCGAGGTCGCAGACCCGGGCGAACGCCCGCTTGCCGATCTTCGACGAGTCGGCCGCCACCACCACCCGCTGGGCCCGCTCCGCCAGCAGCCGGTTGACGCTGGCCTCGCCCTCGTGATGGACGTACGCACCGCGTTCGATGTCGATGGCGTTCACGCCGAGGACGGCGACGTCCAGGGTGATCTCGTTCATCACGCCGACGGCGAGCGGGCCCGTCAGCTCGTACGACTGGGGCCTCGCCACCCCGCCCGTCACGACCATCTTGATCTGCGGCCGGATCGCCAGCTCACTCGCGATGTTGAGGGCGTTGGTCACCACGGTCAGCGTCGGCTGCCCGCCCGCCGCCGCCGTCTCGCCCACGATGTCCGGGCGTACCGCCAGAGCCCTGGCGACCTCGGTCACGGTCGTCCCACCGGTCAGGCCGACGACTTCGCCGACGGCCACGAGAGCGGACACCGCGCGGCCGATGGCCTGCTTCTCCGGCGCGTGACGGCCCGTCTTGTAGCGGAGCGCCAGTTCGTAGGAGACCCCGTGCGCCACCGCGCCGCCCCTGGTCCGGGTGAGCAGGTGCTGTTCCGCCAGCTGGTCCAGGTCACGGCGGATGGTCGCGGCCGAGACGTCGAGCGCCGTCGCCGCCTCCTCGACGTCCACCCTGCCGTGCTTGCCGACCAGTTCCAGCAGCGCGTCCCACCGGGCGTCCCTGGACAAGAGCGTCTCCTCACCGTCCGGCGCGGGCACCGCGTTTCGCGGGAACGCGGTCGCCGGTGGCCGGACCGCCGCAAGCGTCGCACAGGGTGCCCGGGGAGCTCTTCACCCACCTGACACCTTGCTTGTTTTTGCTCAATAAGTGCATGTAGCGTGCAGAATTCTACATGCGGGCGATCAGTGCCGCTCAGCCCCGTTCCCGTGGTCCATTTCGTTCCCGTGGAGTGCAGACGTGTCGTATGCCGAGACCGAGACAGCCAGTCAGCCCGCCTGCTGGCGGCGCGCCGCCGCCCTGGCGGGTGGCCCCGAGGCCGCCGCCCTGCCCGTCGCGGGCGAGCGGATCGCGGTCGTCGGCTGCGGTACCTCCTTCTACATGGCGCAGGCCTACGCCGGGCTCCGCGAGGGTTCCGGCCAGGGCGAGTCGGACGCCTTCGCCGCCTCCGAGTTCCCCTTCGGCCGCGGCTACGACCGCGTCGTCGCGCTGACCCGCTCGGGGACCACGACCGAGGTACTGGAGCTGTTGCGGCGGCTGCGCGGCACCTCCCGCACGGTGGCCGTCACGGCGGACCCGCAGACCCCGGTCAGGGCGGCGGCCGACGATCTCGTCGTCCTGGACTTCGCCGACGAACGGTCCGTCGTCCAGACGCGCTTCGCCACGACCGCCCTCACCCTGCTGCGGGCCCACCTCGGCCTCCACTCCGAGGCCGTGGTCGCCGACGCGGAGAGCGCGCTGACCGAGCCACTGCTCGACGGGCTGCTGCGGAGCACGCAGTTCTCCTTCCTCGGGAGGGGGTGGACGGTCGGGCTGGCCCACGAGGCGGCGCTGAAGATGAAGGAGGCGTCGCTGTCCTGGACCGAGTCCTATCCCGCCATGGAGTACCGCCACGGTCCCATCAGCATCTCCACCGTCTCCACCGCGACCTGGATGTTCGGCGAGGCCCCCGAGGGTCTGCCCGAGCAGGTGCGCGCGACGGGCGCCCAGTGGGTGGACAGCCCCCTCGACCCGCTGGCCGATCTCGTCCGCGTACAGCGCCTCGCCCTCGCCCGTGCGGCCGCGCGGGGACTCGATCCCGACCTGCCGCGCCATCTGAGCCGTTCGGTGGTGCTCGACGGCGCCTGAGAGACCATGGACACATGCACCTGCCCCTGTCAGCCGCCCGGCAACCGCTCGCGGCCCCGGAGCCGCAGGGGGGTGTCGTCGGCTGGGCCACCGGGCTGGTCGAGACGTTCGGCGGTCCCGGCGCGGGCGCGGCCATCGCGCTGGAGAACGTGTTCCCGCCGCTGCCCAGCGAGGTCATCCTGCCGCTGACCGGGTTCGCCGCCTCGCAGGGGGTGCTCAGCGTCGCTTCGGCCCTGTTCTGGACGACGCTCGGCTCGGTCGTCGGCGCGGTGGTCCTGTACGGCATCGGCGCCGTGTTCGGCCGGGAACGGATGCACGCCTGGTGGGCGAAGCTCCCCCTGGTCAAGGCCTCCGACCTGGTGCGGACGGAGGAGTGGTTCGCCCGGCACGGCACCAAGGCCGTGCTGCTGGGCCGCATGGTGCCGGTGTTCCGGAGCCTGATCTCGGTGCCCGCGGGCGTGGAGCGCATGCCGCTGCCGGTGTTCGTCGGGCTGACGACGGCGGGCAGCCTGGTGTGGAACACCGTGCTCGTGATGGCCGGATACTGGCTCGGCGACCAGTGGGAGGTGGTCGGGGCGTACGTCGGCGTCGTGTCCAGGATCGTGCTCGCGCTGGCCGCCGTCGCCCTGGTCGGTTACGTCGCGATGCGCGTCCGGGGCCGCCGCCGCGGGCGGCCCTGACGCCAACGCGACCGGGCGAGGGCCGACGCGGCGGGAGAAAAGCCGAAGGGACGCCGAAGGGGCATCGAAGGGGCATCGAGGGTGCGACTCCGCACGACGCGGGCCTGTGCGGTCCGACGCGGACCCCCGTACGGCAGGACTCCGGACGCGCGCCTCAGCGCCGCGCGGCCGGAACCGCCGTCCGGCCCTGCGGTCTCATCGGCCCGTCCCCACGGGGGTGCCTCGCGGCCGCCGGTTCAGGACCCCTCGAAGTAGGCGTCCAGGACGGTGTCCAGCTCGGCCGGCCAGCCCTTGAGCTCGGCGCGGCTCGCCGCCTCGACCTCGGCGTTGAACCAGCGGCGGCTCGACAGGTGGACGGTCACCGTGAACCGGCGGCCGAAGCGCGCCGGGGTGGTCTCCACCGCGCCGATCTCGTCCCAGTGGAACTCGGCCTCCTGGTCGTCCAGCGTGAAGCGGATACCTTCCCCGGCCACCCGGATCGAACCGCGCCGGTCGCTGATCTCGAAGACGGGGCCGTCCTCGACGGCAACGCCCTCGGCCCCGCGCGCGGCCTCCTCGGCGGCGTCCGCCTCCGCTTCCGGTTCCCGGTCGGCGTCGGCCTCCGCAGCCGCCGCCAGAATCTCGTCGTCGCGCTCCGTCTCTGTGTCCGACCCCGGATCCGGAGCAGCGTCCTGTGGACCGGCCTCCGATTCCGGTTCGGGCTTCCGGGTCGCGACGGGTGCCGCCAGTCCGGGCAGGGGGATGAACGCCGGGTCGGTGCCTGCGGCGAACTCGGGCTTCTTGTTCGAATCTATGCTCTGCTCCACGGCGGGCAGTATGGTCGACGAACCTGTACGTGACCAGTCGTCACCGTCCCGCGCCACTCAGAGCACGCCCTTGCGCCATTCCCGTACCAGCAGATAGCCGAGGTACGCGCCGCCGATCGCCATGGTGTAGATGCCGACCGGCAGGTCGTCGAAGAGCACCAGCTGCTGGGAGCAGAGGTCCGCGAGCACCAGCAGCAGGCCGCCGGTGAGGGCGGAGAGCAGCAGGTGCGGGCCGGAGCCACGGGTGAGGCGTTTGGCGATCTGGGGCGCGGTCAGGGCGATGAAGGCGATGGGGCCCGAGACGCTGACCGCGGCGGCCGAGAGGGCGATGGCCAGGACCACGGCGAGGGTCTTGGCCTTCTTCGGCTCGGAGCCGAGCCCCTCGGCGATGTCGTCGCCCATCTCGCCGATGTCGAGCCGCCGGGAGATCAGCGCGGTCAGCGGGGCAGCGGCCAGCAGGACCAGCCAGATGGTGGTGGCGTCGGTCCAGGAGCGGGCCGTCAGGCTGCCGTTGACGTAGGCGGTGAGGACGGAGGCCTTGTCGCGTTCGAGGGCGTAGACGACGTACTGGGTGACGGCCGCGCCCATCGCGGCGACGCCGATCCCGGCGATGACGAGCCGGGCGGGGTTGCGGAAGCCGGTGCCGGTGGAGACGTACACGAGGGCCATCGCGAGGATCGCGCCGAGGAGCGCCCCGATGGCGACGGGGACGGTGTCGGGGAACATCAGGGCGCAGATCGCGGCGCCCGCGCCGGCTCCGGCGGAGAGCCCGATGACGTCCGGGCTGCCGAGCGGGTTGCGGGTGACGGACTGGAACAGCGCGCCGGAGACGCCGAGCGCCGCGCCGACCCCGATGGCGACGGTGAGGCGGGGCCCGCGCAGCCGGTTGAAGACGAACCGGTCCTTGCCCTCGGCATCACCGACGAGCGCGGCGGGCAGGTCGGCGAGGTCGATGCCGAGGCGCCCCCAGGCCAGCGTCGTGACGGCGGCCGCGAGAAGGAGGACGAAGAGCCCGGCGCCCGCGAACACGGAGGCCCGGCGCATGGGTATGGCCACGGTGCGGCCGACGACCAGATAGCCGCGGGGGGCCCGGGGAGCCTTGCGTGCGGGGGCGGTCTGTCCGGTGACGGTCATGAGGTGCCCCGCATCCTGCGTACGGCGATGAGCAGCGCGGGCGCGCCGATGAAGGCGGTGACGACGCCGACCATGAGTTCGGTGGGGCGCATGACGACCCGGCCCACCACGTCCGCGAGGAGCAGGAGGGTGGGGCCGAGCAGGGCGGAGAAGAGGATCTGGGCGCGGAAGTCGACGCCGACCAGGGCGCGTACGACATGCGGGACGGCGAGGCCGACGAAGGCGATCGGACCGACGGCCGCGGTCGCGGCGGCGCTGAGCAGGGTGGCGGCGAGCAGTCCGCCGCCCCGGGTCCGCCCGGGGTGCGAACCGAGGGCGATGGCGGTGGCGTCGCCGAGGGCCAGGGCGTTGAGGCCGGGGCCGAGGACGAGAGCGAGCAGGAAACCGAGCGCCGCGAAGGGCAGGACGGACCAGAAGACGTCGAAGTCCCGGCCGCCGAGCGCTCCGACGACCCAGTAGCGGTAGCTGTCGAACACCTGCGGTTTGCTGAGGGTCACCGCCTGGATGAACGCCATGAGCACGGCGGTGAGCACGGCTCCGGCGAGCACCAGGCGCACCACGCTCGTCCCCGTACCGGCGGAGCCGATGACGTGGACGAGGACGCCGGCGACCAGCGCTCCGGGCAACGCCCACCACATCGTGTCGGTGGCGCCGGAGGCCCCGAGCCAGGCGGTCGCGGCGACGATGCTCGCGGAGGCGCCGGCGTTGATGCCGAGGAGGCCCGGTTCGGCCAGCGGATTGCGCGAGACGCCCTGCATGAGGGTGCCCGCGACCGCGAGGCAGAGTCCGGCGAGGACGCCGAGGACGGTCCGGGGGTAGCGGCTCTCGATGATGACGGTGATGTTGGGGTCGGCGGTGCCCTTGAGGACATCGACGACATCACCGAGCGAGGTGCTGCGACTGCCGAACATGACGCTCGCGCAGAGGGCGAGGGCCAGCGCCGTCAGCGCGGCCAGGCCGAGGAGCAGGAGAAACGCCGGCCGAGCGGCGCCGGTACGGGAGGTACCGGCGCCGCTCGGCGGTGCGACCGTGGTGGTTGCCATGGGGTGGAGTGTGCCTCGTGGGCTCGGCGGTTCGGATACCGGGCGGGAGTTTACTTGCCGGCGGCCTTGATGGCCTCGTCGATGATCGGCAGGTAGCGCTCGATCGTCCAGGGCACGGTCAGCGGGTTGATGATCGAGGAGGCGGTGACGAAGGAGTTGTCGTTGCTCGCGACGACGGCGCCCTTCTTGATCGCGGGGATCGCGCCGTACAGCTTCTGGCCCTCGATCTCCTTGCGGTTCTTCTCGTCCGTGTAGAACGTGAAGACGAGGTCGCTGTCCTTGAGCTTCTCGGCGTTCTCCAGGCCGATCAGGGCGGAGTCGGTGCCGGGGGTCTCCTTGAAGCCGTTGACGACCGGGTCGACCTTCAGGCCGAGCGAGGAGACCATCTTGACGCGCTGCTCCTCGGGCTTGAAGACGCCGAGGGTGCCGGGGCCGGAGTTGTAGATGTACGAGAAGGTGACGTCCTTGTAGTTCGGCCGGGTGGCCGCGGCGTCGGCGAGCTGCTTCTCGATCTTCGTCTTGAGACCGTCCGTGTCCTCGGTCCGGCCGAGCGCCTTGCCGATGATGTCGATCTGCTGGTCCCAGTCGGTGCTCCACGCCTGCTCGGGGTAGGCGACCGTGGGGGCGATGTCCTTGAGGACGTCGTACTGCTTCTGCGTGATGCCCGACCAGGGGGCGAGGATGACGTCCGGCTCCAGCTCGGTGATCGCCTCGAAGTCGATCTCCTCGCCGCCCGTGAACTGCTTGGGGAGTTCGTCGCCGGACTTCTTGACCGCCTCGTTGATCCACGGGAGGTAGCCGGACTTGTCGCTGCCCCAGGGGTAGCTCTCGATGCCGACCGGGGTCTGACCAAGGGCTATCGCGGTCTCGGCGGAACCCTGGCCGAGGGTGACGATGCGTTCGGGCTTCTCCTCGATCTTCGCGGTGCCGAGCGAGCTCTTGATCGAGACGGGGAAGGCGCCGCTGCTCTTGGCCGAGTCCTTCGCCCCGTCCTTGTCGCCGTCGCCGTCCGAGGAGCAGCCGACCAGGGTGACGGCGAGCGCGACGGTGGTGGCCGTGGCGGCGAGGGTGTGGCGGCGCACGCGGGTGAAGCCGAGCATGGAGGGTCCTCAGGTTGACCGGGCAATGAAGGTTAGGCAAGCCTAAGCCAGAGGTCTCGCCGTCTCAACAAGCCCCCCTCCCGCAGCACGGGTCACCAGGGCCGCGCAGCGGGCCCGGCGGGCCTCACGCCCCTCCTCGGCACGCCGCCCCGGGGCGGAGCAGATCCGTGGACTGCCCCCGGGGACAGGGCTGTTGCTCGCCGGGACCGCCGGTGGACCCCTCCCGCCCGTACGGGCTCCGCCCGTGTGCCGATCGTTATGCGGCCCGCCCGGGACGGACAGGCCGCGCTCAGTGCCCGTGCTCGGCGGACTCCTCGCCCTCCGGCACGGGCTCCCCGGCCGCCGCTCCCCCGGCGTGCACGGTGAAGGCGGCCGTACGGACCTTCCCCTCGTGCCGGAAGTCGAGGAAGAGGCGGTAGGCCCCCTTGCTCGGGGCCGTCGCGGTGAAGGAGACCTCGGGCCCGGGCTTCGTCCGCCCGTCGCCCGGCTCGCCGTTCGGGTGGACGTGGAGATATGCCAGGTCACCGGCGCGCAGCGCGACGAGGTGGCCGTACGCGCCGAGGTAGGGCTGGAGGTCGGTGACCGGCTTGCCGTCCTTCTCGACCTCCAGCTTGAGCTCGCTGCCCGCGCCGGAGCGCAGCGCACCGTCGAGCGTCACCTCGTACCCGTCGACGGTCACCGTCCGCTCGGCGTCCGGCAGCGCCTCGGGGCGCGCGTCGCCCGATACGGCGAGGTCCGCGCCCAGGGTGATGCCCTCGGCGTTCTTCACGTCCGGGGTGAAGTCGGCGAAGATCCGGTAGCCGCCGGCCTCGGGGAGCTCGACGGGGGTGGCCCAGGTGCCGTCGGCGGCCCGCTCGGGGTGCAGGTGCCGGTAGATGGTGAGATCGCTCGACGCCACGATCAGGTGCAGTTCCTTGTCGTGCTCACGGCGGAACGCCGTCACCTTGCGGGAGGTGCCCTCGTCCACGACGGCGAAGCGCAGCTCGGCGGGCTCGCCCGCCTCCACGCGCGGGGTGGCGAGATCGAGGGTGTAGCCCCCCTGGGAGATCTGCAGACCGCCGGGCAGCTCCGGGTCCTCCCCCGCACCCTTCCGCTCCGCCCCCTTCTCCATGGCCGGGCGGTCCTTCGCGCCATGACCGTCCTGATGGGACGACTCCTTGGCGGCGACGGCGGGATCCAGCGCCCCGCCCACCGCGTACGCCGACCCGAAGGTCGCCGCGAGCCCTGCGGCGAAGGCCGTGATCTTGAGACCGGTTTGCATGACCCACTCCCTCGTCGAGGTCGCCGAGGCGCGACCACTCACCACCCAAGATACCCCCCAGGGGTATGAAGTCAACCGAGGGGCGGCCTTGCGGCAGGGGAACGAGGACAGAAAGAATCACACGCACGGGTCCGACCGAAGCGGATGAGAGCGGGATTCCATGGGGGCGTTCGTCGCACTGATGGCTGGACTGGGCGGGGCGGCCGTGTGGTGCGCGGTGGTGCTGGTCCGGCGCGGGCGTCGCGGACCCACCGAGAACGCGGACGGGCTGCTGATCGAGCAGGCGGGCCGGTTGCGGGCACAGCAGATGCGGACCGACGGCCGGGCCTTCCGCGCTCACCCGCACGGAGGGCCTCGCTCAGGCTCGGGAGCGTCCCGTCACTGACCCTCGCCACCCATCGCCGCCAGGGCACGCAGCAAGGTGTCCGTCTGCTCGTCCATCGGGAAGAACGACTCCACGGCGAGTTCCGAGAGAGTCACGTCGGCGGGCGCCCCGAAGGTGGCGATCGTGCTGAAGAACGCCATGTCGCCGAGCGGCGTGCGGATACGCAACGGCACGACGATGCCCGTCGGGTCCACCGGGCCGGGGTCGGCGTCGAGGTCCGGCGGGGCCGGGTAGGCGGACACCTCCTCGTACAGCTCCCGCAGATCGCGGTGGCCGGTGGTGTCGACCTGGTGCCGCAGCCTACCGAGGGCATGGGCACGGACCTGGGCGAAGTTCAGGCACTGGGAGGCGAGGCCCTCCGGGTGGAGGATCAGCCGCATCACGTTGCCGCCCGACTCCGTCAGATGCGGCGGTACGGTGCCGAGCAGGAGGGACATCGCGTCGTTGCGGTCGACGATGTTCCAGATCCGGTCGATCGCGGCGGCGGGGTACGGCTCGTGGCCGGCCAGCATCGCCCGGACAGCGGAGCGGACCATGGCCATCCGCTCGCTGTCGAGCGGCGACTCCCGGTACGCGGGTGCGTAACCGGCGGCCACCAGCAGGCCGTTGCGGTCCCGCAGCGGGACGTCGAGGTGCTCGGCGAGCCGGAGGACCATCTCCCGGCTCGGCCGGGCACGGCCCGTCTCCACGCAGGACAGGTGCCGGGTCGAGGAATCGGCCCGCAGCGCCAGGTCGAGCTGGCTGAGCTTGCGGCGGCGGCGCCACTCCCGGAGCAACAGGCCTACCCGGGGCGGTTCTTCGGTCTCCATGACCTCACCGTATCCGCGGGCCGCCGGCCACGCGTCCATGACCTGGGAGGTCATGGAGTACGGCCCCCTGGGCGTGGCACGGTGTCACCGACCCCACCGGCCGAAGGAGATCCGAGATGACGTACACCCTCACCCCGTCCGCGACAGTGGCCCCCGCGCGGGACGCCGACCGGTTCCTCCGCCTGGTGCTGCGCGTCGACAGCGTGAGCACCGCCGTGATGGGCGTCGTGCTGGTCGCTGCCGCCGGGCCGCTCGGCTCCGCGACGGGGATGCCGGTGTCCTTCGCCGTGGCGTTCGGAATCTTCCAGATCGGCGGGGCGGCCTGCCTCGCCCTGATCGCCGGCTACCCGGTGATCCCGCCCGCCCTGGCCAGGACCGTCGTCGCGGTGAACGCCCTGTGCGCGGTCGGGTGCGTGGTGACGGCCTTCGCCGACTTCGTGCCGCTCAACGGGTTCGGGGTGGTGTTCCTGCTGATCGGCGCCCTGATCGTGACGGTCTACACCGCGCTCCAGTACACGGGGCTGCGGCGAATGACGGCGTCGACTGCCTGACCGGACGCCGTCGGGGGCCGCCCCCTCACTCCCCCGCGAACTCGTCCGGCGCCGACCGGGCGAGGTCGGCGAGGGTCGCGAGGGCCCGGGAGAGGACCTCCCGAGTGGGTGAGGCCAGGCCGAGGCGGACCGCCTGCGGGCCCCGGGGGCGGCCCGCGGAGAACGCCGCTGCCGGGGTCACCGCGATGCCGTGCCGTGCGGCGGCGGCGACGAAGGTGTCCGCGCGCCAAGGGCTGGGCAGCTCCCACCAGCGGTAGTACGAGGAGGGGGCGCCGCGGGTGCGGAAGTCGCCGAGGTGGCGGTGGGCGAGCTCCTGCCGCGCCCCGGCCTCCCGCTGCTTCGCCCGTACGAGCGTGGCGACGACCCCGTCCTCCTGCCACCGCACCATCGCCTCCAGGGGAAACCTCATGGGCGTCCACCCTCCGGAGCGCAGGGCGCCCGCGACCCGGCCCGCCATCGCCTCGGGGGCGACGGCGAACCCGAGGGACAGCCCCGGGGAGAGACGTTTGGAGAGGCTGTCGACGAGGACGGTCCGCTCGGCGGCCCGCGAGGCGAGCGGCGGCAGATCGTCCCTCAGGAAGGCCCAGACGGCGTCCTCGACCGCAGAGATACCGGAGGTCAGCAGTACATCGGCCAGGTGGTCGAGCCGCCGCGCGGGCATGGTGAGGGACAGCGGGTTGTGGAGGACCGGCTGTACGTAGACGGCGTGCAGCGGATCCGCCCGGTGCGCCTCCTCCACCGCCTCCGGGACCAGGCCGTCCTCGTCAATGGCCAGGGGAACGAGGGTGACGCCGAGCCGGGCGGCGATGGACTTCAGCACCGGATAGGTGAACTCCTCGACACCCAGCCGGGCGCCCGGCCGGGTCAGCGCGGCGACGGCAGCGGAGAGGGCCTGCCGGCCGTTCCCGGCGAACAGGATCCGCTCCGGGTCGGGCCGCCATCGCCCGCGCGTGAGGAGGTCGGCGGCCGCCTCGCGGGCGGCGGGGGTACCGGCGGCCCCGACCGGGCGGAGCACCGACTCCAGATGGCCGGAGCGCACCAGCTTCTCCAGGCCGGCGGCGAGCAGCCCGGCCTGCTCGGGGACGACGGGGTGGTTGAGCTCCAGGTCGACCCGGCTGTCCGCGGGCTCGGACAGCGCGGGCGCGGGGGCGGGAGCGCCGGGCGCTTCCCTGACGAACGTGCCTCGGCCGACCTGGCCGACGGTGAGGCCCCGGCGGGCCAGTTCGCGGTAGACGCGGGCGGCGGTGGAGTCGGCGATGGCGTGCCGCCGGGCGAACTCCCGCTGCGGAGGCAGCCGTTCCCCCTCCCGGAGCCGACCGGCCGCGATCTCCGCCGCCACGGCGTCGGCGACGGACCGGAAATCCTTCACGGGCTCCACCTCCCTGGTGAACGGCATCGAAGCACAGCATTACACCGAGTGCAATGTCATCTATTGAACCGAGAAGAAGGGCGAACCTAGACTCCGATTGCACCGAGCCGAGCGATCGGTACGCGGCGGCCGGACCATCCGGCGCCCCAGGAACAGAGCGGCGGACGAGCATGGTTGAGCCGAGCGGGGTGCTGGGGGTCGCGCTGGTTGCCCTGGGCATGGTGCTCACCCCGGGTCCGAACATGATCTATCTCGTCTCCCGGAGCATCACCCAGGGGCGGCGTGCGGGAGTGGTGTCCCTGGGCGGCGTGGCCGTGGGGTTCCTGGTCTATCTGCTGGCCACGAATCTCGGCCTGTCGGTGGTCTTCCTGGCGGTGCCCGAGCTGTACGTGGCCGTGAAGCTGGCCGGCGCGGGCTATCTGGCCTATCTGGCCTGGGCCGCGCTGCGGCCCGGGGGCGTGTCCGTCTTCGCCCCCGATGAGGACATGCCGCGCGACTCCCCGCGCAGGCTGTTCACGATGGGCCTGATGACGAATCTGCTCAATCCGAAGATCGCCATCATGTACCTCTCCCTCATCCCGCAGTTCATCAGCCTGGAGGCGGGAAACATCCTCCTCCAGGGCTTCGTGCTGGGCTCCGTCCAGATCGCGGTGGCGCTCACCGTCAACCTGGGCATCGTCCTGGCGGCGGGGGCCATCGCCGTCTTCCTCGCCCGCCGCCCCTCCTGGCTCCGCGCCCAGCGCTACCTGATGGGCACCGCCCTGGGCCTGCTCGCCGTTTCGGTCGCGACGGACACCTCCGCACCGGCGGCCTCGGGCTGAACCACGGACCGGGACACCGGACGAGGTCAGAGCATGATCAGCAGGCGCGTATCGGCCTTGAGCTTCCTGTTCACCGAACGGCTCTGCACATAGACCTCCAGCTTGGGGTTGTTGCCGGCCTTCACGGAGACGGTCCCCCGGACCCCGGCGCCGAACAGCAGGTTCCGCGCCGCCTCGCCCGTATAGGCGCGGTCGGTGTCCTTCTCGACGACGATGACCTCCTTGTCGGGCTGCACCTGCACCCGGGTGCCCAACTGGTAGTAGCAGGAGCCGCGTTCGTAGGTGACGCCCGGATGCGAGTCGACGAAGGCGCGGATCTCCATCTCCTTGTCGACCTTCAGCAGCCGGTACTTGTCGGCCGCGACCGGTTCGAGGTTGGCCCGCACGTCGTCGACCGATATGTCCTGGCCGACGGCGAACAGGTTCTTCGTGCCGCGCACGCCCTGCTCGCGACCGCGCAGGAAGCTGGTGGCGGCGGCGCGCACGGTGCCGATCGCGTCCTCGACGCCCTTCTGGGAGTCCGCGTCCCAGATGGCGATGTTGCCGGCCGGGAAGCCGTAGTTCTGGGCGGTGCGCTTCGCCAGGGAGTTCGGAACGAGGATCGCGGAGGTCCAGTGCCCCGGGAGCCCGTTCATCTTCGCGGTGATCCGGTCGAGCCAGGGGCCGAGGATGGTCATGTCGCCGTCGTGCCTGCGGTCCCCGCCCGAGGCGTTCTCCTCGCCGTCCGTCACGACGATCTGGAGGAAGCTGTGCTCGCCGTACTCCTCCCAGATGTGCCCCAGGTCGTCCAGGGACTTCAGTGAGGCCTCGATGAGGGCGGTGGCGCCGTTGTTGACCTTGTAGAGCCCTCGCATGGACGGAAGGTGCTTCACGTCCATGTCCCAGACCAGGTTCTCCACCCGGTGGTCGAAGGAGTAGAGGCTGATCCGCGTCTCATGGCCGAGGCTGTCCGACTCGGCCTTCAGCCCCGCCACGAACTCGTCCACGACACGGATGAGCTGACTCTGGTGCTGGTACATGGAACCCGAGGCGTCCACGACCAGAGCGACGTGATTCACCTTGTGCTGGATCCTGTTGGCGGACATGGTTCTGCTCCTTCGTCCAGTGCTCCCCGGTGCTCCCCCGAGTGGTGCTTCCGACTCTATGGGGAGGCACTGACAACGCCCTTCGGCCGACGATCGCCCGCCCCCAGGACCCGTTGGACGTCCACCGCCGAGCACTGCCGGGCTCGTGTCCGGGTCGCGGGAGACACGGCCGGGCCGGGGCCGGCGCCGATGGCGCCGACCCCGGCCGGGGGATGAAGCGGCGGGTCAGTACTCGGTGGTGACGGTGGCCCCGCTGAAGGCGGCCGCCGCGTGGAGGCTGATGTAGTTGGCGCCGGACGGCGGGTTGCTGATGGTCAGGGTGTGGGAGTTGCCGGCACCGGTGGCCCGGTTGGTGTGGGCGCCGGTGGTCGCCCAGTTGGCGTTGCTGTAGTAGAGGTCGGCGTCGCCGGTGCCTCCGCTGACGGTGATCTTCAGCTGGGTGGTGCCGGCCGGGATGTAGAGGTAGTGGTAGGCGTAGTTGCCGGTGGTGGCGGAGAGGTTGCTGCGGCGGCAGTTCTTGCCCAGCACGCGGATGTCCGAGGCTGTGCACTCGCCGACGGTGGAGCCCGTCACGGTGACCGTCCGGGTGGTGGTGGCCGTGGCGCCCTTGTCGTCGGTCACGGTCAGGCGGACGGTGTAGCTGCCCGCGGCGCGGTAGGTCTTGGCGGGGCTGGTCTGCGTGGAGGTGGTGCCGTCGCCGAAGTCCCAGGAGCGGGAGGCGATGGTGCCGTCGGCGTCGGTGGAGCGGTCGGTGAGGGTGACCGTCAGGTCCTTGACCTCGGCGGTGAACTCGGCGGTGGGGGCCTTGTTGCCCGGCTGGCCGCCGCCACCGCAGTCACCGGCGGCGCAGGCGGCGAGCCAGGTCCTCCAGTCGCTGTCGTAGCGGGTGCCGATGGTGCTGGTGAGGTAGGTGCGGGCGGCGCTCCACTCGCCGGCGCGGTAGTGGGCGAGCACCTTGTCCAGGTCGGCGGGGCGCTTCTCCAGCATGTACCGCACGGCGAGGTAGCCCCAGCGGTACACCCGTGTGGTGTCGTGGCTGTAGTCGGTGCTGAACAGGGTGCTCAGCGCGTAGGTGCCCTTGCCCGCCTCGGTCATCGCCGCGGTGTAGGGCTCCTCGCGGTAGTGGTAGGAGATGTACTCCGCGAAGCCCTCGACCCACCAGATGGTGGGGGTGGTCATGTTGTCGGCGAAGTCGCCGTACATGGTGTAGCGGCCGTCGAGGTAGTGGGTGTACTCGTGGTTGAGGTTCCAGATGTGGAAGTCCGGCCGGAGCCATTCGGCCTCGTAGGCGATGAAGCGGGGCTGGTTGCCCACGACGGAGGGGTCGCCCTCCAGGTACATGCCGCCGTTGTTGGTGTCGATCCCGTACATCGCGCCGGCGTAGGTCTGGTAGTCGGCGCTGGAGTCGTAGGCGATCACCTCGATGGCGGTGTTGTTGTCGTCGGCGACCGGGCCGTTGTCCTTGGCGATCCGGTGGAAGTAGGCGTCCTGCTCGATGAGGCTGGTGCAGCTGGCGCTCAGTTCGGCGGACGTCATCTGCTGGGCCAGGATGCGGATGCTGGGGCTACAGGTGTGGCGGACCGGCAGGACCTCGCGCTTCAGGCGCTCCTGGAGGTCGCAGACGCCGTACGTGGCGCAGTTCGCCTTGTCGTAGTAGTCGGCCATCTCCGCTATGCCCACCCAGAGCGGGGCGGTGGGGCCGGTGATGGAGGTGTCCCGGAGCAGGGCGGTGGCCAGCGGCCGGACCTTGCCCCGCAGGCTCGCGTGCTGGAGGAAGCGGCCCAGTTCCCGTCCGGCGTTGGAGGTCAGGTACGCGTGGTCGCCCTCCAGCAGCGTGAGGTGGTCGGCGGCGAAGCGGTGCAGCGAGTCGATGAGGCTCGGGTCCGACTCGACGGCGCTGACGAACGCGGGCACCTGGTGGCCCCGGAAGGTCACCGTGTACACGTTGTTGAGCGCGGCGAGCATCCGTGAGGACGCGTTCCAGGAGGAGTCGTAGGCGGCCAGCATCCGCTTGACGACGGCGATGTACCGGGCGTTCTCCTGGGCGCTGTCGATCAGGATGACGGCCTCGGAGAGCGTGTCGCCGTTGTCGTCGGTGACATCGCGCGACCGGGGGCTGGCGAAGAACGCGTCGAGGCCCGAGCGGATGGCGGTCCGGAGGGTGGGCCCGTACGGTCCGACGACGTCCGGGTTGTACCACTGCACGTAGTACCCGGCGCGGAGGTACAGCACGAGCTGCGGGATGCCGGTGCTGCCGTCACCCGGGTAGTAGGCGGCGTTGTCGCGCAGCGCGTAGGCCACGGAGGTCATCTGGGCTTCGCGGAAGGCCAGTTGGGCGTTGCTGCCGGTCAGGCCGAACAGGGTGTTCACGCAGTCCGTGGTGGACGCCCTGATGAAGCGCACCAGCTCGCTTCCGGTGCGTCCGGTGAAGTCGGCCGGGTCGCACGCGGCGGCCGCCTTCGCCGAGGACGTCTTGCCGGCACTCTGCTTCGACGGGGCGTCGTGCTCCCCGTAGGCCTCCTTCAGGGGGGACTTGTCGGCGCTCAGCGGGGGGAGCTGGGACGCCTTCAACCGGTCCTTGGCCTGGTGGCCGGTGTCCGAGGTGGGGGACTGCTGCGCCTGCGGCGCGGGGTCGGCCGACCCGGCGGGGCGGGACGGCTGGGACGCGTTCGATGCCGTGGCGGCCGAAGGGGTGTTCGGCTGCGCCTGGGCCGGCTGCGCGAGCAGCGCGACGCTCATCGCCCCGGCCAGAGCCAGGGGCAGAACGGCACCCACACCTCGGCGGACGAGTGTGGTTCTCACGTTTTTTCCTCCCATGAGGGATCGGAGGCACGCGCATGCGTGACCGATGGGATGTACAGGGCGTGGGACAGGGGGTGCTGTCGTGCCGTGCCATGCCGTGCCGCACTGTCGGCCGGACGGAATGGGGTCGATGTCCGGAGTTGACATGCCCACGCCCTGTGACATGTACAATGGCACAGGTCACACACCACTGGGAAGTCATGTGACCGAATCCGATACGACTTTCAGGTGAACGCGACCCGGCGGGGAGGGGTGGCCCAGCGGGCGGAGGCGGCCCGCCGGGGGTGGAACGGGCCGCAGGAGCCTCTCAGCCCGTTTCGGGGAAGTGGCAGGCCGCCGTACGCGCGCCGGAGCCCACGACCTGGAGCAGCGGCCGCTCGGTGCGGCACACGGCCTGCGCCTTGGGGCAGCGCGGATGGAAGCCGCAGCCGCTGGGCGGCGACGCCGGGCTCGGCGGGTCGCCGAGCAGGAGAATCCGCTCCCGGCGGCGCTCCGCCGCCGGGTCGGGCAGGGGGACGGCCGAGAGCAGCGCCCGGGTATAGGGGTGCGCCGGCCTGTCGTACAGCTCGCGCTTGTCGCCGATCTCGACGATGCGGCCCAGGTACATCACCGCCACCCGGTCGCACACCCGCTTCACGACGGACAGGTCGTGGGCGATGAAGAGGAACGACAGGCCCAGTTCCTCGCCCAGACGCTCCATCAGGTTGACGACCTGGGCCTGCACGGACACGTCGAGCGCGGAGACCGGCTCGTCGGCGACGATCAGGCGGGGGCCGGTCGCCAGGGCGCGGGCGATGCCGATGCGCTGGGCCTGGCCGCCGGAGAACTGGTACGGGTGCCGGTCCAGGTGTTCGGAGCCCAGCCCCACCAGGTCGAGCAGTTCGGCGGCCCGGTCCCGGGCCGCCCCGACCGTGGCCCCCTGTACGAGCAGGGGTTCGGAGATGATCCTGGCCACGGTCTGCCGGGGGTTCAGGGAGGCGTGGGGGTCCTGGAAGATGATCTGGAGGTGCTGCCGGACCGGCCGCAGCTCGAGCTGGGACAGATGCGTGATGTCGCGGCCCTCGAACTCGACGGTTCCCGCGGTGGGTTCCAGGAGCCGGACCAGCATCCGGCCCGTGGTGGACTTGCCGCAGCCGGACTCTCCGACCAGCCCCAGGGTCTCCCCGGCGCCCAGCTCCAGATCGACGCCGTCCACCGCGCGGACCGGAGCGGCGGCGCGGCCCAGGACGCGGCGCCCGGGGAACGTCTTCACCAGACCGCGTACGGACAGCAGGGGCGCGGCTCCAGCCTCCGTGGAACGCGCCGTAGGGAGAGGGGACTGGGAGAGCGTGGGTTTCATCGGGCCTCCTCGGCCGGTACGGGGGCCCCGCCGGGCGGACCGGGGTGCGGGGCGGTCGGGGCGGCCGGCAGGGGCAGGTGGCAGGCGACCAGCCGGCCGCCGCCGGCCACCGCCCCGGGACGGGGGCTCTCCCCGGCACAGCGGGCCCGCTCCGGGGCGGTGGCGGCGGCCGCCCGGGGGCAGCGCGGCTCGAAGGGGCAGCCGGGTCTCGGCTCGCCGGGTGACGGCGGGGAGCCGGGGATCGCGCGCAGCGGTGCGTCGTCCGGGTCGTCCAGCCGGGGCAGGGAGTCCAGGAGGCCACGGGTGTAGGGGTGCGCGGGGCTGTGGAACAGCTCGTCCACCGGGGCCTGTTCGGCGCCGCGCCCGCCGTACATGACGAGCACCTCGTGGGCGACGCGGGCGACCACGCCCAGGTCGTGGGTGATCATCAGGACGCCGAGTCCGCGTTCCTGCTGGAGCCGGGCGATCAGTTCGAGGATCTGCGCCTGGACGGTGACGTCCAGCGCGGTGGTCGGCTCGTCGGCGACGAGGAGTTCGGGTTCGCAGGACAGGGCCATGGCGATCATGGCGCGCTGGCGCATGCCGCCGGAGAACTGGTGCGCGTACTCCCCCGCCCGGCGGGCCGGTTCGGGGATGCCGACCTCGCCGAGCATCTCCACGGCTCGTCTGCGTGCGACGCGCCGGCCGCTGCCGAAGTGGTGGCGGTGGGCCTCCGCGATCTGTTCGCCGACGGTGTACGCGGGGTGCAGCGCGGACAGCGGGTCCTGGAAGACCATGGCCATCCGGCGACCGCGCAGCCGGCCGAAGCGGCGGTCGGTCAGGCCGATGAGCTCCTGTCCGGCGAGGGTGATCGATCCGCTCACGTGGGCCCGGCGGTGCAGGCCCATCACGGCGAGGGAGGTGACCGACTTGCCGGAGCCGGATTCGCCGACGAGACCCAGGGTGCGGCCGGCCTCCACGGTGAAGGAGACCCCGTCGACGGCCTGGACGGTTCCGGTGGGGGTGTCGAAGGCGACCCGCAGGTCGTGGACGCGCAGCAGGGGGTGGTCCGGTTCGGTGGTGGGCGGCACGTCAGTTCCTCACCCTCGGGTCGACGACGGCGTACAGGAGGTCGATGACGACGTTGGCCGCCACGATGAAGAAGGCGGCGAGCAGGGTGACGCCGAGCACGACGGGCTGGTCGGAGCGTTGCAGGGCGTCGTAGAAGAGCCTGCCGACGCCGGGGATGCCGAAGATGGACTCGGTGATGACCGCTCCGGCCAGCAGGGCGCCGAGGTCCATGCCGAAGAGCGTGAGGACCGGCATCATCGCGGACCGCAGTCCGTGTTTGACCACGACGGACCGGGCGGGCAGGCCCTTGGCGCGGGCGGTCCTGATGTACGGCCGCGCCATCGTCTCGATCATCGAACTGCGGCTCTGGCGGGCGTACATGGCGGCGTAGAGCAGGGCCAGGGCGATCCAGGGCAGCAGCAGGTTGGCGGCCCAGGCGAGGGGGTCGTCGGTGAGCGGGACGTAGGAGGGGTAGGGCAGCAGACCGGTCAGCCGGACCAGGCCGTACAGGAGCATCACCGCGGTGAAGTAGACGGGCAGGGACGCGGTGGCGACCGCGCCGACCATCAGGGTGCGGTCGAGCAGCCCGCCCTTGCGCAGGGCGGCCGTCACCCCGGCGCTCAGCCCGAGCACCAGCCACAGGCCGGCGGCGCCGAAGGCCAGGGAGACGGAGACGGGCAGGCGGTCCATCAGCAGGTCCCACACCGGCAGGGCGTTCTCGTAGGAGTAGCCGAGGCAGGGGAAGCCGCATTGCAGCGCGTGGGGGCCGCTGCCCAGTTCGCGGCCGGCGAAGATCCCGATGAGGTAGTCGCCGAACTGCCGCCAGACGGGCTGGTCGAGGCCCATGAAGTGGCGTACTTCCGCGAGGCGTTCGGGGCTGCACGTCTTGCCGCAGGCCGCCGAGGCGGGGTCGGCGGGCAGCAGGTAGAAGATCACGAAGGTGACGGCGCAGATGGCGAGCAGGACGCCGGCCACGCCGAGGAGTCTGCGGACCAGGTAGGCGATCACGGGCGTCCTCCCTGGGGGTCGAGGATGTCGCGCAGCGCGTCACCGAGGACCGTGAAGGCGAGGACGGCGACGAAGAGGAAGACGCTGGGGACGATGAAGTACATGGGGTCCGTCTCGTAGTAGGCGACGGCCTCGGCGATCATCTGGCCCCAGGAGGGGGTGGGCGGGCGCACGCCCACCCCGAGGAAGCTGAGCGCCGCCTCCGTGCTGATCATTCCGGGGATCAGCAGCGTGGTGTACGCGATGACGGGTCCGGAGATGTTGGGCAGCACCTGCCGGGTGAGGATGCGCCAGGGCCCGCTGCCGCAGGCGCGGGCGGCCTCGACGAACTCGCGGTTGCGCAGGGAGAGCGCCTCGGCGCGCACCACGCGGGCGATGCCGGGCCAGCCGAAGACGCCGATGACGACGGTCATCAGCACGACCCGGTTGACGTCCTGGGCCACGGACATCATGGCGATCATGAAGATGAGCGAGGGGAAGGACATGGTGAGGTCCATCAGCCGGCTCAGTACGGTGTCGACGCGCCCGCCGAAGTAGCCGGCGGCGATGCCCGCGGCGGTGCCGGTGACGACGACGATCGCGGTGGCGGCGAAGGCGATCAGCAGGGACACCTGCGCGCCGTGGACGACGCGGGCGAACAGGTCGCGGCCGGTGACCGGTTCGACGCCGAGCCAGTGTTCGGCGCTGATGCCGCCGAGGGCGCCGTGGGGCAGGCCGCCGAGGTAGGGGTCGATGGCGTCGGCGTCGAAGGCGGTGGGCGACCAGCCGCCCATGCGGCTGAGCAGGGGCGCGGTGAGGGCGACCAGGATCAGCAGGGCGGCGGCGAGCAGGGCGGTCCGGCTGCCCCGATCGCCCCACAGGCGGCGCCAGGTGGTCCGCCAGAGGGCGTCGGGCGGGGCGGGTGAGCCGGGTCCGCCGGCTGTCGGGGTGTCGCCCGGTCCGGTGGCCGGGGTGGTGACGATGCTCATGGGAATGCGTCCTCGTCCCCTCAGCCCTTGCTTCGGGACGGGTCCTTGAGACCGATCACGGCGAAGTCGAACTGGCCGGTCCAGGAGGGGTGTCCGAAGGCCCCGGCGATGTTGTCGCCGACGAGCAGCGGTTTGCGCTCCCAGAGCAGGGGGACGGCCGGGGAGGTGCGCTGGATCTCCCGGTCGAGCGCGGTCCACGCCTTGTTGGCGGCGGTCGCGTCGGCCATCCCGGCGATCTCGTCCATGCGGCGCTCGACGGTCTTGTCGCGGAACTGGGAGACGTTGCCCTGGTTCCCCTTGGGCTTGATGGTGCGGCCGTCGAAGACGAACGGCAGGAAGGTGGCGGCGGACGGGTAGTCCGGGCACCAGCCGCTGATGGCCATGTCGGGGGCGTTGGCGGTGTCCCCGATGGTGTCGTAGTAGACGGAGGGGTCGACGGTCTCGATCCGCAGGCGTATGCCGACCCGGGCCAGGCTCTGCTGGAGGGCCTCGGCGCGGGTCTTGTCCCCGGTGGACACGGTGATGGTGGTGTCGAAGCCGTCGCCCTTGCCGGCATCGGCCAGGAGCTTCCGGGCCTTCTTCACATCACCGGTGGCCGGCCCGCCGTGGACCGGGGCGGCGGCACGGCCGCCCGTGAGGGACGGCGGCAGATAGGCGGTGGCGACGTCGTTGAGGGCCGGGCCGCCGTTGGCGGTCACCTGGGCCTCCTTGTCGACGGCGTACTGCATCGCGAGGCGGAGCTTCGGGTCGTCGAACGGCGCCCGGGAGGTGTTCAGCGCGAGCATGTCCGTACAGCCGGTGCGCTCGGCGGAGAGCCGCTGCCGGATCTCCGGCTTCGGCAGGACCTTGGCGACGCTGGAGGGCTGGAGGTCGGACCACTCGACCGCGGAGGCGTCGGCGCCCGCGCTCTCGATGATCCGGTCGTCGATCTGGCCGCCCTTCAGTCCCTGGATCACGACGATGCGGTCGGGGTAGGCCTTGCGCACCGGGTCGGTCGCCGCGTCCCAGTGGGTGTTGCGGCCCAGCACCAGCTTCTTGCCGCGTGCGTAGCTCTCGATGCGGTACGGGCCGGAGGAGAAGGGCCGCAGGTCGTACTGGACACCCTTCTCGCGGGAGGCGGGCACGGGCGAGAAGGTGGGCAGCGTGACCGTGTAGGAGAACTCGGCGACGGGTCTGCGCAGCGAGAAGACGATGGTCCGGTCGTCGGGGGTACGGATCGAGTCGAGGTGCTTGCCGTCCAGCGGGCCGGCGTACCCCTCGGTGCCGGCCAGATAGCGCTGGGCGTAGTCGGGTCCGCCGGCGAGGTCGGGGGCGAAGGACCGCTCGACGTTGTACTTGATGTCGCGGGCCCGGATCGGGGTGCCGTCCTCGTAGACGAGGCCGGGCTTGAGGGTGAAGGTCCAGGTGCGGCCACCGTCGGAGGATCTGCCGAGGTCGGTGGCGAGGTCGGGGACGATCTCGCTGCCCTTCTTCCCGGGTTCGGCGCGGAAGGTGGTCAGGGTGCGGTAGATCAGCCGGGTGCCGAAGTCCATCGTCGGCATGACCCAGTTGCGGGCCGGGTCCAGGTGGGCGAAGTCCTGGTTGGACAGCACGGTCAGGGTGCCGCCCCGTTTCGGCGTGCCGCCGATGACGGTGCCGGTCGCCACACCGGGCTGTCGCTCGTCCGGGTCTCGGTCGTCAGCTCCCTGGGTGGTGCAGGCGCCCAGCAGGGCCAGGGCGAGCGAGGTGCTCAGGGATGCGGACAGCATCCGGGTGCGACGGGACATGGGTGCACTCCTCGTACGGGGAAGGGTCGCGGCAGAAGCGGTATCGGGCCGGAGGACTGAAGCGGGAACGGGCCGGGGGGGCAGAAGCGGGAACGGGCCGGGAGGACGAACGCGGGGACAGGCCGGGAGGAAAGGAGCGGCCCGGGAGGGGCCCGGTGATCCGGGCGGCCGAGCGGCCCGGCGGGCGACTGCTTGCGGAAAGCGAAGCGGAGTGGAGTGGGAGCGGAGTGGGCCGGGAAGATCGCGCCCACATCCATGTGGTGTGACCCGTAACATAGTAATGTGAAATTGCACAGCCAAGCGGTGCGTCATCCCGTTACCGAAACGTGTCCACGACGTGAACCGCCCAGCGGTACGAAAGCACCAGCGGTACGAGGGCTGACGGATGCTCAGCCGCCCGCCGCCACGGCATCCCCCCTCGCCCCGAAGACCCTCGAAGGAGACGTGATCGACGGCGTCGAGGCGTGGAAGGCCCGCCTGTTGGGCAGCTGACAGCGCTGACCTCGGATGACCGATGAGGCGCCGCGCAACGTGACATTGTATAGTGCGGTGCCACATCATTGAAGGGGAACGCATGAGTGAGCTGAAGTCCCGCAAACTCATCTCGGTGCAGGAGCATCTGCGCGACCAGGTCGCCAACGCTCTGCGTGCCGCGCTGATCGCGGGGGAACTCCAGCCCGGCGTGATCTACTCGGCGCCCACGCTCGCCGCCGAGTACGGCGTCTCCGCCACGCCCGTGCGCGAGGCCATGCTGGATCTGGCCCGCGAGGGCCTGGTCGAGGCGGTGCGCAACAAGGGGTTCCGCGTCACCGAACTCTCCGAGCGTGACCTGGACGAGTACACCGAGATCCGTGCCCTCATCGAGATCCCCACCATCGGCCGCGTGACCCGCACCGCCTCCCGCGAGCAGTTGGAGGCGGTGCGTCCGGTGGCCGAGGAGATCGTGACCGCCGCGCAGGACGGCGACCTGATCGCCTACCTGGAGTCGGACCGCCGTTTCCATCTCGACCTGCTCGCCCTCGCCGGGAACGCGCGCCTGGTGGAGACCGTGGCCGACCTGCGCAAGCGCTCCCGGCTCTACGGGCTCACCGACCTGTCCCAGGAGGGGTCGCTGGTGGGTTCGGCGCGGGAGCACACCGCACTCCTGGACATCATGATCGCGGGGGACGCGGAGGGGGCCGAGGAGCACATGCGCCGCCATCTCGCGCATGTGCGGACCCTGTGGGCGGACCGGAAGCGGGAAGCCGAACGCGCCACGCCGCCGCGCAAACTCGGCGCACGCTGACGCGAAGAGCGGCCGGGACCGGGCATGTTGACGCAGGGCCGCGCATGGTGACGCCGAAATCGCTGCGGAGTGACGTGCGTTGCGGCAGCGGCCCACGCGAGGCGGCATGACGTGGCTTCGCCAGGGTCCCGCGGAACGCCGCGCATGGTGACACCGAAGTCCGCGCGAGGCGGCGCGCGTTGACGTAACGACCCCGCGAGGGGCACGGATGGGTGCCGGCGTCGGCAGGACTCTCAGCCCCGCTCCCCCGGCATCGCCTCCCTCGCCTCCATCCCCTCCTTCCGCCGGTGGGCCGCGACGGCGACGACCAGGTCCTGCCAGCCCATCCCGCACGTCTTCACGACCAGTGGGCGATCCGCCGGGACGTCGCCCGTAGAGCCGTTCAGGTCCGCCAGGGTGACGAGGTCGCCCGGGGCGAGCGTGCCCTCGTGGACCGCCATGACGACGTCGCCCGCCTCGCGGAGGGCGGTCGCGCGGCTCTCCACCAGGACGGTGGCACGCCCCATCAGCACGCTGTCGAGCTCCCGCGCGTCCGGTTCGTGCGAGCCGACCGCCAGCACCACCGCGCCGTCACGCACCAGCCGTCCGTCGACCACCGGTTCGCGCGCGGACGTCGCGGTGACGACGATGTCCGCGCGCCGCACCGCGGCCGCCACTCCCCCGCCGCCCGCCGTCAGCCTCCGGTCCGCCCAGCCGGGCACGGGCCCCCCGCGCCGGGTGACGACCGTGACGTCGGCCACCGGTACGTGGGCCCGTACCGCGGCGACGTGCCCCTCGCCCTGGGGGCCGGCGCCGAAGACCACCAGGCGCAGCCCCCCGCTCCCGTCGGCGAGCGCGCGCAGCCGGTCCAGGCAGGCCGCGACCGAGACGGCGGGGGTGCGCAGGGTCGTCAGCGCCACCCCGTCCAGCAGCGCCACCGGTGTCAGGGTGGCGCTGTCGTGCAGCAGATACGTGGCGTTGACCCGCCGCAGCCCGCGCGCGGCGTTGCCGGGCGCGACGGTGGCGACCTTCACTCCGTACCAGCCGTCGTGCTCCGAGGGCATGAGCAGCCCCTGGCCGTGGGCCAGCGGCACGATCGCCCGGGTCACGTCGCCGTCCGGTTCGAGCCCCCCGGCCAGCGCCGCCCGGATCGCGGCGACGGCCCCGGCCGGGCCGAGCGCGAACACGTCCGCGGCGTCGAGCGTCACCGTCATCGCGGCACGAACCCGGGTACGAGGGTGTCGTCGGGATCGACGGTGAAGCGGCTCGCTCCGGTGGCGTAGGCGGTTCCCGTGACGGCCGGGGCGACCGCGGGGCGGCCCTGGACCGTGGCGGACCGTTCGACCGGGGCGGCTGCCTCCTCGGTGAACACCGTCCCGTAGACGCCGGACAGCCGGGCGTCCCCGGGGTGTGACGGGGGCTTGGGCACGATCCGGAACGGTTCACCCCCGGTGCGCCAGTCAACCGTGGCGATCGGCCCGGCGCACGCCGCCCCGTTCGGCTCGGTGCACGCCGTCCCGATCGGCATGGTGTTCGGGTCGGCCGTCATACGGTGAATCCCGTCGGATAGGGGTCCGTGGGGTCGAGCAGGTACTGCGCGGTCCCGGTGATCCAGGCGCGGCCGGTGACGGAGGGCAGTACGGCGGGTCTGCCGCCGACCGTGGTCTCCGCCAGGATCCGGCCCGTGAAGCGGGAGCCGATGAAGGACTCGTTGACGAAGTCCTGTCCCGCCTTCAGCTGTCCCCGCGCGTGCAGTTGGGCCATCCGGGCGCTGGTCCCCGTCCCGCAGGGCGAGCGGTCGAACCAGCCGGGGTGGATCGCCATGGCGTGCCGCGAGTGTTCGGCGGTCGAGCCGGGCGCCTCCAGGTAGACGTGGTGGCAGACGTCGATCGCGGGGTTCTCCGGATGGACCACCGGGTTCCGCTCGTTGATCGCCCCCATGACGGCCAGGCCCGCCTCCAGCAGCCGCCCCTTCTCCGCCCGGTCGAAGGGGATGCCGAGGTCCTCGGTGCGCACGATGGCGTAGAAGTTGCCGCCGTACGCCATGTCGTAGCGGACCGGGCCGAACCCCTCGACCTCGACGGCCTGGTCCAGCGCGTGGCTGTAGGAGGCGACGTTCTCCAGGGTGACGGACTCGGCACGGCCGTCGCGCACGGCGACCCGTGCCGTGACGAGGCCGGCGGGGGTGTCGAGGCGGATGAGGGTCTCCGGTTCGACCACCTCGACCATGCCCGTCTCCACCAGGACCGTCGCCACGCCGATGGTGCCGTGGCCGCACATGGGCAGGCAGCCGGAGACCTCGATGAACAGCACGCCGAAGTCGGCGTCCGGCCGGGTCGGGGGCTGGAGGATCGCTCCGGACATGGCCCCGTGTCCGCGCGGCTCGCACATGAGCAGGGTGCGCAGCCCGTCCCGCTCCGCCATGAACCGCTGCCGTCGCTCGGCCATCGTGGCGCCGGGCAGGACGCCCACCCCGCCGGTGATGACCCGGGTCGGCATGCCCTCGGTGTGCGAGTCGACCGCGTGGTAACAGACCTTGGAACGCACGTCAGTTCACCCCCGCGTCGATGAGGGCCTGGGTGGCGGCGCGAACAACGGCCTCGGTCTCCGGGGCCAGGGTCTGCCGGGGCGGACGGCAGCCGCCGCCGGTCCGGCCGATCATGTCCTGGCCGAGCTTGATCGCCTGGACGAACTCGGTCCTGCTGTCCCAGCGCAGTACGGAGTGGAGCTGTCGGTAGAGCGGAAGCGCGGTGTCGAGATCGCCGGCGAGGGAGGCGTTGTACAGGTCGAGGCAGGCGCGCGGGAAGACCTGGGGGTAGCCGGCGACCCAGCCCTTGGCGCCCGCGACGCCGACCTCCAGGAGGGTGTCGTCGGTGCCGATGATCAGGTCGAGTCCGGGGGCGAGTTCGTTGATGGCGTAGCACCGGCGGACGTCACCGGAGAACTCCTTCACGCCCACGATGAACCCTTCGGCGTGCAGCTTGGCCAGCAGCTCCGGGCGCAGGTCGACCTTGGTGTCGATGGGGTTGTTGTAGGCGGTGACGGGGAGGCCGGCGGAGGCGACCATCGCGTAGTGCTCCAGGACGGCGCGGTCGTCGGCCCGGTAGGCGTTGGGCGGCAGGCACATGACGGCCTGGCAGCCGGCGTCCTTGGCGAACCGCGCGTGCCGCCTCGCCTCGATCGCGCCGTACGCTCCGACGCCCGGCATCACGGTGAAGCCCTCGGGGGCGTTGGCGACGGCGGTCTCCACGACGCGGTCGCGCTCCTCGTACGTCAGGGTCTGGTATTCGCCCAGCGAGCCGTTCGGGGCGACGCCGTGCAGGCCCTGTTCGGCGAGCCAGGCGACGTTGTCCCCGTACGCGCCGTGGTCGACGGCGAGGTCCTGGTCGAACGGGAGGCTCGTCGCGACGATGACGCCGTGCCAGGGCATGCGGGCGGGGAGGGAGGTGCGGTCCGGGTTCATGGGAACTCCTCAGCTGGGGTCGGAAGTGGGCTCGACGGAATCGGCGAGCGCACCGAGGGTGACGGGGGTCGCGATCAGCCGCTCGGCGGGGGCGTACGGCTGGTGGCGGGCGGAGACGAGGCAGTGGACGGCGGGCCCGCACATGCGGCCCTGGCACCAGCCCATACCGGCTCTGGTCAGCTGTTTGACCTGCCGGTGGTCGGCTGCCGCACCGTCGGCGCGGGCGGACCGCACCGCCCCCGCGGTGACCTCTTCGCACCGGCAGACCGGGGTGTCGTCGGTCAGCCACGCGGGCCAGGCCGGGGGCAGGGGGTGTGCCTGTGCCATCGCCCGTGCGAAGGCGCGGTGCCTGGCCACTGCCCTGCGCTCCGCGGCCGGGCGGCGGGTGCCGGGCCGGCCGGGGGCGGCGAGGTCGCTGAGCACCGAGACGGCGGCGAGGCGGCCCTCGCTCACCGCGAGCGCGGCCCCGCCCACCCCGCAGGTCTCGCCCGCCGTGTAGAGCCTTGGCACCGTGGTGCGCTGTCCGTCGTCGACGGCGGCGGCCATGGTGCCGTCGCCCGCGTCGGTGAGGTCGCAGCCGAGCGGGAGGAGCAGGTCGAGCTGGGGGACGAAGCCCCAGCCGACGCCCACGGTGTCGGCCTCGATCCGGCGCTCGGTGCCCGGGAGCGGGCGCCCGTCGGCGTCCAGGGAGGCGGTGCGCACGACGGCGACCCGCCCCTGCGCTCCTTCGGCGCCGACGATCGCGGTGCGGGTGCGGACCGGGACGCGGTGCCGGGCGAGGGTGCCCGCGTACCGGGCGCCCTCCGCCCACTTGGCAGGGTTGCGCAGCAGGGCCCCGGGGTGGCGCAGCCAGGCAGAGGGCGCCGCCGCCTCGCACACGGCGACGACCTTCGCCCCACGGGCGGCGAGGGATGCGGCGACCGGCAGCAGGAAGGGGCCCGTGCCGCCGAGGACCACCCGGCGGCCGGCGACGACTCCGCCGCCCTTGAGCAGCGACTGGAGCCCGCCGGCGGTGAGCACCCCGGGCAGGTCCCAGCCGGGGAAGGGGAGTTGGCGGTCGTAGGCGCCGGTCGCCACCAGCAGGGCCGGTGCGCGCAGCACGACGGTCCGCTCTTCGGGTGCCCGGCCGCGGTCCACGGCGTGGACGGTGAAGCCGTCCCCGTCGCGGGCCGTGGTCCACACGTGGTGGTTCAGCAGCAGCGTGAGCCGTCCGGTGCGCTCGTGGGCGGAGAGGGTGGCGCACAGCGCGCGGTAGGTGCTCAGCCCGTGGTGCAGATCGGCGGTCGGAACGGTTTCCCGCGCGAAGAGCGGGGGATGGCGCCAGAACTGTCCGCCCGGGGCTGCGCCCGAGTCGACGAGAGTGACCCGCAGCCCGCCGTCCAGGGCGGTGGCGGCGGCGGCCATGCCGGCCGGGCCCGCGCCCACCACCACGAGGTCACCGGACCCGCTCGACGCAACGGGGTCGCGGGGCTCGCTCGTCATCCCGAGGTCGCGGGCCTCACTCATCGTCGGTCTCCCCGGTCGTGACGGCCATGCCCGCGCGGGCCTGCACCAGGCAGGCGCGCTGCCCGCCCGTTCCGTCGACCGTCACCAGGCAGTCGTAACAGACGCCGATCCCGCAGAAGATCCCCCGGGGCCGTTGCCCGCCCCGGGTGGTCCGCCAGGCGACCCGGCCCGAGGCGACGAGCGCGGCGGCCAGGGTCTGTCCCGGTACGAACGGCAACGGTTCGCCGTCCACGGTGAACGCGGTCACTTCGCTCGCTCCGGTCACTTCGGCACACCTCCGGGGGTGAGGAATCGGTCGGGCAGGAGGCCGGTGTGGGCGGCCGGATCGGCACCGCGCCACGGGCGGCCGAGGAGCTGGGAGGTGACCAGGGCGCCGGTCCCGGGGGCGAGACCGATCCCGGCGCCCTCGTGGCCGCACGCGTGGACGACGCCGGGGACCCGTGGGTCGGGGCCGATGACCGGCAGGTGGTCCGGGCAGTACGGCCGGAAACCCCGGTAGGCGCGGATCAGGTGGACGCCGCGCAGGAACGGGAAGAGGCGGCATGCCTGGGCGGCGAGCGTGGCCACCACGGCCGGGTTCATCGCGGTGTCGAAGCCGACACGTTCGCGGCTGGCGCCGATCAGGATCGTGCCCGCGCGGGTGCCCTCGACGACGCACGAGGTCTCCAGACCCTCGTCGCTGGAGGCGACGTTGGCCACGTAGTCGGCGGAGTAGACCTTGTGCCGGATCATCGGCGGCAGCGGCTCGGTGACGAGGACGAAGCCCCGGCGGGGCAGGATCTCGACGGGTGCGCCGAGGCGGCGGCCGACCTCGCCGCCCCAGGTGCCGGCGGCGTTGACCACGGCGTCGGCGGGCAGCACCGTACCGTCGGCGGTGCGCACTCCGGTGATCCTGCCGTCGGCCCCGGTGACCGCGGCCACGGCCTCGCCGGTGTGCGTCCGGGCTCCGCCCCGGACCGCGGCGCTCAGCAGTGCGGCCGCCGCGAGAACGGGCTGCACCTGGGCGTCCTGCGGATAGTGGACACCGCCGGGGAGGCCGGGCGCGCAGTGGGGTTCGAGTTCGCCGACGTGTTCGACGGCTTCGGTGCGGACACCCGCTGCCGCCTGGCGCGCGGCGAACGCGTGCAGGGCGGTGAGGGCTTCGGGGGTGCTCGCGACGACGAGGCCGCCCTTGGTCTCGAACTCGACCTTTTCCGGGCCGAGTTCCTCACCGGCCTCGTCCCAGAGGTCACGGCTGAGCCGGGCCAGCTCCAGTTCGGGGCCTGGCTCCTTGTCGGAGAGAAGGATGTTGCCCTCCCCCCGGCTGGTCGTGCCCGCGCCGACGGGACCACGGTCGAGGACCGTGACGTCGAGCCCCGCCGCGGCGGCGTGGAACGCGCACGCGGCGCCCACGATGCCCGCTCCGACGACGACGACTTTCATGGCCGCTCCTTAGTGCAATGTCACATGCCATTGCTTAGGCTATACATCCGGACGACCCGAGGACAACGCCACCGCCCCGGTGACTTTCACCCGGGCACCCGACGACGGCGCGCCGCCCACCGGTGCGCACAGGGAGACGCATCGCTGTGAACCCGACCGGAAACCCGCCCCTGACCGAGAACGCGCCCCCGTTCGACAACGCGACCCTGACCGGGCACTCGCTCCTGACCGGGCACTCGCTCCTGGCCGGTCGCGAGGTACCCGGCCCCGGGGACGCCTGGTACGCGGTCACCGCCGCGACCGGCGTACCGTTCGGCCCCCCGCTCCGGGACGCCTCGACGGAGCAGGTGGCCGAGGCGGCCCGGCTCGCCGCGGCGGACGCCCGCGCCTTCCGCGCCCTGCCGCCCGAGCGGCGGGCGGCCTTCCTCGACGCCTGCGCGGAGGAGATCGAGGCCCTCGGGGACGCCCTGCTAGCACTCACCGCCCGGGAGACCGGGCTCCCTCGGGCCCGGCTGATAAGTGAACGAGGGCGCACCTGTCGGCAGTTGCGCCTCTTCGCCGATCTCGTCAGGAGCGGGAGCGCCCTCGGCGCCCGGATCGACTCCGGCCCCTCGGGCACGGACGTACGGCTCCGGCGCGTCCCCCTCGGCCCGGTGGCCGTGTTCGGTGCGAGCAACTTCCCGCTGGCCTTCTCGGTCGCGGGCGGCGACACCGCGTCCGCGCTGGCCGCCGGCTGCCCCGTGGTGGTCAAGGCGCACCCCGCGCACCCGGGCACCGGGGAGGCGGTGGCCCGCGCCGTCACGGCCGCCGCCGCGCGCACCGGCATGCCGGCCGGTGTGTTCTCCCTGCTGGTGGGCCGGGGTCACGACGTCGGACTCGCCCTGGTCGGCGATCCGCGGATCACCGCGGTGGGGTTCACCGGCTCCCGGGCCGGCGGGCTGGCGCTGATCGCCGCCGGGCGGTCGCGCCCGACGCCCATCCCGGTCCACGCCGAGATGTCCGCGGTCAATCCCGTGATCATGCTCGACGGGGCCCTCGCGGAGCCGGGGCGGGCGGCCGACGCGTACGTGGCGTCGCTGACGGCCGGCGCCGGGCAGTTCTGCACCAACCCCGGCCTCCTGCTGCTGCCCGCCGGGCCGGCGGGCGACGCCTTCCTCTCCGCCGCCGCCCGGGCCGTGAAGGCCACGGAGGGGCAGACCATGCTCACCCCGGACATCGCCCGGGCTTACACCGAGGGCGTACGGCGGTGGGAGGACGTACCGGGCGTACGGGAGGTGGCGCGGGGCGCGGCCGGGGCCGGCCCGCACGCACCGGCCGCCGTCGTCCTGGCGTGCGACGCGGCCACGTACACCGCGCACGGGGACCTCTCCGGCGAAGTCTTCGGCGCGGCCGGGCTCGTCGTGCGCTGGTCGGGCACGGACGAACTCCTGCATCTGCTGGCCGAGTTGGACGGTCAGCTGACGGCCACCCTGCACGCGGCGGACACCGACCGGGCGACGGCCCTCGGGCTGCTGCCGGTGCTGGAGGAACGGGCCGGCCGCGTTCTGTGGGGCGGCTGGCCCACCGGCGTCGAGGTGTGCCACGCGATGGTGCACGGGGGGCCGTGGCCGGCGACGAGTTCGCCCTCGACGACGAGCGTGGGCACCCTCGCCGTCGAACGCTGGCTGCGCCCGGTCTGCTACCAGTCCTTCCCCGACGCCCTCCTGCCCCCCGAACTCCGCGACGGCAACCCCCTGCGGGTCCCCCGGCGGACCGGGGCGGCGCTCACCCCGGGAGCCTGAACTCCGGCAGCACCAACGCCTCGTGGGCCGGCCGCCCCTCCGCCGGGGGCGGCATGGAGCCCAGCGAGCGCAGCATGGCGTTGCGCCGCTCCAGCGCCCGGGCCGTGACCGGGAAGAGGGCGGCCTCGCCCCTGCCGACCTGGTCCTGGTTCAGGGTCACGAACCCACGGGTGTCACGCTCGTAGGCGGCGAAGCCCGCGGCATGGCCCCGCTCGGCCGCCAGGGAGCCGGCCAGCATGTACGCGCCGACCAGGGCGAGGCTGGAGCCCTGGCCGGTGAGGAAGGAGGGCGCGTACGCGGCGTCGCCCACCAGCGCGACCCTGCCGCTGGACCAGCGGTCCATGCGGATCTGGCTGACCACGTCGAAGAACAGGTCGTCCGCGTCGCGCAGGGCGGCGAGCAGGCCCGGGACCTCCCACCCCGCGCCGTCGAAGACCTCGGCCACCAGGTCCCGTTGGGCCTGCGGGTCGCGGAAGGCGTCGAACGGCGGTTCCGCGCGGGCGAAGTTGAGGAAGCCGTGCACATCGTCGTCGTCGCCCGCGGCGTACAGCACGGCCGCGCGGCCCGGGGCGTTCCACATCGTGGTCTCACGGACGAGCCCGAAGGTGTTGCGCAGGGTGAACCCGGCGAAGCAGTAACCGAGATAGCGGTGGAACCGCTCCTCGGGTCCGAACAGGAGGGCGCGGGTGTGCGAGTGCAGCCCGTCCGCCCCCAGCACCAGGTCGAACGTGCGGCGGGCGCCCCCGCGGAAGGTGACGTCGACCCCGTGGCGGTGCTGGTCGAGGGTGTCGATGGAGTCGCCGAACAGGAACTCCACGTCGTCCCGGACCGCGTCGTGGATGGCGCCGGCCAGCACCCCGCGCCGCACCTCCAGGTCTCTTCCCGCGACCCCGCCGGTGACGGCGTGCGGGTCCACCGAGGCCACCTCGGCGCCGTCCTCGTCGAGGAAGGTCAGCCGGCGGAGACCGATGTGCGCGTCCCGCAGCCGCGGCAGGATCCCCATCCGCCGCACGACGTCGAGTGCGGTGCCGCGCACGTCGACGGGATAGCCGCCGTCGCGGACCGTGCCCGCCCTCTCGACCACCGTGACCGCGAATCCGTAGCGGTTCAGCCAGTACGCGAGGGCGGGCCCCGCGATGCTGGCCCCGGATATCAGGACCGTACGTCCGCGTGCGGCGGAGGCGTTCGCCAACTGATCGGTGCGGGTCATTCCTTGGCTCCTCTGTTCAGGGTGCGGACGACGAGCAGGGACAGCGCCGTGACGGCGCCGGCCAGGACGAAGCCGGCGACGAAGGCAGATTCGGCCGGGAGATCCGACCCCGCGGGTGTTCCGGCGGTGAGGATCGCGCCGCTGATCTGGACCCCCACGGCGAAGCCGATCACGCGCGTCACCAGGACCAGGCCGGTGGCGACGCCGGTGTCGCCGCGGTCCACGGAGGTGGCGGTACTGGTCACCGTCGCCGTGACACAGAGGCCGTTGGCGAGCGCGATCAGCGCCTTGCCGAGGACGAGGTGCCAGACCTCGGTGTGCACGGCCGCCAGGCCGAGCAGGCCGACGGCCATGACGAGGACCCCGGCGGCGGCCACGGCACGCGAACCGAACCGCCGCGCCCCGAACCCGCCGGCCGGCCCGGCCAGCGACGCCGCGACGGCGCCGGGCAGCAGGAAGAGGCCGATCTGGGTGGCGCTCGCCCCGAACCCGTACGCGTCGGCGGACACCGCGAACAGCGCGGGGACGAGATAGGCCGCCACGGACGTACCGACGCAGATCATGAACGTCAGCACGCACGCCTTCCACACCTCCGGGCGTCCCAGCATGCGCGGATCGATCATCGGCGCGGGCGCGCGGCGTTCGACCGCCACCCATCCGGCCGCGAAGGCGGCCGGTGCCACGAGGAGGGCGACGAGCACGAGGGGCCGCGCGGTGAGGCCGGGCGCCAGCGCGAGGGCGAGCATGAGCGTGACCAGCGTTCCGCTCAGGAGGGCCAGGCCGGGCCAGTCGAGCCCGCCGCCGTCCGACCGGCGCGGCGGATCCTGCGGCATCGTCCTGTGCACCAGCACCGTGGCTCCGATGACCGCGAACGTCGGCAGCGCGAACATCCAGTGCCGGGACAGCCCTTCGGCCACAGGTCCGGCCGCCAGTGTTCCGGCCGTCGTGCCCCCCACGAACAGCCCACTGACCACCCCGATGGCCACCTTGGACTCCCCCTCGGGGAGGTGTTCGCGCACCAGGATGAACGACAGGGGCAGCGCGCCCACCATCGCTCCCTGCAGTATCTGACCGAGCAGCAGCACCGGCAGGTTCGGCGCCAGGGCGGACACCAGGCCACCGACGCAGACCACCGCCATCAGCCGGACGAGCACCCGTTTCCCGCCGTAGCGGTCGCCTAACTTCCCTGCCACCGGCGTGATGAGCGCGCCGGTGACGAGGAGCACGATGCTGAGCAGCGCCCCCTCGGCGTGACTCATGTCCAGCTCGCGCCGCAGCAGCGGGAGCGTCGGCGTCACCACCGATTCCAGGGCGCCGGTGGCCGGCGCCAGGATGCCGAGGGCCCGGAGAGCGGCCTTCCCCATACGGAGCGGGGGAGCCGGAGTCGTGGTCATGGAGGTCCTTTCCGTCACGGCCCGGCGGGCGGGCAAAGTCGCCCGCACACGGAGGAACGCGCACGGAACGCACCGAGCCAGAACTACACTACACCGTGCAGTGTAGAAAGGTTAGGATGAGCCCATGCCGACCACCAAGACCCTGCGCGAGGGGTCCACACGGAAGCGGGCCGCCATCCTGTCGGCGGCCCGGGAACTGTTCCTCGCCGACGGCTTCGACCGCTCCAGCGTCGACGCGGTCGCCGCCCGGGCGGAGGTGTCCAAGCGGACGGTCTACGACTACTTCGGCGACAAGCGGAGCCTGCTGCGGGCGGTCGTCGACGCGGTCGGCCAGTCGCTGGTCACCACGGTCCGGCGCACCCTCGACGACACCCTCACGGGCATCACCGAGGCCGGCGAACTGGAGGACGCCCTGGTCGCGTTCGCGCTGCGCATCGCGACCGACATGCTCGGCTCGGCGGAATACGCGACGCTGCAGCGCCTGGTCCGGACGGAGTCCGGCCACCTGCCGCCACAGGACTACAACCCCATGGCGGACACCCCCGACGAGGCGATCGCCGAGCGGTTCGCCGCGTTCGCCGAGGCCGGGCTGCTCGACGCCCCGGACCCCCGGCTGGCGGCCGATCAGTTCCTCGCGCTGACCTTCGGCGTCGCTCTGGACCGCCTCGGCTCCGCGAACGCCGCACAGGACGCCCGCGTACGTCCACTCGTCATCGAGGGGGTACGGACGTTCCTCCGGGCATACCGGGGCGATCGGGGCGGGGGCGGCACGATCTGACGAGGGCGGTGAAGGATTGCGGGGCGCCCCAGGGCCGCAGGATGCTGCACCGGGCCTGGACGAAACCCGTACAGGGGGCCATAGACTGACGCGGGATCGGGTAAAGAAGCCCGGCTGAGTGTGTGAATGCGGGACCTGAACTGCCCCCGAAATCCACTCATCGGAGACATCATGAATGAGACACCCGTGCCGCACCCACTGGATGTGCTGGACGAGATCGACCAGCGGCACGTGCGAGAACAGCAAGCCATGCTGTGCGCCAGGGCAACCCCGTGGTCCGAACTGCTGACCCAGTACGTCGACGCGCTGGCCGCACTGGTGACGGAAGACGCCGAACCGGACAACCCGGCGGAAACCTCGTCCTCCGATGACGGGCATTCAGGCAGCTGAGCCCGACCGGAAGCGGTCGCCGGACATACGCGGCTTCCCTTCGCGGGTCGCCCCGGCGACCCGCCCCGGCCTCCGTGCCTGCTCCGCCTACTCGGCTTTGCCAGGGCAACCGGGCGCAACATGTGTTTCAGGAAGCTGCCGGTGAGCCTCGCGGCTGTCCGCCGGATACGGTGCGCCGCCGGCGTCCGAGCGGGACGGCGGCGGGGGCAGCAGACCCAACTTGGCGGCGCGGACGCCGGCCTGGAAGCGGGAAGTGGCTCCGAGCAGCACCATGATCTCCGCGACGTAGCGCCGGTACGTCCTCACCGACACGCTCAGTTCACGGGCGGCCACCTCGTCCGTGACCCCGGCGCGCAGCGCGCTGAGGATACGCCGCGCGAGCTCGGCTCGTCCCCAGGAGTTGAAGGCGATCCTTTCCCAGGCGGGCGCGGCATTCCGCCAGACGCTCTCGAAGTGGATGCTCAGGGTATTCAGCATTTCCGGCAGCCGGATCAACGAGGCGTAGCGGCCGGCCGCGGAATCGGCCACGACCAGGGCCGTCCGGCCGTCGACGATCAGCGCCTGAAGCGGTGGTAACCGAGCGACCCGGATCGCTGCCGGATACTCCTTGTCGCGCTGTTCGCGTACGTATTCCTCGTCAAGCATCGACGGCGTGGTCAGCAGTCGTACCGAGACGCGCTCGTTCGCCTCGTAGATCAGCTCGCGTTCCGGCTCCTCACCACGGCCCTTGTTCATCTCATCCAGTTCGCCGGGCCTCGGCGGGCGGGCGTGCAGGATGTCGATTCCCCTGGTCGCGCTGCGGATCAACTGGCCCGCGGTGTCGAGTATGACCTCGTAGTCACCGTCCAGCGAAGTGATCAGGCGCTCCTTCGTGGACCTGTCGCGCTGAATGGCGATGGTTGACTCGATGAGTGCCTGCACCTGCAGCAGAGCGTGGCCCAGTTCGCTTTCCTGTCCCATGGAAGCTTGGAAGTCCGTTCTTTTCAGTGACATCGGCATGGTCGAGCAGCATCAGGGTGCTGCGCACAATCGGCCAGAAAAACGGGCAGCAGGCCGGGAAAGCGGCTGAGCGCCTGCCGTGGAAAGGCCTGCGATGTCCCCGCGAAACCTTGATGCGCAGGCACCGGGACCGCGCCCCGCCGCCGGTGGGGACGGGGGTGGCATTCCGTCGTCCCCCGGGCTCGCGTTCCGGAAGGGGGATGACGTACGCGATCTTTCCCGCCTGTCCGCGCAATGCGTCACCACGGCTCTGATCCTGGCTCAGGTTCCGGCCCCGGTTCGGTGACCTCGGCTGCGCCCTAGCCTGACAGCAGGCCGACTTCGACAGCCCGGACTCCGGCCTGGAAGCGGGAGTTCGCATCGAGCTCCCGCATGATCTCCGCGACGTACCTCCGGTAGGTGCGCAGGGACACCTTCAACTCCCCCGCCGCGGTCTCGTCGGTGTCGCCCGCCCGTAGCCGCTCCAGGATCCGGTGGGTGAGTGCGGTACGCAGGCGCGGGCTGACAGTGAACGGATTGTCGAGCTTGCGTCCACGGGACCAGGCGCCCGCGAACAGCAGCTCCAACGTGCGGACCGTCGCCGTGTCGTTCACGACGAAGGCCTGACCTCCCGCCGTGACGTCCGCGCGCACGAACGCCGCGGTCCCGTCGACCACGACCGTCTCGCGCAGATCGCTGTCGGATGTCCGGATACCGAGCCCCGTGGCCTGCGAGCGCCGCAGTACCGCGAGCGTCGGTTCCAATGCCGGGTCGGCAGCGCACAGCACCCGGACCATCGCGCGGTCGGGAATGCACGCCAGCAGCCGGGGCACGATGTCCGCCAGCTCGCCGGGTCCGGTCAGCACGATGCACACCGAGTGACGGGCCTGGCGGGTGAGCTCGTCGAGTACAGCGCCGAACGGCGACGCATCCGTGCGAACGACGCGCGGAGTCACCCCGGATTGCCGGCGATGAAGGGTCACGGTCGACTCGATCAGGGCATGGGCCTGCAGCAATGCCTGTTCGAGGTGGACGGCCGGGGTATTCGTCTCGGCCTCCACCGAACCGTCGAGATCGCGCACGTCCCAGTTCGCGCCCCGGACCGGTGCCTCACCGTCCCCCGCCCCGCCCTCAGCCGCGTCTCTCGCGCCCGTACTCCAGGATTTTACCGCCATGGAAATCCCCCGAATTCCTGACCAGTACAGCCATTTAGTTGAACCATCAAACTCACCACGGTTGGGCGAGTGATCTGTTCTCAAACTTAGTTCGAGCGATCAGATCACGTCAACAAGTATCAGATGGCGTTTCACATGGGCAACTTCCCGATCTTCTCGTAGCAGGTCAGAGCCATGGCGGGGTCGAGGGAAGCAAGGGAGTGGCCACTCTTTCGCTGAAATCCGGACAATGAGTCAACAGCAGCCGAACAGTCATGAGACGGACCGGACCGTCGTGCACATTCGCTCGGGCACCCACGACACACAAAAGGCCCTGAGAATCGGACAGAACACACCAATCGGCGCTCACCTTGCCGGGTTCGACCCGTTCAGCGGCCCCCTTTTCGCGCGGAGGGAAGCCAGCCGACGAGCGCCGGGGCCCATGTGCCGCGCGGCCTCGCCCCGAACCTTCGGCACACCGCCGGCGGAGGCGTGCCGAAGGTTGGACCCCGAACCGGGCGACCGGCCGATCCCGGCGACAGGAAACTGCCTCCAGAGGGCGAAATCGAAGATTCCGGTTCCGGTTATCTCGCCGAGCATGACCATATCCCCGCAGGCCGTATCCTCAGCTGTCCACTTCTGGACAGATCTGGACTGGACTGTCTGACCCCCTTCTTACGATGAACTCGTGACTACAGCCCGTACCGCCACGACGCGCCCCATCGGCATGTTCACGCCGGACGGGTTCGAGGCCGCGGACGCCCTGGTGTGGTGGTGGAAGGTCTCAGCCGATGCGGACATGGCGGATGACCTGACTCTCCTCAGCGACAGCGAGCGCGTGCGGGCGCGACGTTTCAGGTCTGCCGACAAAGCCGCGGAGTTCGTCATCTGCCGGGCCGCCATGCGCCGCATCTTGTCTGGTTTCCTCCAGATTTCCGCAGACGAGCTGGTGCTCGGCCGACGCCCCCGCGCGGAATACGAAGACGCCGACCACGGACCGCCCGCCATAATTCACCCGAGCACCCCTTTACATATCAGCCTCTCCCATGCAAAGGGACTGGGGATGCTCGCCCTGTCTCCATTCCACGTCGGAATTGATGTGGAACTAAACGGCCGTACGATTGCCAGGGAGCTGACCGATGCCGCGCTCACGTCCCGTGAGCGCACTTTCGTGCTGTCCCAGCCCGACGAGCCGGGCCGGTCCCGCGCTTTCCTGCTCTGCTGGACGCGCAAGGAAGCGGCACTCAAGGCCGTCGGGACCGGGATCACCTCCGGTCTCGGCGCGCTGGAGAGCCACGCCTGGAAGCCCGGACCCGCGCGGATGACCGCTCCCTGGCCCGGGACGCCGGCCACCTGGTGGGTGGGCGACGCCGGGGCGCCGGACGGGTGGACGGCCTCCATCGCTCTGGCCGGCGAACCGGCCGGCCCGGTCGCCGAAGGAGCGAACAGCACATCGACCGGGGACATCTCCGGTCGCCTCCGAAGGAATGTCATCGCGCGGCCGTTCATTTCTCGCCGGGCCTCGTAAGGGCTGCAGAAACTCCCACTCGCCACGCAGACGGAGCAACGGAGAAGCTTGTGCACGCCTCATGCTCACAGTCCATCGCCCATCTGCTGCTCCGCGCCGTCGACGAACACTCCGGGGCGGGCATCCGCTACTGCCTCGGCGGGGCCCGGGCGTCCTATCACGACCAGAGCCCGGCGGAGTTGCTGGCCGACGCTCAGCGCGTCCGCGCGGGACTGGCCGCCCGGGGCCTCAGGCCGAAGGACAAGGTTGTCCTGCTGCTCGAACGGCCGAGGGACTTCATCACCGCCTTCTGGGGTGCGGTCCTGGGCGGCTATGTGCCCTGCCCCATGGCCCCGTTGCGCAGTGACGCGGAGCAATGGAGCACCCGCCTCAGCCATGTGAACGCCCTGCTGGAAGGCCCCCTGGTCGTCACCACGGAATCGCTGGCCGCGGAACTGCCGCCGGTGGCCGGCCTCGCCGTCACCGGATACGAGCGGCTGGCCGCGACGCACGCGGACCTGGGGCCCGACGCGGACCCGGCCTGGTCGGCGCACGCCGACGACCCTGCCGTCCTCGTCATGACCTCCGGCTCGACAGGCGCGGGCAAGGCGGTCGTGCTGACCCACGCGAATCTCCTCGCGTCCATGGCGGCGAAGAACGGCCACCACCGGCTGACAACCGACGACACCACCCTGAACTGGGTCTCCTTCGACCACGTGGCCGCGCTGCTGGAGTGCCACCTGCTCCCGCTGACCCACGGCGCTCGCCAGGTCCACGTCGAGGCCTCGGTCGTCCTGAGCGATCCCCTGGAGTCCCTGCGGCTCGTCTCGCGCCATGGTGTGACGGTCACCTTCATGCCCAACTTCCTCCTCGGTCTGCTCAACTCGGCGGCGGAAGACCTCGACCGCGCCCCTGCCGGGGCTGCCGGACCGCCCCCGGCCGGATCCGCCGGGCACGCCTTCGACCTGGGCCGGCTGCGGCACGTCGTCAGCGGTGGGGAGGCCGTGGTCACCGCGACCGGAGAGGAGTTCCTCCGCCGCTTCGCCCCGTACGGGCTGCGCCCCGGTTCCCTCTGGCCCGCCTTCGGAATGACCGAGACCTGCGCGGGCAGCGTCTACTCCCAGGGCTTCCCCGAGGCCGACCGCGGCCGGGAGTTCGCCACCCTGGGCACCCCGGTCCCCGGCCTGCGGATCCGGATCGCGGACGCGGAGGACCTCCGGGGGGACCGCGAGCTCCCGGTCGGCGAGGTGGGCGAACTCCAGCTCAAGGGGCCCGTGATCACCCCGGGCTACCACCGCGACGAGACGGCCACGCGTGACGCGTTCACCACGGACGGCTGGTTCCGCAGCGGCGACCTGGGCAGCGTCGACCAGGAGGGCCGCCTGAGCCTGGTCGGCCGCAGCAAGGACAGCATCATCGTGAACGGCGTCAACTACTACAGCCAGGAGATCGAGACCGCGCTGGAGCAGGTCGACGGGGTGGGCGCGTCGTACGTGGCCGCGTTCCCCACCCGCCGGAAAGGCAGCGACACCGAGCAGCTCGTGATCGCCTTCCATCCGGACGTCCCCGCGGACGACGAGGTCGCACTGCACCGGGTGACGGCCGCCGTGCGCAGCCGCGTGATCCTGCACTGCGGCTTCCGCCCGGGCCTCCTCCTGCCGCTGCCGAAGGAGGCCTTCCCCAAGACCAGCCTGGGCAAGATCCAGCGCGGCTTGATGCGCGGACGGCTGGAGGCCGGCGCGTACCGTGACGTCGAACGGACCTGCGACGAGCTGAGCGTGCGCATGCTCGGCGGCCACGCGGCGCCGGAGGGCGAGACCGAACGCGTCCTCGCGGAGATATTCGCGGACGTCTTCGCCGCACCGGTGGGCTCGATCAGCGCCACCGCGAGCTTCTTCGACCTCGGCGGCACCTCGCTGGACGTGCTCCAACTGCGCAGCAGGGTGACCCGGCGACTCGGTGTCGCGGATCTGCCGATCACCGCCGTCCTCAAGGCTCCCACGGTCCGCTCGCTCGCCGCCCGGCTGACCGCTCCCGCCCGCCGGCCGAGCCTGCGCGAGACGGAGTACGACCCGGTCGTGCCCCTGCAGACGACGGGGGCCGGGACGCCCCTGTTCTGCGTCCACCCGGGCGTCGGCGAGGTTCTGGTCTTCGTCAACCTCGCCAGATACTTCGTGGGGGAACGGCCCTTCTACGCGCTGCGAGCCCGCGGATTCGACGAGGGCCAGAAGGCGTTCACGACCTTCGAGGAAATGGTGCGCGGCTATGTGGACGCCGTCCGCGCGCGGCAGCCGCACGGCCCCTACGCCCTGGCCGGCTACTCCTTCGGCGCCGCCGTCGCCTTCGAGATGGCGAAGATTCTGGAGGGCGACGGCGAGCGCGTCGACTTCCTGGGCTCGTTCAATCTGCCGCCGCACATCAAGTACCGCATGGAGGAGCTGGACTTCGCCGAGACCGCCACGAATCTCGCCTTCTTCCTCGGCCTGATCGACAAGCGGCGGTCGCTGGAGCTGCCGAAGGCTCTGCGCGGCCTGCCCAGGGAGAAGCAGCTGACCCTGCTGATGGAGATCGCCCCCGCACAGCGGATGGCCGAACTCGATCTGGATCTTCCGCGGTTCAGCGCCTGGGCCGAGCTGGCCGACCGCCTGACCGACCTCGGCCGCGGCTACGAACCCGGCGGCACCGTACGCACCATGACGGTCTTCCACGCACATCCGCTGCGGGGCACCCGGCAGAAGTGGCTGGACGACGAGCTGCGGCGCTGGGACGCGTACACGAGAGAGCCCAGCCGGTATGTCGAAGTCCCGGGTGAGCACTACACCTTGATGGGTCCCCGCCACGTGGACGCCTTCCAGGCCGTTCTGCGCCGGGAGCTCGCCCGCTCCCTGGCCGAGGCGGACGGGCCCGTGCCCCGGGGCACCGCGGTCACCGATGACGACAAGTGAGGACGTGGTAGCGGTGTACGGAAAGAAGATTCTGGTGACCGGGGGCACCGGGCAGGTCGCCCGTCCGGTGGCGGAGTCCCTCGCGGAGCACAACGATGTCTGGTGCCTCGGCCGGTTCGGCGCACCGGGCGTCGAGCGCCGGCTGAACGAGAAGGGCATCACGACCTGGCAGTGGGACATGGACGACCTGTCGGGCGAGGCCCTCAAGGGCCTCCCGGACGACTTCACCCATGTCATCCACTCCGCGGTCCGTCGCGGTGAGGACGGCGACTTCAACGCCGCGATCGAGGTCAACTCCACGGCGACCGGGCGACTGATGACCCACTGCTGGACGGCGGAGGCGTTCCTGTACGTCTCCACGGGCGCCCTCTACGCCCGTCAGGGTCTGGACCACCTGTACACGGAGTCCGACCCGGTCGACGGCGTCGCCGACTGGCTGCCCGCCTATCCCGTCGGCAAGATCGCCACCGAGGGAACCGTGCGTGCCTTCGCCCAGGTCCTGGAGCTGCCCACCACGATCGCCCGGTTGAACATCGCGTACGGACCCGGGGGGTACGGCGGCGTGCCGATGCTGTACTTCGAGCGCATGCTGGCGGGCGAGCCCATACCCGTGCCGGTCAGCGGTCAGAACTGGCTCTCCCCTCTGTACACCGATGACCTGGTGGCCCACGTGCCGCACCTGTGGCGGTCCGCTTCCGTGCCGGCGACGCTGGTGAACTGGGGCGGCGACGAGTCGGTCGGGATGACCGACTGCGTACGCCACCTGGAGGAGCTCACCGGCGTCGAGGCGAAGCTCGTGCCGAGCGAGGTGACGCGGGAGACCTACCGCTTCGACCCGGCCAGGCGCCAGGAACTGACCGGCCCCTGCCGGGTCGGCTGGCGCGACGGCATCCGCCGCACCCTGGAAGCGCTGTATCCCGAGCACCTGATCCGTCCTTGAGGAGCGTTGGCATCCGATGCACCAGGAAACGTACGAACAGGACAACCGCGAAGCCGGTGGCGCGGCGAACGTCGACGTGATCCGCGCCGCCTACGGTGCCTTTCACTCCCAGGACGTGGACGCGCTGCTGAAGACCCTGGCACCGGACATCGAGTGGGTCCACCCCGAGGGGATGGCCGATCACGGCCTGGGCGGCACCCGCCACGGGCACTCCGGTGTTCTGGCCTTCCTTCGGCACGTGCCGGGCGTCATCGGCGGGATGCGCCTGGAGCCGCAGGAGTTCGTGGCCTCCGGCGACCGCGTCATCGTGCTGGGCACCCGGCAGGTGACGTCGCTGTACGGCCGGACGGCGACGCTGCGGTTCGTCCACTCGTGGACGCTGCGCGACGGCCGGGCCGTACGGATGGAGGACGTCTTCGACACGGTCGCCTTCCGGCGGCTGATCGAGGACACCGCGGAGGCTTCCGCCCCGTGCCCGCCGCCGAGCCAGGGACCGTGAACAGCTCATTCGGCACTCCGAGACCCCGATCACCGGGGCTGCCACCACTCTCATGGCACGGCGCTCGACACGTTCCACCTCAAGCAGCGGCGCGCCGCACGAACAGCGAGGTAGCCAGTCAGCCCCGCAGCCATGAGCGGCAGCAGCGGATACAGGACGCCCACCCCCCATGACGTGACACTGGTGTCGATCACCGCATAGCCCCCGAACGGCGTCCTGGCAGCCGCTACGGTCTCTCCCGCCTCGGCGTCGTGTCCCGCCTTCACCGTGCCGACGCTCGCGCCGTCCGCGAGCGTGCCCACGCATACGTTGTGGCTCCCCCCGCGACCTTCGACCTTGAGCCGGCATTGCGAGAGACGTATTCGCACTTCGTCCCCGGCCAGTCCCAGCCGGACGATTCCCAGCGCTCCCACCCAGAGGGTCGCCCCCATGAACAGCACCGCCATCACGCCCCAGGCCATGGCTGCTACGGCCCACCCCTTACGTGTCATGGGGCCAGCATGGCGCACCAGGATCGAACCCGGGTTCCGAGGCGGTGGGCGCGCGGCGTCCGGCGCGTGTCCGGGCGGCTCACTCCTCGGACATCCAGGACCGCGGCGACCGGACGTCGGCCCGTGACGCGGACCAGCGCGCGGCCCGCGTACGGGCGACGCGGCGGGCCCGGCGGCCGGCGCCCTCGTCTCGGGCCAGCAGCAGGGCGGCCACCGCGGCCAGCTCCTCCCGCGTCGGGTTTCCCCGGATGACCTTGATCAGCGCGGGCCCCAGGGGGCCGTCCAGAGGTGTCCCCGCGGTGTCCGTCATACCGGCGGGTTCCCGTGCTTGCGTACCGGCAGGGAGGCGTGCTTCTCGCGAAGCATCGCCAGGGAACTGATGAGGATCCCGCGCGTCCGGGACGGGTCGATGACGTCGTCCACCAGGCCCCGCTCCGCCGCGTAGTAGGGGTGCATCAACTCCGCCTGGTACTCCTTGACCAGCTGTCCGCGCACGGCGGCCGGGTCGTCCGCCGCCGCGATCTGACGGCGGAAGACCACGTTGGCCGCGCCCTCGGCCCCCATGACGGCGATCTCGTTGGACGGCCAGGCGTACGAGAGGTCGGCGCCGATGGACCGGGAGTCCATCACGATGTACGCCCCGCCGTACGCCTTGCGCAGGATGACCTGGATACGGGGCACGGTCGCGTTGCAGTACGCGTACAACAGCTTGGCCCCGTGCCGGATCAGTCCGCCGTGCTCCTGCCCGACACCGGGCAGGAAGCCGGGCACGTCCACGAGGGTCACCAGCGGGATGTTGAACGCGTCGCAGAACTGGACGAAGCGCGCGGCCTTCTCCGAGGAGTGGATGTCGAGCACCCCGGCCATGGACTGCGGCTGGTTGGCGACGATGCCGACCACCTGTCCGTCAAGCCGGGCCAGCGTGCAGATCACGCTGACGGCCCAGCGCTCGTGGATCTCGATGTGCTCGCCGTCGTCGACGATCTCCTCGATCGCCTCGCGCATGTCGTACGGGCGGTTGCCCTCGGTGGGCACCAGGTCGTGGAGTGCCTCGCACCGGCGGTCGGCCGGGTCGGAAGCGGGGACGGCCGGCGGGGCCTGCCGGTTGTTGTCGGGCAGCAGCGACAACAGGAAGCGGACGTCGGCGAGGCAACTGGGCTCGTCGTCGTAGGCGAAGTGCGCCACGCCCGACACCTCGGCGTGCACATCGGCACCGCCGAGGCCGTTCTGGGTGATCTCCTCGCCGGTGACCGCCTTCACGACGTCCGGGCCGGTGACGAACATCTGCGAGGTCTCCCGGACCATGAACACGAAGTCGGTGAGCGCTGGGGAGTAGGCCGCGCCGCCCGCGCACGGGCCGAGCATCACACTGATCTGCGGGATCACCCCGGACGCCCGGGTGTTGCGCTCGAAGATGCCGCCGTACCCGGCCAGCGCCGAGACGCCCTCCTGGATACGGGCGCCCGCACCGTCGTTGAGGCTGACCAGCGGGGCTCCGGCGGCCAGCGCCATGTCCATGATCTTGTGGATCTTCGTGGCGTGGGCCTCGCCCAGCGCACCGCCGAAGATCCGGAAGTCATGGGCGTACACGAAGACCGTCCGCCCGTGCACCGTTCCCCAGCCGGTCACCACGCCGTCGGTGTACGGCCGTCTGTCCTCCAGGCCGAATCCGGTGGCCCGGTGCCTCCGCAACGGCTCGACCTCGTTGAACGAGCCCTCGTCGAGGAGCAGTTCGATGCGTTCGCGCACCGTCAGCTTGCCCTTGGCGTGCTGTTGTCCGGTGCCCTGGGCGTTGCCCTCCCGCACCTCCGCGCGTATCGCCAGCAGCTCGGCCGTGCGCTCCCGCATGGTCCCGCCGTTCATCCTCATGAGCTTCCCCCGTCACTTGTGGCCGAAGACCGTTCGCCTGTACGCCGCGGCTGGATCGGACCCGTCAGGAGACCCCCCGTCGGCCAGAGGCTCCTGACCGGGTTCTCGGGAAGTGGTCCGACCGCCGGACAAGGGCTCCGGACCCGGCTCGTGAGGCCGGCTCCGGAGCTCATCCGCTCATACCGCGCAGACACCCTTCATGCTGTCGATGAGGGTCAGAACCGCCCGGGCGGAGGGCAGGATCATGCGGCCCTCCCGGGTGAGCCGCGCGCCCGTCGAGTCCCGGGTGAACAGCTTGGAACCCAACATCTGCTCAAGGCACTTGATCTGGTAGCTGATGGCGGGCTGCGAATAGCCCAGCTCCTTCGCAGCTTGATCCATGCGGCCGAATTCGGCCACGGACACGAAAGCGCGGAACTCACGCTCGTGCATACCGCCCCCTGTTCTACCAGCGTGCCGCGAGCGGCCTCACTGGACTCCGGCGCCGAAGCACCGGCTCTCCATATCTTCCAGTCCATATCAAGGCATCTGAAGTACAGGGGCAATGGACGAGGCAGGAAGCTGCAAGACGCGTGCCTCCCGGGCGCGCGGCCCGGGCGGGAAGGGCGGGATGCGGCGATTCGTGGGCCAGGTTGGTGACGGCGTGGGCCACCGCTGTGAACCCCTGGTGACCCCTCGCGTAGGGGAACACGCGCTGGGAACACGCGCTCGTCGGCGCCGGACGGCCCTTCGTGCGGCCCCGACAGGAGCCGAGGCGGGTCAGCCGAGGCGGATCAGCCGGGCCGTCGCATCGCGGTGTACAGGGCCCGAAGCATCAGGATCGCGCTCACCGCGAGGCACTGGTACCCGAGCAGCGGGAACAGCCCCACCTGGTCGGCGACGCGCGGGCCGCGGCCGGTACCGAACACCACCAGGACCACTCCCATCAGCCCGGTGCACGCCGCCAGCAGAGCGACGGTCATCTGGTGGATCAGCCCGGAGACGAAGCGCTGTTCCCCCTCGTGGGCGAGGACCCTGACCCGGACCGCGAACCGTCCGTCCTCCAGTGACGCGCCGATGCGCTCGACCCGTCTGGGCAGCCGGCGCAGCATCGGCAGGATCGAATAGACCTCTTCGGCGGCGCCGTTCATCAGGGACGCGAAATCGGACGCGAACCCGCGCTCCCCTTCGCGCCGCCACGCGCCCGCCCCGCGGAACCCCAACTGGTCGGCGAGTATCGCGGCGGCGAACGTCCGCCCCTCGTCCAGCATGTTGAAGCCGGGAGCGAGCTGGCCCAGTGTGCCGTCGATCGTGGCAAGGGCGCGGAAGACCGCGGCGACCTCGGGCGGCACCGACAGTCCGAACCGGGTGACGATCTGGAAGAGGGCGGTGAACATCTCCGTGTCCGGCTGGGCGCCGGCACCGAGGTGGTGCGCCATGAACTGCCCCAGTTCGCGCTCCAGCAGCAGGGAGTCGAGCAGGAGATCCCCACCCGTGGCCCGGGTGCCCAGCATGGCGATCAGCGCGTCGTGCAGACCGGCCGAGTCTCCCCTGCCCACGGCCACCAGCAGCTCCTGGATGGCCAGGCGCACCGACGGCTCGATACGCCCCACCGATCCGAAGTCGAGCAGGGCGATCCGCCCGTCGTCGAGCAGCAGCAGATTGCCCGGGTGCGGGTCGGCGTGGAAAACGCCCACCCGCAGGATCTGATGCAGCATGGACGCGAAGGCGGTGCGGGCCAGTTCCTGACGGTCCAGGCCCTTGCGGTCGGCGACCACGCCCGCACGGTCGAACGTCACCCCTCGCAGCCACTCCTGGACCAGGACCCTGGCCGTGGTGAACTCGCAGTACACCCGGGGGACGCGGACCGACGCGCCGTCCTCCAGGGCTCCGCACGAATCGGCGATCGCGGTCGAGTTGCGGGCCTCGATACGGAAGTCCAGCTCCTCACGCAGTGACTTGGCGAATCCGTCGCCCAGGTCCTTCATGCCCAGCGCCCGTGAGGCCCGGGCGCGCTGCTGGAGGCTGTGGGTGATGGCGAGGACGATGTCGAGATCACGCTCGACCGCTTCCCTGATGCCGGGGCGCTGCACCTTGACGATGACCACGGGGCCCCCGTGGAGCCTGGCGCGGTGCACCTGGGCGATGGACGCGGCCGCGAGCGGGACATGCTCGATCCACTCGAAGACCTCTTCGACGGGCCGGCCCAGCTCCCGGTGGAGCACCGCCTCGACCTCCGGCCAGGGCGCGGCCGGCACGCTGCTCTGGAGACAGCTGAGTTCGGCGATGAAGTGCGGGGGGAGCATGTCGCGACGGGTGGAAAGGGCCTGGCCCAGTTTGATCAGGGCGCCACCGCACTCCTCCAGCGCGAGCCGCAGGGACCGAGCCGTCCGCTCGCCGTACACGCCGGGCCGCAGGGCGCGGTCCCAGTTGCCCCGGCCGCGCAGCATTCCGCCGAGGCCGTGCCGCATGAAGATCCGGCTGATCTGCGAGTAGCGGCGCGTCCGGTTGAGCCGGCCCACCATGGCCCGCCAGATCTGCAGGGACCGCGACCAGCTGCCGTAGGGAAGGAACACCTCGATGACGACCAGGGTGACCATCGCGGCGAGGACGGACAGCGCGATCTGTACGCTGTACAGCGCCTCGCTGCCCTGGTCGTTCCGCATCATCTGCTCGAGGACGGTCATCACGACGAGTCCCACCAGGCCGGCGCAGAGAGCGCGCAGCGGGCCGACCCGTATGCCGAGAAGCCGCCGGGAGACCGCCGAGACCCCGAGCACGATGACTCCGAGCAGCGCCGCCGCCAACAGCAGGAGCAGCAGCCAGCGGGAGGTGTGTTCGAAGCTGAAGGCTGCCAGCACGGTCATGCGAACGTTCTCTCTGTCGGTGACAGGAAGCGGCCGACCGGACGAAGTCAGCGGTCCTGGCGGTGGAGCACTCGGTGGGGCCGTCGAGGCCGGCCGGAGGCCTGCGGCCTTCTCCCCGGAGGTGTCCGGTGGCGGCCAGGGAGAGAAGAGGGGTGGAGAGCCAGGCGGGGGCCACTTTCTCTCCACCCCTCCGTCATGTCGCCGCCCTCGCGCGCGGCTCGATCAGCTGTGGCTGATGGCGTGCAGCACGTTGAGACGTGCGCCGCGCCGTGCGGGGGCGAGCGAAGCGATGATGCCGACGACCGCGGCACCGATCAGGTAGGCCAGCATCTGCGACCAGGGGAGCGCCAGATGGCTGACGCCTTGATCCTCCAGGGCATGGGACATCGCGAGGCCCAGTACGCTGCCGACCGCCAGCCCGAGCACCGCGCCGAAGAGCGAGATCAGCATCGACTCGGTCATGATCATGCGCACGGTCTGTCCGCGGCCGAGGCCGATGGCGCGCAGCGCGCCCAGCTCCGCGGTCCTCTCCAGGATGGACAGGGCGAGCGTGTTGATGATGCCGAGCACCGCGATGAGCATGGCCACACCCAGCAGCGCTTGCACGACGGTGACCTGAAGGGCGAAGGCACTGCTGAACTCGTCCCTCACCTCGGCCTTGGTCATGACCTTGGCCTCGGGGCTGCTGTCCTTGAGCAGCTCGTCGATCCGCGGCACCACCGCGGACGTGGCGGTTCCCTCCTCCAGCTCGAAGAAGGCCTGCGACGGCAGTTTGCCGCCGAAGCCGGTCCGGGCGTCGTCCCAGGGCACCACGATGCTGTTGGTGAACGTGGAGTTCTCGAAGATGCCCGCGACCTGGTAGGTGCGGGGCTCCCCGCGTTGCAGCTGGACGGTGATCTTGTCGCCGACCTCGGCGCTGTGGGCCTTCGCGGAGGCCTCGTCCATGACGACGCTGCCGGCGGCCGGAGGGAGCAGCGATCCCTGCTTCGCGGTCACACCGAGGACGTCACGCGCCTTGTCCCAGTCCTGCCAGGAGGTGACCTTCTGGGCCTTCTCGTCCACCGTTCCCGAGTCGAGCATCGCGATCGCGATCTGCTTCACTCCAGGCACCCGGGCCGCCTGGGCCAGCGCGTCCGGGTCCATGGGCGCGCCTTGGGCCGAAGGGCCGTCGCCCTTGGCCACCAGGTCCGACTTGAGCGTCTCCTTGAACTCGTCGGTGACGCTGCTCTCGAACGACGCGGCGAGCGTGCTCACCGCGGTGACCAGGGCGACACCGATCATGATGGCCGAGGCGGTGACCGCCGTACGGCGGGGGTTGCGGGCCGCGTTGCGGCGACCGAGCTGCCCCGGAAGGGCCCGGGAGAACAGCACACCGATCGCCCACACCGCGGGCCGGCTCACCAGCGGCGCCAGCAGCGCGATGCCGACGAAGCTCAGCATCACCGCGGGCAGCATGGTCGACATTCCGCTGGAGCCGACCAGAGCGACCGTCACCAGGACGACGCCGAGCGCGAGGAGTACCGCACCGGTCCAGGTCTGCTTGCGTCCCTTGTGATCCGGGGTCGCGGCCGCCCGGATCACCGCGATGGGCGCCACCCGCGAGGCCCGCAGGGCCGGGAAGAGCGCGGCCAGCATGGTCACCACGATGCCCACCGCGAAGGAGGTGACCACCGCGCTCGCGGGTACCCCGAGAGAGGCGACCTCAAGGCCCTCGATCGAGCCGCCCGCGAGGCTGGAGCCGAGCGCGCCCACTCCGACACCGGCGGCCAGACCGAGCACGGAGGAGACCAGCCCGATCGCGAACGACTCCAGCAGCACCGAGTTGATCATCTGTCGCCGGCTGGCGCCCAGGGCCCGCAGCAGGGCCAGCTCCCGAAGCCGCTGGGCGATGATGATCGAGAAGGTGTTGACGATCAGGAAGACGCTGACGAACACCGCGATCCCGGCGAACCCGAGGAGCAGCTGGCTGATCATGTCGAGCATGGCGCTCGACTTGTCGGACTCCTTCTTGGCGAACTCCGCACCCGTGGCGACCGTGTAGTCGTTTCCGAGCTCCTTGACCAGCGCGCCCTTGACGGAGGCGGCCGAAGCACCGGAGTCGGTGACGACGCCGATACCGGAGAACGCGCCGGTCTTCCCCAGCATGAGCTGCTGGGCGACCGGCTCGGTGAACGCCACCGTCTGCTCGCCGCCGATGGAGTCACGGCCCTCGGAGTAGCCGAAGACGCCGACGACGGTGAAGGACTGCTTCGGCTCGGATGTCAGCACATCGATACGGTCCCCGGCCTTGAATCCGGCCTTCTCCGCCAGTGTGGCGTTGATGGCGACCTCTTCGGCGGCCCGTGGTCCGCGGCCGGAACGCAGGCTGAGCAGCTCGCTCTCACCACGCCAGCCCTCGCCGTACCGGGGGCCGCCGGTGCTCGGCACCAGCTTGTGGTCCTTGCCGAGGACGCGGGCGCCCTCGACCTTGACGATCCCGAGGGACTTGTCCACTCCGGAGGCCGCGGCCACCCGCTTCACGGCCGCCGCGTCCAGCGCCGGCACCACCGAGGCAGGCCCGCCCGCCTCGGCCTTGACCTTGGGCTTGAGCGAGACGTGCAGGTCGAGGTCCTCGTAGGCGCCGGTGAACTGGGCGTCGAAGGAACGGCCGAGAGTGTCCTTGATGACCATGGAACCGGACACGAACATCACGGCGAGGACGACGGCCAGACCCGACATCAGGAGCCGGAGCTTGCGGGAGAGAAGGCTCTTGAGGGTAGCTGTCAGCATCACGCCACCCGTGCCTGGGCGTCGATCTTGCCCATCATGGCCAGGACGGCCTCTGCCGTCGGTTCGGTGATCTCGTCGACGATCTGGCCGTCGGCGAGGAAGATGACGCGGTCGGAATAGGCCGCCGCCACCGGATCGTGCGTGACCATGACAATCGTCTGTCCGAGTGAACGGGCGGAGTGCTGGAGGAACTTGAGCACCTCGGCGCCCGAGGTGGAGTCCAGGTTGCCGGTCGGCTCGTCGGCGAAGATCACATCGGGCTGAGCCATGAGCGCTCGAGCGCAGGCGACCCGCTGCTGCTGCCCGCCGGAGAGTTCGGTCGGACGATGACGCAGCCGCCCGGCCAGGCCCACCGTGTCGATGACCCGGTCGAACCAGTCCTTCGACGGCGTACCACCGGCGATCTTCAGCGGCAGGAGGATGTTCTCCTCCGCGGTGAGCGTCGGGATGAGGTTGAACTGCTGGAAGATGAACCCGATATGGCCTCGCCGAAGCTTGGTCAGCTCCTTGTCGGACATACCGTTGACCTGGGCGTCACCGACGTACACCTCTCCGGACGTCACATGGTCCAGACCCGCCAGGCAGTGCATGAGGGTCGACTTGCCCGAACCCGAGGGGCCCATGACCGCCGTGAACTCACCACCGATGATTTCGACATTCACCCCGCGCAGAGCCGCTACCTGAGCCTCGCCCGTTCCGTAGTGCTTCGTCACGTCCACCGCCCTGGCAGCAATCTGCTGCGGCTTCGAAACAGTCGCGGTCACACGACTCACACTCCTCAAGTAAAAGTTCCGTCTCTACGCTCAGCGGCACGCCTGAAAGGTGGGCTCGAAACGCCACGGCCACCGACGGCACAGATTGTCCTCCCGGCCGAGCGGAAACCACGAGTCCATATAGAAGATCTAAAATCAGCCTGGCGCCGGCGCTCTGCCCCTCCCCCGGGGTCAGCCGATCCGGCCGGCGATGTCCTTGATCAGCTCGTCCTTCTCGGCAACCAGATAGAAGTGCCCGCCCGGAAACACCCGCAGGCCAAAGCCGCCGGGGCTCACTTGGGACCACTCCTGCATGTCGGCCGCCGTGACCGTGTCCTGGTCCCCCACATATCCGAAGACAGGACATTGCACAGGAACAGGCTCACGTGCCCGATAGGTACCGGCAATACGGAAGTCGGAGCGCAGGGCCGGGAGTACGAGTTCCCTGAGACCAGGATCGTCCAGCAACGCCGAATCGGTGCCACCGAGTCGTTTCGCCTCGGCGATCAGTCCTTCGTCATCCCTGAGATGAAAGGTCTTCGGAACCGTACGGTGCGGGGCTTCTCGGGCGGAGACGAGAAGACCGGCGATGCGGTCGCCGTACTCGTTCTGCAGCCGGAGGGTGACCTCGTAGGCCAGCGAGGCCCCCATGCTGTGCCCGAAGATCACCACCGGAAGGTCCAGGAACGGGATCAGCTCCTCGGCGATCGCGTCCGCCAGCGGCGCCATGCTGTCCAGGCAGGGTTCCGCGATCCGTTCCTGGCGCCCGGGATAGCACGCTGCCATCACCTCGATCCCGCCGCCGAACGCCTTCCCCCAGGAATGGAAGAAGCTGGCGGCGCCCCCCGCGTGAGGCAGGCAGACGATCCTCTTCCGTGCCGTCCCACCCGCCGGGTGACGGCGGAACCATCTGGTCCCGGCACTACCGGTCACGGTCATGGCTTCCCCTCACTGCTGAATCCCCGGAGTCCTCGGCGCACCCGCGGTCGGGGCGACCCGACGAGCCCGCGTCCGACGTGTCCTCATCCCAGACCACTGAGCTGCGCGGCGGCATGAAGCACGACTTTGCTGTAGCGGGGGCCCGGGTTGCTGGACAGCTGCCCGAGCGGTCCGGACAGCGAGACCGCGGCGATCACGTTGTTCTCCACATCGCGGACCGGTGCCGACACCGAGATCATGCCCGGGCTCGCCCCCTCCGCACTCTGGGCCCACCCCTTGCGCCGCACATTGGCCAGGGTGGTCGCGCTGAACCTGGCGCCGCGCAGCGCCCGGCTCAGCCGATCGGCCCGCTCCCAGGCGAGCAGCACCTGGGAGACCGAGCCCGACTTCATGGGGAACGCCGTTCCGACGCGGGGAGAAGGCTTCGGGTCCGTCGCGCTCTCCGCGGAGACCACGCAGGTCTGGAGCTCGCCCACGCGCCGGTAGAGCCGGACACTCGCGCCGGTCAGATCCCGTGTCCGCACCAGGACCGGTTCGGCCCGCGCCATCAACTGCCCCTGCCACGCCGTGCCCGCCAGTTCCCCCAGCCGCGACCCCAGCACGAACCGGCCGCGCCCGTCGCGGCCGAGCAGGTGCAAGCGCTCGAGGGCGAGTGCGAGCCGGTGCACCGTGGGGCGCTTGAGACCGGTCAACGCGACCAGGCCGGCCAGCGAGGTCGGACCGGTGCCGACCACATCGAGCAGCAGCGACGCCTTGTCGAGAACGCCCACCCCACTCAGTCCGCGTTCCGGAGTCGAGGTGCTCATGAGAGCGGCATCCGCTCCGTCCGCCCGGCCCCGGCACTCTCCCGCAGCGGCTCACCGGCCCTCCGACGCCGCGTTCCCGGACCGGGAGACACGAGGCCGATCGTTTCCAGGCTCACGGATCCACCTTTCAGAACGCCGGTCGTCTTGGCGCAGCTCGGATATTGAGCTCCCTGCTGGGGACGCACCATCGGAATGAGTGCTGTGACTCATGTCTAACCGGCTCGGCCGAATGCTGGCAACTCGCTTACAGCAAGATGCCAGTCGCCTTCGGAACCGAACCGTTATCGCGTGCGGGGCACCGCGCGTCCCCGGGCGCGACGCGACGCCCGCGTGCGGCTGCCGCCGGGGCTCTGTGCCGGACCGCGTCGACCGGCCGCGGTCCCGCTCATCGGCCGGGCGCCGACGGCACACCGACGGTCCGCGAGATCTCCCCGGGCAGCGATCCGCTCGGACCGCCCGGCCGCCCGGGGCCACCGCCGGTGCCGTCCCGCGGCCGGCTCCCCACGGCGGACCGGCTGCCGCGAGCAGGCGGCGGTACAAGGTCTTCTATGGCCGTGGCAGCTTCCTGTACCCGTAGTTGCGCACCGTCTGCGCTCACGGATGAATATGCGGTGGACCGCGACGCAGCAGAGCCCGGCTCCCTTCGGGACGACTTTCCCCGAAGTGGAGACGGCAGCTATATGCAGTCGCCATTGCCCGGCTCCGCTGCGTGTCGTAGGAATACTCCAGTCAGTGACCCAGCGCGCCTCGACGAAGGAATGTGTCATCACTATGAGTTCAATTCACGACGAGCGAGTGCAGAAGATCAAGGAAATCGTCTGCGACATTCTCGAGATCGAAGAGGACGAGGTCACCGAGACCAGCCTCTTCAAGGAGGACCACGCTGCGGACTCGCTCCGTTCCATCGAGATCCTCGCTGGTCTCGAGAAGGAATTCAGCGTCACGATCGACCAGTCGGAGCTTCCCCGAATGGTTCACCTCAAGGGCGTGTACGAGGTAGTCGCAGAGTCTGCCTCCTGGTAGAGCAGCGGCGCTCTCACTCAAGCGTGGCACGGCCGGAACAGCGGACGGAGAGGTCGGGATGGCAGAACTGGGGCACACGAACCTGCGGAGAGTGGTGATCACCGGACTCGGCGTGGTCTCCAGCATTGGCATGGGGGCCGAGGAATTCCTGCAGGGGCTGCGCAGCGGCAGCAGTGGCGCCAAGCCGATCACCGTGTTCGACGTCGAGGGATTCGACCACGCGAACGGTTGCGAGGTAGCGCACTTCGATCCCGAGCAGTGGATACGCCGGCTTCCGGTGGAACAGCTGGGCAGGGCGACGCAGTACTCGGTCGCCGCGGCCCGGATGGCGATCGACGACGCCCGCCTGGACATCGAGGACTGGCGGTCGGAACACGGCGTCATCTCCATCGGGACCACCGACGGTGAGTCCCGCGACCTCGACCACATGGTCGAGGCGGAGGTCACCCGGGGGCCCGAGCACATGGCGCCCGAACTCGCCCGTCGTGTTCCGGCCGGCCGCCTCTCGGCAGCCATCGCCCAGGAGTTGCGGCTGACCGACGTCGAGGCGGTGACCATTCCGACCGCCTGCGCCGCGGGCAACTACGCCATCGGCTACGGCTACGACGCGGTCCGCTCCGGTGAGGCGGAGTACGCGTTGTGCGGCGGCGCCGACGCGATGTGCCGGAAGACGTTCTCCGGATTCTACCGGTTGGGCACCATCGCCCCCGACCGCTGCCAGCCCTTCGACGTGGACCGCAAGGGGATCCTCACCGGCGAGGGCGCCGGCGTGCTCCTGCTGGAGAGCCTGGACTCCGCCCTCGCGCGCGGTGCCCGGATCTACGCCGAGGTGCTCGGCTACGGGCTGAACTGTGACGCCTACCACCAGGTCGCGCCGAATCAGGAAAGTGTGGGGCGGGCCATGCAGCTCGCCCTGGAGAACGCCGGCGTGAAGGCCGAACAGGTGGACCTCATCTCGGCGCACGGCACCGGCACCAAGGCCAACGACGTCACCGAGGCACGCGCCATCCGTGAGGTGTTCGGCACTCAGCCGCCGAAGACGATCTCGATGAAGTCGATGATCGGTCACACCATGGGCGCGGCGAGCGCGCTGTCGGCCATCGGCTGCTCACTGGCGATCATCAACGGCTTCATACCGCCGACCATCAATCACGTCACGACGGACCCGGAGTGCGACGTGGACTGCGTACCCAACGTGGCCGTCGATGCGGACCTCGAGATCGTCCAGAACAACGGGCTGGCCTTCGGCGGCAACAACGCCGTCGTGCTGCTCGGCCGGTATCACGGAGCGTCGGCATGAGCTGGCCCGTGACCGGTATGGGCGCCGTGGCCTGCGTCGGCGACTCGGTCGACGAACTCTTCACCAATCTGTGCTCGGGCGTCTCCGGCGTCGGTGAGCTGCGTGGCTTCGACCTCAGCCGGCACACCGCACGCCATGCGTACGAGGTGGACAACCGGCCGGAGCCCGGCGCCGATGTGGCCGGGCGGGCGACCGGACTGCTGATCGACGCGGTCGGCCAGGCGGCCCGGGACGCCGGACTCGACACCGACGACCTCAGCGGTGTCCCCGTGCTGGTCGGTACCGGACTGAGGGAGCTGCGTTCGGTAGAGCTGTGGCAGCGCGACGGCATCGACCTGGCCCCGGAGGCGCTGCACTTCGGCACCGCGCTGCGCGAGGCGTTCAACGCCGACGACACCCATACGTTCTCCAACGCCTGCTCGGCCGGGCTGTACGCGCTCGCTCTCGCCTCCGACCTGTTGACCCAGGGCACCACGGACACCGTCATCGTGGCAGGTGTCGACGTGCTGACCGAGAGCATGTACGGCCTGCTGGAGCGGGTCCAGCCGGAACCGCCTCAGAGGGTACGGCCGTTCGACCGCAACCGGGTCGGCGTGCTCATGGGCGAAGGCGCGGCCGCCGTCGTCCTGCGCCGCAACGCGGGCACCGGACAGCCGGTGCACGGACTGGTGAGGGACGTCGCGGTCAACTGCGACGCCTACCATGCCACCGCGCCCGACCCCGCCGGCATCGCCGAGGCCATCAGGGAGGCGCACACCCGGGGCGGTGTGAAGCCGAAGGACATCGACCTGGTGATGGTGCACGGCACGGGAACGCTGCTCAACGACGAGGCCGAGGCGCTCGCTCTGAGCGACGTGTTCGGCCAGGACATCGACAAGCCGTTGATGACGGCGATCAAGTCCATGACCGGTCACACGTCGGGCGCGTCCGGCCTGCTCGGCCTGGTCGTCGCCCTGCGGGCGCTGGCCGAGGGCCGGGTGCCGCCGACCGTCGGTCTGGAGGACCCGGTGGACGAGGCGGCCGATTTCCGCTTCGTCACCGGTGAGGTCGCGCACGGTCCGCTGGCCGTCGCGCAGTTGAACGCATTCGGCTTCGGCGGCATCAACGCCGTCGCGATCGTGGAGGCGGCCGGATGAACGCGGTGGTGAGCGGGGTCGGCGTCGTACTCCCCCGAGCGGGCTCGGCCGCTGAGCTGATGGCTCCGGGACCGGCCGACGCCCCGCCGGTGGAGCCCAGGGATCTCGTCGGCAAGAAGGGCCTTCGCTACAAGGACCGGGCCACCCAGCTCGCGTACTGCGCGGCGGACGCGGCCCTGCGGGACGCCGGGCTGGTGGGCGAGGACGGACTGTGCGTACCGGCTCCGTCCGTCGCTGTGGTCGCCAGCTCCAACTACGGAAACCTCGACACGGTCGTCCGGGCGATGGACACCATCACCAGGGAGACCTCGGCGGCCGGCAGTCCCATGGACCTTCCGAACGCCTCCAGCAACGTCGTCGCGGCGTCCGTGGCCATCCGCTTCGGTCTGCGCGGTCCCAACCTGATGCTGTGCAACGGCGCGACCTCCGGACTGGACGCCGTCCACTGGGCACTGACCTTGATCGAGGGCGGTCGGGCGTCGCGGGTGCTGGTGCTCGGTGTCGAGCCGGACAACGAGGCGGTGCGCGCGTTCCTCGGTGGCTCACGCACCATCGACGGAGCGGTGGCGCTGGTCCTGGAGAGCGGGGCGTCGGCGGCCGAGCGGGGCGTGACCCCGCTGGCGACGCTGGGCGGCTACGTCCGCAGGACGGGCCTGGAGGTCTGCCTCAAGGAGCTCGAGGCCTCCGGCGACGGCCGGCCGGCGCTCTGGCAGGTCCCGGCCGCGGCCACGCTCGCGGACGGTCTGCTCGACGGTGTGCCGCGGTATGACGTCAGCGCTCACTTCGGCGTGGGATCCGGCGCCCTGGGCGTACTCCAGTGCGCCGCGGCCGTCGGCTGGTTCGCGGGAGGCGGCGCCGGCCCGGTGTACGTCACGGCGGGCACCGACGCCGACGACGCCAGTGCCGGGCTCTCGCTGTACGGGCCGGTGGCGGTCTGATGTCCGTCACCGGCACCGCGCTCGTTCCCGAAGGGGCAGCGGCGGCCTCCGCGGGCACCGGCGACCGCGATCCCGTCGCGGTCCGCCGGCGGAGTCCGGGGAGCCCGTGGCGGGGCCGGATGCTGCTGCTTCACGGTCTGGCCAACAGCGCCAGCCTGTGGGACGCCTGCGTCGACCACGGGCTGGAGGCGAGCGGCGCGGAGATCTGGACGGCCGAGCTGCCCTGGCGTGGCGACAGCGTCTTCGAGCTGAGCGCGCAGGGTGACGTCGTGCCGTACATGGCCGACGCGCTGCGCGCGGTGCCCGGCGGTGCCGGTGTGGTGGTCGCCCACTCCATGGGCGCCAACGTGCTGCTCGAGTTCCTGAACCGGCGACTCGAGAAGGGCGTCGATCCGTTCACCGAGTTCGGCATCCGCGGCCTGGTCCTGGTATCGCCCTTCTACCGTCGTTCGGTAGAGGACTTCGACTGGCAGAGCGTGGCCTCGTCGGTCGGCGGATTCGCCCGGATCATGACCGAGGGCATCAGGGTGCACTCCGCGGGACGGCTCCCGGAGGACATCCTGCGCGGCCTGGGCGAACGGGTCCGGGACCGGGTCGGCGCCTACGGCTGGATGCGGTTCTTCGAGACGTATCTGGGGACCCCCCGGTTGCGGACCGGACTGTTCACCGTGCCTTGCCTCGTCATCGCGGGCGAGCACGACTTCGCCGCGCCTCCGGAGGAGGGACGCGCGCTCGCGGCCGACCTCCCCGCAGGGGACTTCCGTCTCCTGGAGGACTGCGGGCACTTCCTGATGATCGAGCAGGCGCGGCGCTTCGCCGACCTGGTCGTTCAGTTCGTCAGCTCGTCTTCGGCCGCAGGCCCGCACGGCGGACCCGGCCCCAGACCACCATGGGAGCACGATCGATGACCACAGTGACCGAAAGCGCCGTCAAGGCGCTCCTCACCAGCGAGACGACCGCGTCACTGCGCACGCGCTACGAGGGCTCCAACATCTGCACCTGGATCGGCTTCAAGCACATCAACTACCTGGTTGAGGAAGCCATCCTGCTCCACTTCGAGCAGGCCGGCCTCCCGGCCCGGGTGCTCTACGCCGAGCACGGCCTCGGTGTCGACCTGGTCGACCTCGACACCCGGATCCTGACCGCGCTGTTCATGGACGAGACCGTCGTCGCGAAGGTCGTCCCGAGCGCCGCGGACGACGACGACTTCATTTCCTTCACGGTGGCCCTGCACGCCGACCGGGACGGCACGGACACCAAGGCGATCACCGCGAAGGCGAAGGCCGTCCTGCGTTCCGACAGCTATGTCGAGGAGGCCGGCGAGGCGCCGGCTCCGATCGCGCGCTTCGTCACCCACCGTCTGAGCACGTCCGCGCCCCGGCTGCCGGAGGTGCCCGACCTCTCCGGCATCGTCGCGGCGTCGGACAACACCTCGCTGTCGGCGGGCCGGGGCACCACCGGCCCCGACCCGGTGCTCGATCTGCTGACCGCGGGCAAGAACGCCTTCGGCTGGAAGTGGCGCATCCCGTACCCGTACTGCCACTTCTCCGAGCGGCTCCAGATGTCCAGCTACCTGCGGCAGATGGAGGAGGTCGTCGACCTCTTCCTCGCCGACCGCGGCATCTCGGTGAAGACCCTGCTGGACGAGCGCCGGTGGATCCCGGCCTGCCCGCACTCCCGGATCCAGATCCTCGACGAGGCGCTGATGGAGGAGGACCTCTACACCGTCTACACCGTCGAGAACATCTTCAAGGACTTCACGTACACCTCACGCATGGACTGCTACGTGGTGCGGGACGGGAAGCTCGTGCAGACCGCGACCGGCAAGGTCACCCACGGCTACGCCCTCATCGAGAGCCGGCGCGACTGGAATCTCGTCACGTTCGACGAGCGTGTCTCCAAGGCGCTCCGCGGCGAGGTCTGACCCCATGAGAACAGCATCCGAGCCGGAAGCCGAGCGCCTGCGGTTCCTCCTGATCGAGAGCCAGGCCGTCGCCGCGCCGGCCGGCGCCGGCTTTCGCCACGACGCGGTCACTCAGGCGCGGATGGGCCACTCCGTGGTGCTGTTCCTCATCCAGGACGGCGTGACTCTGGCCCTTCCCGGCAGGGCGCCCGAACTGGAGGCCCTGCTGCAGGCCGGGGGCCGCGTCTGGGTCGACGGGTTCTCCCTCGACCAGCGCGGGCTCCGCGAAGCCGGACTGCTGCCGTCGGCGCTCACCACGGACATGGACGCGGTGGCGGCAGCAGTCCTTGACCCGGCGGTAAGGGTGGTGTGGCACTGATGAAGCGTCACATCCCGCCGACCGACGTGCTGTTGATCCTCATGGGAGCGCCGCACGAGTCGGATCAGACAACGAGCGTGCTGCGCCTGGTCCAGGCGATGCTCGAACGCGGCGGCCGTGTCCAGGTATGGGCGTGCGGCAATGCCACGCAGCTGACCCAGCAGTCGCTGGGCGAGGCGAAACCGCGCAACTTCGCCGCCTGGGGGACCTCCTATCCCTCCACGGCCGTGCTCGTACAGGAGATGCTGGCGGCCTTCCCCGACCAGTTCTACTGGTACGGCTGCCAGTTCTGCAGCGACGACCGGGGCACGCAGGCCCATGTGCCCGAAGTGGTGATGCGCGGCCCTTCGGCGTTCGCGTCGAACAGCGCGGCGGCCGCCAAGACACTGATGGTCGGAGTGATCTGAGATGGCGGACCGGCAGAACCCGGCACCGGAGCAGGCTCAGGTGCTGGCCATCGTGGAGCGGGCCTACCGGGGCGCCCTGGAGAAGCAGTTCGTCGACTCCCTGTACCTGGCGGCCGAGCTGAACCGGCAGTTGGGAGGGATGGACATCCTGCTGCGCGGCCAAGCCGTGACGTACGCGGCGCGCGACGCCCGGATGCCGTCGCTGCGGCTCGGCAAGCGGGTGGTCGACACCCTCACCGATCCGCGCGCCGATGTACGGAGCCTGCTCGGCCTGGGGCTGCGCGTCTACGCCGAGGAGTCCGACCTGATCGCGTACGGCTTGGACGGCGAAGGCCGACTCCTCGACGGCGTGCAGCCAATCCCTGCGGACGAAGCTGCCGCCCGGTGGTCCGACTACCGGGTGGTGTGCTTCCTGTGAGAAGTGACGGAGCAGACATGAGTGAGCCCACGGCTCTGGTGAATCGGCCGGTCATCACCGCCTGGTCGGCGTTGTCCCCCTTCGGTATCGGCAGGGCGGCCTTCGCGCAGGGGCTCAGGGAGCGCCGGCGCACAGCCGCCCCGCTCGACCAGGACCAGTGGCACGCTGCCGGGGAGAGTGCCTCCCTCGTACCGGACTTCCATATCCGTGAGGTGCTCGGGAAGAAGGGCACCCGGTCCATGGACCGGGTCACCGGCCTCGCGGTCACCACCGTGAGCCGCCTGCTCGACGACGCGCCGCGCAACCGGCAGGTGGCCACCGGCGAGAACGCCGCACTCGTCCTGGGTACGACGACCGGCAGTGTGCAGAGCCAGATGGACTTCACCCGGGACTCGCTCACCGGGGAACGGCCGTTCTTCGTCGACCCGGCGCGCTTCCCCAACGCGGTGATGAACTGCGCCGCCGGCCAGAGTGCCATCTGGCACCAGCTCAAGGGCCCCAACACGACGATCGCCGGTGGCCACGCCGCCGGGCTCTACGCACTGAACTACTCGCGCCGACTGCTCAACTTCGGCCGGGCGCAGACCGTCCTGTGCGGCGGTGTGGAAGAGTTCTCGCACGCCCGGTCCTGGCTGGACAAGCACACCCACGACCCGGAGACCGACGGCGCGGCGGTGCTGCCCGGTGAGGGCTGCGGGCTGCTGCTGATCGAGCAGGGCACGCCACTCGACGCCGAGCAGCCGGTGCTGGCCGAGATCCTCGCGGTCGAGATGGGGATCGCCCTGGACGGTGAGATCCGTCAGGCCCTGGTCTCCTGCCTGAACCGGGCCATACGGCGCGCGGGGGTACGACCCGAGGACATCTGGGCCGTCTCGACCAGCGAGGCGCCCGGCCCGGCCGGCACGCAGGAACGAGCCGCGGTCGACGAGGCCACCGCCGGGGCGGCTCCGGCCCATCTCACCCAGACCTCACTCATCGGGGACACCGGCGCGGCCACGGCGGCGTTCCAGATCGCCGGGGTGCTGGTGCACGCCGATGGCGACTCCGCCGCGGCGGGCCAGGTCGCGCTGGTCACCTCCGTCGACCGCGACGGAGCGGTCGGCTGCGCCCTGCTCCGCCTCGGCTGACCACAGACGCTCGACGCTACGAACGGACACAGCTATGACGATCACTCAGAACGACTCCCTCGACGCCTCCACGTTGCTGGACAAGGAAGAGCTCCGCTCCACGATCGCCGAAGTGCTCGACCTGGACATCGACGAGGTGACGGACGACGCGAGCTTCACGGAAGACCTCGAGGTCGACTCGCTGATGGCGCTGGAGGTCGTGGTCGTACTGGAGAAGAAGTACGGACTGCGGCTGGAGGAGCGTGAGCTGCGGCAGATCACCTCCTTGGACAACGCCTACATCGTGCTGCTCGGAAAGCTCCCGGCGGCATGACACGGGAACGGCCGTGCAGCCCCGTCGGCGCCCGGATCGAGGTGCTCCGCCCGCCGTCCGCCGGCGACGGCGGGCGCGTGGGCGCCACGACGACTGTCACCATCGGCGCGGATGAGGCGGTGTTCCCCGGGCACTATCCGGGGTTCCCCATATTCCCCGGCGTCTGCCTGATCGAATGTGTGCACCTCAGCGGCTTGCAGGCCCCGCCGCCCGGTGCCCCGCGACTGGAGCTGGCGGCAGTGGAGACGACGCGGTTCCTGAGCCCGGTCTTCCCCGGCGACCAGCTGGAGATCGGCCTGGCGTGGACGGGCGGGGACGGGACGTGGAAGTGCGCGGCCACGGTCGCCACCGTTCGTGGCTCCGCCGCCACGGTCCGGCTGCGGTTCGACGAGGAGGCGGCGTGATCGGCCAGTCGGAGATCCGCAGGGTGCTTCCGCACCGCTTCCCCATGCTGCTCGTCGACCGGGTGCTCGACGTCGTACCGGGTGAACGGCTCACCGCCCTGAAGGCGGTCACCTGCAACGAACCCTGGTACCAGAACCTCGGTCCGGACGCCGCCCCCCAGGACTACGCGTACCCCCGGGTCCTGTTGACGGAGTCCTGGTGCCAGTCGGCCGGCCTGCTGGCCTCCTGGGAGTCGCCGGACCCCGACGTGCTCGAGGGCAAGGTCATGCTGTTCGGCAGCGTCTCCGAGGTCGCGTACCTGCGCCCGGTGCTGCCCGGGGACGTGCTGGAGCACCGGGCGTCCATCTCCCGGGTGCTGGGGGACACCGTGATCGTGGAGGGTGAGTCCACGGTCGGCGGTGATGTCGTCATGACCGTCGGACGCGCGGTGATGGCCTTCCGTCCGGCCGAGGAACTGCGCCCCGCCGACACGGACCCCACTACTTCTTCCTGACGGGCCGGCAGCAGAACCACAGGTCTGTTCCGGCCCACCACAACGCTTGGAGTATCCATGGCAGAGATCGAATCCCGAGTGGCACTCGTCACCGGCGGTGCACGGGGAATCGGCCGCGCCACCGTGCTGCGTCTGGCCCGGGACGGTTTCGACATCGCCTTCTGCTACCAGTCGAACGAGGCAGCTGCCCTGGAACTGGAGAAGGAGGTCTCGGAGATCGGCGTGCGGGTGATGAGCCGCAAGGCCGATGTCCGCGACATCGAGCTGGTACGCGTACTGATCGCGGAGACCGAGGACACGCTCGGCCCGATCGATGCCGTGGTGACCGCCGCGGGAATCACCCGGGACAACCCGCTGCTGCTCATGAAGGACGAGGAGTGGCACCAGGTGCTGGACGTCAACCTGGACGGTGTCTACAACGTCTGCCGTTCGGTCGTGTTCGGCATGATGAAGCGCAAGCGCGGTGTCATCGTCAACCTCTCCTCGGTGGCCGGGGTCTACGGCAACGCCACCCAGACCAACTACTCGGCGTCCAAGGCCGGGATCATCGGGTTCTCCCGCGCCCTGGCCAAGGAGGTCGGGCGCTACGGGATCCGGGCCAACGTGGTCGCGCCCGGCTTCATCGACACGGACATGACGTCCGTGCTCACCGGCAAGGTGAAGGAGAAGGCGCTCGAGTCGGTTCCGCTGGGCCGGCTGGGGCAGGCCGACGAGGTCGCCGACCTCGTCTCGTACCTCGTTTCGGACCGTGCCGCCTATGTCACCGGCGCCGTCGTACAGATCGACGGCGGCATCACCATCTGAGGCTGTCCCGCACCAGACCGACTCCGGAGGTCCCCATGGCTGTCAAACCCCCGCGCTGGTACTTCTCGCTGCGCAGCCCGTACTCCTGGCTCGCCTTCCGCGAGCTGACCCAGAACGCCCCGGATGTGGCGGAAGCGATCGAATGGCGGCCGTACTGGGAGCCGGACGAGGTGAGCGCGCGGCTGCTGGCCGAGGCCGGGATCCACCAGCTTCCCTACGTCCCCATGTCCAAGGAGAAGCACCTGTACATCCTCCAGGACGTCAAGCGGCTGGCCGCCGAGCGCGGGCTCTCGGTGGCCTGGCCGGTGGACACCGAACCCTGTTGGGACGTCTCCCACCTGGCGTACCTGGTGGCTCAGGACGCCGGCCGGGGCGTGGACTTCATCGGCGCCGTGTACCGGGCCCGCTGGGAACAGGGCCTCGACATCTCCGACCGGGCGACCATCGCCGCGATCGGCGAGGAGTTGGGGCTGGACCCGGAGGCGCTGGCCCATGCGGCCGATGACCCGGAGATACGCCGACGGGGTGTCGACGCCCTGCGGGCGGTCGACCGTGACGGCGTCTTCGGGGTGCCGTTCTTCATCCACCGGCACGACAAGTTCTGGGGTTCGGACCGGCTGCCCGGCTTCATCGCGAGCGTCCGGGCCAGGGCGGCGGCGTCCCGGACCCCGTCCCCGCCCGAGCCCGGCGCCGAGTCCGTACGGCCCGGTCTGCTCGTTCCCGCCGGCGACGCGGGTCACGCCGGCGGATGCGGTTAGGGCCTGCGCACCCTCACTTCGAACACCAGATCAGCAGAGGAAGGATCTCCACCATGAGCAACCCTTTTGAGGACGAGGAAGGCCAGTACTACGCGCTCGCCAACGACGAGCTGCAGCACTCCCTCTGGCCGGCCTTCGCCGAGGTTCCGGCGGGCTGGACCATCGTCCACGGCCAGGACACCCGCCAGGCGTGCCTCGACTACATCAACACCCACTGGACCGACATGCGGCCCAAGAGTCTGATCGACGCCATGGGCGGAACCGCCTGAGCCTGTGCGCCCCGGCCGTGGCAGGCCGGTCGGTCCGACGATGCCCGGTGTCGCCTGTGCGACGCCGGGCATCGTCCTGTACGGGGCGGGCGGGGCGACCCGGCGGCACCGGCCAGGAGCGTCGCTCGTACGGACCGGGTACGGATGAGGCCGCTGGTCAGGCGGTCCGGTCGGCCACGAAGTCGCAGAGCGCGCCCAGTGTCCGGACCCCCGGGCCGGGCGGAAGGGCCCCCAGCGCCCTGCGGGCCCGGTCCAGCCGCTCGTGCATCATGGCCTCCGCCTGGGCGAGCGCCGAGGAACGGCGGAAGAGGGCGAGGGCCCGGCGCTGTCCGGCGGGTCCCACCGGCCCGTGGGCGAGGAGTTCGCGCAGTTCGGCGCCGCGCGGCGTGCGGTCGGCGAGCGCGAGGAGGACCGGCAGGCTGGCGACGCCGGCCGTGAGGTCCTTGCCCTGCTCCTTGCCCATCTCCGCGGTCGGAGCCTTGATGTCGAGCAGGTCGTCGGCTATCTGGAAGGCGAAGCCCAGCTGTTCGGCGTACCTCCCCAGGGCCTCCACGACCGGCTCGGGCGCGCCCGCCTGCTGGGCGCCGATCCGCAGGGACATGGCGAGCAGCGCCGCGGTCTTGCCGGCCACCACTCGGAGGTAGTGGCTGATGGCCTCCTCGCCCGGGCCCGGCCCGACGAGTTCGCACAGTTGCCCCTCGACGAGCTGTCCCGCGACCTCGGCGTTCAGGTCGGCGGCCTCCCGGCCGAGCTCGGCGGCGATCCGGGCGGCCTTCGCCAGCAGCAGGTCGCCCGCCAGCACGGCGAGTCTCTCGCCCCAGCGGGCGTTCGCGCTCGATGTCCCGTGCCTGGTCGCGGCGTTGTCCATGACGTCGTCATGGTAGAGGGACGAGATGTGGACCAGCTCCACCACGACCGCGGCCTGGGTGAGCCCGTCCCTCCAGGGGTCACCGAACTCGGCCCCGATGAGTACCAGCAGGGGGCGCAGCCGCTTGCCGCCGGCCGCCGCGAGGTGGCGGGTCACATCGGCGATCCGCGGGTCCACGGCGCTCTCGGCCTCGATGACCAGTTGCTTCTCCACCGCGTCGAGGCCGTCGCGCAGGCGCGCTTCGAGGCCCGGGTGGTCGATGGTGAGCCGACGGACCAGAGCCGCCCTGCGCAGGCGGGCGGGCATCGAGTTCCCGCTCAGCGCCGTCAGTGCCTTCATAGCCACCATCGAATCTCCCCATCGCCTCTGCGTGCCGGATCGAGGGGAGAAACGTCCGCTCCAGCCCATATCACTGTCGCAGCAGCTTCAGCGGCGCAGCCATCGGCGTGACAGGAAGATGTCACGGCCGAATTCCGTGGAGCGGGCTCTGTCCTTTTCCTGCATCGCGAGGAAGGGGGAAGCGGCCTGGAAGGAAGGGTTCACGGCTCGCGGCCCGCCCCCGGCCGATCGCGTCATCCGGTGGACGGGACGGCGGCGGGCCCGCTCCTTTTTCGCGTACCGGACGGGCGAACCCGTCCGGTACGGCCGGAGCACTCCGGGCCGTCGGCTGAGCTCACCCCCGTGAAGCTCGTCACCGCCCCGGCCTGTGCCGCCGCCCCCTCGACACTCCAGTGGCGGCTGGGGGTTGATAACGTACACCAGAGTGTCTGTGCGGCGTCAACCAAAGCGTCGCCGACGTCGGCTCGACGGGCTTCGGGAAACACCGTGGTGGGCGAAGACTCGGCATCACGCCAAGGAGGTTGTGTACATGGAGGATGACGAGTCGCCCACCTTCGCCGAGCTCCTGGACCATCTCTTCCGCGAGGTGCACCCGCCTTCCCGGGGGCCCTACACCTACGCGGAGGTCGCCGAGGAGATCCGCAGGACCGCGACCGGGGAGGGGCGCGGCGTGACGGCGAGCGCCATCCAGCAGCTGCGCACCGGCGCCAAGCGGAACCCGACGCGGCACACCATCAAGGCCCTGGCCGACTTCTTCGGCGTACCGGCGGGCTACTTCGTCGACAGTGCGGCGGCCGAACGCACCAGGGCGGAGATCGGCCTCCTCGCGGCCATGCGCGACCAGGGCGTCCGCAAGGTGGCCCTGCGCGCCAACGGCCTGAGCGTCGACAGCCTCAAGATGCTGTCCACCGTGATCGAACAGGCCCGGAAGCTCGAAGGGCTCGCCACCGACGACGGCCCGCAGGACCTCAACCTCGACGACTGAGCCGCGCGGCGAGCGGCGGGCGGCGGTCGACCGGCCCTCGCCCCGCCCGCACAGCGGAGGCGCGAACATGCCAATATGAGGGCGCACGCAACAGGCTTCCGGGGAGCAGTCCGTACCCGGCCGCCTGCCCCTCCGACCGGCGTCATCAGAGTGAGGACATGGACCTCGAGCAGCTTCGCGCCGCGTGTGAGGCACGCGTCGAGGCGCTTCGGCTCCCGCACCGCTTCACCACCCGCGACCTCCGCGACGCCGTGGCCGGACAACGCGGACGCCCCATCCTCCTGCGCCCGCTGAGCACCCTGGGCGCCGCGGACGCTCCGTGCGGAATCCGCCTGGAGACGCCGGACGCCGACCTGTTGTTCTACGAGGAGGCCACCTCCCCCCTCCACCAGAACCACATCCTCGCCCACGAGATCAGCCACATCATCTGCGACCACCCGGGCAGCCTGGAGCTGGAGCCGGACACCCTCCGCGCGATCGGCTTCTCCCCCACCCTCGTCCAGCGCCTGTCCGGCAGAACCAGCTACACCAGCGAGGACGAACGCGAGGCCGAGGTGATGGCCAGCGTGATCCGGCAGCTCATGTACCGGGGCCGCGAGGATCCGCCGGCCCGGCCCGCCAGCGGCGCCGAGAGCTGGGACGCGCTGTTCGCCGAGCCGCACAGGAAGAAGCGCCACCCGAAATGATCAACATCCTCTTCACGGGCACGGCCGTCGTGCTGCTGTGCTTCGCCGCCTACTGGGTGCGCGGGCGCGGCGGGCACCGTCCGACGGGCACCTGGGCGATAGCGTCCCTGCTGACCTCGTTCGCCCTCGCCTTCGCCTCCTACGCCCCCGCCGTGGAGCGCGCGGTCGAATCGCTGGTCCCCCACGTCGCCCGCCTCCTCAGCAACACCTTCACCCTGACGGCGGCCACCTCGGTCCTCGCCTTCCTCTTCCAGCTCAATCTGGATCGCGAACGGGCCCACCGGCAGATCCGGCTGCGCGTCATCACGCTCGCGCTCGCGGTCGCCGGCATGACCGTCTTCTTCTTCGCCGAACAACTCACCGGCCGAAACCCGGTGTTGTACGCGTGCTACGTGCTCATCTACATCTCCTTCCTGGGGTACGCGGCCAAGGACTTCCTGCTGCAGACCTGGGCGCAGTCCAAGCGCTCGACCCGCCGCAGTCAGCGCTGGGGCCTGCGCACGACCTCGGCCGGCTGTGGCTTCGCCCTCCTCTACGCCGCGTACAAGCTCTTCGCCCTGGTCTCCATCGGCCTCGGTCTCGGGCTCGTCCCGGACCACGCCCGGTGCTCTTCGCCGCTGACGCCCTTCCGCTGCGCGTTCAGCGTGACCGCGCCCGCCGTCGCCGTGCTCCTCATCACCGTCGGCCTCGCCCTCCCCGCCCTCCTGTGGCCTCTCAGCCAACTGCGGCGGCGGCGCTGGGAACGGAACTCGTTCACCGCGCTGGAACCACTGTGGCGCGAGGTCACCGCAGCGGTCCCCGAGGTCGTGCTCGACCCGGGGAGCACCGGAGCCGACACCCATGACCTCGACTTCCACCTGCACCGCCGGGTCATCGAGATCAGCGACTGCGTCCTGGCCCTGCGCCGGTACCGCTCCGGGTCGGTGCGCGACGCCGCGGCCGCCGAGGCCGCCCGCCGCGGCACGGCCGGCACCCCCGAGGGGGACGCCGAGGTGGAGGCAGCGGTCATCGCCGCGGCGGTCGCCGCCAAGCACGCCGGAGCCACCCCCGAAGGCGAGGAGGCCCCGCCCGCCGCCGGCACCGCCACCCGCGAGGGCGACCTCCGGGCGGAGACCGCGTGGCTGCTGCTCGTGGCGGCCGCCGGCGCGCGGCGCCCGGCACCCTCGAACGCGGGCGCGGCCCGGTGACCGCCCCCCGGCAGGACCCCCTGCGCGACCCCCGCTTCTTCGCCGACCCCTACCCCACCTACGACCGGCTGCGCGAAGGCTGCCCGGTGCGGCGGGTCCCCACCGGCTCCGGTGGCCACCACGCCTACCTGATCACCGGTCATGCCGAGGCCCGCGAGGCGTTCACCGACCCGCGCCTGTCCAAGGACACGGCCCGGTTCTACGCCGGCCGTCCCTCGGACCGCGATCTGCACCCGGCGATCTCCCGCAACATGCTGGCGAGCGATCCTCCCGCGCACACCCGCCAGAGGCGGGTGGCGACGCCGCTGTTCACCACCGGACGCGTCCGGGAGCTGCGCCCGTACATCACCCGGGTCGTCGAGGACCTCGTCGCCACGTGGCGACCGGGCACGGAGGTCGACCTGGTGGCGGAGCTGGCGGTGCCCCTGCCGGTCACCGTCGTCTGCGAGCTGCTGGGGGTGCCGGAGTCCGACCGGCACGAGCTCGCCCGCTGGTCCCACCAGCTCTTCGACGCGACCGACTCCGACCGTGTCGACGCCGCGTCGCACCGGATCGGTGCGTACCTGACCCACCTCGTCGACACGGCCCGCGCCGGCTCCGGCGACGGCGCGCTCCTCTCCTTCCTGGGCGACTGCGACGAGGGCCGGCTCGACCGGGACGAGACCATCTCGCTGGCCGCCCTCCTCCTGGTCGCCGGGCACGAGACCACCACCCACTTCATCGGCAACGCCGTCCTGGCCCTGCTGCGGCACCCGGAGGCCTTCGCCCGGCTGTGCCGGGACCCGGACCTGATCCCCGGCTCCCTCGACGAACTGCTCCGCTTCGACTCCCCGGTGAGCGTGGCCACCTTCCGTCACAGCACGGAGGACCTGAGCGTCGGAGAGGCCGACATCCCGGCGGGCTTCCCGGTGCTCATCGCGCCCGGCGCCGCGAACCGGGACCCCGCGGTCTTCCCCGACCCGCACCGCCTCGACCTCGACCGCGACGCCGGCGGCCACCTCGCCTTCGGCCACGGCATCCACCGCTGCCCGGGCGCCCCGCTGGCCCGGGCCGAGGCGGAGATCTTCCTCCGCACCCTGGTGACCCGGTTCCCGAACACCCGCCCGGCCGTCCCCGTGGAATCCTTGACCTGGCGCCGGACGCGCCTCACCCGCGGCCTGTCCGCCCTGCCCCTCACCCTCGGCTGACCGACCGCGACCGGGCTCAGCGGCTCACCCGGTGCGGTCGAGATAGCGGTGCCGTTCCGCGTACAGACCGGACTCGCTCCGCGCGAGCCGCCGCAGCTCCTCGACGTGGCTCTGGAAGTCGGGGTGGCCGACGGCCGCGCGCAGCGCCCCGGCGTGCTCCCAGCGGGCGATGTTCACGTACCGCTGAGGGTCCTTCACGTCCTGGGACAAGGTGTAGCCGATGATGCCCGGCTGCTCCTTCATGAAGGCCGCGACGCGTGCGAAGGCGTCCTCGAACTCCTGGGGGCTCCCGGAGACCGTGAACCGGTTCACGAAGGTGACCTGGGGCTGTGGCATGTCCTGCTGGGCCATGGTGCTCTCCTTACGACAGGGCTGCGGAAGGCTGTACGGGGCCGGGCCGGGCGGTCAGGCCGTGGAGGCAGGCGAGCAGGCAGCGCGCCTGCACGTTCACGTAGTGGCTGTGCCGTACCAGGGCGACCAGCTGGGAGACCGTGAGCCAGCGGTGGTCCGGGCCGGCCGCTCCGTGGTCCTCGTCGGTCTCCACGATCAGATAGCGGTTGCGGGCGTGGTAGAAGCGGCCGCCCTCCTCGGAGTGCACCGCGTCGAAGCGAATCCGCTCGGGGTCCGCGTTCAGCACCGCGTCCAGGTGGGGCGGGCGGGCCCCGGCCGGCAGCGCGGCGAGGCTGTCCGGGGTGCACTGCACGGTCGGGGCCAGCTCGACGACGTCCACGTACCCCGGTTCCGTGGCGGCGTGGACGAGCAGGTGCAGGACGCCGTCGATCCTGCGGGCGAGGAAGGCGATCACGCCCTGGCCACGGGGTTCGATCATGGGCTGGGCCCAGGCGCCGACCTCGCGGCCGACGGCGGTGACGTCGACCCCCGAGACCCGGAAGAACCGGCCGCTCTCGTGCGCGATCCGGCCGTCCTCCCTGCGCCAGGCGGCCAGCGCCCGGAGCGGGACCCGTTCGGCGGCCGCCTCGCGGCGGGTACGGGCCTCGGTGATCCAGTGCAGTACGCCGGCCAGCTCCTCGGGGGCGTCGGCGCGCCCGTCGCAGGAGCGGACGAGCGCGGCCGTGAAGTCGTCCCCGGGCGCGCCCAGGACGTGCGGCAGACCGGGCCCGGTGAAGGGCAGGCAGGCCAGGACCGAGCGGGCGTCCATGTTCACCAGGTCGTCGAGCCTGAGCAGCTCGTGCAGCTGACGGAGCGTCAACCAGATGAACCCCGGGCGCGTCTCGATGTCCTCGGTCGCCTGGACCACCATGTTGCGGTTGCGTTTGCGGAAGAACCAGGCGCCCTGTTCGGACTGGCGTACGTCGGCGAGCACCCGGTGACGCGAGGTGTCGCGGAAGTGACGCAGGTAGGGTACCTCGGCCCCCCGGTGCACCCGGGTGTAGTTGCTGCGTGTGGCCTGGACGGTGGGCGACAGCTGGAGACCGTTGTGGTTGCCCGGCTCGATCTTCGCCTGCATCAGGCAGTGGAGGACACCGTCGAACTCCTTGACCAGGATGCCCAGGATGCCCACCTCCGGCTGGTTGATGATCGGCTGCTGCCACCGTTCGACCGGCGCGCCGGGCAGGTGCGCGTCGAGGCCCTCGACGGAGTAGAAGCGGCCCGTCTCGTGGACGAGGTTCCCGGTGGCGGGGTCGGTGCGCCAGCCGGCGAGGTCCTCCAGCGGGACCTGCCGGACCCGCATGTCGGCGTGCTCCCTCTGCGCGGCGAGCCAGCGGTGGAACCGGGCCGCGCCACCGGTCCCGGGGTCCGCCACCACCGATCGGGCGATCCGCAGGTGGGGTGCGTCGTACGAGGCCGGGGCCCCGGCCCGTGGCGTCCGCGGCCATGTGGTCAAGACGACCCCCGAGGGGTGTGGCCGACGCCCCGCCCACGATCGGCCACCGGGCTCGGTACGGCCCGGGTTCCCACCGCGGCCCACGCCAGCTCGTGCCCCTCCTCCGCCAGGGCGTCCGCCGCCGCGCGGACGGCTGCCCGGTCCCGGTCCGGGGTGCCGGGCCGGGCGGGCAGCAGGGGCACCGCGATGCTGGCGCCGTGCCGCACCGCGCGGTGGCGGCGGGCGAAAGCCGTGAGCGTCTGACGCGGCCCGGCCTCCAGCAGGAGCATGTCCTCGACGGCGAGCAGCGATTCGAGCGCGTCCGCGAAGTGGACGGTGTCCGTGATCTGCCGGGCCCAGAAGCGCGGACTGCACGCCTCCTCGGGGGTCATGAGGGAGCCGGTGTAGCCGGAGTAGAGGGCGAGGTCGGGCGGACGGAACGCCATCGAACGGTAGGCGGCCTCGACCTCCTTCGCGGCCGGCTCCATCGCCGGGGAGTGGAAGGGGCTGGTCGCGGGCACGACCATGACGGCGTGGCCGTCGTGCCGCAGCCGCTCCAGCACGGCCGCGAGCGGGGCCTTCGAACCGGCCAGCATGGTCTGCTGGTTGGCGTTGACGGCGGCGACGGCGACGTCATCGGTGACGTACGGCGCGAGCCGGTCGGCGGCGAGTCCCACGGCGAGCATGCCGCCCGCCGGAATCCGCACCGCGGCGCGGACCCGCTCCCGTACCATCGCGACGGCCTCGGGCAGCGGGACGACACCGGCGAGAGCCGCCGCGACGAGTTCGCCGGCGCTGTGGCCGAGCAGGGCGGTGGGGCGGACGCCCCAGCCCAGCACCATCCGGGCCAGGCCGTAGTCGACGGCGAACAGCAGCGGCTGCGCGCGGCGGACGTCGTCGAGGGGCACCGACGGCGGGCCCTCCCCGGTCCAGTCGGCCCGGATGCGCGCGCCCTCCGCACCGAAGTGTTCGAGCACCTCGTCGACGGCGGCGGTGAACTCCGGGTCGTGCCGGTAGAGCCCGGCCGCCATGCCGGGGTGCTGGGCGCCCTGGCCCGGCAGGAGGAGCGCCACGGGCCGGGGCCTGCGGGTCGTCCGGTAGCTGTGGTCCCGAGCGGTTGCGGGGAGCATGGGGCCTCCTGGCATACGACGGTCGGCGGGGGTCCGCCCCGGGCGCGAAGGGTCTGCCGCGGGGCGGACGAGGTCGGTCGGCCTCTCAGGCCGCGGGAACCGCCGGGCTGGTGTTGATCACGTCGAGCAGGGCCCGGGGCGTCTCCGCGTCGGCGACGGCGCCGTCGGGAACGCTGACCCCGTACTCGCGCTGGACCAGGCCGATGACCTGGAGCAGCGCCAGCGAGTCGTAGCCGAGGTCGATGAAGGGGGTGTCGAGAATGCCCCCCTCCAGGTCGACCCCCTCCTCCTCGCCGGCGCTCTCGCGCAGCATGCGGGTGAGATCGGTCAGGGTCACCGGGCCGGTCTTGGCGGTCATGGCTGGGCCTACCTTTCGGGGGATCGGACGGGGCGGGACAGGATCGGGAGAGTCGGGAGGCGGGGCCGGACAGAATCGGAAGAGTCGGGGAGGCGGGGCCGGTTCAGGAGCGGGAGAGCCGGGAGGCGGGGCCGGTTCAGGTGTCGCGTCGCACCACGAGGGCCGCGTTGAAGCCGCCGTGGCCCCGGGCCAGCACCAGGGCGGTGCGGGGTCCGGTCTCCCGGGGGCTCCCGGTCACGAGGTCGAGGCCGAGGGCGGGGTCGGGCCGTACGGTGGCGGCGGTCGGGGGGATCACCCCGTCGCGCAGCGACAGCAGCGCGGTGGCGACGTCCAGGGCCGCCCCGCCCGCGAGGAGCCGCCCGGTGAGTGTCTTGGGCGCGGTCACGGGCACCCCGCGATGTCCGAACACCGCGTTCAGCGCCTCGGCCTCGGCTCGGTCCGCTTCGGGCGAGCCCGCGGCGTCGGCGAGGACGACGTCCACGTCGGCCGGGGTGAGCCGGGCGTCGCGCAGCGCCTCTTCGAGGGCCCGGCGCAGCCCCGGAGGGCGGCCGGAGCCGGGAGCGGGGTCGAGCGTGGCGGCGTAACCGGCGATCCGCCCGTACGGTGTGGCCCCGCGGTCGCGGGCGTGGACCGCGTCCTCGACGAGGAGGATGGCGCCGCCCTCCCCCGGGGTGTGGCCCCGGGCGTCGGCCGAGAACGGCAGGTAGGCGCGGGCCGGATCCGCCTCGGTGCTCATCAGGCCGGTGGCCAGCTGGGGAAGCCAGCCCCAGGGGCAGAGCATCGCGTCGACGCCGCCGGACACCATGGCGGGAGTGCCCTTGCGGATGTGGCGGCGGGCCTGGCCCAGCGCGTCGATGCCGCCCGTCTGCTCGGTGAGGAGCACACTGCTGGGGCCGCGCAGGCCTTGCTGGATGGATATCTGGCCGGTGTTGACGGCGTAGAACCACGCGAAGGACTGGTAGGCGCTGACGTATTCCTTGCCTCGGCCCCACAGCTGCTGGAGCTCCCGCTGGCCGAACTCGACGGCTCCGCCGGAGGCGGCCGTGACGACGCCGACGCCGTACTCGGAGAGCCGGTCCGTGTCCAGTCCGGAGTCGCGCAGCGCCCAGTCGGCGGCGGTGAGGGCCAGCCGGGTCATCCGGTCGGTCTGCGGAAGGAGTCTGCTGGGGATGAGACTCTCGTCGTCGTAGTCACGGATCTCGCCCGCCACGGTGGCCGGATAGCGGGAGGCGTCGAAGCGGGTGACGGGGCCCAGCCCGGACTCCCCGGCCAGGGTGGCCCGCCAGAACGCCTCCGTGCCCAGGCCGTTGGGGGCGACGATGCCGAGCCCGGTGACGACAGCGGTGCGCGGCTCGGCCGGAGCGGCGGTGGTCGGTGTCATGGGCGTCCCCTCTCGGGCCGGGCGAGCACCATGGCGCTCTGGAAGCCGCCGAAGCCGCTTCCGACGCTCAGCACCGCGTCGGTGCGCTGTTCACGGGCGGTCAGGGGGATGTAGTCCAGGTCGAGTTCGGGATCGGGCTCGTGCAGGTTGGCGGTCGGCGGCAGCACCCCGTGCTCCATCGCGAGGGCGCAGGCGACGATCTCCAGGGAGCCGATGGCGCCGAGCGAATGGCCGATCATGGACTTGATGGAGCTGACCGGCACCTCGTAGGCGTGGGCGCCCAGGCTCCGTTTGAACGCGCCGGTCTCGTGGCGGTCGTTCATCTTGGTGCCGGACCCGTGGGCGTTGACGTAGTCGAGGGCGTCGGGGGCGAGTCGGGCCTCGGCGAGCGCCGCGTCGATCGCGGCGGCCATCTCGACGCCCTCGGGCTTGAGCCCGGTCATGTGGAAGGCGTTGGCGCGGGAGGCGAAGCCGGCGATCTCGGCGTAGACATGGGCTCCCCGGGCCCGGGCGGCCTCCAGCTCCTCCAGGATGACGACGGCCGCGCCCTCGCCGAGGACGAGTCCGCTGCGGGTGCGGTCGAAGGGCCGGCAGGCGCTCTCCGGGGTGTCGTTGCGCGGGGAGGTGGCCTGGATGGCGTCGAAGCAGGCCGAGGTGATGGGCGACAGGGGTGCTTCGGTGGCGCCCGCGACCACCACGTCGGCCGAACCCTCGCAGATCAGCTCGGCGGCGTGGCCCAGTGCGTCGAGGCCGGAGGTGCACCCGGTGGAGACCACCGCGGCGGGGCCCTCGGCGCCCGCGTCGCGGCCGACCTCGGCGGCCATGGAGCTGGGGACGAAGTGTCCGTACAGCTCGGGGATGACGTAGGAGTGGTCGAGGTTCCAGGAGCGGCCGCCGTCGCTGGCGACGACGTACTCCCGCTCCAGGGAGGTGGTGCAGCCGACGGCGCTGCCGAGAACGGTGGCGATCCGGCCGGGGTCCAGAGCGCCCGTGTCGAGCCCGCTGTCGGCCATGGCCTCGCGGGCCGAGACGACCGCGAACTGCGCCGCGCGGTCGAGCCGGCGGATCTCCTGCGGGCGGAGCCCGGCCGCGACGGGGTCGAAGTCGCACTCGGCCGCGGTCCGGGAGCGGAACGGGGTGGGATCGTAGGCGGTGATGGTCCGGGTGGCGGAGCGGCCTGCGGTGAGCAGGCTCCAGTAGCTCTTCACCCCGATTCCGCCGGGAGCGACGACCCCGAGTCCGGTGATGACGGCCCTACGCATCGCGGTGACCTCTCATCGTCTGTCGCGGCCTGCGCGGCCGGGGGCGGTGGCACGGGGCGGGTGAAACAGTGCCGGACACGTATCGATCCCTCCGTCGTGGTCGGTGGTGCGCCAGGGGCCGGTCCGGGGTCCGTCCTGCCGGGCGCCGCCGGTGACGGTGCGCTCGTGGCCCGTCTCGTTCGGGTGTGGCCCTGCGGTGGCGTCATGGAACGACGGCGACCTCGACGGACACTCAAGCCCACGTGGACCGGCGGCGGCCGGGGTCAGCGGCCGACCGGGACGCCCGCGTCCAGCGCGGGGTCGGCGCTCAGCACGCTCTGGTGCAGCCGGCGCAGCCGGGGCGAGGGCTCCAGGCCCAGCTCCTCCACCAGGGTGTCCCGCAGCTTCTGGTAGGCCTCCAGCGCGCGCCAGGCGGCACCCGAGCGGTGCAGTGCGATCATCAGCTGGGCGCAGAAGTTCTCGTGCATGGGATGCCTGGCCATGAGGACCCGCAGTTCGGGCACGACCTCCAGATGGCGTCCGAGGGCCAGGTCGGACTCCAGCCGCATCTCCAGGGCGGCCATGCGCTCGCCCTCCAGGCGCAGCACCTCCAGCTCCAGTACGGTACCGACGCGGACGTCCACCAGGGCGGGCCCCTGCCACAGGGCCAGGGCGCGGCCCAGGAGGTCGGACGCGGTGCGGTGGTCCTCGGCCTGGTGCGCGGCCCGGCCCCCGACGATGAGTTCCTCGAACTCCTGCACGTCGACCTGGCCGGGCTGGACCTGGAGCAGATAGCCGCCGTGCCGGGTGACGAGGACGCTCTTGGGCTCCCTGGCGGGATCGTCCACGAGGGCGGCGGCGATCTTCCTGCGCAGTTGCAGCACATAGGTCTGCAGGGTGGTGGCGGCGCTGCGCGGAATGCCCTCGCCCCAGATCTCTTCCATCAGGGTGGGCACGGTGACGACACGGTCGGACTGCAGAGCGAGCAGAGCGAGTATCTGACGCGGCTTGGCGGCGGTCGGCACGACCGAGACGCCCTGTTCCTGAGCGGTGAGTGGTCCAAGTACCCGAATATCCATGGCGAGGAGTCCCCTTTCGCCGGGCGTGGGTCGCACCGGGACCGGATCGACTCTTCCAGCACGGATGTCGCGGGCCCAGTGAGCCGCTCACGCCCGGGATGGTGAATATGTCATGTGCAACTGATGAAAACGACACTAGGTGGGCTCCGCCCCGGTGCCACAGAATTCGGCCACAAGGCGGTGGGGGCTGCTCCCTTCACCGCGTCGTCGGACGGGAGGAGAAGACCCCAGCATGAGTGTTGATTCCCCGAACCACGAACGCGCGCTGTCGATCGCCATGGCCGGGCTGGAACGGGGTCGCGCCGCGGGAGGCGGCCCGGCGGCCGGAGCGGGTGCGGCATGGATAGAGAGACTCGACGAGACCACGGCCGGTGTCGTGCGCCCGACCTGGCGGTGCTTCTCGGGCCGGCCGCAGGAGTGAGCGTGCCGCCCGCAGCCCGGGAGACGTCCCCGGACCGGCCCCGGCCGGAGGCGGCCCGGGTCGGCTTCAAGCGGCACCTGCGTGTCGAGGCCGTGCCCGGCGAGGCCGTCTATCTTCTCTCGGAGGGCGGCACCACTGTGCTGCACGGCACCGCCGCGCAGGTCCTGGCGCCGCTCCTGGACGGCAGCCGCTCGCTGCCGGAGCTGCTGGCCTCGGCGGCCGACCGCATGGACCCCGTCGAGGCGGGTGAGGCGCTGGCCGAGCTGGGTGAGGCGGGGCTCGTCGGCTTGCGCGACCCGGCCGTCCCACCGGCCGAGGCGCACGCCTACTGGGACGCGGCGGGGCTCGACGGACCGGTCGCCGCGGCCCGGGTGACCGCCGCCCGGGTGTACGTGGAGGCGGCCGGCCGGGCCGACGCCGACGCGGCCCGGGCGGCCTGCCTGCAGGCGGGCACCGGTCTCTGCGACTCCCCCGGGGACGCGGACATCACCCTGGTCGTGTGCGGGGACTACCTGGACCCGGGCCTCACCGACGCGTCGGAACGGCACGCGCGGACGGGGCTCCCCTGGCTGCCGGTCAGGGTGGCGGGCGGCGAGGTCTGGGTGGGCCCGGTGTTCGCGCCCGCCGAGGCGGACCGGCCGTGCTGGCACTGCCTGGCCCACCGGCTGCGCGGCCACCGCACCTCCCAGGAGCCCGTGCGGCGGGCGCTGCGACTGCCCGGCGGGATACCGCTGCCGCCGTCCGCACTTCCCGCGACACGGGCGATCGGATTCCACACCGCCGCGGTGGAGGCCGCGAAATGGGCGGCCGGGCTGCGCACGAGCCCGGCGGTGTGGCGCCTGGACACCCGCACCCTGGCCACCGGCCTGCACCCGGTGACCCGCAGGCCGCAGTGCCCCGGGTGCGGCGTCCCGGGGCTGGTCGCCGCCCGTGCGCTGCGGCCGGTGGTGCTGGAGTCCCGCCCCAGGTGCCGCGCGGAGGGGGGCGGTCACCGGGCCGTCGCCCCGGCCGTCGTGTGGGCCCGTCACCGGGGGCTCGTCGGGCCGGTCACCGGCGTCGTCGCCGAGGTGCGCGAGGCGCCGGGCACACCGGACGGGCTGCACCACTACGTGTCCGGGCGCAACCTCGCCCTCGCCGGGCACGACCTGGCGAACGTGCGGGCCGGGCTGCGCAGTCACAGCGGGGGCAAGGGCACCACGCCGGAGGAAGCACGGCTGGGGGCGCTGTGCGAGGCGGTGGAGCGCTACTCGGCGACCCGGCAGGGCGACGAGGCCGTGGTACGGGAGACCCTGCGCGGGCTGGGCGACGCGGCGCTGCACCCCAACGCGTCCCAGCTGTACGCCGACCGGCAGTTCCGGGAGCGTGAGGCCTGGAACGCACGGCACGCGGGCGCCCCCTTCCAGCTGGTGCCGCCGCCCTTCGACCCGCGCTCGGTCGCGGAGTGGACGCCGCTGTGGTCGCTCGGCTCGCGTCGCACGCGCTATCTGCCGACCTCGATGCTGTACTTCGGGCCCGGTCCCGACGGGCGGACCCGCGCGCCGTGGGCGGACTCCAACGGGAACGCGGCCGGCAGCAGCCTGGAGGACGCCGTGCTGCAGGGTCTGCTGGAGGTGGTCGAACGGGACGCGGTGGCCCTGTGGTGGTACCACCGCACGCGGCAGCCGGGCGTCGACCTCGACGCCTTCGACGAGCCGTGGCTCGCCGACGCCCGTGCGGCGTACGCCCGTTCGGGGCGCGAGGTGTGGGCGCTGGACCTCACCGCCGACCTGGGCGTACCGGTGGTCGCGGCGGTCTCCCGCAGAACCGGGCGTCCGGCGGACGAGCTGGGCGAGGGGCTCGCCCTCGGCTTCGGCGCGCACACCGACCCCCGGGTCGCGGTGCGCAGGGCGGTCACCGAGCTGGGCCAGCTGCTGCCGCCGGACACCGCCGCGGGGCTGCGGGCCTGCGCGGAAGGCGACGCGGACCTGTGCGCGTGGTGGACCGGCGCGACGCTCGCCGAGCAGCCGTACCTGGCCCCGGACCCGGCCGAACGGGCTCGCACCGCCGCGGCCTGGGACGTCGTCGCCCACGATGACCTCCGGGAGGAGGTGCGGACGGTGGAGCGCCTGCTCGCGGCGCGCGGTCTGGAGACGCTGGTGCTGGACCAGACCCGGCCGGACATCGGGCTGCCGGTGGTGAAGGTCGTCGTGCCGGGCATGCGGCACTTCTGGGCGCGGTTCGCGCCGGGCCGGCTCTTCGACGTCCCCGTCGAGCTGGGACGGGTCGCGCGGAAGCCCACCGTCGAGGAGCTCAATCCGGTGCCGCTCTTCGTGTGACCCGCGGGGCCCCGGCCGGCCGGGGCCCCGTGCCGTCGGCCTGCGCGTGCCCGATGAACGGGACATGGGATATGACTTCGTCATGACATCATCGAGGGGCAGACAGTCGGCCGCAGCGGAAGGCCCCGGGGCCGGGGGCGACGCCCCGGCGGCCGGGTCGCGGGAGAGCCCCGGCCCTCGCCGAAGTCAGGACATACCGGCGCCCCAACTGGCCCGTACGATCACCATCGTGGCCCTGCTCTGCTACGGCGGAGTGACCGTGCTGAACCTGGTGGGGACCCGCCCCGGAGTCACCCGGCTGCTGGTCTGCGTCGCCTGCGTGCTGGCCGTGTTCACCGTGCAGATGCTCGTGTCCGCCCCCCGGGCCCAGCTCTGGACGCTGCGCCGGAAGACCGCCGCCCTGCTGGCACAGACCCTGCTCACCTATCTGCCACTCCTCTGGTTCGGCCTCAACTGGGGCAGCATGGAGGGCCCGTTGGGCGCCTCGTTCCTCGTGCTGCTCCCGTCCCGCTTCGGCTGGTCGCTGTTCGGCGTGGTGCTGATCGTCACCCCGCTGCACGCGCTCGCCGCCGGCGCCACCCCGGACGCGGCCTCCTACTACACGGTCTCCGCCCTGCTGTCCGGGCTCGTCATCTACGGGCTGGCGCGCCTGACCGAGCTGGTGAGCGAACTGCACGCCACGCGTGACGAACTGGCCCGCATGGCCGTCGGGCAGGAGCGGCTGCGCTTCGCCCGGGACCTGCACGACCTGCTGGGCTACAGCCTCTCCGCGATCGTCCTCAAGGGAACGCTGGCCCACCGCATCGGCCTGACCCAGCCGGAACGGGCGCGCGAGGAGACCCGTGAACTCGTGGACGTGGCCCGCCAGGCCCTCTCCGACGTGCGGCTGGTCGCCAGCAGCTACCGCGCGCTCTCCCTCACCGCCGAGGCCCGCTCCGCGGTCTCGGTGCTGCGCGCCTCCGGCGTACGGAGCGAAGTCGATGTCGCCTGCGGCCCGCTGCCCCCGGAGATCGACACCTTCCTCGCCACCGTGGTGCGGGAAGGGGTCACCAATATGCTGCGGCACAGCGCAGTGCGTCACTGTACGATAACGGCAACCCGTGACGGGGAAACCATTCTGCTGTCCGTGGTGAACGACGGAGTCCACGGGGACGGACGTGAGCAGGAGGGCGGGGGGTCGCCGCTCGGCGGGGAGCGGCGGGGGAACGGACTGGACAACCTTCACGAACGGTGCGTTGCGGTGGGCGGCAGGCTGAAGGCTGTCGTCCGTGAGAACGGGCTCTTCGAACTGGAGGTCCGTGCCCCGGTACGGTCGGCGGCGTAGGGGCCCCGGAACGGCACGAGGGGGTCAGGAAGGGAAGGCAAGGGGATGCTCACCCTCAAAATCCTGCTGGCGGAGGATGTCCACATGGTGCGGGGGGCTCTCGTCGCACTGCTCCACCTGGAACCCGATCTGCGGGTCGTCGCGGCCGTGGACCGGGGCGACGCCATCGTGCCGACCGCGCTGGAGAAGAAGCCGGACGTGGCGGTCATCGACATCGACCTGCCGGGCACCGACGGCCTGACGGCCACGGCCGAGTTGCACAAGCGGGTGCCCACCTGCCGCACGCTCATCCTGACCGGCATGGGGCGGCCGGGCACCCTGCGCCGAGCGCTGAGCACCCAGGTGGGCGGCTTCCTGCTCAAGGACTCCGAGCCGGAGGAACTCGCCAAGGCGGTACGCCTGGTGGCGTCCGGGCAGCGCGTCATGGACCCGCATCTGGCGATGTCGGCGTGGGACTTCGTGGACAATCCGCTCTCCCCCCGCGAGCTCCAGGTGCTGCGGCTCGCGGCCCGCGGCGCGGACACCGCGGAGATCGCCGGGTGCCTGTACCTGTCGAAGGGCACGGTGAGCAACTACCTGACGGCCATCGTGGGCAAGCTCAGCGCCCGCAACCGCGTCGACGCCGTCCGGGTCGCGAGGAACGCCGGCTGGATCCCCTGAGTCCGGCCGCGCCCGGCGGGAGGCGGCCGCCCCTCACCGGCGGCTCCGGCCGGCCACGAGGAGCCGGACCTCCGGCACCAGGCTGGCGTGCAGCGGCACGAGGGATCCGCCGAGGAACAGCCCGCGCATGGCGGCCCGTTCCACCTTTCCGCTGGTGGTGTGCCGCACCGTGCCGGGCCGCACGATCAGCACACCGTCCGCGCGCACCCCGTGTTCCGCCACCAGGGAGTCCTGGATCACCTCGGTGAGGGCCGGCAGGTCCGTGCCGTAGCGGGTGCGCGCGCGCAACTCCTGCACCACCACCAGGTGTTCGCGTTCGCCGTGCACACCGAAGGCGATGCCGGGGCCGAGGACCGTGCTGGTCCGGCGTACCGACTCCTCCAGGTCCTCCGGGTGGAAGGCGTTGCCCGCCAGGACGACGAGGTCCTTGGAACGGCCGGTGACGTACAGCTCGCCGTCCACCATCGCACCGAGGTCGCCGGTCCGCAGGAAGCCGCCCTCGCCCCGGGCCGTACGGGCCCGGAACAGCTCCTCGCTCTCCGCCGGGCGGCGCCAGTACCCCTCGGCCGTACCGGGGCCGCGCACCCAGATCTCGCCGGTGACGCCCTCGTCGAGCGGTGTGCGCCCGGCCGGGTCGACGATGAGCACCTCGGTGCCGGGGGCCGGCGGGCCGCACGAGACCAGCGACCGTCCGCCGCCCGGGTGCCCGTCGTCGGCGAAGGTCCGCAGCCGGGGCCGCCCGGTGCGTGCGGCTCCGGTCACCAGCAGGGTCGCCTCGGCCAGTCCGTAGCAGGGGGTGAGCGCGCCGGGGCGCAGCCCGGCGGGGGCGAAGCGCGCGGTGAAGTCCCGGACCGTGGAGGCGCGGACGGACTCGCCGCCGCTCACCGCCGTACGCCAGTGGGACAGGTCGAGGCGGCCCGCCGGCAGGGCCTCGTCCTCCCGCGCACAGCGCGCGTACGCCGAGTCGGGAGCGGCGCTGACGACGATGCCGTGGTCGGACACCGCTTCCAGCCAGCGCAGCGGGCGGCGCGCGAAGGACTGCGGGGAGAGCAGCACGGACGTGGCGCCCTGCCACAGCGGGTGGATCAGCAGGCCGATGAGGCCCATGTCGTGGTGGAACGGGAGCCAGCCGCCGACCCGTTCGCCCTCCCGGATGTCGAGGGCCGCCGACAGGGCGCGGAGGTGGGCGAGCAGCGCGCGATGGCTGACGGGCACTCCGCGCGGGGCGCGCGTGGAGCCGGAGGTGTACTGGAGGACGGCCACGCTGTCGGGGCCGGCCGCCGTGCCGGGTGGCACCTCGGCCGGGCCGGCGTCCGGGCCGCCGGCGGGGGCGGCGTCGGCCGGGACGCAGACGACGTCCTGGTGGCCGGTGCGCGCGAGCACCTGCGAGAGCGCGGGGGCCAGGGCGCGGGAGGTGAGGGCGCAGTCGACCGCCGCGTCCCGGGCGATGCCGGACAGCCGGGCGTCGTGGTGCCTGCTGCCGCCCGGGGGCACCACCGGCACCGGCACCGCTCCGGCGAACAGACAGGCCAGCAGGCTCGTGGCGAAGAGCATCCGGTCGCTGTGGGCCACCAGGACCCGCCCGCCCGGCCGGGTGTGGCCGCGCACCACGGGCGCCAGCGCCCGGGCCGCCGCGTCGAGGGCGCCGTAGGTGTACCGCCGCTCCCCGGCGCCCCCGGGCCCGTCGGGGAGCACGAGGAGGGCGTCCCGCTCCGGGTGGGTACGGGCCCGGTGCGCGAAGACCTCGGTGAACGTCCGGTTCCCGTCGCCGTCCATGGTGCCCTCTCCGCCGCTCCGCCGGTACGGACACCAGCTTGCGCCGGGCGGCTCGAACGGACCTCGCACGCGGGACGGGTGGGGGCGGAGCACCCCGGGGTGGGCGCCGCCTCAGCCTTCGGGGGCCGTCCGGGGTGGTTCGCGGTAGCGGACGTGCACGACCCGTTCGCCGTCGAGCGTGGCCAGGCACGCGAGCGACCGGCGGAGCCGCCGGTACTCCGGGTCGGACAGGGCCCGGTCGCAGTCCTCGGCCTCGCGCCACCACTGGAGCCCGACGTAGTTGAGCGGGTTGACCGAGGAGCACAGCAGGTCGGAGCCGCCGAACTCCTCCTCCTTCGCGCTGTGTTCGCTCAGCGCGGCGAATCTGGCCTCGAAGGCGTACCGGTCGTCCTCGGACATCAGCCGCGCCCAGGTGAGCAGAACGTTCAGACCGCCCTCCGCGGCGGTGTGCCGCAGGGTGCGGAAGACGCTGTTCACCTGGTCGGCACTGGCCTCGACCAGCGGCCCGATGCGCTCGACATGGGCCCGGAACGCGGGCTCGCGTACGGTGTCGAGGAACCCGTCCAGCCGCTCCCAGTGCGCGAACTGCGTGTAGACCCGCGGCTGGGCGGCGGTGCGCAGCACCACCAGGTACCCGAAGTGCGGCCGGGAGGCGAGGAATTCGGCGTGCACGTCGCACGCCGCTTCGAAGGCGGTGTGGTCGCCCCGGACGGTGAGCCGGTTGACGATGGTCAGAGCGGCGGCCGGGTCACGATTGTCCACGGCGCTCCGCAAACCGCCCGGCGTGCCGCAGGGTGGTGGTGCTGTTGGCCCCGAGCGCCTCGCGGACCCGTGCCCGGGCGTCGGCCGGTGTGGCGTCCGGGCCGAGCAGGGCCCGCACACCCTCCGGGTCCAGGACGACGGTGTGGGCGGAGGTGACCGCGACGGTGCCGTCCGCGGCCGGCTCGACGGTCCAGCGGCCGGTGTGGCAGGCCAGCGCCGGAGGGGTGCGCAGCTGTTTGTAGACGATGGTGCGCCGGCCGGGGAAGCACAGGCGCACGGACTCCGTGATGTGCTCCGAACCGTCCGGGGCGAGCGTGGCCATCTCCATCCGCTGGACGGTCGCGGCGGTCCGCGCGCCCTCGGCGGCCGGGTCGGACGCGGCCTCCTCCCCCAGATCGAGGCGGGCGACGTGCGGCAGCCGCTCGGGCCAGCGGTCGGCCCGCTCCAGGAAGGCGTACACCTCGTCGGCCTCGGCGCGGACGGTGTGCGTGTCGTGGAAGGAGAACCGCAACTCCTCCCGGAGGGAGCCCTGTTCCGCGGCGCGCTTGAGGGCGTCGAGCTCAGCGGCGCTGTTGCGGTCCACGGCCGCGGTGATGAGGCGCTCCGCCTCCGGGTCGTCGGCGACCGCCCGGAAGTCGTGGAGCAGGACGACCCGGCTCCGGCCGTCGTCGAGCGGCTCGACCCGCCAGGTGCCGCCCATCGACGCCACCGGCGGCGCGGGCACCAGCTGGCGGAACTCCACCGTGCGGGCCACCGGGTCCAGGGTGCGCACGGACGTCCAGTTGCGGACGGCCCCGTGGGCGGTGGCCCACAGGTGCAGCCGCTGCTCGCCGCCCTCCGGGGGCGCGTCCGCGAGCACGTCGACGTGTACGGTCGGGCCGAACAGCTCGGGCCAGCCGGACACGTCGGCCACGAGGCGGTGCACCGTGTCGGGCGGCGCTGCCACGGTGACGGAGTGCTCGGTGACGCGGACCGTGTCGCCCGGTGCCTGGGCGGAAGTCCTGGGTCCCATGGGGGACCTTCCCTTCGTAGATCGTCGACGGTGCGCTCACAGCAGGTAACTAGTCGATTCGACTCGGGTGCCGGTCGAGCCGGGGTGGAACGGCCCCGGCGGCCGTTCAGCGGGGGCCGTACCCCTCGGGGCGGCGGAGGATCTCCAGCACCGCGCACCCCCAGCTGTACCCGGCGCCGACGCTGACGAGGACGACGATGTCGCCCGGGGAGGCCCGGCCGGACACCATGAGGTGGTCGAGCCCGGCGAACTGGTCGCCCGCCCCGAGGTGGCCGACCGTGCGGCTCCACTCCCAGGGGGTGCGGTCCGGGTCGATGCCGAACGGGCCGTAGTAGATGGACTCCAGGCGGCGCCGCCCGAAGTGCGGCAGGACCACCCAGTCGGCGTCGGCCAGGTCGAGGCCCGCCTCGAAGAGCGCCCGTTTCACCGCGGTCTGCTGCCCCTCGTGGGCGCGGCCCATCACGGCGGACATCCCCACCCGCGAGACGAACGCCCTCTTGGCCCGGGCGAAGTCGACGGGCATGCCGTGGCTGAAGGGAGCGGGTCCGAACGGCTCGTCCCCGCGGTGCAGCGGCTCCAGCTCCGGGTCCGCGTGCAGGGCCAGCCCGCGCACGGCGGCGAAGCCGCCCCGGCGGGAGAGGACCAGGGCGGCGGCGCCGTCCGCGTAGGGCGTTCCGGGATCGGTGCGCCAGCGGTCGATGCCGGGGGCGCAGAACCGGTCGGCGGAGGTGAGCAGGGCGTCCCCCGTGCCGTGGCCGGCCCGGAGGTAGGCGGCGGCCAGGTCCATGGCGGCGAGGCCGCCGTTGGACATCTGCCGGATCTCGACGGCCTGGCAGCAGTTGCCGACCGTCTCGCGCTGGATGTAGGAGGCGACGGGCCACAGGTCCTGGCCCTGGTGGTAGGTGTCGGCGTGCAGCAGGAGGCCGATGTCCCCGGGGCCGGAACCGGCCCGTGCCAGCGCGGTCGTGGCCGCCGCGACGGCCATCTCGGCGGCGGACTCGTCCGCCGAGACGGCCACGGACTCCATGCCCGCGGCGTCGGCGATGCGTGGCGGGCAGTCGCCGGCCGCGACGGCGTCGGCCACCCGGAGGGTGCCGGGCAGCCGGACGGCGGTGGCCCGCACGTACAGGTCCGCTGCGCGCATGGTCACCTCTCCGCCGACGGGACCGCGAGGAGCCGGCCGGCGGCCCGGGGCCGCGGCCGGTCCAGCAGGGCGTGGCGTGCCATGTCGAGCAGCGCGTGCCACCCCGCCGCGACGGCGTTGCCGCCGACGCCGACGGTGCCCCACTCGCGCTCGTCGGCGCGATGGGTGAGCAGCACCTGGCAGGAGGCCTCCCCCGCGCCGTCGGGCCCGAGCGGGCGCTCCCGTTCGCCGGACAGGACGACGGTGCGGAAGGCGGGGAAGAACGGGTCGAGGGCGTCGTGCAGCGCCCGGTCCAGCGCGTGCAGCGGGGCGCCGGCGTGGCCCGTACCGCTCAGCGACACGTCCCGGACCCGGAGCCGCACCCGGGCCTCGGTCCCGGCGGGGCCGCCTCCGCGGACGGTGACGCGCCACGAGTCGATGGTGAAGTGGGTCTCGACGGCGTCGCCGTACAGCTCCTCGCGCAGCAGGAGCTCGAAGGACGCGTCGGCGGTGTCGAAGCTGTGGCCGGCGGCCTCCAGCGCCTTGACCCGGGCGGCGATCCGCGCGACGGGTTCGGAGCCGGCCTCCAGGGCGTAGCCCAGCTCCGCGGCCTTCAGCGCGACGGAGGAGCGCCCGCCCAGGTCGGACACCACGGTCCGCATCCGGTTGCCGACCTCGGCGGGGTCCGTGTGCTGGTAGAGCCCGGGGTCGACACGGAGCGCGGAGGCGTGCAGTCCGGCCTTGTGCGTGAAGGCGTCCTCGCCGACGTACGGGGCGGAGGAGCGTTCCGGGACGCGGGTGATCACCGCCACCTCACGGGCGATCCGGGACATGTCCGCGAGGGCGCCGGGCGGCAGGCAGGGTATGCCCCGCTTGAGGACGAGGTTGGCGGCGACGGAGAACAGGTCGGCGTTGCCGCAGCGTTCTCCGTAGCCGTGGGCGGTGCCCTGCGCGTGCACCGCCCCGGCGTCGACGGCGGCGAGGGTGGCGGCCACGGCGCATCCGGAGTCGTCGTGGCAGTGGATGCCGAGCCGGACCCCGGTCGCCTCCAGGGTGGCGGCGACGGTCGCGCGCACCTCGTCGGGCAGGGTGCCGCCGTTGGTGTCGCAGAGGACCACGGCGTCCGCCCCGGCCTCGGCGGCGGCGCGGACGGTCTCCAGCGCGTACGCGGGCGCGGTGCGGTACCCCTCGAAGTAGTGCTCGGCGTCGACGAACACCTGGCGCCCGGCGTGCACGAGGTGCCGTACGGTGCTGCCGATCATGGCGAGGTTCTCGGCCAGGGTGGTGCGCAGCGCCCGCTCCACATGCCGCCGGTCGGCCTTGGCGACGAGGGTCACCACCGGGGTGCCGGCCTCCAGCAGCGCCCGGACCTGGGGGTCGACGGAGACCAGCACACCTGGCCGCCGGGTGGCCCCGAACGCGGCCAACCTGGCGTGTTGCAGGTCGAGTTCGGTGCGCGCTCGGCGGAAGAACTCGGTGTCACGGGGCACCGCGCCGGGCCAGCCGCCCTCCAGGTAGCCGACGCCGAGGCCGTCCAGGCTGCGGGCGACGGCGAGTTTCTCGTCGACCGTGAGGGTGAGGCCCTTCTTCTGCGTGCCGTCGCGCAGGGTCGTGTCGTACAGCTGGAACCGCTGGGTGGCCATCGTCCCGCTACCTCGTCCCCGTGTTGTCGAATGTCCGGCCCTGCTCGGCGGTGGACACCGCGGCGCCGACCGGGCGCGTGCGCGGGGTGTGCCGCCACCGCTCGGGGTGCTCGCGGTACCAGGCGACGGTCTGCGCCAGCCCGTCCGCGAACGCGATGCGCGGGGCGTAGCCGAGCTGTTCCCGGATCTTCGTGTCGTCGAGGGAGTAGCGCTGGTCGTGGCCCTTGCGGTCCGCGACGTACCCGAGGAGGGTCGGCGGCGCGCCGCACAGGTCCAGCAGCGCCCCGGCGACGTCCCGGTTGGTGCGTTCGTCCCCTCCGCCGATGTTGTAGACCTCGCCGGGGCGGCCCCGGGTGAGCACCAGGTGCACCCCGTCGCAGTGGTCGCTGACGTGCACCCACTCGCGGGTGTGCGAGCCGTCGCCGTAGAGCGGTACGGGCTGCCGTTCCAGCAGCCGTGTGGTGAAGGCCGGGATGAGCTTCTCGACGTGCTGGTAGGGCCCGTAGTTGTTGGAGCAGCGGGTGACGGACAGGTCGAGTCCGTGGCTGCGTACGTAGGAGAGGGCGACCAGGTCGCTCGCCGCCTTCGACGCGGCGTACGGGGAGTTGGGCACGAGCGGCCACTCCTCGGTCCAGGAGCCGTGCTCGATGGAGCCGTACACCTCGTCGGTGGAGACGTGCACGACGCGCTGCACCCCGGTGCGGAGGCAGGCGTGCAGCAGGGCCTCGGTGCCGGTGACGTTGGCGCGGATGAACGCCGAGGCGTCCACCAGGGAGCGGTCGACGTGCGACTCGGCGGCGAAGTGCACCACGGCGTCATGGCCGGGCAGCAGGTCCAGCAGCAACGGCAGGTCGCAGATGTCGCCGTGCACGAACGTCAGCCGCGGATGCCGTTCGGGCAGGTTGGTGCGGTCGCCCGCGTAGGTGAGGGCGTCCAGGACCGTGACGTGGGTGTCCGTGAAGCCGGGACGGTCCCCGTCGAGCAGGGTGCGGACGTAGTGGGAGCCGATGAAGCCCGCCGCGCCGGTGACGAGGAGCCTCATCCCGCGATCTCCGCCCTGGCATGGTCCCCGAGCACCAGCCGTTGGCCGGGCGGTCCGCTGCGCCGGTCCACCCGGGCGTGCTGCCCGATGACGGAGGCGCGGACGTCGGGAACGCCGTGGACGTGGGCGCCGTCGAGCAGGATGGAGGCCCCGACGCCGGACGCGGTGACGGAGCACTGCCGGCCGATGGCGGTGTGCGGACCGATGCGGCTGTCCAGGACCGTCGTGCCCGCGCCGATGGTCACGGGCCCCTGGATACGCGAGCGGACGACGCGGGCGCCCGGCGCGACGCGGACCGGTCCGGTCAGCTCGCTCGCCGCGTCGACCTCGCCGTCCACCCCGGGCTCCAGGTGGTCGAGCAGCTCGCGGTTGCAGTCGAGGAGGTCCTCGATGGTCCCGGTGTCCTTCCAGTAGCCCGTGTGCACCTGGGCGTGCACCTCGTCACCGCGGGAGACGAGCCACTGGAGGGCATCGGTGATCTCCAGTTCGCCGCGGGCGCTCGGGCTGATCGCGGCCACCGCCTCGTGCAGCGCGGGCGTGCAGAAGTACGCGCCGATGACGGCGAGGTCGCTGCGCGGCTCGGCCGGCTTCTCCACGATCCGGGTCACCCGGCCGTCGGGGTCGAGTTCGGCGACGCCGAAGGCGCGCGGATCGGACACCTTGTGCACCACGATCTGGGCCGCCGGGCGCTTGGCGCGGAACGCCGTCGCGTAGTCGGCGAGGCCGCCGGGGAACACGTTGTCGCCGAGGAAGAGGACGAAGTCGTCGCCGCCGAGGAAGTCCCGGGCCAGCGACACGCAGTGCGCGATGCCGCGGGGCCGGTCCTGGGGCAGGTAGGTGAGACGCAGGCCGAGACCGGACCCGTCGCCGAGCGCCCGTTCCGTCTGTGCTCCGAACTCCCCCACGACGAGGGCGATCTCGGTGATGCCGATGTCCCGCAGCCGGTTGAGGGCGTGCACGACGACCGGCACGCCCGCCACCGGGAGGAGCTGCTTGGGCAGGGTGTGGGTGAGCGGGCGCAGGCGGCTGCCCAGGCCGCCCGCCGCTACGAGGCCCTTCACCGGCTTCCCTCCTCGAACCCGGCCAGCACCTCGCGCAGAGCGCCGATGACCCGGTCCTGGGCCTCGGGCGCCAGCGAGGGGTACATCGGCAGGGAGAAGATCTGCGTGGCGAGCCGCTCGGTGACGGGCAGCGACCCCGGTGCGTAGCCCAGGTGCCGGAAGCCGCTCATGGTGTGGACGGGCCACGGGTAGCTGATGTTGAGCACGATCCGCCGCTTCTTGAGGGCGGCGATGATCTCGTCGCGGCGGGGGTGCCGGACGACGTACACGTAGTGGACGTGCTCGTTGCCGGGCGCGGTGGCCGGCAGCACCAGTCCTCCCTCGCGGGCCAGGTCGCCGAGGCCTCGCGCGTAGCGGGCGGCGACGGCGCGGCGGCGGTCCACGTAGTCGTCGAGCCGGCGCAGCTTGCGGCGCAGGATCTCCGCCTGCACCTCGTCGAGCCGGCTGTTGTGGGCGGGCCTGTCGACGACGTAGTACGTCTCCTCCATGCCGTAGTACCGCAACCGGCGCAGCGCCTTGTCCACGGCCGCGTCGGCGGTGAGCACCGCGCCGCCGTCGCCGTAGGCCCCCAGCACCTTGGTCGGGTAGAAGGAGAAGGCCGCGGCGGTCCCGAAGGTCCCGGCGGGCCGCCCGTGGTGGCGGGCGCCGTGGGCCTGGGCGCAGTCCTCGACGACGACCAGGCCGTGCGCGTCGGCGATCTCCCGCAGCGGGGCCATGTCCACGCACTGTCCGTACAGGTGCACCGGCAGCAGCGCCTTGGTCCGCGGTGTGACGGCGGCCTCGACCTGCGCGGTGTCCATGAGGTAGTCGCTCTCGCGGACGTCCACGAAGACGGGGGTCGCGCCGGTGCCGTCGATGGCGACGACCGTGGGGGCCGCCGTGTTGGACACGGTGATCACCTCGTCGCCGGGACCGACCCCGGCGGCCTGGAGCGCGAGTTTCACCGCGTTGGTGCCGTTGTCGACGCCGACGCAGTGCGCGAGTCCGTGGTAGGCGGCGAACTCCGCCTCGAAGCCCTGGACGGAGGGCCCGAGAACGAGGCGGCCCGAGCCGAAGACCGTCTCCACCGCGTCGATGATGTCCTTGCGCTCGTGTTCGTACTCGGGCAGGTAGTCCCACACGTGCATGGTCATGAGAGCGTCACCCTCCAAGGGCGTCACGGGTTCCCGGCGGGCCCGGCTGCTCGGCGCAGCGTGCGGCGCTCCGGTCGCGGACTGCTTGAGGACCGCTGGGCACCGCCGGGCCGGTCCTCGGGGCGGTCGAGCCCGGCGGCTCCCGCGTCCAGGAGTGCGGCGATCTCTGCCTCGTCCAGGCCCGCGCGGGCCAGCACCTCCCTGGTGTCGGCGCCGGGGGCCGGGGCCGGGTGCGGCAGCCGGCCCGGGGTGCGGGCGAAGCGCGGGGTGGGGGCGGGGGCCGTGCCCGTCCCGTCCGCCACGTACGTGCCCCGGGCCCGGTGCTGGGGGTGGTGCGGGGCCTCGGAGAGGGAGAGCACCGGGGTGACGCAGGCGTCGGTGCCGGCGAAGTCCTCCGCCCACCGGTCCCGGGGGCGGCGGGCGAAGCACGCGCCGATGACCTCGCGCAGCCGCGGCCAGTGCGCGCGGTCCCAGCGGTCGGGGAGCTCCGCCGGCCGCAGGCCGAGACCGTGCAGCAGCGCCGCGTAGAACGGGTCCTCCAGGGCGCCCACCGCGATGTGCCCGCCGTCGGAGCACGGGTAGACCGTGTAGAAGGGCGCCCCGCCGTCGAGCAGGTTCTCGCCCCGGCCGCCGGGCCAGGCACCGCTCTCCCGCATGGCGAGGGCCATCCCGAGCAGGGAGGCCGTGCCGTCGACGATGGCCGCCTCGACGACCTGTCCGGTGCCGGAGCTGCCGCGCTCGTGGAGGGCGGCGAGGATGCCGCAGACCAGGCCGAGGCCGCCGCCGGCGAAGTCGCCCAGCAGGTTCGCCGGGGGCGTCGGCGGGCCGCCGGGCGGCCCCAGGAGGTCCAGGGCGCCGCTGAGGGCCAGGTAGTTGATGTCGTGGCCGGCCGTGGTGGCCAGCGGTCCGCCGGCGCCCCAGCCGGTCATCCGGGCGTACACCAGCCGCGGGTTGCGGGCGCGGCACTCGTCGGGGCCGAGGCCGAGCCGTTCCGCGACGCCGGGCCGGTAGCCCTCGACCAGGACGTCGCAGTGCTCGACGAGGCGCAGCGCCACCGGGGCCGCCGCGGGGTGTTTGAGGTCGAGGGCGACGGAGCGCCGGCCCCGGTGCAGGACGCGATGCCAGTCGGCGAACGGGCGGGGCACGCCGGGGCGGTCCACGCGGAGCACCTCGGCCCCGAGGTCGGCGAGGTTCATACAGGCGAACGGCGCGGGTCCTATTCCGCCGAGTTCCAGGACGGTGAGGCCGTGCAGGGGGCCGCCGCGCGCGCCGGAGTCGTCGTGATCGCTCTTCAGCATGCGCGGAAGCTAGGCCCCACCGCTCGACGCGGCCTCGCGTCGCCCGGGCGTCCGTACGCGGACCGGGCTCCTGCCTCGCACGGGCGCGCGAGGCAGGGGGGAACACGGCCCGCGGGCTCAAGCGGGAGTCGAGTCGCACCTGACATCGTGGGAGCACGCTGCCCGCGCCAAGATGTCCGACAGCGCGAAGGAGAGCGTCCATGAGCCAACCGGTGTCCATGAGCGATCCCAGGCCCGGCCGTTGCCGCGTCTGCGGCGCCGATGTCGTGGAGTTCCTCGACCTCGGCGCACAGCCCTTGTCCGACGCGTTCCTCACCCCGAAGGACATCGGCCACGAGTTCTTCTACCGCCTCGCGGTGGGCCGTTGCACCGACTGCACCATGGTGCAGCTGATGGAGGAGGTGCCCCGCGAGCGCATGTTCCACGCGGAGTACCCGTACCACTCGTCCGGCTCGTCCGTGATGCGGGAGCACTTCGCCGCGACCGCCCGCCGGTTCCTGGACACCGAACTCGCCGGTACCGAGGACCCGTTCGTCGTCGAGCTCGGGTGCAACGACGGGATCATGCTGAGGACCGTGCACGAGGCCGGGGTGCGGCACCTGGGCTTCGAGCCCTCGGGCGGCGTCGGCCGGCTGGCGGCGGAGAGCGGCGTGCGGGTGCGGGAGGCCTTCTTCGAGGAGAGCACCGCCTCCGAGCTCCGGCGCCAGGAGGGCGCCGCCGATGTGATCTACGCGGCCAACACCCTCTGCCACATCCCGTACATGGACTCCGTGCTGCGGGGCGTGGACGCGCTGCTCGCCGCGGACGGGGTGTTCGTGTTCGAGGACCCGTACCTAGGCGACATCGTGGAACGGACCTCGTTCGACCAGATCTACGACGAGCACTTCTTCTTCTTCACCGCCCGTTCGGTCCGGGCGATGGCCCGCCGGGCGGGGCTCGAACTGGTCGACGTGGAGCGGCTCCCGGTGCACGGCGGCGAGGTGCGCTACACGCTCGCGCGGACCGGATCCCGGCAGCCCTCACCGGCCGTGGCCGAGCTGCTCGCCGAGGAGGAGGCGCGCGGCCTCGCGGACCCGCGGACGCTCGACGCGTTCGCCGGGCGGGTGGCACGCCACCGCGACGAGCTGGTCGCGCTGCTGCGGCGGCTGCGTGCGGAGGGCCACACGGTCGCCGCGTACGGAGCCACGGCGAAGAGCGCCACGGTCACCAACTACTGCGGAATCGGCACCGAGTCGGTGTCCTTCGTCAGCGATTCGACGCCCGCCAAGCAGGACCGGCTGTCGCCGGGCATGCATCTGCCCGTCGTCCCGCCCGAGGTCTTCGCCAAGGCCAAGCCCGACTACGCGCTGCTGTTCGCCTGGAACCACGCGGAGGAGATCATGCGCAAGGAGGAGGACTTCGCGCGCGAGGGCGGCCGGTGGATCCTCTACGTTCCCGAGGTGCGTGTCGTATGACGCTCCCCTTCACGGGCCGTACGGTCCTCGTCACCGGCGGCGGCACCGGCATCGGACGCGCCGCAGCGCTCGGCTTCGCCCAGCGGGGCGCGGCCGCCGTCCTGGTCACCGGCCGCCGCAAGGACCGCCTCGACGCGACCGCGGCCGGTCATCCGGCCATCGTCCCGGTGCCCGCCGACGTCACGACGGAGGAGGGCGCCGAGGCGGCCGCCGCCGCGGTGCGGGCCCGGGGCGGGACGCTGGACGTGCTCGTCCACAACGCCGGGATCTTCCGCTTCACCCCCCTGGGGGCGCTGGACACGCGCACCGCCTCGGAGGTGCTGGAGACGAACGTCGTCGGCCCGCTGCTGCTCACCGCGCGGCTGCTGCCCCTGCTCCGCTCGCCGGGCGGCAGCATCGTGCTGGTCTCCAGCCGCGGCGGCCACAACCCCGGGCCGGGCAGCTCGCTGTACTCGGCGTCCAAGGCGGCCGTGCACAGCTTCACCCGGAGCTGGGCGGCGGAGCTGAGCGAGCGGGGGATCCGGGTCAACGCGGTGGCGCCCGGCTTCGTGCGCACCGAGGCGTACGAGGCGAACGGGCTGAGCCCGGCGGAGGCGGAGGGCCTGTTCGCCGGTGTCGCCGGCACCGTGCCGCTCGGCCGGGTCGCCGAACCGGAGGAGATCGCGGCCTGGATCACCACCCTGGCCTCGGAGGAACACGCCTTGGTGACAGGGCAGATCATCACCGTGGACGGAGGGCTCGACATCTCCACGACGTGAGGCCCCGGCCCCGCACGACTGTCCGCGCCGTGTCCCCCGGGGGCACGGCGCGGCCTTGCCGCGACAGCGGCCTTACCGCGACAGCGGCCTTACCGCGACAGCGGCCTTACCGCGACAGCGGAAGAACAGAATATGAAGACAGCAAGAGCAATGCGGAAAGAGGAAGACGCTATGAGGATTCTGGTGACCGGTGCCACCGGCGGGGTCGGCAGGCGGGTGGTTCAGCGGCTGCTCGAAGCGGGCGACGGCATCCAGGTGCGGGCACTGACGCGCGACCCCTCCCGGGCCGGCCTGCCGGACGGGGTGGAGGTGGTCCAGGGCGACCTGGAGAAGCCGTCCTCCCTGCGGGGCGTCTTCGACGGCGTGGACCGGATGCACCTGTTCCCGGTCGAGGACACGGCGGCCGAGACGGTCGCCCTGGCACGGGCCGCTGGCGTGGGCCGGGCGACGGTACTGTCCGCGGCGGCGGTGACGACCGGGCACAGCGTGAACCCGGTCGAGCAGGTCGTCGAGGAGTCCGGCATGGAGTGGATCCATGTGCGGCCGGGCGAGTTCATGACCAACAAGCTGCATCTGTGGGCGCCGTCGGTGCGGGCCGAGCGCGTCGTGCGCTACCCCTTCCCGGACGAGCTGGGCGTACCGGTGCACGAGGACGACGTGGCCGCGGTGATCGTGGCCGGGCTGCTGGAGGACCGGCACGTCGGCCAGTCCTACACGCTGACCGGGCCCGCGGCGCAGACCGTGCGGGAGCAGGTGGCGGCGATCGGCGCGGCCCTCGGCGAGGAGGTGCGGTTCGAGGAGGTCACCCGTGACCGGGCCCGCGAACTGATGAAGGCCCAGGGCGGTTTCGCCGCCGAGCACGCCGATCTCTTCCTCGGGTTCGCCGACTACGACGGGGCCGAGGCGAGCGGCGAGGACGGCTACTCCGAGGAGGACTGGTCGGAGCTGCTGAAGCCGTGGCCCGGCGTCGAGCAGGCCACCGGCCGCGCGCCGCTGGACTTCGCCCAGTGGGCGCGGGACCACGCCGACGACTTCCGCTGACCGGGACGCGGGACCGCGACGCCGGCCGCCCTTGAGGCGCCCGGCGTCCGGTCCCGCGGTATCCGGCCGTCAGCGGGCCTTCTCCACCAGCCCCTCCAGGATCGCGACGATCTCGGAGGGGCGTTTCTGTGCCGCGTTCTCACGTGCCAGGTCCGCGGCGCGCTCCCGGTAGGAGGGAGTGTTCAGCAGCTCCCCCAGCGCCTTCTCGATGCGCTCCGGCGGCTCGTTCAGATTGAGCGTGATGGAGGCCCCGTAGGCGTCGATGCGTTTCATCGGGATGGCCGACGCCAGCATGTCGGCGAAGACCAACTGCGGCACCCCCGCGTTGACCGCTGTCATGCAGGTCTGCCCGCCGCCGTGGTGGATCAGCAGGTCGCAGGCGGGCATCACGGCGTCCAGGGGCAGGAAGCCGGCCCGGACGTCGGGCCATTCCGCGCGCAGCTGCTCCGCCACCTCGTCCTTGGTGGCGACGAGCAGGTCCGTCCCGCGCAGGGTGGGGCTGTCCAGCAGCGGCCGGAAGAAGGCCACCCCCAGCGTGTCGATCATCGCGGCGCGCGAACCGGAGGTGACGAGCACCCGCGGGCGGCCGTCCCTCCGGAACATCCACGGCTCCAGCGGTGTCTGGGTGCCGCCGGGGCTCCACCGCATGTGCTCGGCGGGCTCGGCGTCGGCCGGACGGACGCTGGGCGGGGTGATGTGGATGTACAGGTCCTCGACGGGGACCCGGTCCAGCCCGAGCGCGTCCAGTTCGGGCCGCAGCTCGTCGCTGGCGAACTCCCGGTCGCTGGGCTCGCGTTCGAGGCCGTCCCAGGCCTGGACGGCGTACGGGACGCCCAGGTGGTGGGCGATGAGCGCCGCGCCGTAGTTGCGGGTGCCGCCGACGACGAGATCGGGCTTCCAGTGGTCGGTCAGCTCCACCAGGGCGCCGAAGCTGTCGGCCGCCATCCGCGCGAACCCGCGGCTGGCGAACTCCAGTTCGGCCACCTCGCCGCGCGGCCGGTCGAGCTTGCGGCCCTCGCGGTCCCAGAACATGGCCTGGAAGACGCCCTTGGCGGATACGGCGATGGCGGGGAGCCCCAGCTCCGTGATGGCCTGGATGTCCTCGTCCGGTACGGCGACGACGACACTGTGCCCCTCGGTGCGGCAGGCCGAGGCCAGCGGCACGAGGGCGTGCACGGTCGCACGGCCGCCGCCGGTGAAGAACAGGATGCGCACAGCTCTCTCCTCAAGCTCGGTTGGTGGGACGAAGTACGGTGGGACGGGCGCCGGGGGGCCGGCGCGGGGCCGGCCTCACACCCGGGAGCCGCTCGCCTCGACCCGCACCCGGACGGTGAGGTTGTCCTCGGCGTCGTAGACGGTGGACGTGCCGCTGCTGGTGAAGGTGTCGCCGTCAAGTTCCGCGCGGTGGTCGATGTCCACCCACCCCGCGTAGGCGCCGTCCTCGTCGACGAGGCGCTCGGCGATGCGGTAGGCGAAGCCGCTCTCGCCGTGCGGCTCCCAGGTGCCGGCGCCGTTGCCGCCGGGGGCGGGGCCGCGCAGGATGAAGGCCCGCCCGCCCGGCGTCAGATGGACCGTACTGACGAACTCGCCGTCGGGCAGGCGGAATCGCTCCTGCCACGTGCCGACGGGGCCCCCGTGCGCGGGCCTCGTGCCCACGGCGGCGTCCCCGGTCTCCCGCTGCTGCTCCACGCGGTTCCTCCCCTGCGTCGTGGCCCGGGCCGAATCTCCCGTGCCGGGGACGCGCACCGTACGTGCCGCTCCTCGAAGCCCGCTCGAAGTCGGCCCGGCGGGGCGCCTCCACCCGGGTTCGACGGCTGGTCGAGGCAGGTCGCGCACCATGGACGGACGACCCCGTCACGACCACGAGGAGAGCGATGAGCACGCCCACGGAGACAGCCGTCCCGGACACGGCACGGGAGGTCCGGCTGACCCGCCACCTGGGCCCCGACGAGGCCGCGACCCCCGCGCACTTCGAACTGGCCGAGGTGAAGGTGGAGCGGCCCGGCCCCGGTGACGTGGTGGTGCGTACCGACTACGTCGGTGTGGCCGCCGCGTACCAGGATCTGATGCGCCCCGACTGCCCGCTGCCGGTGCCGCCCTACACCGTCGGCGGCCGGATCGGGGGCGGCGAGATCGGCACCGTCGTGCACTCGCGGAGCCCGGAGCTGGCGGTGGGCGACCTCGTCCAGACGATGCAGGGGTGGGCCGAGTACCACGTCGGTCCGGCCGCGTCCTTCCACCGCCTCGACCGGGACCTCTTCCCGAGTCCGTCGTACTACCTCAGCCAGGGGACGACGGCCTACTACGGCATGGCGACGCTCGCCCAGGCCGGACCCGACGACGTGGTGTTCGTCTCCGGGGCGGCGGGCGGGGTCGGCTCGCTGGCCGGGCAGATCGCCCGCTGCCGGGGCGCCGCCCGGGTGATCGGCAGCGCGGGGAGCCCGGAGAAGGTCCGGTACCTGGTGGAGGAGCTGGGCTTCGACGCGGCGTTCGACTACCACGACGGACCGGTCCTGGACCGGCTGCGGGACCTGGCGCCGGACGGCGTCACCGTGTTCTTCGACAACGTGGGCGGGGAGCAGTTCGAGGCCGCGGTCCACGCGGCGGCCCCGCACGCCCGGTTCGCGCTGTGCGGTGCGCTGGCCGGGCAGATCGGCGGCAGCGGCGGGGCACCGCGGCTGGACCTGCTGACCGCCATCACCAAGCACCTCGACCTCAAGCCCTTCGCCACCTATCACACCGGCGAGCAGGTCCAGGCGTGGACCGAGGCGTTCGCCGGCTGGCTGGCCGAGGGCCGGTTCACCTTCCCGCAGACCGTCGTCGGGGGCGGCATCGCGCAGGCGGCGCCCGCGCTCCTCGCGCTGCTCGCCGGGGAGCACCGCGGCAACGTCGCCGTGCAGACCTCCGCGTGAGCGTCCTCGACCGGCGGACGCTCAACCGCACGCTCCTGCAACGGCAGTTCCTGCTCCACCGCACCGACCTGCCGGCCCTGGACGTGGTGCGCCGGCTGGTGGCGGTCCAGGGCCAGGAACCCAACTGGCCCTACGTGGGGCTGTGGACCAGGATCGCGGACTTCCGGCACGGCGCGCTCACCGAACTGCTCACCGGACGGGAGGTGGTGCGCTCGACCGTCCTGCGCCGCACCCAGCACATCCTGGCGGCGTCCGACTTCGCCTGGCTGCGGCCCACCGTGCAACCGGTGGTGGGCGTCGCGCTCACTCACCCGTACTACGCGCGGGAGGTCGAGGGCGTCGACCTCGGCCTCCTCGCGGAGGCCGGGCGGAAGGCGCTGGGCGGCGACACGCTGACCCGGCGCGGGCTGGGGCAGCTCCTGGCACCGGACTTCCCCGGCCGCGGCGCCACCCGGCTCGCCCAGGCGCTGGAACTGCTGGAGCCGCTGGTGCATCCGCCGCCCAACAGCGTGTGGGGCGCCTGGGGACACCGCAGGGAGACCCCGGTGGCCCTCGCCGAGGAGTTCACCGGCGTCCCCATGGCGCCGGCCGACCCCCGGACGATGGTCCTGCGGTATCTCGCGGCGTTCGGCCCGGCCGGCGTCATGGACGTACAGGCGTGGTCCGGTCTGACCCGGCTGCGGGAGGTGATCGAGCCGCTGCGGCCCGAGCTGCGCACCTACCGCGACGAACACGGCACCGAGCTGTTCGACCTGCCGGACCTGGCCCCGGCGGACCCGGCCGAACCCGCTCCGGTGCGGTTCCTCCCGGCCTACGACAACGCGGCTCTCGGCCACCGCGACCGCCGCCGCGTCATCGCCGACGAGGATCGCAAACGCATCGCGCCCCGTTCGTCGATGGGCGTCCCGCTGTTCCTGGTCGACGGATTCGCGCACGGCAGCTGGTCCCTCACCGAGGAGGGGCTGCGGGTCGAACCGTTCCGGGAGCTGTCGGCGGCGCGGCGCACGGCGGTGCGGGAGGAGGCCGAACGCGTCCTCGCGTTCGTCTCGCCGGAGGGCGGGGGAACTGTCGCGTTCGCCTGAGTGGTGCTCCAGCCGCGCTCCGGGCGGCTGGAGCACCGTCGTCCGGGGGCGCCCGGACACCCGCGGGCGCCCCCGGACCCGCCCGGACCCGCAACGGGCCCGGCACTGACGAGGAGGCCCATGAACAGCACCGGACTGGCCCCGGAAAGCCCGCTGTCCGCGATCTACAGCCGGGGCGCGCTGTACGAGGCGGTCTACCGGGGCCGGGGCAAGGACTACGCCGCCGACGCGGCGAAGATCACCGGCATCGTCCGCGAGCGGTTCCCCCAGGCGCGGTCGCTGCTGGACGCCGCCTGTGGGACCGGCTCCCATCTGCGGTACCTGGCAGCGGAGTTCGCCCATGTGGAGGGGCTGGACCTGGCGCCCTCCATGCTGGCCGAGGCCCGGACGGCGCTCCCCGGGACGCCCTTCCACGAGGCCGACATGACGGAGTTCCTGCTGGATCGCCGCTTCTCCGCCGTCACCTGCATGTTCTCCTCGATCGGCTATCTGCCGACGGGGGAGGCGCTGGAGTCGGCCGTGGCCTGCTTCGCACGGCACCTCGAACCGGGCGGCGTCCTGGTGGTGGAGCCGTGGTGCTTCCCGGAACTGTTCACCCCGCGTCAGGTCATGAGCGACCTCGCCACCGTGGACGGGACGGGCATCGCCAGGATGTCGCACGCGACCCTGGTCCGGGAGGGCCGGGGCTGCCGGATCGAGGCCCACTACCTCGTCGCGGACGCCGACACGGGAGTGCGGCACTTCACGGACGTCCACGACCTCACGCTGTTCCGCCGGGACGAGTACGAGACCGCCTTCACCCGGGCCGGCTGCACCGTGGAGTACCTGCCGCCGCCCGGCGGGCGGGGCGTGGGGCTCTTCGTCGGTGTCCGGACAGCGGATCGCTGAGGGGGCGGGTATGCGCGTACGCGAACTCGCCGTCGGCGGCGCCCTGGAGTTCACGCCCGAGGTCTTCCCCGACGAACGGGGGCGGTTCCTCTCCCCGTTCCAGCAGCCCGCCTTCGCGGAGGCCCGCGGCCACCCGCTGTTCCCCGTCGAACAGATCAGCTACAGCGTCTCGCGCCGCGGAGTCGTCCGGGGCGTGCACTACACGGCCACCCCGGCGGGCTGCGCCAAGTACGTCTTCTGCTCGCGCGGGCAGGTCCTGGACGTGGTGGTGGATCTGCGCGTGGGGTCGCCCACCTTCGGCTCCTGGGACACCGTGGTGCTGGACGCGGAGGAGTGCCGCGCGCTGTACCTCCCCGTGGGCGTGGGCCATCTCTTCGTGGCCCTGCGGGACCACGCCACGATGCACTACACCCTGTCGCGGAGCTACGAACCCTCCCGCGAACGGGCCGTCTCCCCTCTCGACCGGGACCTGGCGCTCCCGCTGGACGACCGGGAGGCCCTGGTGCTCTCCGAGCGCGACCGGGTGGCCCCGACGCTCGCCGAGGCCCGGGAGCGCGGTCTGCTGCCCGACTACGCGGTCTGCCGCGAGCAGGACGGCCTCCTCGCCGCTGCCGGGGCCCGGCGGTGAGCGCGGTGGGCCGGCCGGGCCCCGGGGACACGGTGGCCGTGCTGGGCGGCACCGGGTGGGTCGGCGGCCATGTCCACGCGGCGTTCGCGCGGGGCGCCCGGCGGGTCCTGTCCCTCGCCCGGCATCCGGCGCCGCGACTGGCGCCGGACGCGTTCCGCACGGTGGACCTGACCTCGGTGCCGGTGCGGGAACTGGCCCGGCTGCTGCGCGACGAAGGAGTGCGTACGGTGGTCAACGCCACCGACGGGGCCAACGCCAGCGACGGCTGGGACCGCTCGGAGGAGGCGCTGCGGTGGACGAACGTGACGGCCGTGCACCGGCTGCTGGACGCCGTCGCGCTGCTCCCCCGGCCGGTGCGTCTCGTCCACATCGGCACGGTCCACGAGTTCGGTCCCGTGCCGCGCGGGACGCTGCTGGGCGGCGGGGTCGAACCGCGTCCGACGGAAGCGTACGGGCGCAGCAAGCTCGACGGCTCCCGGGCCGTGCTCGATGCCGCGGCCGCCACCGGCCAGGTGGACGCGGTGGTCCTGCGGGTGGCCAGCGTGTGCGGCCCCCGCCCGTCCCCCGCCAGCTTCGTGGGACACCTGCTGTCCGCGTTCCGGCGGTACGCGGACACCGGCGCGCCCGCGCGGATCGTCGTCGCGGACGCCGCCCGCGACTTCGTGGACGTACGGGATGTGGCCGACGCCGTCGTGGCGGCCGCGTCACCGCGCAGGCAGGTGCGCGGGCACGCGGTCACGATCGGCAGCGGGGTCGCCACGCCCGTGGCCGAGCTGGTCACCGCGTTCCGGCGCGCGGCGGGGCTGCCGCCCGGCGCGGTGGCGGAGCGGGCCCCGGGCCCGGGGGCCGGGGTGGGTCTCGGCGGGGACTGGGTGCGCACCGACGTCAGGGAGGCGGAACGCCTGCTGGACTGGCGTCCCCGCATCGGCCTCGACCGCTCGCTGCGGGACACCTGGCTGGCCGCCGGCGGCCAGGCCTGAGCGCAGGCGCCTCGGCCGCCCCGCCCCGAGCCGGGCGGCCGCGGGGCCGGGCGGGTCCATGGGGGCGGCTCAGGCGTGCGGCCCCACGGACACGGTGCCGACGGTGAGTTCCGGCTTGCCCTCCATGATCACGCCGACGCGCTCCACCTCGTCCTCCAGCAGCCGCCGCTGCCGGTCGGTGAGGGGCGACAGCGGTTCCACGGTGATGTGGATCCGGCGGCCCGAGCGGCGTTGGTGCCAGACGCCCGCGGCGAGTCCGTCGATCAGCAGCACCGGGTAGTTGCCCGCCTGGCCGCCCGCCAGCGCCCGTTCGAAGGCGCGGCCGGGGAACAGCAGCTCACGCGGGTGGCTGGCGACACCGTAGGCGTCGAAGTAGGGCAGCAGCCGTACGCCCTCGGGCGGTTCGCTCTCCGGCATGTCGGTGTCGCCCGCCACGACCCAGCAACGGGTGCCCTCCAGTTCGACCTCCTGGAGGGCGTCGCCGAGGGCGGCGAACGTGTCCGCGGCCCAGCGGCGCGGCATGGCGAGCCAGCGGGCGAGGTGCTGCGGAGTGGCCGGACCGTAGGCACGCAGATAGCTGGTCACCAGCCAGGGCACGGCGACCTCGGCGGGCGCGGGGGTGAAGCCGGGCAGCCACCGGGCGGGGCTGGTGTACGTCACCTTCCGGCCGCGCTGCGGGCCGAAGCACATCACACCCCGGTTCGTCGCCAGGTCCATGGCCTCGAACCAGCGGGGCCACATCCCCTGGAACGCCTCCATGACCCGGTCGCCGGCCCAGGAGCCGACGTGGTCGGCGAGGGCGTCGGTCAGCTCGTCGGCGGTCATCTCCGCGTCGGTGAGCACGACGCGGAGCCCCTCGATGACCTGCTCGGTCTGCTCGCTCGTCAGCATCCCGTCGCCGCGGTGCATGTTGCGGGTGTTGGGCATCGAGGACAGCGCGCCGGTCCACATCGGCAGGTCGCGGGCGGCGAGCAGATGCACGGTGCCGCGGGCGCCCCGGGACTTCACCACGGTCCGCTCCGTCCACAGCGCGTCACGGACCGTGGCCCGGGTGGCTCCGGGAATCCGCATGGCGACGGACTGTTCACCGGCCGACAGCACCTGGGCGTGCGCCCCGCACAGGGCGGACACCACGTCCTGGGGGTCGGCGCCGTCGAGCGGGCGGGAGAGGCCGCTGCGCGCGAGCCGGCGGGCTGACACCTGGGCCCAGGTGAAGCGGGGAACGGCGGCCTGGGACTCGGGCATGGGACGTGCTCTCCTTCAACGTGCGCATGAGTGCCCAATGATCCCGCATCCGCCTGGAGTTCCGCTCGATTCCGGCTGGAGCCGCAACGGTGTCCGGGGCGCCGGGACCGGCTGCACCGTGCCTCCAGACCCCTTCCACCGGGATCGTGCACATTCGGCCGCACGGCCGCAGCCGTCGTGGCCGGCCGTCCCGAGGTCCGTGAGGAGACTTCATGCGCGTCCTGATCACCGTGTGGCCCACGGCGTCCCACCTGTTCCCCGCCATCCCCCTGGCGTGGGCCCTCCAGGGTGCCGGGCACGAGGTCCATGTCGCCTCCCCGCCGAAGCTGTGGAAGGACATCACCGCGGCGGGGCTGACCGCGGTGCCGCTCGGGGACGAGGAGAGCACGCCCGAGTTCTCCGGCGAGTACGTGACGCTGCCCCCACAGGAGCGGGACCGGCTGGCACGGGAACTGGACCTGGACCCGCAGGACGCCCACGAGTGGGAGATGTTCAGCGTGTTCCTGGTGACGGCCGTGGAGATGTTCCACCAGGTCCCGGCGGAGCGCGGGGCGCCCGCCCCGCTGATCGACGACCTGGTTGCGCACGCCCGCGCGTGGCGGCCCGACCTGGTGCTCTGGGACACCTGGCCGGCGGCGGCGGTCGCGGCCCGCGCCTGCGGGGCGGCCCATGCGCGGCTGCTGTGGGGCGCCGATGTCACCGGGTGGGCGCTGGAGAGGTTCGCCCGGGCCGGCACACCGTCGGCCAACCCGCTCCGGGAGGTGGTCCGGCCGGTCGCGGAGCGGTACGGCTTCTCGCCGGACGACGAGCTGCTGCTGGGCCAGTGGACCGTGGACCCCACACCGCCGGAGCTGCATCTGCCGGTGCCGGCGCGGCGGGTGCAGATGCGCTGGGTGCCGTACACCCGGGGCGCGGTGCAGCCCGGGTGGCTGTACCCGGTGCCGGAGCGGCCCCGGGTGGCGTTGACGCTGGGGACGACGGCCCAAATGTTCGACTACGCCAACGGCGCGATGCTGAGGGCGATGATGGACGCGGTGGCCGGGATGGACATCGAGGTGGTCGCGACGCTCACGCCGGGTCAGCTGGCGGACCTGGACGTGCCGGACAACGTCCGCGTCGTCGACTACATCCCGCTGGGGCAGTTGCTGCCGACCTGCGCGGCGCTCATCCACCACGGCGGGTTCGGCAGCTTCGCGACGGCGGTGGCGCACGAGGTGCCGCAGCTGATCGAGATGGGCGCGGGCATCGAGTCCCCCGAGTTCGCGCGCTCCCTCCTGGACGCCGGGGCGGGACTCGCCGTGCACCACGAGAAGGACGGCACGGACGGCATCCGGGAGCGGCTGGCCCGGCTGCTGGCGGAGCCGGGGTTCACGGCCGGGGCGCGGAAGCTGCACGCCGACTGGCTGGCGCTGCCCGCGCCCAACGACGTGGTCCCCATGCTGGAGAAGCTCACCGCGCTGCACCGCGCGCGGAGCTGACGGGCGTCCGCCCGGGCGGGCCCCGCCGGAACGCGGCGGGGCCCGCTCGCCATGGCCGGTCCGCCGGCCGCCGGGTCCCCTGCCGGGCCCGCCGCCGGGGCGACCCGCCGTGAGCACGATGCCCCTCCGCGGGCCCCGGAGGTCCGCGGAGGGGCATCGTGCTCAGGGACGGCCGCCCGCCCGGCGGCCGGGGTCACGCCGTCCAGGTCACCGGCAGACTGTTGAGCGTGTGGTTGATCTCCCCGCGGTGCCAGGGGAGTTCGGCCTCGGGGACGGCGAGCCGCAGATCGGGGAAGCGCCGCGTGAGACCCTCCAGCGCCACGGCCATCTCCATCCTGCCGAGTTGCTTGCCGAGGCAGTAGTGGATCCCGTGGCCGAAGGAGAGGTGGGGGTTGCGCGGCCGGTCCGGGTCGAAGGCGTCGGCGTCGGGGAAGACCGACTCGTCGCGGTTGGCGGAGGCGAGCGACAGCAGCACCGGGTCGCCCGCGGCGATACGGACCCCGGCCACCTCCATGTCCTCGACGGCGATACGGGGGAAGCCGGTGGTGTCGGTGGCGAAGAGGTTGACGTGCCGCAGCAGCTCCTCGACGGTGGCGGGGATGGACTGCGGCTCCCGGACCAGCCGGTCCCACATCTCGCGGTGGTGGACGAGCAGGGCGAGCACGGAGTTGGCGAGCTGGTTGGCGGTGGTGTCGAAGCCCGCGCCGATCAGGGTGAACCCGAAGGTCACCAGCTCCTGTTCGCTGAGCCGGTCGTCGTTGTCGCGCGCGGCGACGAGGTCCGACAGCATGTCGTCGGTGGGGCTGGCCCGCTTCTGCGCGATCAGGCCCACGATGTACTCGTTCAGCCGGGCCAGGCCCTCCAGCGACGCCTCCCCGCCGGCCCGTTCGTCGACGGTGGCGAAGGCACGGGCCCACTTCTCGAAGGTCCGCAGGTCCTGTGGGGGCACGCCGAGCAGCTCGCCGATCACGATGAGCGGCAGCGGTACGGCGAAGTCCTCCACCAGGTCGCCGGTGCCGCCCTTGGCCGCCATGGCGTCCAGCAGCTGGTCGGAGACCTCCTGGACACGCGGGCGCATCAGCTCCACCTTGCGGGTGGTGAAGGCGCCGGCGACCAGGCGCCGCAGCCGGGCGTGCTCCTCGCCGTCCAGCGAAATGATCATCTCCGGGGTGGTGTGCATGGTGCCGCCCACCCGCACGGAGCCGGGGCCGCAGGCCGCCGCCCGGCTCAGCCGGGGGTCGGCCTGGGCGGCGCGCACGTCCTCGTACCGGGTGATGAGCCAGGCGTCCGCTCCGCCCTCGGTGCGGACCTTGACGACCGGTTCCCCTTCGCGCAGCTCCCGGTAGCGCGGCGCGGGTCCGCGGTACGAGGAGCCGGGGAGCGGGAAGACGTCGGCCGGTCGCTGTCCAGGCATGGTGAACCTCCGTGGTGGTGGGTGGGAACGAGGGCCTGCCCCGACGGTTCAGGCCCGGTCGGCCGCCTCCTTGCCGGCGTCCAGCGGAACACCGGTGCCCGTCTCCTCGTCCCCGGCGGGGGGCCGCACGTGCCGCAGCAGCACGGCGACGAGGACGGCGGCGCACAGGACGAGGGAGCTACTCAGCACGGCGTTCACGTGCAGTCCGTGGCTGAAGGCGGCACGGGCGGCGGCGGAGAGCTGTTCGCCGGTCTCGCCCGGCAGCGCCGCGGCGGCGGAGAGGGCGGCCGCCAGCGTCTCGCCGGCCGCCTCGGCTGTCTCGGCGGGAACCCCCGCGGGCATGGTCTCGGCCAGCCGGGAACTGTAGAGGGCGGTGCCGACGCTGCCGAGGCCGGCGACGCCGATGGCCATGCCGAACTCCTGGTTGGTCTCGGACATGGCGGAGGCCCCACCCGCGCGCTCCGGCGGCACGGCGCTGAGGATCATGTCCGTCCCCAGGATGGTCATCGGTCCCATGCCCAGGGCGAAGACGACGGTGGCGGTGACGAGGATCGCGAGGCCGCCGGTCCCGTCGAGGAACAGGTACATCGCGCAGCCGCACGCCGCGATCACCAGCCCGCTCGCCATGACGTACGCGGGGCGGAAGCGGCGGGCCAGCACCGGGGTGAGGAAGCCGGCCGCGATCATCGCGAACGCCTCGGGAAGCGTCCACAGGCCCGCGCTCAACGGGGAGAGCCCCAGGACCAGTTGCAGGTACTGGGCGAGGAACAGGAACATGCCCGACATCGCGAAGAGCGTCAGGGTGAGGGTGCCGAGCGAGGCGCTGAACCGGCGGTTGGCGAACAGGCTGATGTCCAGCAGCGGATCGGTCAGCCGCCGCTGGCGCAGCACGAACGCCGTGCCGAGGGCGATGCCCCCGGCCGTCGTGACGAGCGCCGTGCCGCCCGGTCCGTGCGCGGCCAGCTCCTTGATGCCGTAGATCGCCAGCAGCAGGGCGGCGACGGACAGCACCACGCTGAGGGGGTCGATCCGGCCGGTGTCCGCCGCCCGGTACTCGGGCAGCAGGAAGGGGCCGACGACCAGCAGCAGGACCATGACGGGCACGGCGATGAGGAAGACCGATCCCCACCAGAAGTGCTCCAGCAGCACTCCGCCGACCAGCGGGCCGATGGCCATGCCGACGACGAACGAGGTCATCCACACGGCGATGGCCGAGGCACGCTGCGCGGGATCGTGGAACATGTTGCGGATCAGGGCCAGGGTCGAGGGCATCAGCGTGGCCCCGGCGACGCCGAGCAGGGCGCGGGCCGCGATGAGCAGTTCCGCGCTGCTCGCCCAGGCCGCGACGAGTGAGGCCAGGCCGAAGGCGGTCGCTCCCGTCATGAGCAGTCTGCGGCGGCCGATGCGGTCGCCGAGCGTGCCCATGGTGATGAGGAAGCCGGCGACGAGGAAGCCGTAGATGTCGAGGATCCACAGCAGCTGCGTGCTGCTGGGGCGCAGGTCCTCGGTGAGCTGCGGCACCGCCAGGTACAGCACCGTGCTGTCCATCGAGATGAGCATGCACGGCAGCGCGAGCGCGGTGAGTCCGAGCCACTCACGCCGCCCCGCCTTCACGGGGGCGCTTGGTCCGGGGTGCTCTTCGGTCATGTCGTTCGTCCTCAGTCCGTTCTTCTCGCAGTCCTCCCGGGTGGGCCGGAGCCCACCCGGGAGGGTGGACCGGTGCGCTCGGGGGTGGCGACCGGTCAGGAGGGGTTGTGGATCTTGTCCGCCCAGCGGGCGGAGTCGTGGGTGACGGTGCGCGAACGCGTCAGCAGGCGGCCGTCGCGGCGCACGAGTTCGTCCTCGACGACGGTCGTGGGTTCGAAGCTGACCCTGCCGTCGGAGTCGGTCATGCTGACCATCGCCTGGTAGCGGGTGCGCAGGGTGTCGTCGCCGTCCGGGACGACGCGCAGCCGGTCGAACCAGTACCGGTAGACCAGCCCGTTGTAGTAGGGGATGTTCTCGTCGCGGGCCTGCCGCGCCGACGTCTCCTCGACGCGGGGCGCCGACGCGTCCCCGCGCCGGGCGGACATCTCCTTGAGGAGGTCCTCCCGGCCGTCGAAGCGCCAGCCGAACGGTATGTGCTCCAGCACGCAGTCCTCGGTGAACGTCTCCAGGAACTCCTCCAGCCGGCGCTCTTCGAGCAGCGGCATCTGTTCCGCGTAGAACTGCTGTACCTCCACGTACAGTTCCGCGTCGGCCCGCTCCATGGTTCCTCCTTCTTCCGTGCCTCGCGGCACGGCTGACAGTAACGATCAAGGCTGGTGGGGCACTTGAGCCGCTCTCGACCCGGCTCGGTCAGAGGGCCCTGGCGGCGTCCCGGCTCTCCCCGGGCACGCCCGCCGGTGGCGGCGGCGGCCGTCGGCGGCTCCAGCGACGCATGGCGGGCCGCTCGACCGTCACGTACAGCAGCCAGGCCAGCGCGAGGCTGATGGCGAAGGTGAGCGAGACGTCGCGCAGGGCCTCGGCGAAACTGCGTATCTGGAAGGCGTGTTCGGGATCGACCGCCCGCATCGGGCCGTAGTAGATGACCGGGTAGTGCACGATGTAGAGCGCGAAGGAGATCTCCCCCAGCCACACCATCGCCCGGTTGCCGAACCCGGTGCGCCGGCCCTCGATGTCCCGGGTGGCGGCCGCGCCGATGACCAGGGCGAGCGGCAGGGCCGACAGCGACATCCAGGCGAAGACCCCGGGCAGCTGGGCCAGTACGGCGTACGAGGCCACCGCCAGCAGACCCGCGGGAAGGAGGCCGATCCTGATCCAGCGTCCGCTCAGCACGGCGCGGGCGACGAGGATGCCGAGGACGAACTCCAGCATCCGCACCGGCGGGAAGTGGTAGACGAACCAGTACTGCCACCAGGACATGTCTCCGCCCCACCACATCGTGGGCCGGTCGGGGAGCAGTTGGGCGATGAAGGGCACGGCGAGGATGGCCGCGGTGACCGCGCCGGTCCACCCCCACAGCCGCTCCGGCCTGATGCGCCGCACCAGCGTCAGCAGCCACGGGAAGCACACGTAGAAGAGCAATTCGCAGGTGAGTGACCAGCTGGGCGAGTTGGTGCCGTGGCCCATGATCGCGTCCTGGTCCGGCAGCCAGCTCTGGAGCAGCAGGACGGAGGGGGCCGTGTTGGTGACGGTGACGGTGACGCCCGCCGTCAGCATCAGCACGACGGTCGCCGCGAGGGTGACGAGGTGGTTGGGGAAGATCTTCACCAGCCGGCGGCGCAGGAAGGCCGTCCTGGTGTCGTCGTCCCGGGCCACATAGGTCAGGATGAAGCCGCTCAGGACGAAGAAGAAGGTCAGTCCGACACCGCCGACGGCGAAGATGTAGTCCGTCGGATCGTGCGTGGGGCTCGCGCCCATGAAGAACAGGTATCCGGTGTGCGCGCACAGCACGGTCATCGCGGCGACGAACCGGAGCCCTGTCAGTGAGGGCAGTCGGCTGTCCGCGGGACCCGGCCGTACCGGGGCGTCGGATCTTTCCATGGCTACTCCTGCGTTCCCGGGGTGGTGGGCGCTGTCCTGACCACGCGCCGGGCGGGGCGGCGGCTACGCCAGCGTCGGCGGTGGGGCTCGAGGCGGCCCGGAATCCGGCTCGACAGCCGGGGGCCGCGGGGGACGCGCCCCGGCTCGACCGGGAGTCGAGAACGCGCCGCCATGCTCGCGGGCCCACGTTCCGGCGAGCAGAAGGATACGAACATGCGGATACCGAAGAAGCCTCTTGTGACCGTGGCGGCGGTGTCGTCCCTGGTCCTCGGCGCCTGGGCCCCGAGCGCCGCCGCACACCACCGCGCGCCCACGCCCGTCGGGGTGTGGGCCGCCGAGCTGGACTTCGGCGGGCAGACCGTCCACGTGCGCCAGCAGTACAAGGCGGGCGGGCTGCTGTGCCACGAGGTCGAGGCGCCGGGCGTGCCCCACGGCATGTCGGAGGGCACCTGGAAGAAGAAGGGCCCGGGAGCCTTCGGCTACGCGCTGACGGAGCTGTTCCTCGACGAGCAGGGCCAGGTGCACGGCCGGGCGGAGATGCGCGGCTCCGCGATCCTCATGGGCTCGCAGTTCAACTCGCTGCACTCCTCCACGGTGTACGACGCGAGCGGCACGGTGGTGTCCTCGGGCACCGAGACCATCACGTTCTCCCGCGTCACCCGGCCCGTGCCGCCCTGCGACGTGGCGCCCGTGGGCTCCTGAGCGCACCGCCGGCCCCGCCGGGGTCCCGCGGGCCGCGGTTGCGGCCGCGGGGCCCCGGCCCGGCGGCGGGCCGGGGCCTCACACGTCCCAAGTGACGGGGAGCTCCCACAGGCCGTAGATGACGGCGCCCTCCTTGCGCGGGAGGTCGGCGAGCGGCCTGGCCAGCCGCAGGCCGGGCACCCGCTGGAAGAGCTTGCTCCAGACGATCTCCAGCTCCAGCCGGGCCAGGTCGGCGCCGATGCAGTGGTGCACGCCGTGACCGAACCCGAGGTGCTTGCGGCTGCCGCGGCTGATGATCAGCTTCTCCGGCTCGGGGAACACCTCGGGATCGCGGTTTCCGGCGAGGCCGAGGCAGAGGATCCCGTCGCCGGCCCGGATGGTCCGGCCGCCGATCTCGATGTCCTCCAGCGCGACACGGGGCACGGCGGTGTCACCGATCGTCGCGATCCGCACCAGCTCCTCCACCGCGGGCCTGATCAGCGACGGGTCGGCCAGCAGCTGCGCCAGCTGGTCGGGGTTCTCCAGCAGGCACGCGGTACCCAGGGAGATCTGGCTGGCGGTGGTCTCGTGCCCGCCGTTCATCAGCAGCCGCACCATGTTGAACAGGTCGCGGTCCGTGTACTCCTCGCCCGACGCCTCGTAGTCGGCCATCGCACGGCTGAGCAGGTCGTCGCCCGGCTCCTTCTTCTTCCGCTGGATCAGCTCGCTCACATAGGCGTTGACCTCGACGATCGCGGCCTGCCGTTCCTCGGGGGAGCTGTGGCCGCCCAGCAGCGCGGTACCGTGCCGGATGAAGAAGTCGTGCTGGTCCTGCGGGATGCCCAGCAGTTCGCAGATCACCGTCATGGGCACGGCGAGCGAGAACACCCGGTGCATGTCGACGGGCGGGCCCATGGCGAGCATGCGGTCCAGGTAGTCGTCGACGATCTCCTCGATGCGGGGCCGGAGCCGCTGCACCTGGCGGTGCGTGAAGGTGAGCGCGGCCTTGCGCCGGGTACGGGTGTGCTCCTCGCCGTCGTAGCCGATGAACGAGGTCTCGGTGCGGAACTCCGGCGGGGCGATGAAGTAGAAGGGGAAGTTGGCGTGCTTGCGGGAGGCGCTGACGCGCGGATCGGTCAGCAGTGTCCGGATCGTCGTGTAGCCGGTGACGGTCCAGATCCGCAGGCCGGACCCGGTCAGTGTCACCTGTGAGACGTCCTCCTCGGCCATCGCCCCGTACGCGGCGGGCTGCGAGAACGGGCACTGGCGCGCGTACGGGAAGGTCTCGTGCTCCTCGGTGGGCAGTTCGGGTGCGGCGTTGCTCATGGAGGGGTCCCTTCTGGTCGGCGGCGGCCGAGCCGGGGCGGCGGGGTGTCAGACCTGGCTCTCCGGCAGGTGCACCACGAGGCCGTCCATCTCCTCGGACACGGGCAGTTGGCAGCTCAGTCGGCTGTGCTCGGTGCGGGGCGACGCGGTGGTGTACAGGACGTCGTCCTCGATCTCGTCCATCCCGGGCAGCGGACGGCTGTTGTTCGCGTCGACGTAGACATGGCAGGTGCCGCACTGGGCGGCTCCGCCGCACTGGGCCTCGATGCCGTCGACGCCGTTGAGCCTGGCGCCGCGCATGACCGTGTCCGGGGGGTGGACGTCCACCACGGTCGCGGTGCCGTCCGGCTGCTTGTAAGTGATCTTGGCCATCGCGTTCCCTTCGTCGCTGGGCGGCGTCGTGGCCTCCACGTGCGCGCCGTGGCCTCCAGGGCCGCGCGGGCCCCGGACGCGGCGGGGCCGGGCGGCACCGTGCGCACTGTGGACACGGGCGCTAGCGGCGTACTGGAGGGCCCCTCGGGGGACGGGGCGCGCGACGGCCGGGCGGGCGCCCTTGGTCCGGGGGCCTTCCAGAGGGCCTCAAGGAGCCGTCGCCATGCTGACCGCCCCCAGGGATCGGAGGTACAGCGGTGTTTCCCGAGCAATCCGCCTCGACGGCCGCCCCCGCGCTGGACGCGTACCGCGCCCAGCGCCCCGTCTGGCGCCCGTCGCCGGACGACCCGGATCTCGACCACGCGGAGATCGAGGTGCCGCAGGACTACGCGCACCCCGGCGGCGAGCGGCTCACGCTCGCGCTGAGCCGGAGCCGGGCCCGGGACCCGCGGCGCCGACGGGGCATCCTCCTGGCCGTCAACGGCGGCCCCGGCGGCGACTGGGGGCGGGGCCGGGCGCTGGTGGCGGCCCTCCGCGGCACTCCGACGCACGAGGTGTACGACCTGATCGGCTTCGACCCGCGCGGCACCGGCGACTCCACCCGGCTGTACGCCGAAGTGGTCGTGCCGAAGGCGCCGTTCGACTCCCGCCCGCCCGACGCGCACTTCGCGCGGATCGCCGAGGACATGCGGTTGCGGGAGGACGGCTGCGCGCGGGCGGGCGGCACCCTGCGCCCGCATGTGAGCACCCGCAACACGGCCCGCGACATGGACCTGATCCGCGCGGTCCTCGACGAGGAGCGACTCAGCTTCGTCGGTTACGCCTACGGATCGTACGTCGGCGCCGTCTACGGCACGATGTTCCCCGAGCGGCTGGACCGCAGCGTCCTGGACTCCTGCGTCCACCCCGGCTGGACCTGGTACGAGCAGTTCGTCTCCCAGGGCGACGCGATCCTGCGCAATGTGCGGCAGTGGGCGCGGTGGGCCGGCGACCGCGACAGCGTCTTCGGGCTCGGTGTCGGCGCCGAGGCCGTACTCGCGTCGGTGGAACGGGCCGTGCGGCGGCTGGAGGAGCTGCCGGAAGGCGTCGACCTGCGCACCCTGCTGGACGGGGCGATGGGTTACCGCACGGCGGACCGCGGAGCCTGGGAGCGGCTGGGCCGGATGATCGCGCGGCTGGGGGACGTGCCCGGGGGCGAGGCCGGCGCGGCCCTGGCGCGGAGCCTGCTGGCCGACCAGCGGGGCTGGCGTCCCACGGACCACGAGGGCGAGTCGCGCAGCGGCGTACTGGACGCCGTGACCCTGGAGCACGACTGGCCGACCTCCCTCGCCGAGTACTTCACGGCCATGCGCGACTTCCGGGTCCGCCACCCCTACGGCTACGGCGTGCTGCGTGCCCAGCCCTGGGTGGGCACCTTCCGGTCGTTCACCCCGCCGGAGCCGCCGACGAAGATCGTGCGGAACGGTTTTCCCACGGGAGTGGTGGTCCAGGCGGACGGGGACATCATGGATCACCACGACGGCGGCGTGGCCATGGCGGAGCGGCTCGGCCACCGTCTGATCACGGTGACGGACTCGGGCGACCACGAGATCTTCGTACTGGCCGGCAACGCGGAGGTGGACGCGCTCGTCCACCGGTATCTGACGGACGGGGAGCTGCCGCCGGAGGGGACCCGGTGCGCGGGTGCCACGCCCCGTCCGGACATCCCGGCCGACCCGGGCCGGGGCTGAAGCCCCGCGAGGCCCGTCGCGCCGCGCCCGGGCGGGGCGCGGGGCGACGGGCCTCGCGACGGGCGGCCGGGCGCGGGCGGGCCGGCGGCGGGCCACGACGGAGCCGGGCCGGGCCGGTCACCGCGTCAGCGGAAGGCGCGGAAGAAGGAGCGCAGTTCGTCCGCGAGGAGTTCCGGCTGCTCCAGCGCGGGGAAGTGCCCGCCCCGCTCGTGGTCCTTCCACACCCGCAGGTCCGTGAAGCGGTCCTCGATCCACGGGCGCGGCATCCGCCCGTCCTTGGGGAAGTTGGACACGGCCGTGGGCAGGCTCACCTGCCCCAGCGCCAGACGGTTCTGGCTCTCCCAGTAGATCCGGGCCGAGGACGCGGCGGTGGCGGCGAACCAGCTGACGCTCACCATGTCCAGCAGCCGGTCCCGGGGGATCACCTTCTCCAGGTCTCCGTCGTGGTCGCTCCACGCCCGGTACTTCTCGACCATCCAGGCCAGTTGGCCGGCCGGCGAGTCGGTCAGACCGTAGCCGAGGGTCTGGGGGCGGGTGCTCTGCACCACCGAGTAGCCGCCCTCCTCCTGCTGGAACCGCTTCATCGCGGCGAGGCCTGCCAGATCCGCCTCGGACAGGGCGACCTCCTTGCGGGGCGGCCGGGCGAAGGGCATCGTCAGATGGATGGCGGCGAGCCCCGGCGCCGGGTCCGGGTCCTCCGCCATCGCGGCGGTCACGAACGAACCCCAGTCGACGCCGTGCGCGACATAGCGGGTGTAGCCCAGCTCCGTCATGAGCGTGGCCCAGGCGCGGGCGATCCGCTCCGCGGTCCAGCCGGCGCGGGCGGGCTTGGCGCTGAAGCCGAATCCGGGCAGCGAGGGGCACACGACGTGGAAGGCGTCGGCGGGGTCGGGGGGGTCGGTCAGGAGCGGGACGAGTTCGAGGAACTCCACGACGGAGCCGGGCCAGCCGTGGCTGACCAGCAGCGGCCGGGCCCCGGGGTGCGGAGAGCGGGCGTGCAGATAGTGGATGGACGTTCCGTCGATCTCCGCGGTGAACTGGGGCAGCGCGTTGAGCCGGGTCTCGGTCGCCCGCCAGTCGTAGGCCGTGTGCCAGTGCTCGCACAGCTCTCGGGCGTAGGCCGACGGCAGGCCCTGCGACCAGTCGGACACGGTCTCCGCCTCCGGCCAGCGGGTCCGCGCTAGACGTTCCCGCAGGTCGTCGAGTTGCTCGTCGGGGATGTCGACGTGGAACCGTTCGTGCTCTGACATGGACGTGCGTTTCCTTCCACGTGGAGTTTTCGGCTCGTGCATCTCGTGGATCCCCCGTGACGGGGCGGCCGCGCCCTCGTGGCGTGGGGCGGTGTGGCCGGCCCGGACGGCGGGCTGAGGGGAAGGGCCCGCGCGGCGAGCGCGGATGCGGCCCCGTGCCCGGCCGGCGGGTCGGCCCGGGCGGGAGCCGGGCGGGGCACCACCGTGCCGCCGGCGGCGTGAGGGGGCGCGCCGCCGGGCGGCTCAGGAGCCGACGGCTCACACCACCCGGGCGAAGCGTTCGAGCGTCTCGCCGGGGCTGGGGCCGTCGAGTGCCTGGAAGATGCGCTCGGCGCCGTCGCCGTGGCGGTGGAGGTCGACGTGCGCCAGCTCGACGCGGGTGCGGCCGTCCCCGACGGGCACGAAGTCGACCTCGATGCGGCTGGCCCGCTCGTCGTCCGGGACGGACCGCCAGTTGCCGTCGACCCGCCAGGTCATGACGAGGCGGCGGCCCGGCTCCCACTCCAGGATCCGGCCCCAGTCGATCCGGTTCCCGGCCCCGTCCCACTCGTAGTAGTGACCGCCGGCACCGGGCTCGAAGGCGAGCCCCACCCGCTCCCCCGCCAGGAGCACATGGCTCGGCGGCCACCAGTCCGCGGGCCGCTCGGTGAACACCGCGAAGCAGTGTCCGGGCGTCGCCGCGACGGTCACCGACTTCCGTACATCGGGTATGGCCCTCTGCTCACTCACGCGTCCTCCTCTGTCGGTCCATCGGGTGGGGGCGGTAGAACGGGAGGGTCTCCGGGCACTCTGGACCCGGCGTGGAGGACGGGTGGAGGAAAGCCGGCACCAGCGGTGCTCCGGTGCCGTCCGAGCGGCCCGCAAGGCGGTGCGGCCAGCATCGGCGCACCGCAGGTCGAGACGGGCAGGGAGCCAGCGATGACAGAGCAACGACAGCCGGAGCGGCATGTCGCCTTCGTGACCGGGGCGACCAGCGGGATCGGGCTGGCCGTGACCGAGACCCTGGCGGCGCGCGGCTGCGCCGTGTTCGGCGTCGCGCGCGGCGAGGAGGACGTACGCGCCCTGGTGAAGCGGCTGCGCGGCGAAGGCCGGGAGGTCGCCGGCAGTGTCTGCGACGTGACGTCACCGGAGCAGATCCGCGCGGCGGTGCGAACGGCGGTGGAGGAGTTCGGCCGTATCGACATCCTCGTCAACAACGCGGGACGCGGGGGCGGGGGCGTCACCGCCGAGATCCCGGACACGCTGTGGGACGACGTCATCGAGACCAATCTGAACGGCACCTTCCGGGTCACCCGGGAGGTGCTCGGCAGCGGCCGGATGCGCGACGGCGGCTGGGGCCGCGTCATCAACATCGCCTCGACCGGCGGCAAGCAGGGAGTGGAGCTGGCCGCCCCCTACTCCGCGTCCAAGGCGGGGGTCATCGGTTTCACCAAGGCGGTCGGCAAGGAGCTGGCCGGGACGGGGATCACCGTCAACGCCGTGTGCCCCGGTTACGTCGAGACCCGCATGGCGCAAAACGTCCGGCGCGGCTACGCCGGGCACTACGGGGTCCCGGAGGAGGAGATCATGCGCCGGTTCACGGCGAAGATCCCGCTCGGCCGGTACGCGACGGCCCAGGAGGTCGCCTCCCTCGTCGACTACCTGGCCTCCGAGCACGCCGCCGCGGTGACCGCCCAGGCTCTGAACGTCTGCGGCGGCCTCGGGAGCCACTGACGGCCGAGCCTCCCGGGCCGGGCCCCGGCCGACCGGGAATCGCCGAGAACCGCACCCCGGTCCTCCTGGATGCCGCATCCCGGTGAACGGCCGGAACCGACCCAGGAAGAAGGTGCACGAGCATGACCGGACCGACCGCCCCCCTCCCCCAGGCCGCGACGCCCCCACCGGTGCCCGGAGGGGAGGGCGTGCTGCGTTCCGTCGCCGAGGGCGTGTACGCCTTCGTCCAGCCGGACGGCGGCTGGTGCCTCAACAACGCGGGCCTCGTCGCGGGCCGGGGCCGGTCCGTCCTCGTCGACACCGCCGCGACGGAGGCCCGCGCCCGGCGGCTGCGCGAGGAGGTCGAACGGATCGTCCCCGGCGGACCGGACCTCGTGGTGAACACCCACTTCCACGGCGACCACACCTTCGGCAACGGGCAGTTCTCCGACGGGGCGGTCATCGTCTCCCACGAGGGCACCCGCGCGGACAGCGGCGAGGCCGGCCTCGGGCTGCGGCAGCTGTGGCCCGACGTGGAGTGGGGCGCGACCCCGCTGACCCTGCCCACCGTCACGTTCCGCGACACGCTGACGGTGCACGCCGAGGATCTGAGGGTCGAGCTGCTGCACGTCGGCCCGGCGCACACCCCGAACGACGTGGTGGCGTGGGTCCCGGAGCGGTCCGTGCTGTTCACCGGCGACGTGGTGTGGTCGCGGGTGACCCCGTACGTGCTGATGGGCTCCGTCTCGGGCTCGCTGCTGGCGCTGGAGCGGCTGCGGGCGCTGCGGCCGACGACCGTGGTGCCCGGACACGGGCCGGTCGGCGGCCCCGAACTCATCGACGAGACCGAGGCGTATCTGCGCCGCCTCCTGCAGCTCGCGCGGGAGGGGCGACGCGCCGGGCGTACGCCCCTGGAGACGGCGCGGGCCGCCGATCTCGGCCCGTTCGCGGCGCTGGTCGACCCGGAGCGGCTCGTCGGCAATCTGCACCGGGCCGACGCCGAACTGGGCGGCCTGGCGCCCGGGGCGCGGCTCGACGTGGGCGCGTCGTTCCGGGAGATGGTGGCCTTCCACGGCGGCCTGCCCGCCTGCCACGCCTGATCCCTCGCCGCGGGTACACCGGGCGGGCCCCCGACCGGGGTCCGCCCGGCGCCGCGGTGTCAGGCCGGCCCGGCCGGGGTGTCGCGCCGGATGAGACGGGACCGGGTGAGCAGCCGTCCGCCACGCCGGACGAGTACGTCGTCGACGGTGAAGGTCGGCTGGAACCTCACGTTCCCCTCGCGATCGGTCAGCGCGACCAGGGAGTAGTACGAGACGCGCAGCGTGTCCGGGTCTCCCGCGTCGGGCTCGACCAGCACATGCCCGAACCAGTGCCGTACGGTGACGTCCCGGTAGCGCGGCAGCGCGGCCCGCATGCCCGCGAGCATCTCCGCCTTGCCCCGCTGCCGCTGCCCGTCCGAGTGCGCGATCTCGCCGTCGTCGGTGAAGGTGGCCGCGAAGCCCTCGATGTCGAGGGCGTCGACGCGTCGCATCTGCCACGCGTAGAAGGTCATGACCTCGGCGTAGAGGTCCCCGGAGACGGGTCCCGGAGCACCTCCGGCCCCGCCCGTGCCGACCGCCGCGTGCTCCGTACCGCTCACCTGTGCCATGGCAACTTCCCTCCGGGCAGACCTCACCTGTGGGCCCGTCCCGTGCCCGAGCCTGGCGGGGAGCGCTTCAGCAGCGCTGGGGGGCCGCTCGACCGCCGCGGTACGGGGCCGGGCCGCGCGAAGGGGGAGGCCGCCGAGCGGTTCACCCGACGGACCGGGCGGCGGCCGAACGGTCCGCCGCTGTCAGCGCCGGGGCAGGGCGAGCGCGCACAGGGCGAAGGCGATGGCGAACGCCGCCTGTACGAGCATGCCGATCGCCAGCGCGCTCGTGTAGGCCTGGCCTGCCGGGGCTGGGGAACCGGCCAGGGCCGTCCCGAGGAGACCTCCGGCGACGGCGACGCCGAGGCCCATCGCGGCTTGCTGCGTGGTCTGAAGCACTCCGGACGCTGCTCCCGCCGATGCCGGAGGGACGTCGGCGATCATCGCTCCGACGAGCGGCCCGAACATGAGGGCCTGACCGACACCGACGCCGACGAGGAGCGCGGCGAACGCCCACGGGTTCAGACCGGCGCCCTGGACCCATACGGCGACGGCGGTGACGCCCAGGAGTGCGGCTTGCGTGAGTCCGCCGACGGCGAGGAGCCTGCGGAACCCGAAGCGGGGCGCGAGTCTGCCCGACCAGATCGACACGGTGAGGAAGCACAGGGAGAACGGCAGCAGCACGAGGGCCGCGTGCAGGGGGGACCATCCGAGCCCCGTCTGCGTGGAGACCGCGTAGAGGAACGTGAACCCGCCGAACGCCGACTGGAGCATCAATGCCATCACCAGTCCGATCCGGTAGGAACCGAGCCGGAACAGGGGCGGCGGGACGAGCGGGACACGGTCACTGCGGTGCAGCCGCGACTGTCGCCGCCAGAACGCCGCGAACAGGACGGGCGTCGAACCCAGCAGCGCCCAGCACCAGACCGGCCGGCCCAGGGCGCCGCCCTGGGAGACCGGGATCATGAGTGCCAGCAGGGCGAGTCCGAGCAGGGCCGTCCCGATCAGGTCGAGCGACCGGTGGCCGGGTGCACGGGTGTCGGGGAGCCAGCGCAGCGCGGCGCCGAACGCGAGCACGCCCATGAGCGTGCTCATCGCGAAGACCGTGCGCCAGGGAGCGCCGAGCAGGGGGACGGACAGCAGCACGCCGCCGAGGACCTGGCCGATCGCCGTGGCCCCGCCCGCCGTCGCACCGAACAGCGCGACAGCCCGGGCCCGTTCGGGTCCCTGGGTGGACGCGGTGATCGTCGCCAGCACCTGCGGAACCATGGCCGCCGCGGAGACCCCGGTGAGGGCCCGCGCGGCGATCAGCACGGTGATGCCCGGGGCCAGGGTCGCGACCAGGGAGAAGAGGGTGAACCCGGCCATACCGAGCAGGAAGAGCCGGCGTCGCCCGTACAGGTCCCCGAGCCTGCCCCCGAGGACCATCGGGATGGCGAACCCCGACGCGTACACCGACACCACCAACGACTGCTCGGCCGCCGTGGCGCCCAGAGAGGCGCCGATGTCGGGCACGGCGATGCCCGTCGCCGCGAAACCGACCACCGACAGCAGCAGCGCCGACAGGGTCGTCAGGAGCCGGGCCGTCCCCAGCCCCGGAGGCTCGGGCAGGCCCCGGGCGGGCGGCGGCGCGGCACGGTCGTCCTCGCCGCCGGGTCCGCCCGGACGCGGAAGTGGACGGTCGTGCGGTGCGGAAGATGTGGTCATGCCGACGATCATCGAGCGCCGCTTATCCTGGAACCAGGAGTCCGTTCATGGGGGTACTGCCACTACCTGGATACCCGGCTCTCCGTACAGGAGGATGAAGACATGACAGAGACCGGGCCCGCCGCGATCCGGCGGGAGGTCGGTGACTTCCTCCGCAGTCGGCGCGAACGGGTAACGCCGCAGCAGGTAGGTCTCCCGGCCACGGGGCGGCGGCGGACACCCGGGCTACGGCGCGAAGAGGTCGCCGTCCTCGCGGGGGTCGGCGTCACCTGGTACACCTGGCTCGAACAAGGCAGGCCCATCAACGTCAGCGCACAGGTCCTGCGGGCGGTCGCCCGAGCCCTGCGACTGGATGACGCCGAGACGCGGCACCTGCACCGGCTCGCCGGGTCACATACGCCGAAGGCCGAGCCCTCCTCGTGCGCCCCGGGGCTCGTCGAGGCCTTTCAGCCTGTGCTGGACAAGCTCGACCCGTTTCCCGCGTGTCTGCAGACGCCGCTGTTCGATGTGGTGGCGTACAACCGTGCCTACCGGTTCCTCTTCACCGACCTGGACCGCGTCCCTCCCGGCGAACGCAACTGCGCGGTGCAGTTCTTCACCGACCCCGACTGGCGCAGCCGCTATGTCGACGTCGACCTGGTGGCCGCCCGGATGGTCGCGAGACTGCGCGCCGAGGCGGGCGCCGACATCGGCGCGCCCGCCGCCGCCGGAATCGTGGACGACCTCCGGGAACGATCGGAGGAGTTCGCCCGGCTGTGGGCTCGTCATGACGTCCTGCCCCAGCAGTACGAGACGAAGCGTCTGGACAGCCCTCTCGTCGGGCAGCTCCAGCTGAACTTCGTCGTCACCAGTGTGGCGGAGACGGCGCACCGGATGACCGTGATGACGCCGGCGGACGAGTCCACCTCCCTCCGCCTGACCCGGATGGCAGGGCTGACCGTCACGCCTGAGCGCGCGTAACACCGCCTCGAACCCCGGACGGGCCGGCCGGGGAGCGCGGGGCTTGAGGCCCTCACCGCGGCGCACCGGACCGCGGCGCCCCCGTGAGGGTCTCCGTCGCGAAGCTCATGTGCAGCCGACGGGTGTGGTCGACCGTTCGTACGGGCCCGGTCAGCGTGACCCGGGCCACGAGGCGCGCGTCGGTGCTCGACGCGCTCAGCAGCAGGTCGAGATCGCCGGGCTCGACGATCCGGTGGCCGTCGCGGCCGGTGAAGGACGCGAGGTCCGCCGGGACCGTCATCCGCACCCTGGCCGCCCGCCCGGGATCCAGGCGGAGGCGTACGTACCCGATGAGGCGCCGCACCGGCTGGACCACGGAGGCGACCGGGTCGTGCAGATACACCTGGACCACTTCGGTCCCCTCCCGCGCACCGGTGTTGCGGACGGTGCAGGCAAGGGTGAACTCCCCGTCCGTGGAGGCCCGTCCGCGCTCCACGGCGAGGTCGCTCCACTCGAAGGCGGTGTACGTCAGACCGTGGCCGAACCCGAACGCCGGGGTCGGGTCGACACTGGACACATCGCTGGAGTGGCCCAGCCGCGCCGCCAGGTAGGTGGAGGGCTGGGAGCCCGGACGGCGCGGCACGCTGACGGGCAGTCGGCCGGACGGTTCGGTGCGGCCGCTGAGCACCGAGGCGATGGCCCTCGTTCCCTCCTCGCCGGGGAAGAACGACTGGACGACCGCGGCTGCCTCGTCCGCCGCACGCCCGAGGGCGTAGGGACGTCCGGCGAGCAGCGTGACGACGACGGGGGTGCCCGCGTCGAGGAGGGTGTCGAGCAGCCGCTGCTGGACACCGGGGAGCGCCAGACTCTCCGCGTCGCAGCCCTCCCCGCTCGTCCCGCGCCCGAAGAGACCGGCCCGGTCGCCGAGTGCGACGATCACGAGGTCGGCACTCCTGGCCAGTTCGACGGCCTCGTCGAAGCCGCCGGAGTCCGGGCCGTCGATGTCCGCACCCTGCGCGGAGAGGATCTCGCTGTCGGGGAACTCCGCGGCACACGCCTCGCGCAGGGTGGGCAGTTCGATGCCGAGCGGGGTCTCGGGAAACTGGCCTCCGACGTGGACGGGAAAGGCGTAGCAGCCGAGGACGGCCGTCGGGGTGTCGGCGTTGGGCCCGATGAGCGCGATGCGGGCGGGGGCCCCGGCGGCCGCGTCCGCCGCCAGGGGCAGGGTGCCATCGTTGCGCAGGAGCACGACGGCCTGTTCGGCAACGCGGCGGGCGAGCGCGCGGTTCTCGTCGGTGTCGAGACGGACGGTCCCCCGCAGCGCCTCCGAGTCCGCACCTCCGGCACCGTCCCCGTCCCCGTCCCCGTCACCGTCCCCACCCGCGGCTCCCGCGAGCACCGGCGGCACCGGCCTCCAGTCCGCGTCCAGCAGCCCCAACCGGGCTTTCTGGGCCAGCACTCGGCGTACCGCACGATCCACCAGCGCCTCCGGTACGAGGCCCTCGGCGATGGCGTCGGTCAGAGGACTGCCGAACGTCTTCACGGTCGGCAGTTCCACGTCCACACCGGCGTCGAGCGCGGCGCCGGCCGCTTCCCCGAAGGTTTCCGCCACTCCGTGCAGCGTCTTCAGGAAAGCGACGCCGAAGTAGTCCGCGACCACGGTTCCGTCGAAGCCCCAGGTGTCGCGGAGCAGGCCGGTCAGCAGAGGCCCGTCGGCCGCGGAGGGGACTCCGTCGGTGTCCGTGTAGGCGTGCATGACGGACCGTACGCCGCTTTCGCGTACGGCCATCTCGAACGGGGGCAGGATGATGTCGGCCCGCTCGCGCGTGCCCATGCCGACGGGGGCGAGGTTGCGGCCCGCGCGTGAGGCGGAGTAACCGGCGAAGTGCTTGAGCGTGGCGACGACCCCGGCCGACTCCAGTCCCCGCACATAGGCGGTGGCGACCGTTCCCACCAGGTACGGGTCCTCGCCGATCGCCTCCTCGACACGGCCCCAGCGTGCGTCGCGTACGACGTCGAGAACGGGCGCGAGGCCCTGGTGCACGCCGACGGAGCGCAGGTCGCGGCCGATCGCGGCGGCCATCTCGCGGACCAGCGCCGGATGGAAGGTGGCGCCCCAGGACAGCGGCACCGGGTAGGCGGTCGCGCCCCAGGTGGCGAAGCCGGCGAGGCACTCCTCGTGGGCGAGCGCCGGTATGCCGAAGCGGTTCGCTCCGGCGACGCGCGCCTGGGTGCGCGCCAGCGAGAGGGCACCCACGGCCGGGTCGACGGGGGCCGTTCCGAACGGGCGGGTCAGCTGGCCCAGCCCGTGAGGAAGAAGGTCGTCGAGGCTGACGGCCTCCTCCATGTCGTGCTGGAACGGCGCGACTTCGGCGCCCTCGTCGGAAGCGCCCACCCAGACGCCGAAGAGCTGGGCCACCTTCTCCCGGAGGGTCATGGCGGCGATCAGAGCGTCGGCCCTGGCCTCGGGTGCGAGGGCGGGATCGTGCCAGGCCCCGGTGCGGTGGCCCGGGGCAGCGGACACCGGTGTCCGGGATCCGGTGGCCCCGGCGGGTGTCCGGACACCGGTGTTGCCGGTGCCGGCGGTGTTGGCGGTCACTTTCCTCCCACTCCCATCAGCCCCTGTACCAGGGCGCGGCGAGCGAACAGATAGACGATCAGGATGGGGAGCATGGACAGGACGACCGCGGCGAGCAGGCCAGGGGTGTTGACTCCGTGCTCCGTCTGGAAGTCGTAGAGCCCCAAGGTGATCACCTTGGTCTCCGCCGACTGCGTCAGGACGAGGGGGAACAGGAAGCCGTTCCACGCCTGGAGGGCGGAGAAGACGACGATGGTCGAGATCCCGCTCCTGGACAACGGCAGCACCAGCTGGAAGAAGACCCGTCGGGGTGAGGCGCCGTCCATCGTCATCGCCTCGTACAGATCGGGGGTGATGTCCCGCATCACCCCTGTCAGGATCAGGGCGCACACCGGCATGGCGAAGGCCGCCGTCGGCAGGATGACGCCGATGAGGTTGTCGTAGAGACCGGCCTCGCTGATGACGAAGAACATCGGGACGATGACCGCCTGCGAGGGGATCGCCAGGCCCAGGAGGAACAGCCGGAAGACCGTGGTGGTGGCGCGCCCCCGGCTCCTGACGATGGTGTACGCCAGCGGCGGGACGAGGAGCAGCACGATGCCCACCACGCACACGGTGACGATGACGGTGTTGAGGAAGTACTGCGCGAAGCCGCTGTTGAGGTCGTCGATGTAGTTGTCGAGCGTGAAGTGCTCGGGAAAGGACAGCGGGCCGTTCGCCGCGTGGTCGGGGCGCGTCTGGAACGTGGCGACGAGCATCACGTACAGCGGCAGCCCCACCACGAGGAGCCAGACCAGGGAGCCGAAGCCGGCGAGGTAGTTGGGACGGCTCTTCCTCACAGTCCCTCCATGGTGCTGCGCATCTTGTCGTAGCCCGAGAGCCGCACCACGATCAGCGAGATGATGGTGGAGACGAGGACCAGGAGGAGGGCGATGGCGGAAGCCCCTCCGTAGTCGAAGCTCTTGAACGCCTTCTGGTACATGTAGTACGCGCTGATGGTGGTGTCGCTCCCCGGTCCGCCCTGGGTCAGGATGAGCACGGTGTCGAAGGTCGTGAGTCCGCCGACCACCATCAGGATCATCGAGGTGATGATCGCGTTGCGCAGTTGCGGCAGCGTGATGTGGAAGAACTGCCGCACCGTGCCCGCGCCGTCGATCTGCGCCGCCTGGTAGAGGACCTGCGGCACCGCGCGCGCCGCGCCCTGGTAGATCAGCGTGTGCAGGGGGGTGAACTGCCAGGTGCTGACGAAGACCAGGACGCCGATCGCGGTGGCCTGCTTCCCGAACAGGTTGCCGTCGCCGAAGAGCCAGGTGGCCTGTGCGGGGACGCCCATGTTGGGGTCGAGGACGGCGCGCCACAGCACGGACACGGCCGCGACGGACAGCAGCATCGGGACGAAGTAGATGGCGGACAGAACGGCCCGGTTGCGCTGGTGTCCCGCCGCCCAGACCCCGAGCAGAATGCTCAGCGGTGTCTGGACGGCGACCCCGAGCACGGTGAGCAGGACGCTCAGCCAGAGGCTCTTGATCATGACGGGGTCGTCGAGGAGCTTCCGCCAGTTGTCCAGGCCCGCGAATTCCGGGTCGCTCAGGCCGTCCCAGCTGGCGAAGGAGAGTACGGCGACCATGATGAGCGGGACGAGGGCGAAGAGGCCGAAGAAGACGGCGGCGGGGACCGCCCAGAGAAATCCCGGGCGGCCCGCTCCGATGGCGGACGGGCCGTCCTTCCTGACCTTCTGACCGTCCGGGGAGAGGGCTGCGGTTCGGGTCATGTCGTGTGTTCCGGGTCCGGATCTCCGTGGGCTCACGAGGTCGGCAGCGCCTGCATGGCCTCGATGAAGGCGTCCTCGTCCATCGAGCCGTTGAAGAACTGCTGGAGGGCCTGGTACATCGCGGTGGCCGCCGACTGCGGGTACGCCTGGTCCCAGGAGAGCTGGAACGCCGGGGCCGCCTTGACCATGTCGTACTGGAACTTCGCGAACTCCGGGCTGGCGGCCGTGTCCAGGAAGCCTTCGGTGTTCGTCGTGGTCGGCAGGTTGCCGATGGCGAGCTGCGCCTTGACGAACCGGTCCGAGTACATGAGCTTCAGGAACTCGGCGGCGGCGCGCGGGTGCTTCGTCTTCTTCAGCACGGAGTAGAAGTTGTTGGTGTTGCCGACGACGTTCGCCTGGTCGCCCTTGCCGCCTTCGACGGAGGGGAAGGCGCTGTATCCGAGGTCGCTCCTCGCGAACTCGGGGTGCGCGTCCTGCTGCGTGGAGTACTCCCAGGAGCCCATCAGCTCGAAGCCGGCCCGGCCGGTCGCCAGGAGCGTGGGGGAACCCTGGTCGGTGAACTTCACCGAGTCGTAGTTGGTGCCGAACGCGCCGGCGTCCACCAGTTCCCTGATCCTGCTCAGAGCCTTCCGGCTGTCCGGGCTCGCCCAGGCGTCCCGGTCGCCGTCGAGGGCCTTCTGGAAGAGCTCCGGGCCGGCGATACGGTCGTACAGGTACTCGAACCACATCAGCGTCGGCCACCGGTCGCCGCCGCCCAGGGCGATCGGGGTGACGCCGTCGGCCTTCAGCGCCTTGACCGCCGCCAGCAGGTCGTCCCAGGTCTTCGGGGGTTCGACGCCCGCCTTCTTGAGGACCTCGCCGTTGCTGAACAGCAGGACGGGCTGCGTGCCGCGCATGGGGACCCCGTAGGACGTGCCGTCGACCACCGCGCTGTTGAACACGGACGGCAGGAACTTCGCCTTGAGGTCGGGGTTCTCGGCGATGAAGGGGTCCAGCGGGAGGAGCAGGCCGGCGTCGACGAAGGGCTTGATGCTGCCGCCGCCCCAGTTGAAGAAGACGTCCGGCGCCTGCTTGCTGTTGATGATCGTCTGCAGCTTGGCCTGGTAGTCGGCGCCCGGGATCGTGTCCAGGACGGCCTTCACCTCCGACGTCTTGTTGAAGGTGGCGACGATCTCCTTCTCCACCTTGTTCGCCGCGTCCCCGTAGACCAGCACGCGGAGGGTGTCGTCACCGGCCGCGTCCGAGGCCCCTCCGCATCCGGACAGGGACAGCACCAGGGCCAGTGCGGCACCACCGACGACAACGGTCCGCGAGAACCGTGCGCGTTGTTTCATCGGCACACCTTCCGAAACTTTTTCGATCCGATTACCGAAACTTCCTGAGACCGGACGCTAGAACCCCTCACCTGGGGGGTCAACCCTCGGTCACGGCGTTATCGAAGCGTTACGTCTGGGCGTCAGCCGTCCGGTGCTTTATGCTCCTGGCCATGCGCGATGACGAGAGAACGGGCCGCATCACCCTGGCTCAGGTGGCCGAGCGGGCCGGCGTCTCCATTTCGACAGTTTCGAAGGTCCTCAACGGGCGGCAGGATGTGGCGACCCCCACCCGGGTCAAGGTGGAGCGCCTGCTGGAGGCGCATGCCTACCGGCGCACCACGCGGTCGGCCAGCGAGACGCCGCTCATCGAGATCGTGTTCCACGAGCTGGAGAGCATCTGGGCGATGGAGCTGATCCGGGGGGTGGAGAACGTCGCCAAGGCCCACGGCGCCGGGGTGGTCCTCACCGAGAGCGGAACCCGCCACTCGCCCGGCCCCGACTGGATGGAGGCGATGCTCCAGCGTCGGCCGCTCGGTGTCGTCCTGGTCTTCTCGACCCTGCCCGACGAGGTGAAACAGCAGCTCAGGGCACGCTCGATCCCCTGCGTCATCATCGACCCGGCCGGCGACCCCGACCCCGACGTGCCCTCGGTCGGCTCGGCCAACTGGAGCGGCGGACTGGCCGCCACCCGGCACCTCATCGAGTGCGGGCACCGGCGCATCGGCGTCATCACCGGCCCCGAGGACATGCTCTGCTCCCGCGCGCGGCTCGACGGCTACCGGTCGGCGATGACCATGGCAGGACTGGAGGTGGACCCCGGCCTCATCCTGTTCGGCGACTTCCACGTGGAGGGCGGGTACGACCGCGCCGCCGAGATGTTGTCCCACCCCCGGCGGCCCACCGCGATCTTCGCGGGCAGCGATCTCCAGGCGCTCGGCGTACTGGAGGCCGCCCGGGTGCGGGGCCTGCGCGTCCCCCACGACCTCTCGGTGGTCGGCTACGACGACGTGCCCATCGCCCGGTGGGCCAGCCCGGCCCTGACCACGGTCCACCAGCCGCTGCGCCGGATGGCGGAGGAGGCCGCGCAGATGCTGATGCGACTACGGGCCCAGGAACCGGTGTCCACGCGGCTGGAGCTGGCCACGAGCCTGGTCGTACGCAAGAGCACCGCGCCGCCGCCCGGCAACTGAGCAGCGTGGGAAGCTCCGAGGACGCGGTGACGTGCGCGGTCCGGGCGCCCCGCATGCCGCCCGCCCGGTTCGGCGACGACCGGTGGCGGGCGGGGCTCCGGTCGTCCGGAGCCCCGCCCGCCGTCCGCCGGTCAGCCCGTGGGGAAGGAGTCCGGGGTGCTGATGCGGTTCTTGAGCAGCGCCCCCGATTCGGTCAGCACACCGCTGCTGCTGTAGTCACCGCCGTCGCAGGTGCCCGGCCTGAAGGCCGCGCTGCTCTCGTTCGCGTCGGAGTAGGTCCAGTTCGCGTAGCCGATCTTCAGCTGGTCGAGCAGGTCCAGCCAGGCCACCGTGCTCGCCCGGTCCATCGCTCCCCCGCCGGTGGCGCTCACCGTGCCGAACTCGGTGACGAAGAGCGGCAGCCGGGAGGCCGCGCGGCTCAGCGTGGCGCGGTAGGAGTCACGGTGACTGGCGGCGTAGAAGTGGAAGGCGTACATGATGTTGTCCGCCCGGACGGGGTTGTTGACGACCTCGCTCTCGTCGGAGCCGTCGGAGACGCCCAGTGAGGACCAGCCACGGGTGCCGACGATGATGACGGCGTCCGGGTCGGCGGCCCGGATCACCGGGATGACCTGCTCGGCGTAGTTCTTGATGGCCGTCCAGCTCACTCCGTTGGGCTCGTTGGCGATCTCGTAGATCACGTGCTTCTTGTCGGCGTTGCGGGCCGCCACGGACGCGAAGAACGTCTTGGCCCGGTCGAGGTTGTGGTTCGGGTCGCCCGGCGTCAGCGTGTGGAAATCGATCATGGCGTACATGCCACGTGCCTCGGCCATGTCGACGAGGCCGTTCACCCGGCTGGTGAAGCCCGCCGGATCGGTCTCGTAGCCGCCTTCCTGGACGTACATGGCCACCCGCAGCAGATCCGACTTCCAGTCCTCCGCCAGCGCGTCCACGGACGCGGTGTTGTAGCACTTGCTGAACCACTGGATGCCGTGGGTGCTCATGCCCCGCAGCTGTACGGGACGGTCGTACTGGTTGCACAGGTGCACGCCGCAGACGTGGAGCTTGCCGTTGACGTCGACGGGGGTGCCGGTGCCCGGGACGGGCGGGTCGACGGGCGGGGGCTCCTCCACGGAACCCGTACAGGCGACACCGTTGAGGGTGAACGCCGTCGGCTCCGGGTTGGCGCCCGTGAAGGAACCCACCATCCCGAGGTCGGCCGAGGCACCGGTGGACAGGGTGCGGTTCCAGTCGACGCCCACCGCGGAGACCGCGGAACCGGACTGCGACCAGGTGGCGTTCCAGCCCTGGACGAGCCTCTGGCCCGCGTCGGGCATCGTGAACTTCAGGGTCCATCCGGTGACGGGGTCACCCAGGTTGGTGACCTTCACCCCGGCCTGGAAACCCCCCTCCCACCGTGTGGTGACCGTGTAGTCGACCGCGCATCCGGTGGCGGCCACCGCCTGGGGGCCGGCCAGGACGGTGAGGCCCAGGGCCATGGCGCAGGTGGCCAGGAGAGCCAGAAAGCGTTTCACAGCGTTTCTCCTCCTATGACGCGGCAGGACGGGCCGGCCGCTCGTCGTCACGATGTCGTCCCGCAGGCCTGGCCGTTCAGCCGGAAGACCCGGGGGTCGTGCACGAGGCCGGTGGGCCGGCCGTTGAAGCCGAACCGCACGGTGCCGCCGGGCGCGAGAGTGGCGTTCCAGTCCAGGGCCCCTGCGGTGACCCGGGGCCCGTCCTGCCCGATGTCGGCGCCCCAGGCGTCGGTCACCTGCTGCCGGTCGGCGAACGTCCAGTCGAGCCGCCAGGGCTGGACGGGGCGGTCGCCGGTGTTCTTCAGCGCGACGTGGGTGGTGAAGCCGTCGCTCCAGCGCTGCGAGGTGTACGTCACCTCGCACCGCGTCGGCACGGGCTCACCGCCGCCCAGATCGTCCACGTAGGACGCGACCCAGGCGAGCGGGGCGTTCCAGTTGATGGTGATCTCGTTCGTGGCCCAGGACTCGATGTCGTCGATGTAGCACATCGCCGGTGCGCAGCCCTTCAGCTTGGCCTGCGCGACGGGGTCCTCGATGGAGGCGTTCGGACCGCCGGCCAGGGATCCCGGTGCGGGGTTCGGCAGGGCCGGGTCGAGCTGGTTGGCCCAGAACCGGTGGTGCTGGTTGCGCGAGTCCCGCTCGCCGTACCCGGTGACGTAGGACTGGTTCAGCGCGTTGCGGCCCAGCAGGTAGTCGAGTCCGCGCAGGACGGCGTCACGGTAGACGGCCCTGCCGGTCAGGTCGTGGGCGGAGCCCAGGACGACCATGTTGTTGGCGACCTGGCTGTTCGAGCCCCATACGTAGTGTCCGTCGTCGGGGGCGTACGGAAGGCCGTACGCGGCCGCCGCCGAGTCGGCCGCGTATCCGTCGGCGGCTTCGGTCACCATGCCGCGCACGACGGCGAGCTGATCGGCGGACAGCTTGCCCGGCACCCGCGCGAGGTTCAGGGCGCCGAGCCCGGCGACCGAGCCCCAGGACAAGCCGCCGCGGGGGAAGACCGCGTCGGTGTCACCGTGCAGCGGGGAGCGGAGGACTTCCTGGCGGTAGCCGTCCTCACCGGTGGTGAGGAACAGTTCCGCCGCCGCCCAGTAGAACTCGTCCCGCACGTCGTCGTCGTTGTAGGCGCCGCCGCCCGTGGCGTCCTGCGGATCGGCGAGGATGTCCGGGTGGGCCTTGGCCGCTGTCCACGCGGACCGCGCGGCCGACCGGCACCGCGCCGCGAAGTCCGCGTCGTAGACCTGGAAGAGACGGGCGCACTGGGCGGCGGTGGCCGCCAGGTTGAGGGTGGCCGCCGTGGTCGGCGGATGCAGTTCCCGGGGCTGGGGGTCACGGTCCGGCCGGAGCGGCAGTCCGGTCCACGCCTTGTCGTGCAGCTTGTGGTGGGCCATGCCGGCGAGCGGCTCCCCCGCGGGCACCTGCATCCGCATGAGGAACTCCAGCTCCCAGCGGGCCTCGTCGAGGATGTCGGGGGTGGCGTTCCCGTGCTCGGGCAGCCGCAGCTCGCCGTCGCCGAGCGGCGCGGCGTCGGCGGTCTCCTCGTACAGGGTCCGTTCGAACGTGGACATCAACTGGGCCACCGATATACCCCCGTTGACCACGTACTTGCCGTGGTCGCCGGCGTCGTACCAGCCCCCGGCCGCGTCGAGACGGTAGTCGCACACGCCCGGCTGGCAGGGCACGTCGTTGTCGCCCTGGTTGGGGCTCACGCCCACATGGCCGGCCGGTCGCGCGTACTGCTCGCCCACGATGTCCGCGTCGATCTCGATGCCGCTGCGGTTGTGGTAGAAGTACGCGAGCGCGTCGGTGCGCAGCGACGCGTAGAGGTCGTCGCCGATGGCGAACGGCTCGCTCCTCTCGCCCGCGACCGTGACCGTGTACCCCTCCCCCGCGGTCGTCACGGCGCTGAAGTCGAAGGTGTGGACGTTGTGCCGCGAGGCGGTGTCCACGCCCGCCGGAGTGGTGGTGCCGCCGGCCACGCGTGTCCCGTCGGCCGATTCGAGTGTCCAGGGCAGCGGGTCGGTCCCGTCGGTGACGACGGTGCCGGCCTTGGGTCCGTGGGTGAGGTACCCGACCTGGTTGACCCGGACCGGGGAGCCGGTGTCCGGTTCGTACGGCGGCGGCGCGGTCCCGCCGCGCAGCGACACGTCGTCGACGCAGAAGGTGAGGGCCTCGGCGCTGCCCCCGATCTGGAAGGCGAGCTGCGCCGCGTCGTGGTCGGCTCCGGCCGTGAAGGTCTCCGTGACGCGTTCGGCGGTCGCCCCGACCGGCTGCGCTGTGGCGAGTTCCGTGGTCCACGGTTCGGTCGCCATCTGCACGTTGGTGCGGATGGTGACCGGCACGGTGGACGTCGCCGTGTAGCTCAGGGTGTATCCCTCGCCGGCGGTGAGGGCGAGCCCGTTCTGCCCGACGATGGCGTCCCACGCGTTGGCCGTGCCCCCGGGGACGTCGGCACAGAGCCGTCCGTCCGAGACGGCGACGGGACTGTTGTCCGTCGACCACCAGGGAGCGGTGCCCGCGGAGAAGTCCCCGTTGACGATGATCTCGGGGGGCTCGGACGGCTCGTTGACGGGTTGGGCCGCGCCGGCGGGTGCGGCGAGAGTGCCGGCCAGCAGTCCGACGGCGGCTGCGGCGCCCGCCAGCACGCTGACGCGTCTGGAGCGGCCCGGTCGGCGGGGCGTACGGGACGGGCGGGTGACGAGTGGCTGATGTCGCGGCACACCGAAGTCCTTACGGGAGGGGGGGAAGGGCACACGGGGACGGGGGCACCGGATGACGTCCGGCAGAGTGCGGGCAAGAGTGGGAGCGCTCCCAAAATCGGGGTCGCGAGGCGCGCCGTCAAGCGGTTGGACAGGATTCGTCGCGATGGGTTGTCAGGAACACAGCAACACTCTTACAGTCCGTAGGACCAACGGATGGGAGCGCTCCCAGCCCACATGGCCGGGCACGGCACGGCATGGCCGGGCGCTCCCGATCCCGTGATCGCCCCATCCGGTCCCCCTCCCGGAGAGGCCCCGCATGCGAGCGTCACCGCACCCCCAGCAGCACGCGCAGCCCGCTCGTCCCCCTGTCGGCGCCCTCCTGATGCAGGCGCCCCCCACACTCCTCGCCCGACGGCGGCGGCAGGAGAGAACACGACCGGAAGACCATCCCCACACAGGCACAGGAGACCTCATGGCCCGACGCAAGAAGCTGTTCACCTCCCTGGCGGCGGTGCTCGCGACGCTGCTCGGCGGAATCGGCCTGACCTTGATGGGCCAGACCGACGCGGAGGCGCACGGCGTCACGATGACACCGGGATCGCGTACCTACCTCTGCATGCTGGACGCCAGGACCGGCACCGGCGCCCTGGACCCGACCAACCCGGCGTGCAAGGCCGCGCTCGCCGAGAGCGGCGCGACCGCGCTGTACAACTGGTTCGCCGTGCTCGACTCCAACGCGGGCGGACGGGGGGAGGGGTACGTCCCGGACGGGAAGCTGTGCAGTGCCGGCGACCGGTCGCCGTACAACTTCACCGGTTACAACGCCCCTCGCTCCGACTGGCCCCGGACGCATCTGACGTCCGGGGCGACCATCCAGGTCAAGCACAGCAACTGGGCGGCACACCCGGGCTCCTTCCGGGTCTACCTGTCCAAGCCCGGCTACTCGCCCAGCACCGCGCTGGGCTGGGACGACCTGGAGCTGATCGGGACGGTCACCGATCCGCCGCAGACGGGCGGGGCGGGCACGGACGGCGGTCACTACTACTGGGACCTGGACCTGCCCTCGGGCCGCTCGGGTGACGCCGTCATGTTCATCCAGTGGGTGCGCTCGGACAGCCAGGAGAACTTCTTCTCCTGCTCCGACATCGTCTTCGACGGCGGCAACGGCGAGGTGACCGGCATCCGCGGCTCGGGCGGCACTCCCCAGCCGACGCCCACTCCGACCCCGACACCCACTCCGACCCCCACCGACCCGCACACCGGGTGCATGGCCGTCTACAACGTGACCAACTCCTGGAACGGCGGCTTCCAGGGTTCCGTCGAAGTCATGAACCACGGCACGACACCGCGTGAGGGCTGGGCCGTGCGGTGGATGCCCGGCGTCGGCTCCAGGGTCAGCAGCGTGTGGAACGGTGCGCTGACCACGGCGCCCGACGGGACGCTGACGGTCAGGAACCTCGACCACAACCGCACCATCGCACCGGAGGGCAGCACCACCTTCGGCTTCACCGCGACCTCGACCGGCAACGACTTCCCGGTCGGTTCGATCGGCTGCGTCACCCCGTAGCCGCCCCCGCACGACAGCGCCGGTTCCCGCATCGCGCGGGAGCCGGCGCTGTTGTGCGTGGGCATCCGCACGCGTCAGCGCCGAAAGGCTCCAGCAGCGTCGAAGCGCTTCGACTCCATGCTCTGGACAGCACCCCTCGGGCCGGATTACTGTTCTGACAACCTGCACTTTAAGCGACAAGTGCACGGTCGAAGCGCTTCCCAATCCTGGAGATCCCGATGGTCACCCTTGCCGACGTGGCGCAGCATGCCGGAGTTTCCGCCAGCACGGTCAGCTATGTCCTCAGTGGCAAGCGAACCATCTCCGAGGTCACCAAGCGCCGGGTGGAACGCAGCATCACGGAACTGGGCTACCACCCCAACGCGGGAGCCAGAGCACTGGCGAGCAGCAGGTCCAACATCATCGCGCTGATGATGCCGTTGCGCACGGACATGTACGTCCCGGTGATGATGGAGATCGCCATCGCCGTCGCCACCAACGCCCGGGAGCACGGCTTCGACGTTCTGATGCTCACCGGCGAAGAGGGGCCCACCGCCGTGCGCCGCGTGGTCGCCAGCGGCCTGGTGGACGCCATCATCCTGATGGACGTGGAACTGGACGACGCCCGGCTCCCCGTGCTGCGTGAGAGCGGACGGCCCGCGGTGCTCATCGGTCTGCCCTCCCAGACCACCGGTTTCACCTGCGTCGACCTGGACTTCACCGAGGCCGGCGCCCTGTGTGTGGAGCACCTGGCCGAGTTGGGGCACCGGGAGATCGCGGTGATCGGCGAGGCTCCGGCCGTGTACGAGCGGAAGGCCGGCTTCGCGGAGCGTACGATCGACGGCCTGCGCGCCCGCGCGCACCGGCTCGGGCTGCGTGTGCTGCACCGTCCGTGCGAGGGCACGTACGCCTCGATGGCGAGCGCCGTCGGGCAGATCTTCACCGAACGCCCCGAGGTCACGGGCTTCGTCGTGCACAACGAGCAGGCGGTGGAGCCGCTGCTCAGCCTGTTGCGCCAGAACAGGCGGGCGGTGCCCGAGGACATCTCGGTCGTCGCCGTCTGCCCCGAGCAGGTCGCCCTCCAGGGCTCGGTCCGGCTGACCTCCGTCACCATCCCCGCGCGGGAGATGGCACGTCAGGCCGTCGACCGCCTCATCGCCAAGATCGAGGGGGAGGCCGACGACGAGGTCGTCCTTCTCGAGCCGGAACTCGTGGTCCGCGCGAGCAGCGGGGCGGCGCCCGTCAGGGGATGACGGGCGCGGTCGCCCGGTGGCCGGGGTGCGGCGGCGGGTGGCGGGGACGGCGTCGGAGCGACGGCGGCCGACGGGGTGGGCACCGTCGCGAGGGTGCCGGGGACGGTGCTCGCCGAACCGGTACGCGGTGGGGTGCGTGGGGCTGCTCCCCCGGGGCGGGGTCATCTCCCGCCGGGGAGGGAGAGCGTGTGCCTCTCGCCGGCGACGAGGGTCAGTGGGAAGGGGGCTCCGCCTCCCGCGACCACCTCGATCGTGCAGTCGCTCGACGGCCACAGCACGGCGGTGGCGTGCCCTTCGGACCACCGCAGGTCGAGTCGGGCCCCGAAGCGCGTTCGGATGCCCCGCAAGGTGCCCTCGGCGCACGCGCGCGGCACGGCGGGCAGCAGCACCAGCCGGCCGGGGGACGACTGGACCAGGCACTCGATGAGCACCGCGGGCAGGGCGTGCGCGGCGTCCGCGTTGTACACGTCCCGCCCCGGGTAGTGGGCGCTCATGAGTGAGTCGTGGAAGTAGTCGCCGTGCAGCACGTGGCGGAGTGCTCGGCCCGCCAGTTCCCCGTCGCGCAGCCGAGCGGCGACGAGGGCGGTGTGCAGGCGGCCGTGCGCCGAGTCGTTCTCGGTGCCGCGCAGTTCGAGAGCGCGGTGGGCGGCCGCCGCCAGGGCGGGCGTGTCGTGGGGGTTGATCTCGTCGAGCGGCCACACCGGGTAGAGGTGGCTGATGTGCCGGTGGTCGTAGGTGTCCGCCAGCTCGGGACCGGCCCATTCGGCCAGCGCTCCGTCCTCGTTGACCCGGTACGGAGCAAGCCTGGCGGCGAGGGCTCGCCAGTGCGGGGCGCGGGGATGGCCGGGCCGGAAGTCGGCGGCGGTGGTCAGGGCGTGGCGGGCGGCGGCGATGTCCATCGTGGCGTCGACGGTGCCCCAGCTCGCGTTGGCGGGGCGGTTCTCGGGCGAGTACGAGGGGACCACCGCCACGGGGGCGTCGGGGCCGCGGCTGACCAGGAAGTCATCGTAGAACTCGGCAACTTCGACCAGCGCGGAAGGGAGCCAGGGGTCGGGCGGCCGGCCGCCGGTGAGGGCTTCGTCGACCAGGGGGTGGAGCAGCCAGTCGGCGCCCGCGGTCCACAGGTGCAGGGGGTAGGCGCGTTCGAAGTGCCGGGTGTGGCCGCTCTCCCCGTCGGTGTGGGAGGGCGCGACGACGCCGCGTGCGCCGAAGATTTCACGGGCGTTGTCGCGCCAGTCGGCCAGTTGACCGCGTACGAGTTCCGCGTGGGCCCGGGACACCTCGGGCAGCGCCCCGGCGGCGGCGGACGCCACCTGCAGGTTGAGGTTGGCGTTGGTGGTGAAGGCGCCGGACCAGGCGGTGTTCCAGTCGCCCGTCCAGAGGCCGGTGAGGCGCGGCGGCAGCATGCCGCTGGACGACAGGAGGTGGTAGCGGCCCGCCGCGAAGAGGCGTTCGAGAAGTGCCGGGCTGTCCGGACGGCGCAGCAGCGCGGTGCCCGGCAGTTCTCTCTCCGCCGGGTCCGTCGTGAGGGTGAGTCCGGCACGGAGGTAGGCACCACGGTGAGCGGGCAGGTGTCCGGCCAGGAGCCGTGCGTACGCCAGGTCGACGGCATCGCGCGCGTCCGGGCGGGGTGGGACGCCCTCGGCCACGCTGACCTGGTCGGCTTCGAGCAGGGCGTCCAGCGCGCGGCGGTGCGCGGGGCCGGGGTCGCTGTCGGCAGGGTGCCGCTCCACCCGGGTCAGCAGCAGGATCGCGGAGGCTCCGGTGACCCGCAGCAGGTCACCGGCCGCGTCCGCCCGGCCGTCGGGGACGACCACCAGGGTGGTCCCCGTGAAGGCGGTCCGTCCGTTCCCGTACTCGGTGCGCAGGCTCAGTACCGCCCTGGTGGCCGGGTGCCCGTTCTTCTCGCACACGACCGAGCGGGAGAAGCGCAGCCCGTCGGGCAGCCCGGGCAGGCGCTCGTCGAGGCGGACCTCGGCACTCAGCGCGCCGGGCCCGCCGGACACCCGGTGGACGATCACGTCGTCGGTGCGTGAGACGAAGAGGTCACTGCGCCAGCCGTCGTCGCTGGCGCTCACCTGCCCGCTGGTGAAGTCCACCTGCCTGCGGTATCCCGGTCCCCCCGCCGCGCCCCCGCCTCGTACGCGGACCTGGAAGGCGGGGTGGAAGGGCTGCACCCACACGTGCGGGTGTCCGGCGCCGAACTCCTCCGCCGCTCGGGTGTCGCCTGCCAGCAGGGCTGCCCGCAGAGCGGGGAGTCCGGCGGCGAGCGCCGGGGGGCCGAGCGCTTCGCTGCCGTTGGGGCGGACCAGGGTGTGGTGGTTCACGACGACGCGTTCGTCGGCCGGGTCTCCGAACACCATGGCGCCGTGCCGGCCGTTGCCGCTGAGGAAGGCGTCCTCCCACCGTCCGGCGGGCCGCGGCTCCCACGTCCCGTGTCTCACGCCAGGACCGCCACGCCGTGGCGCTCCAGGCGCACGGAACCGTCCACCCGGTCGCCCGTGATCAGGTCCCGGCACGGGCCCGGTACGTCGACGTCGATCGGCCCGGGGGCGTGGTTGAGCAGGAAGAGCACGTCACCGCGGCGGATCGCTTCGAGGCCGGGTGGCCGGTTCTCCAGGACGGGGCGGACACCCGCCCCGCACGCCACGTGGGCGAGCAGTTCGCGCAGGGCGGTCGGCTCGGGCAGCGTGGAGACGTACCAGGCACGCCCGTGGCGCAGCACGGCGGGCATGCCGACGAGCTCACCACTTCGGTAGGTGGCGACGGTCTCGGCCGCGGACCGTTCCAGTTCCTCCGCCCAGAGGGTTCCCTCGAAGGGGTTCAGGCCCTCGCGGCCCTCGCATGCCACCTTCTCGCCCGCCGGCAGCGGCCACCATTCGTGGACGAGGCGGATACCGAACAGATCGCGCAGGCGTTCGTCCATGCCGCCGGGGCGGATACGGTCGTCCTGGTCCGCGGCCCCGGTCATGAACCCGCAGACGAGGGTGGAGCCGCCGCGTACGTGGGCGACGAGGTTGTCCACCGCGGCGTCGGTGAGCAGATACAGGTGCGGAACGACGATGAGGCGGTAGGCGTCCAGGTCGTGTTCGGGGTGGGCGAAGTCGGTGGTGATCCCGGCCTCCCACAGGGCGCGGTGCCAGGCGCGTACGACGGTGGGGTAGTGCACCTCGGAGGAGGGGCGGCCCTCCTGTTCGTCGGCCCACCAGGAGTTCCAGTCGTGGAGGACCGCCACCTCCGCGGTGACGTGGGTGCCGGCGACGCGCTCTCCCAGCCGGGACAGTTCGGCACCGATCTGTTTGATCTCCTGGTAGGCGCGGCCGTGTTCACCGGCGTGGGAGACCATGGCCGAGTGGAACTTCTCCGCTCCCTGTCGCGACTGCCTCCACTGGAAGTGGCAGACGGCGTCCGCGCCGCGGGCGACGGCCTGGAGGGACCAGAGCCGGCCCAGTCCACGGGGCTTGGGCACGTTGACGTCGCGGAAGTTCACCGCGCCCGCCGCCTGCTCCATCACCATCCACGGTCCGCGGGCCTGGGAGCGGGTCATGTCCTGGATCATGGCTCCGTACTGGCCGGCGTGCGGGTCGGTGGGGTCCGGGTAGATGTCGACGGAGACGACGTCCTCCTCCTGGGCCCACCTCCATGCGTCCTGGCCGGTCCAGAACGGCATGAAGTTGGTGGTGACGGGGATGTGGGGGGTGCGCGCGGCAACGATGTCGCGCTCGGCGGTGTAGCACTCCAGGAGGGCGTCGGAGGTGAACCGTCTGAAGTCGAGCGTGCAGGCGGGGTTGCGCAGGTACTGGGCCCTGCGCGGCGGGATGACCTGCTCCCACGTGTCGTAGCGCTGGCTCCAGAAGGCGGTGCCCCAGGCCTCGTTCAGGGCGTCGGTCGTGGTGTACACGCGGCGCAGCCAGCGGCGGAAGTGCCGTGCGGTCTCGTCGCACCAGCAGAAGGTGCAGTACTCGTTGTTGATGTGCCACATGCGCAGGGCCGGGTGGTCGCCGTAACGCTCGGCGAGGTCCTTCGTGATGGCCGTCGCGTAGGCCCGGTAGACGGGTGAGCTGGGGCAGAAGTGCTGGCGTGATCCGTACCAGACGGTGGATCCGTCCTCGCCGCGCGGCAGTGTTTCGGGGTGGAGGGATCCCATCCACGCCGGCGGTGCGGCGGTGGGGGTGGCGAGGACGGCCCCTATGCCGTGCTGGTGCAGCAGGTCCACGATCCGGTCGAGCCAGCCGAAGTGGCGTTCTCCCGGGCGGGGTTCGATCTTCGCCCAGGAGAACACCCCGATGGTGGCGGAGGTGACCTCGGCCTCCTTCATCAGTCGCATGTCCTCCGCCCACATCTCCTCGGGCCACTGCTCCGGGTTGTAGTCGCCGCCGAGGAGGATGCGGGATCGGGTGGCGTCGTTGAGAGTAGGCATGCGAGGACTCGCTTCGTCGCGGAGGTCGGAGTGGGTCGGAGAGGTCAGACGGGGTCGGCGTACTGGACGCCGCGGCCGTTCGTGCCGAGGTAGACGCGGCCGTGAACGCGCGGATCGCCGGTGATCGTCTCGCCGATCCAGCCCCATTGGTGGGCGTCGTCGTTGATACGGGTCCAGGAGGCGCCCTCGTCGTCGGAACGCAGGACGGCGGTGACCTGGTCGGTGGCGCCGACCTGGAAGATCGTCGGATGGGCCGCGCCGGCCGCCGCCTTGCCGAAGCCCAGGGTGTAGGAGGCCCAGCAGCTGTCGACCTTGGTGAAGGTGGCGCCGCCGTCGACGGACCGGTGCAGGCCGTTCCACTTGGCGGAGAGCCAGAGGTGGCCGCTTCGGCCGGGGGTGGCGGCCAGCCGGAACTGGCTGTCGCCCGCCGGCAGGCCGGTGGCGGCGGCGGTGAAGGTCCGTCCGCCGTCGACCGAGCGTACGACGGTGCCGTTCACCGTGTCGTAGGCGTAGAAGCGGCGCGGGTCCCAGGGGTCGGCGACCGGTGTGCCGCCCCGGGGGAAGGTGGGCACTTCCGCCCAGGTGGCGCCGTTGTCGGTCGAGCGGTGAGTGGCGTGCGTGGAGCCGTCCCAGTGGACGAACGACCACAGCAGGGTGCTGCCGTCCGCGCTGGTCGCGATGGGGCCGGGAGCCGTGCTCGCGATGTCCGGCTGGCTCGCGAAGGGCTGCCAGGTCCGGCCGCCGTCGCCGGACCAGGCGCCGTTGCCGCTCGACGACCATCCCGTCCGCACGACGTAGGAGGGCCGGCGGTCCGCCATCGCCAGACCGGTGGAGGTGCCGAAGAGCGGGTTGGTGGCCATGCCGCGGGGAGGCGAGGCGGTGAGGGAGTCGTGGTACATGACGCCGATGTCGGCCAGGCCGCTGAGCAGATGCGCTCCGCCTTCGGGAGGGGAGATCAGCTGCCGTACGGCGCTTTCCTCCAGGCCGCGGATCTCGGGAGCCCAGTGGACCAGGTCACGGGTGCCGTAGAGGGTGGCGCCGGTGCCGTAGACGATGTGGCGGGAGTCGAAGGGGTCGATGGCGACCGCCTGGATCCACCAGCCGAACTTGGGCCGGGGCTCGCCCCATCGCAGGTAGGGGGTCGCGGAGACGTCCAGGACGGCACGGTCCTTCAGGGATTCCCAGGTGCGTCCGCCGTTCGTGGAGCGGAAGACCGTGTCGACGTCCGCCCAGCGGTTGTTGGTGGTGACCACCAGGGTGCCGGGCCGCTGGGGGTCGACCGCGACGCCTCCGTATCCGAACGTGTCGGGGGCTCCGTCGGAGGTGGTGCCGCCGGGCCGGACCGGGGTGATATCGCTCCAGGCGCCCGTGACGGTGTTCAGGGCGTGCACGCTGCCGTCGCTCTGCCCGTTGGGCCCGGGGGCGTCGGCGTAGGTGACGTGGAGCGTGCGGAGCGCGGTGTCGTACGCGGCGCGGACGGGCACGCGGGCCGGTACGCCTTCCGGCTGCCCCGGGACGGGCTCCCAGGTGGCGTCGGAACGGCGGCGGTACAAGGCGGATCCGCCGTCGGCCCATCCCGCGTACAGCGTCCGTCCCGCGGCGACGAGGAGGGTGATTCCCTGGCCGTCCGCCACCGGCTCGGGTCCGAACCCGGCCCGCGCCCAGGTGGCGCCGCGGTCGGCGGACTTCCACAGGCCGTCGTGGCGGGTGCCGAGCCAGAGGGTGTCGCTGTCGGCGGGGTCGACGAGGAGTCGCTCGCCGGTGCCGCGCCCGTCCTCGTTGGCCCCGAGCTTCACCGGCAGATCGGTGCGCGCCCAGGTGGCCCCCCGGTCTTCCGAACGCAGCACGGCCCCGTTCTCCGACCAGCTCTGCGCGTACGTCCCGACGGCGAGGTAGAGGCGGTCGGGATGGTGGGGATCGACGGCCATGGCCTCGACGCCCAGCAGGTTCCAGTCGTCCCAGCCGAGATGGTCGGTGAGGGGGACCCACGCCCGCGTGCGGCTGTCCCACCGGTACGCGCCGCCGATGTCGGTCCGGGCGTAGGCGAGTCCCTCGACGCGGGGGTGGAAGAGGACGCCGGTGACGAAACCGGTGCCGCCGATGACCGCGGTACGCCAGCGGTGCCGCTGGGTGGCACCGGCCGCGTCGGAGGACTCCGGGGCGGCGGGGGTCATCGGTGCGGCGACGGCGCCGCTCGCGGACAGCGCGGACCAGGAGGTCAGACCCGTGAGCACACCGGCGGTGAGGACCGTGCGCCTGCCGGGCCGGTGTTCGCGTATGGACATGACGAAACCCTCTCTTCGTGGAGCCGTTGCGGTGCGGAGCGGTGGGTCCCCCCGTGGTCGGGGGCGAACGGTCGGGGCGGACGGTCGGGTGCGGGCGGTCGGGGGCGGACGTTCGGGTGCGGGCGGACCCGGCGGAGGTGAGGGGCCGCGCGGCGGACGGCGGCTTGGGCGGAGGAAGCCGCCGGTCCGGCGGGCGACGGCGTCGTGGCCCGGGGGCGTCGCGGGTGTCAGCCCTTGACCGCGCCCGTCAGCATGCCCTTCTTGAAGTGCCTCTGGACGAACGGCGACAGCACGGCCACCGGCAGCAGCGCGAGCACCATGACCGCCATCTGGATGGACAGGGGCGAGAGCTGGCCGGTGTTGATGGCCTGCGCCAGGCCCGTGGGGCGTTCCTGCTTGAGAACCAGCTGCATCATCACGTTCTGCAGCGGCATCATGTTCTGGTCGCTCAGATAGATCGACGCGTTGAACCAGGCGCTCCAGTAGCCGACGGCGTAGAAGAGCGCGATCACGGCGAGGACCGCGCGGGACAGCGGCATGATGATCGTCCACAGGATGCGGACGTCGCCGGCGCCGTCGATACGGGCACTGTCGAGGAGCTCGGGTGCGACGCTCATGAAGAAGGACCGCAGGACGAGGATGTTGAAGACGCTCACCGCGCTGGGAAGGATCAGGGACAAGTAGGTGTCGGTCAGCCCGAGCCCCTGGACCAGCAGGTAGGTGGGGATGAGACCCGCGCCGAAGAACAGGGTGGCGAGAAGGGTCACCAGCAGGGGCCGGTGCAGCAGGGACCCGCTGCGCGAGAGGCCGTAGGCGCACAGGACGGACACGGTCATGCTGAAGGCCGTGCCGATGACGGTGACCCCCACGCTCACCAGCGCCGCTCGGGTGACCTGGCCTCCGCCGAGCAGTTCCTGGTAGGCCACGAGGGTGATCCCTCGGGGGACGACGACGAGCCCGCCGGCCTCCGTGATGGTCCTCACCGAGGACATGCTGGTGACGATCACGATCCACAGGGGAAAGAGGATCGCCGCGCAGGCGAGTACGAGGACCGTGCCCTTCGCCGCCAGACCTGCCCGGCGCGGCTCCTCCTCCCACACCGGCCTCAGCCTGCCGCGGGTCGCCCCGGGACGCGTGGAACCCTCCACGGTGCTCATCGCTTGTACACCCCCTGCTCGCCCATCAGGTGGGCGACCTTGTTGGCCGCCAGTACGAGACCGAGGCCGATGATTCCCTTGACGATCCCGACCGCTGCCGCGTAGCTGAAGTCCCCGTACTGGATGCCGACGTTCCAGACGTAGGTGTCGAGGACCTCGGCGGCGGCCGGGCCGACCGCGGTGCGCTGGAGAAGGATCTGCTCGAACCCGACGGTCAGGGCATTGCCCACCTGCAGCACCAGCAGCAGGGCGACCACGGGACGCAGGGCCGGCAGCGTCACGTGCCACATCCGCCGCCACCGCGAGGCGCCGTCCATCGCCGCCGCCTCGTACAGGTCGGGGCTGATGACGGAGAGCGCGGCGAGGAAGACGATGACGCCCCAGCCCGCGTCCTTCCAGACCATCTCGAAGGTGACCAGGAACGTGAACAGGCCGGGATCGGTCATCAGGTCGATGCCCTCGTGGCCGTGCTCGCGCAGGGTCTGGGCCAGCATGCCGGCACCGCCGAACATCTGCTGGAAGATGGTGACGACCAGCACCCAGGAGAAGAAGTGGGGCAGGTACAGCACCGCCTGCGCGACGGCGCGGACCCGGGGCCGGACGAAGCTGTTGATGAGCAGCGCGAGCAGGATCGGCACGGGGAAGAACAGGGTGAGCTGCACCAGGAAGATCGTCAGGGTGTTCTCCAGCGCCTGCCAGAAGAGCCGGTCCTCCAGCATGCGGCCGAAGTGCTCGACGCCCACCCAGGGACTCTCGCGGATCGCCTGCAGGGCGTCGCCCCCGAGGTAGGGGTCGTAGTCCTGGAACGCCACCACGTTGCCGAGCAGAGGCACGTAGTTGAAGACCAGGACGAGCAGGACCGCGGGCAGGGTCATCAGGATCAGCGTCCGGTCGCGACGCAGCCGGATTCTCCAGCCGACGCCCCGGGAGGCGCGGGAGGGGATGTCCGGCCGCCCCGCTGTGTCCGGGTCCTCGGCCGGGCCGGAGCGAGCCGGCGCCTTCCTGCTGGGGTCAGCGGCGCGTTCCGGGCCCGCCACCTTGCTCTGCGGCACGTTCTCTCTCCTTGTTCCCCCTCGGTCCGGTGCGGTCAGGACGCCTGGTCGCCGGCGTCGTCCAGGAGCTTGTGGTACCAGTCGCGCAGTTGGTCACCACCGCGGGAGCGCCAGTCCGACACGGCCTGCTGCATGTCGCTGATCTTCTTCCGGCCGCGCACGATGTCCTTCTCCAGGTCCTCGAACTGGCTGCTGAGCTCGGCCCAGCGGTTCGGCTCCTGGACCTGCATGCCGTAGAAGAGGGGCCGGGTGACGAACGCCCCCATGCGCTGCTGCCAGCGGACCATCCCTTCGGCCACGTCGGGGTGGTTGGGGTAGGCGAAGAACTGCTGAGGGCTCGCGACGTACTCGTAGGTCGCGAAGACCTCGTTGTTGCCTGCCTCGGTCTTGGTGATCTCGTCGCCCTTGAGCGTGTGGTGGAGCCCTTCCACGCCGTACGCCTTGAGGCGCTGCTCCCTGGTGCCGTACGGGGCCGCCGTGTAGTTGGCGATGGCGAGGACGTCCCGGACCGTCTTCTCGTCGGCGTTCTTGTTGACGAACGCCCAGATGTTGGAGGGCGAACCGGCGTAGAGACGGGGCTCGCCGCCGTCGTGGTGGAAGTAGTCCATGGCGGCCATGGAGAAGCCCGGGCTGTCGCCCCGCTGGACGACGGTCTTGCCGTACCAGTCGGAGATGTCCGCGTTGTACATCCACACCCGGCCGGCGGTGAAGAGGTTGCCGATGTCCCCGCTCTCGGCCTTGGCGTCCGGGTGCACGAATCCGGCGGAGTAGAGGGAGCGGGACCATGCGAGGGCTTCGAGGTACTCGGGGGTCTCGATCCGGTGGACCAGCTTGTCACCGACGAGCTTCCAGCAGACGGGTTTCTCGTCGAGGACGCCGAAGAACTTGTACGCCGCCCAGGTCATGTCGCCGCAGGCCCAGACCCCGTTCCTGGCGGAGGTGATCTCCTTGGCGAGGTCGGAGAACTCCTGGGTGGTGGTGGGCGGCTCGTACCCCTTGGCCTCGAAGAGGTCGGACCGGTAGAAGGGCGCGATATTGGGGATGTCGCTGGCCGGCATGGGCAGGCCGCGGAGCTTGCCGCCGAAGACGGCCCGCTGCCAGGCGTTGGTGGGGATCGCCGCCAGGTTCGGGTAGTCCTTGACCTTGTCGCCCGACAGGTACGGGCCGAGGTCGGCGAACTTGTGGTTGATGGCGCTGGGTATCTTGCCGCCCAACTCCCAGGCGGGTACCACGACCACGTCCGGGACGCCGCTGGAGGCGAGGACGGCTCCGAGCTTCTGCCCGTAGGTGTTGCCGTCCTGGTTCTGCCAGTTCACCTTCACACCGATGGCCTCGTCCATCGCCGACCAGTACGGGTTGTCGTCCTTGGGGGAGGTCCCCCAGAGCGGAGCCATGATCGTGACGGTGCCGCCCTTGCCGAGCTTCTCGGGCACGGAGACGGCCAGCTTCGAGGCCGGCAGCGCGGAGGTGAAGGCCACGGCCGACCCGTTCGCGCTCGGCACGTCCGGCTTCACGACGTCGGACCCGACGAAGGCCGGGAGGACGCTCCGAAGCTTCTTCCCCGTGGTGGCCCCCTCGGCGCGGCTGCCGCCGGACGAACCGCTGCACGCGCCGAGCAGTGGCACACCGCCGGCGACGGCGATCGCGGCGACCGCGGTGGAGCCGAGGAACGTTCTCCGGCTGGGAGCCTTGGTGTCGGGCATGGCAGAGCCCCTTTCGTCACGCGGGCGGCCGGCGGGCGTTCGAGAGCGGCCGTACGCATGCGGGTCGGCGGATGAGGCGAGCTGAGGGACAGGCGAAACGAGGAGGGGTCGACCGACCTGCTCGTCGAAGCGCTTCGATGTTGCAGCGAGGTTAAGTGAGGAAGACAGGCCGTTCAAGAGTCGCCCCGGAATTCTTTCGTTTCGCTTCTGTCGCTGCCCCTGCGACAGCGCTCCCCCGTCTCCGGTAAGCACCTGGCGGCATCTCCGGTGAACACGTGGCGGCGGCGATGGCGTCTTGACACTCCCCCACGGGCGCCTTCAGCATCGAAGCGCTTCGAGTCCGGCGTCACTGTTCAGATCGCTCACCCTTGGGGAACTCTGTGACCGACATGCGGCCGTCCTTCCGTGACGCCACCCTCTCCCTCGACGAGCGCGTCGACGACCTGCTCGGGCGGCTCACGCGCGACGAGCGGATCGCGATGCTGCACCAGTTCGCGCCCGCCGTCGAACGCCTGGGCGTCGAGGCGTTCCGTACCGGGCAGGAGGCCCTGCACGGCGTGGCGTGGATGGGACCCGCCACCGTCTTCCCGCAGGCCGTGGGGCTGGGCGCCACGTGGAACGAGGGACTCGTCCGCCAGGTCGGTGAGGCCGTCGGCGAGGAGGTCCGTGCCATGCGCGCGAAGGATCCGAGGGTCGGGCTCAACGTGTGGGCCCCCACGGTCAATCTGCTGCGACACCCGTGGTGGGGCCGCAACGAAGAGGGGTACTCCGAAGACCCCCGGCTGACGTCCGCCATCGCCGTCGCCTACACCCGCGGGCTGCGCGGCGACCACCCCGTCTACTGGCGCACCGCACCGGTGCTCAAGCACTGGCTGGCCCACAACAACGAGACCGACCGGGACACCAGCTCCTCCTCGATCCGCCCCCGGGTCCTGCACGAGTACGACCTCCGGGCCTTCCGCCCCGCGGTGGAGGCGGGGGCCGTCGCCGGGGTGATGCCCTCGTACAACCTCGTCAACGGCAGGCCGAACCATCTCTCCCCCCTGCTCGCGACAGAGCTGCGGACCTGGACCGACCAGCCCCTGGTGGTCTGCTCCGACGCCGGCGCGCCCTCCAATCTGGTCGACTCCGAGCACTACTACGACACCCATGAGGAAGCCGTGGCCGCCGCCCTGCGCGCCGGTGTGGACAGCTTCACGGACCACGGCCAGGACTCCTCCGTCACCCTCGGGCGCGTTCACGGGGCACTCGACCGAGGGCTGCTCGACGACGAGACCGTCGACGAGGCCGTACGCCGGCTGCTGAGGATGCGCTTCTGCCTCGGGGAGTTCGATCCCGGACTGGACCCGTACGCGAAGGCCGCGGCGTTCGACACTCCGGAGCACCGGTCGCTCGCGCGGGAGGCCGCGGAGCAGGCCGTCGTACTGCTCAGGAACGACGGCCTGCTGCCGCTGGCCGAAGGCACCCGCGTCGCCCTGGTCGGGCCGCTCGCCGACGCGTGCAAGCTGGACTGGTACAGCGGCACGCTGATCCACCGCTCCACACCCCTGGACGGGCTGCGCGAGCGCTTCGGCACAGACCGCGTCTCCTTCGCCGAGGGCGCCGACCGGGTGCGGCTGCGCACAGCGGCGGGCTGGGTGCGCGTCCCGTCCCCCTCTACGACGGCAACGGTGCGAGGAGCCGAAGGAGCGCTCGACCCGGCGCTGCTGAGCGGTCGCACCGATCTCGCGCCCCTGACGGTCGGCGGCGACCCGACGACGTTCTCCGCGGTGGACTGGGGGCACGGGCTGCTGACCTTCCGGGCCCCGGACGGTGCCTACGTGTCGGTCGCCGAGGACGGCCTCCTGCGCGCGTCGGCCGACCAGCCCGGGGGCTGGGTGGTGCGGGAGACGTTCCGTCCGGAGGAACACGGTGCGGGCCACCTCCTCCGGCATGTCGGCACGGGCCGGTACGTGTCCGTGACCGCCGAAGGCCTGAAGGTCGCCGAGGAGGGCGATGTGTTCGACATCGTGACCGTGAGCCGCGGTGTGGACGACGTGGCCGCGGCGGCCGCCGCCGCCGACGTGGTCGTCGTCGCCGTCGGCAACGACCCGCACATCAACGGCCGCGAGACCGAGGACCGCACCACGCTGCGCCTGCCCGACCACCAGACCCGGCTGTGGCGCGCGGCCCACGCCGCGAACCCCCGTACGGTGCTCGCCGTCGTCTCGTCGTATCCGTACGCGCTGACCGACGCGGATGCCGCCCTTCCCGCCCTGCTCTGGACCGCCCACGCGGGACAGGCCGCGGGCACCGCGCTCGCCCGGGTGCTGGCCGGCGACGTGTCGCCCGCGGGACGGCTCCCGCAGACCTGGTACACCTCCGACGCCGAGCTGCCCGACCTGCTGGACTACGACATCATCGGCAGCCGCCAGACCTACCTGTACTACGAGGGCGCCCCCCTCTATCCGTTCGGCCACGGCCTCTCCTACAGCTCCTTCGCCTACGACCATCTGTCGGCCGCGTGTGCCGACGACACCCTCCGGGTGTCCTTCACCGTGACCAACAGCGGTACGCGTGACGCGGACGAGGTCGCCCAGGTCTACGTCCGGGCGCCGGATTCGGCCGTCCCCAGGCCGCGGCGGCAGCTCCTCGCCCACCGCAGGCTGCGCCTCGCCGCCGGGGCGGCCCAGCGGCTGGAGTTCGAGGTGCCCGTCGAGGCACTCGGCTTCTGGGATGTCTCCCGTGGCCGCTGGACGGTCGACCCGGGCCGGCGCGTCCTCCTCGTCGGCGCCTCCAGCGCGGACATCCGGCTCACCTCCGGCCTGCGCGTCGAGGGGGAGGAATCCGCTCCGCGTCCCCTGCGGGCCGGCGGCCTCGATGCCGCGGACTACGACGAACAGCGCGGCACCGTGATCGTGGACCGGACCAGGGTGAGCGGCGACGCGGTGACGGCCACGGACGGTCGCACCGGCGAACTGGTCTTCAGGGGCTGCGACTTCGGAGACGGGGTCGCGACGGTGTCGGCCGAGATGGCCGCGACCGGTCCTGCCGCGGTGGAACTGCGGCTGTCCGACGGGACGTTCCTCGCGTCCTGCGCGCCCGTCGCCAACGGACCGTACGCCTATGCCACCACCACCGCCGCTCTCCCGCTGTCCGGCGTCCACGATCTGCACGTCCGGCTGCGCGGCCCGGTACGGCTCGCGAGGCTCTCCTTCTCCGGCTGAGACCACGGCCGCGGCGGCCCGGCACCTCTCCCCCAGGTGCCGGGCCGCGCCGTGTCCGTCCTCGTCCACGGCGTCGGGCCGGGGCACGGCCGGCCCGGGAACCGCTCGTCAGGGCATGGACACGACCACATCACCGGCGCCCCGGGCACAGCCGCCACCGGCCACCTCCACCCGGTAGGGACGGTCGGTCCCCACGGCACGCACGCGCAGGCCGTCGTGGTCCTGTGCGAGGTGGAAGACCGCCGCCGCCCGGCCCGTCAGGTCGGGCACCGTGACCGAACGGCGCAAGGGCGTGCCGTCCGACACCGGATGGACGCGCAAGGTCAGCTCGTCCAGCCAGTCGGAGTCCGGCTTCTGGTCGTCCGCGCCGAGGGGCAGTACCGCTCCCTCCCGTACGAAGAGCGGCAGGCTGTCGAAGCCGTGCCGTTCCCGCCGCCACACCGGGCCGGCCACCGTCTCACCGGTCAGCAGATGAGTCCAGGCCCCTCTCGGCAGGTAGTACTCCACCTCGCCGTTCGCGGTGAAGACGGGGGCGACCAGGAGGTCCGGGCCGAGCATGTACTGCCGGTCCACGGTGCGGCAGGCGGGGTCCTCGGGGAATTCGAGGAGCATCGGGCGCATGACGGGGACGCCGGTGGCGTGGGCCTCGACGGCCACCCCGTAGAGGTAGGGCATCAGCCGGTGCTTGAGCAGGGTGAACTGCCGCGCGACGTCGACGGCCTCCTCACCGAACTCCCACGGCACCCGGTAGGACACGTTGCCGTGCAGCCGGCTGTGCGAGGAGAGCAGGCCGAAGGCGAGCCATCGCTTGAACACGTCCGGGTCCGGGGTGCCCTCGAAGCCGCCGATGTCGTGGCTCCAGAAGCCGAAGCCGCTCAGGGACAGCGAAAGCCCGCCGCGCAGCGACTCGGCCATGGCCTCGAAGGAGGCGAAGCAGTCGCCACCCCAGTGAACGGGGAACTGCTGCCCGCCGGCGGTCGCCGAACGGGCGAAGAGGACGGCCTCACCGGTGCCGCGCTCCTCCTCCAGAAGCTCGAAGACGGTCTTGTTGTAGAGGTGGGCGTAGTAGTTGTGCATCCGCTCGGGGTCGGAGCCGTCGTGCCAGACGACGTCCGTCGGCACGCGCTCGCCGAAGTCCGTCTTGAAGCAGTCGACGCCCTGGTCGAGCAGTGGCCTCAGCCTGTCCTGGAACCAGGCCCGGGCCCCGGGGTTGGTGAAGTCGACCAGGGCCATGCCGGGCTGCCAGAGGTCCCACTGCCAGATGTCGCCGTTCGGCCGGCGGACCAGGTACCCACGCGCGGCGCCCTCGGCGAACAGCGTCGACTTCTGCGCGATGTACGGGTTGATCCACATGCTGATCTTCAGCCCGCGGGCCTTCAGCCGGGCGAGCATGCCCTCCGGGTCGGGGAAGGTCCGGGGGTCCCACTGGAAATCCGACCACTGGTACGCGCGCATCCAGAAGCAGTCGAAGTGGAAGACGGAGAGCGGGATGTTCCGCTTCTCCATGCCCTCGACGAACGACGTGACGGTGGCCTCGTCGTAGGCGGTGCAGAAGGACGTGGTGAGCCACAGGCCGAACGACCAGGCGGGCGGCAGGGCGGGGCGGCCGGTGAGGGCGGTGTAGCGGGCCAGCACCTCCTTGGGAGTCGGCCCCGCGACGACGTAGTACTCCAGGGTCTGGTCCTCGACGCTGAACTGGACCTGGCCGACCGACTCCGATCCGACCTCGAAGGACACCTTGCCGGGGTGGTTGACGAAGACGCCGTAGCCGCGCGAGGAGAGGTAGAACGGGATGTTCTTGTACGCCAGCTCGCTGCTGGTGCCGCCGTCGGCCTGCCAGATGTCGACGGTCTGGCCGTTCTTGACGAAGGGCGTGAAGCGCTCGCCGAGACCGTAGACCTGCTCACCGACGCCGAGGGCGAGCTGGACGGCCATGTGGTGCGCGCCCTCGGGGGTGGTCGCGAAGGCGGTGCCCCTGCGCTCGGCGGCGGTCAGCCGGTGGCCGCTCCCGTCCAGGAAGTCGAGCCTCCACGGCTTCCCGGTGTCGAGGCGCAGCGTGAGCGGTCCGCTGCGCAGCTCGACGAGATCGCCCTCACGCCGGGTGCGTCCCGCGTCGGCCCGCGCCCCCTCGCCCGGCAGCGCGAAGTCGGGCCCGGGGTGCCGCTTGCCCGCGTGATGGGTGACGCGGACGCCGATGACCCCCTCGGCCGGAGAGAAGAACTCGGTGGTGATGAGCGCCGAGTTGAGGGTGTCCCCACGATGGCGCACGGGCGTGACGGCCGCGTACGCCGTGATGTGGTCGGCGCTGACATGGAGATCGCGTACTTCGGTGGCGTACGAGGCGCGGACGCCCTCGCGCATCAGCCAGAAGCCGTCGCTGAACTTCATCCGGTGTTCCTTGGTGTGAGGGATGGCGTGATCGGGCGAGGAGTACGGGGCCCCACGGGCGGGCCGAAGCGGTGGGGGGACCGGGACCGACGCGTCCCGCAGACCGACGGCGCGCACGGATCCGTACGCGCCGCCTCCCCCTCGGGGGAGGGGTCCCACAAGGGGCGTGGGCACCGACGACCCGCATCTGAACTCCCGGCATCGAATCGCTTCGACGAGCTACGGCTGCACTGCCGTCCGACACCGTTCCAACAAACGCCCCTGGGGTCAAGAGATGCGCATACGTCCAGGCACCTCGCAGATGTACTGACTCCCCGTATGACTCGATTCGCCCCACACTTTGTCGAAGCGCTTCAAGAGGTTGCGCGTGCCGGTCGTTTCGATGACCCTGTCGGGGCAGGCGGCCTCACGGAGCCGCGCAAGGGAATCGGACAGCGTCGGCGAATCGGTCGGGCAGGCAGGCAGAGTGCGGACGCCGGCCACCTCCGCGCGCCGTCCCCGTACGAACGCTGACACCGTGGGCAGAGCGAAGCGGGCCCGGCCTTCCGCCGAGCCCGCCGCAACGGCCCCGTACCGGAGCCGGCCGTACAGGTGTCACGTCGTCAGCGCCGCAGCGTCAGCACTCCAGGACGGTAGGGCAGGAGACCGTAGTCGCCACCGGAGGCGGGGCTGCGCCCCTGGTAGAGGAACTGCAGGTGGCAGGGATCGACGGTCATGGTCTGGTCGGGGCTTGAGCGGATCAGTTCGCCGTGACTGATGTCGTCGGTCCAGGTGGCGCCGCTGTTGGCCTTGCCGGCGAAGGGGTTGCCCTCGGTCGCCGCCTGGGGTGTCCACGCGCCGTTCAAACTGGTCGCCGTGAACGAGCGGAAGTAGCGGCCCTGCGAGCCGATCGCCTCGACGATCATGAGGTAGCGGTTCTGGCCCTCCAGCTTGTAGACCTGCGGGGCTTCGAACAGGTTGTTCGTCGTATCGCTCATGATCACTGTCGAGGTCGCACCGAAGCTGCCCGGGAAGTTCCCGATCGGCATACTGGCACGGTAGATCTTGCCGTTGTCGCCGGCGAAGAACAGGTACATGTTCGTCCCGTCACCGATGAGCGTCTGGTCGATGGGACCTGTCCCGGAGTCGGGGATGCTTCCGGAGAAGAGCACCTGCGGGGATGACCAGCCGTTCGGGTCGGTGGGATCGCTCGACGTCCGGTAGGAGAAGGCGGACCCGCCCCACTGGTAGGCGAGCACCCAGATGCTCTTCGGCGCGAAGTAGAAGAGCGTAGGCGCGACGGTGGAAGCCGACATCGCGTTCTGGTCGGCCGAGGCCATCTCCGGCCAGTCGGAGAACAGGCCGAAGTTCATCGAAGCCCAGCGCGTCCCCGTGTCGTGCGTCGTCGCGTAGACGAGCTGTCTGCCCTCGTAGGGGACGACGGTGAAGTCCTTCAACGAGACCCACCCCGGCCTGGGCTGCGCCAACGGGCCCGATGACGCCCAGCGGTAGGTGACCGGAAGATCGCACGGGCCGGTGTTGCCGCCGCCGACCTTGACGAGCTGCCACTGCTGATGGGTGCCGCCCCAGTCGTCGTACTGGACGGTGTTCGCGTTGTCGACGGTGGAGGCGCCTTGTATCTCGAGGGCCTTGCCGCTGTGGCGCGAGACGAACCGTACGTAGCCGTCCGAGCTGTCGGCCAGGCGCCATTGCTGGTTGGCGGCGTTCAGGTCGGCCCACTGGACGATCGATCCGCCGTTCGCGGTGGACCAGTTGTGGACGTCGAGCACCTTGCCCGAGTGGCGGGACTTGATGCGGTAGAAGCCGCCCCCGGAATCGACGAACTGCCACTGCTGCTGGCTCTGGTCGTTCCTGGTCCACTGAGTGATGCGGGCGCCGTCGGCGGTCGCCCTGTTGTAGACGTCCAGGGCCTTGCCGCTGTTGCGATTGACCAGCACGTACGAGGCGTCGGGGTCCACGGTCGCCGCCCCGGCGGGCTGGGCACCGAGGAAGGCGGCGACGAGCAACAAGGGCGCGAGGACCGCGAGCAGGCGTCTGGACCGGGGCGGGGACGAGGGGCGATACCACATGAGCTGCGCCTCCTGGGGCTGGGCTGAGGTGACCCTGATGAACAGCGGAGCGGAAGTGCCGTGAGTCCGGAACGGTTTCGAAAGTTTCGAGAACGCCCCGATACTTTGTCGCCACAAGTTAGGGATGCGGGGTTCTCCGGTCAAGGCTTGCCACGGATCTGTCCGTAAACAACACGCCCTCCGGGCCTGACCTCTCCCGGGTTCGCGCATGCGGTTCGCCGGCCCAAGGCGTATGCGCGGGTGAGAAACGCCGGGCAAACAGCGTCCGCGCAGGTGCCCCGACCGCGGCCCCACGACGTTCGCCGACGACGGCGCCGGGGCCGCACTCCCACGCGCCGACGCGCCGGAAAGTTTCGGATCACCAATCGAAACTTCTCTTGCGGAGAGTATTGACGGCCCATCACCGATGCCTCAATCATCCCTGTCTGAGGAACCGACCGTGGGCCGGGACACCGAACGCCGGTCTCGGCCTCCCGCCCCGCGCGGCAGATCCGCGCACCGCCTCAGTCCTTCCGTGATGTCCACCTTGGAGGCACAGTCATGGGCTCCTACGCCCCTCCCGGACCCGTCATCCGCCGGAAAACCCGCAGCCTGCTGCTGGCGCTGGTCGTCGGCGTCCTCGGCGTGTCCGCCGCGCTGGTCGCGCCACCGGAAGCGCACGCCGCCGAGAGCACGCTGGGCGCCGCGGCGGCGCAGAGCGGCCGCTATTTCGGCACCGCCATCGCCTCGGGCAGACTCGGCGACTCGACGTACACGTCGATCGCGAACCGTGAGTTCACCATGGTGACGGCCGAGAACGAGATGAAGATCGACGCCACCGAACCGCAGCGGGGCCAGTTCAACTTCAGCTCCGCCGACCGCGTCTACAACTGGGCGGTGCAGAACGGCAAGGAGGTGCGTGGCCACACCCTGGCCTGGCACTCCCAGCAGCCCGGCTGGATGCAGAGCCTCAGCGGCAGCGATCTGCGCCAGGCGATGATCGGCCACATCAACGGCGTGATGGCCCACTACAGGGGCAAGATCGTCCAGTGGGACGTCGTGAACGAGGCCTTCGCGGACGGCAGTTCGGGCGCCCGACGCGACTCCAACCTGCAGCGCAGCGGCAACGACTGGATCGAGGTCGCCTTCCGCACCGCGCGCGCCGCCGACCCGTCCGCCAAGCTCTGCTACAACGACTACAACGTCGAGAACTGGACCTGGGCCAAGACGCAGGCCATGTACTCCATGGTCCGGGACTTCAAGCAGCGCGGCGTGCCGATCGACTGCGTCGGCTTCCAGGCGCACTTCAACAGCGGCAGCCCCTACAACAGCAACTTCCGTACCACACTGCAGAACTTCGCCGCCCTCGGCGTCGACGTCGCCGTCACCGAGCTGGACATCCAGGGCGCCTCGCCCACGACCTACGCCAACGTGACCAACGACTGCCTGGCCGTCGAGCGCTGCCTCGGCATCACCGTCTGGGGTGTGCGCGACAGCGACTCCTGGCGACCGGAGCACACACCGCTGCTGTTCAACAACGACGGCAGCAAGAAGGCCGCCTACTCGGCCGTCCTCAACGCACTCAACGCCGGCGACACCACTGAGCCCCCGGCGGGTGCCGGACAGATCAAGGGCGTCGGTTCGAACCGCTGCCTGGATGTACCCAACGCCAGCACCGACGACGGCACCCAGCTCCACCTGTGGGACTGCGCCGGCAGCAGCAACCAGCAGTGGGTGGCCACCGACTCGGGTGAGTTCCGGGTCTACGGCGACAAATGCCTGGACGCCGCCGGCACGAGCAACGGCAGCAAGGTCCAGATCTACAGCTGCTGGGGCGGCGACAACCAGAAGTGGCGCGTGAACTCCGACGGATCCATCGTCGGCGTCCAGTCCGGCCTCTGCCTCGACGCCGTCGGGACCGGCACCGCCAACGGCACCCTGATCCAGCTCTACTCGTGCTCCAACGGCAGTAACCAGCGCTGGACCCTCACCTGACGGGACCTGCCACAGACGAAGGGACGATCCGACGACGGCCTGGAGGGCGGCACTCCCGCCCTCCAGGAAGACCTCGTTGACGGACCCGGGGCGCCGCAGTGCATCCGGGGTCCGCCGAGGCGGCGGCAGCCAGGACGCTCGACCTACGGTCCCCGCCGGTGATGCGGCTGATCAGCACCTCCGCCCGCGTGGCCCTGGCCAGGCCGAAAGGATGGCACGGCCGGCCCTGTTCCGGCTCAGTTCAGCGCGGATCCACCGGCTTGGGTATGGCGCGATCGGTTCGGGCCGGTGCAGGACATGCGAGGCCGGGCAGGCAGAATCCCGAGGTGAGCAGGTTCGCGTTTCCTCGGTCGACTCTGAGGAGACGACGCCGGAAAGCTGCATCGCGTAGCCGTCGGCTCTGGCAGCTTTCGGAAATGGCACACGCCATGCACACCCTCCGAACCTGCAGGTCAACGGCCTTTCCGTGATGCTCAAGGAGAGTTGCGCACTCCCCGTAATGCGTCATCGGGAAGTTGACCCGGCAGGGCGGATCTCGCACAACACCAGGTCAGGGGGCATCTCTGCTCCCCCGAGGACCCTTCGGCGCCCGGGGCGTCGAACGGGCGTCACGCCCGAGGGCCGTGTCCTGGTCGCTGGGCGTACACGGCGCTCGTCACGAGTTCGCGCGCGTATGCGGCGTCCAGGCGGCCAGGGCGGAAGAGGATGCGGTACATGATCGGGGCCACGACACGGTCGATCAGCAGTTCCGTCTCGGGCACCGGCTCCCCCCGCCGCACCGCACGGGCCAGCACGACGTCGATCTGCTCTGCGGCATACGCCGAACACAAACCGGCATTGGTTCCGTCGGGGTCGCCGAGCAGCGCGTCCCGGATGTAGGCGCGCCCGGGCGGCGAGGCCATCTCGTCGACGAACTGTTCCGCCCACGCGTCGAGATCCGCCCGCAGGCTTCCGAGGTCGGCCGGATCCGTTTCCGGACGCAGTCGTTCGACGGCCACGTCGGACAGGAGTTCCTGCAGGTCGCCCCAACGACGGTAGATCGTGGAGGGGGTCACGCCCGCCCGCGTGGCCACCATCGGGACCGTGAGCGCGTCGCGGCCCACCTCCCCTACGAGTTCACGTACCGCCCCATGGACGGACTCCTGTACGCGTGCGCTGCGCCCGCCGGGGCGGGCCATGGGCTTGGGACTCATGCGATCCACCTTAATGCGATTTTGTTGCTTCTAGGCGGTGGCCGGCCTCGGCGACCCGCGGGGTGGCGTGTCCGGGTGCCCGAGCACGACGGACACCTCTGCGGCGACGCGACCGCGCCGGCCGGCCGGAACGTCCGCCTTCTCTCAGGCGGCCAGGGGAGCAAGCCGCCCCGCACCGGCCGCCGACTCCTCGTAGACCCGGCCCACACGGAGCACCGTCGCGTAGCGGAAGGCGCGCGCCATCAGCTGCATACCGATCGGCAGCCCGGCGCGGTCGTGGCCGACCGGCAGACTGAGGGCCGGGATGCCGGTGATGTTGGCCGGGGCACAGAGGCGGACGTAGCTGTCCGACACGGCCTCGGTCGTGCCATCGGCCCACTCGACGGCTTCCTGCCCCGCCTCGGCGGCGGTCATCGGCACCGTGGGTGCGGCGAGGACGTCGATCCCGTCGAACATGCGAGCCCAGGCGTCTCGCATCATGGTGCGGGCCCGCTGGGCGCGAAGGTAGTCGCCCGCAGAGGTGAGTTCGCCGGCCTCCAGCAGGATGCGAACGTCCGCCGCGTACAGGTCGGGGGCGGCCCGCAGCGACCGTTCGTGGTAGGCGGTGGCCTCGGGAACCATAAGCCCCCACTGAACGGCCTGGATGTAGCGCGCCATCGGGATCTCGACGTCGACGAGCTCTGCCCCCAGCTCCGCCAGCCGCTCGATCGCGCCGCGTACGGACTCCTCGACCTCGGGCGCGACCCGGTCGAAGTAGTGATTCCGCGGTACGCCGACCTTCAGCCCTCGCAGGTCGCCTCCCGGGAAGCCGTCCAGCGTGGGGCCTGCCACGCTCGCCGGGTCGCGCGGGTCGTGGCCGGCGGTCGCCGACAGCACCAGCGCGGCGTCCTGGACGGTGCGGGTGAGAGGACCCACGTGGTCCAGGGACCAGGACAACGCGGTCACGCCAGTGCGGGGGACCAGGCCGTAGGTCGGCTTGAGGCCCACCACGCCGTTCAGGGCAGCGGGGACCCGGATGGAACCGCCCGTGTCCGTGCCCATGGCGAACGTCGCCCCGCCGGCGGCGACCGCTACCGCCGAGCCGCCGCTCGACCCGCCGGCGACCCGGCTGTGGTCCCACGCGTTGTTCGTCTGCGGAGTGGTCAGGCCGTAGGCGAACTCGTGCGTGTGCGTCTTGCCCAGGAGGACGGCCCCGGCGGCGCCGAGCCGTTCGGCCACCCGGCTGTCGTGTTCCGCCACGTGCCCCGCCCGGACGTGCGAGCTCGCCGTGGTGGGCACCCCCTCTGCGTCGATCAGATCCTTGAGCGCCATGGGGATCCCATGCAACGGCCCACGCGGGCCGCTCACGGAGATCTCCCGTTCGGCGCGGACCGCTGCGGCCAGGGCCGCGTCGGCGGCGACGGTGACGTAGGCGCCCAGCCGTCCTTCGACGGCGGCGATACGGGCGAGCACCGATTCGGTGAGTTCGACGGGGGACAGCTCCCGTGCGCGCACCGCTCGGGAGGCTTCGGTCAGCGACAGCTCAAACGGTTGCATCGGCGTTCCCCTGTCCGGCTCGGTAGGAAGACGCGGGAGGGATCTCGCCGAAATCGAGCTCGCGCAACGTGCTGATCACGGAGTGGATGTAGTTGGCCGTCATGGCCACTCCCTCGTGCCGGCCGTCCCCGAGGGAGAGCCCCGCCCGCAGCGCCCCTCGGGCTGCCTCTTGGGGGGTGAGTTCGCTGGTCATGGCTTCCTTCCGGATCTGTGCGGCGCGACGGGCCGGGGCCGGTACAGAACCCTCGACCCCCGTAAAGCGAATCATTTGCTTTAGTCGATCGTAGGACCTACGGTGACTTAACGCAAACCAATCGCTTTTAGCACGGGAAGGACCCTCATGCAGAGCGCCCCCGCGGGCCTCGCGCCTCCCCGCACCTCCCCATCCGGACGGCTGCCGTTCGCCTTGCACGGCTCGATCCTGATAGCGCTGCTCGCCGCATCCAGCGCGCCGATCCCGCTGTACCCCCACTACCAGGCTCAGTGGCAGCTGTCGTCCCTCGACATCACCGTGGTCTTCAGCGCCTACGCCCTGGCGCTCCTGGTCGCGCTGCTGACGACCGGAACCCTTTCCGACCATGTCGGACGCCGTCCCGTGCTCCTGGGCGCGCTCGCGGTCCAGTTCGCTTCCATGGCACTGTTCGCGACGGCCGGCGACCTGACCACGCTGATCGGCACCCGCGTCCTGCAGGGCATCGCGACGGGCGCGGCGACCAGCGCGGCAGGTGCGGCTCTCCTCGACCTGGAAGACCCCGCCCGGCCCGGCCGCTCCGCTCTGGCCAACAGCATCGCGCCCCTGGCGGGCATGTCGGCCGGCGTCCTGGCAGCCACCCTCATGGTGCTCTTCGCCCCCGTTCCGACGATCACGGTGTACGCGGTCCTGATGGCCGTATTCGCCGCGCAGGCCATCGCCCTTGTCTCGACGCCCGAGACCGTCCGCCGCCGTCCCGGAGCACTGCGGTCGATGCGCCCCCACCTGGCACTGCCGTCGGCGGCCGCCCACGCTCTCCTGCTCAACGGCTCCGGCGTCGTCGCCGTCTGGGCACTCGGTGGCTTCTACTCGTCCCTGGGACCGGGCTTCACACGGCTCATCTCCCCCGGCGGACCCGAATACGCCGGCGGCACGGTCTTCTTCACGCTGACGGCCGTCGCCGTCCCGACGGTGTACTTCACACGCAGGATGCGTGCCGACGTCTCCGCTCTTCTCGGGAGCTGGGCGGTGATTCCGGCGGCGGTCCTGACCCTGGCCGCCCTCCATCTCGCCGCCCCCGTACTTCTCTTCGCCGGGGTGGCGCTGGCCGGGTTCGGCTTCGGGGCCGTCTCCCAGGGTGCGCTGCGGGCGGTCGTCGACTCGGTCCCGGCCCGGGAGAAGGGCGGCACGCTCGCCTCCTATTACGTACTCAGCTACCTGGCGATGAGTCTGCCCGCCATCGGAGCCGGTGCCCTCACCGCCGGCCTCGGGCTACGCGCGGCAGCAGTGGCCTATGCCGGCGGCGTGGCCGTACTGGCGTCCGTCGCGGTCGCGACGCTGACCGCGTCGCTGCGCAGTCGGCGCCGGTCACCCTCCCCGGGCACCCACTCCCGTCCGGCAACGAGCCACTGCACATCCGCCTCACCCCACACACCCGACACACCCGCTCCAGAGATCTCCGTCCTCGCGACCGACAACAGGTAAGGGAAGCCGCCGTGTTCACCTCATCGCAGATGACCAAGTCCATCACTGCCCCCGCCTCTTCCTGGACGGTGGGCGACCACACCGTACGACGCATCGACGAAGTCGGCCTGCCCGCCCGGACCGGTCCGTGGCTGCTGCCCGGGGCAACCACCGACCTCGTGAGCCGGACGCCCTGGCTGAGCCCCGAATTCGCCGACGCACAAGGCGTCCTGCGCCTGGCAAGTCACAGCTTCGCCATCGAGGTGGACGGCATGCACGTGCTGGTGGACACCGGCATCGGAAACGGGAAGCGGCGCGCCAACCCCGCCTGGCACAACCTGAACAGCGACTACGAAGCACGGCTACGGGCGGCGGGCTTCGCGCCGGAGGCCATTGACATCGTGGTCCTGACCCACCTCCACGCCGACCACGTGGGGTGGAACACACGCGCCGAGGGCGACGCCTGGGTGCCCACCTTCCCGAACGCGCGCTATCTCACCTCACGCACCGAGTGGGACTACTGGGCGGGTGTCGACATGGAGGAGGCTCGCCGGCAGATGTTCCGGGACTCGGTCCATCCCGTCCGGGAAGCAGGGCTGTTCGACCTCATCGATGTAGCGGACGAGGGCACGGACGTCGCGCCGGGCATCCGTCTGCTGCCCGTTCCCGGCCACACACCGGGGCAGGTAGCGGTGGAACTGAGCAGCCGTGGCGAGACCGCACTGGTCACCGGCGACAGCATCCACCACCCGGTCCAGATGGCGCATCCGGAGCTCTGCAGCTGTGTGGACGTCGCTCCCGAACTCGCGGCCAGGACCCGGAACAAGCTGCTCGGCTCGCTGGCCGGTACGTCAACGCTCCTGCTCGGGAGCCACTTCCCGCAACCGACCGCCGGACACGTGCTCCGCGAGGACGGCGGGTACCGTCTGGTTCCGGCTCCCTCAAGGGAGGTCGCGCCCACCGGCGGCTGAAGCGGATGGGAGCACCCGGGACGTGCCACGCACCGAGTCCCACCGAGTCCGTGCGGGTGACGTCCTGAGCGTCCGCGACCGGACAGCCCGGGAGCGGCCAGGAGCTCGACCGGGCCATGTGGAAGGCCGCCAAGGAGATCATCGAGGACTTGGCCAAGCCCAAAGACCTGAAGAGCGCGCTCGGCGCCGCCACGCCTCTCCCCGGCAGCGGCGCCGGCCTGGTCCTGTCGTTCGACGTCCAGACGGTACTGATCCACTACACCGGCAAGCTGACACGTCGGAAAGACTGACGAGCAGATGGCGCAGCGCCTGCGTGACCAGCGGAACATCCCGCCGCGCCTGAGAACCCCGGAAAAACTGCAGGTCAGGCGCCCTTTGCAGCAGGCTCCAGAATCGCCACACACTCCACATGATGCGTCATCGAAAACATGTAGAGCCAAGAACAGGTTAATGAAAACCGCAGGTCAGAGACACGTGGTGCGCAAAACGGACTCAAGATCCATGTGCACTACGTGCGCCATGGGCGCTACGCGCGGCCTTTCGACGCACGCGTACTGCCCCTCGACGGCCCGGATGCCGCCACCAAGCGGGGCGAGCTCGCGAGCGTGATCTTTTCGCCGCCGGCGAAGGCTCGCCGAGACTGCACAACGCGACCACGAGGTCCGCAAGCCGCTCGCAGTCGCTTGTGACGCCGGCCTTCAAGTGATCACCTCGGCCGCCTGCCCGCCAAACGGTCACGCCCGGCTCGCCCTGGCCCGCACCGACGACCTCCGTGTGATCACCTCGGCAGTCGCCTTGGCCGAAGTGGCCCACTCCCGCATCAACCGCCCTGCCCTGGAGTGGACACTCTCCCGCCTGGTCGTGGAACCGATCACCGAGCCGATCGCCCGCCACGCCGCCATCCTGCTCGCCGACGCCGGCCCGCACGGCCACAAGTACGCCATCGACGCCATACTCGCCGCCACCGCACTGGCCTCACCAGGGCCGGCCACGATCCCTGCTTCCGATCCTGAGGACCTCACAGCGCTTTGCCGCGGGCACGCCACCGTCATGAAGGTCTGAATCCCACCGCCGCTCACGTTCCTGCACAAGCGGATGACTTCCGTCCCAGATGAACACGTTGACGACGTCAACGCCCAACACTTACCGCGTGTCTGCAATGGCGTGTACGGTTTCCGTATGAGGGATGACGCGGGTGCAGTAGACCCTTTGATCACCGGGGCCGAGATCGCTCGCATCGCGGGCGTGACACGAGCCGCTGTGTCGAACTGGAGACGCCGCCACAAGGACTTCCCCGCCCCGGCGGGAGGCAGTTCAGGCACACCTCTGTTTTCCCTTACCGATGTACGGGCATGGCTCGCGAACCAGCGGAAGAGCCATGACGTGTCCGACGAAGTCCGGCTCTGGCAGGCGCTCCGCGCGTCGTTCGGCGATGACATGATCAGCGGCCTGTCTTCGGTCGCAGCATTCCTTTCGACGGGAAATCCGTCTGGTCTCGACTCCGCAGCGGCTGCGATCGTCGCCTCGTCAGCACAGAGCGCCACACCAACCGACGTGGCCGACGGACTCGTCGAACGCTTTCAGGATTCGGCGCGTCGCAGCGGCTCGGATCAGGTGACCTCGGCGAGGATCGCCCGGGCGGTCGCTCACTTTGTGGGCCCTTTGCCCAAGGGCACCACCGTCTTCGATCCCGCCTGCGGGATCGGGGTCCTTCTCATGGTTGCGGGGGACGACGGCAGTACGGTCATTCGCGGGCAGGAGATCGACCCCGCAGCAGCACGGTTCGCGGAACTCCGAGCCAAGTTGAGCGGCCGAGCCGATGCGGTGATCCAAGCGGGTGACTCGCTGCGGGCGGATGCCTGGCCCTCGCTCCGCGCCGACCTCGTCGTGTGCGAGCCTCCCGCCGTCGGCCCGGACTGGGGGCGCGAGGAACTGCTCCTCGACGCACGATGGGAGCTTGGCACCCCCTCCAAGGCGGAGGGGGAGCTCGCCTGGCTCCAGCACTGTTACGCCCACACCGCCCCTGGCGGCCGCACGGTGATCGTCATGCCGTCATCCGTGGCCTACCGCAAGGCTGGACGCCGGATCCGGGCGGAACTCGTACGGCGGGGAATCCTCGCCCACGTCATCGCGCTACCGGGTGGAGTCGCCTCCTCGCACTCCGTCCCCGTACTGCTCTGGATCCTCCGCCGCCCGAAACCGGACGACACGACTCCGTCACACGTCCGCATGGTCGACCTGACGGGCAACGATCCGGACGGACCCCTAGAACCCACCAGCGACCAGGTCGCCGACATCCCCCTCATCGACCTCCTCGACGAGACCGTGGACCTCACGCCGAACCTTCACATCCACCGTTCCACCCAGGACTTCCGGGCGGAGTACTGGTCCCTGCGCGAAGAGATCGAGCAGCAGCTCCAAGCGCTGGGCGCACTCCTGCCGGCCTTGCGGGAAACGGCGGGAGAAGACTCTCTGGACACAGCCACGGTCAGCCTCGCGGATCTGTCCCGAGCGGGACTGATCGAGGCGGGCGCCGGCGGCCCCCAATCCCTGAGTCCTCAACTCGATACGGACTACCTGCGCGGCTTTCTTCAGAGCGCGTCCAACGTCCGCCGCTCGACCAGTACCAGCGGAACGCACCGTGTGGACGCGCGGGCGGCCCGCATCCCGCAGATGGCGGTCGCCGACCAGCGTCGCTACGGAGCCGTCTTCCGTTCTCTCCAAGAGTTCGAGGAACGCGTCGCGAGTCTGGCCGAACTGGGGAAGGAGGCAGCCGCTCTGGCCCGGGAGGGGCTGACCAACGGAGCCCTTGCACCTCCTGCGGACGATTCCGGCGAGTGACCCGTCGGCCGGTCAGGGGAGTTCGGAAGGCAGGGGCACGAACGGGCTGGGCTTTCCGCTCCAGGACACGTGCAGTGCTTCCCTGGCCCGTGTGCAGGCGACGAAGAGCAGGCACCGCTCACGCAGCAGATCGGCCTCGTTCTGCAGCCTGTCCGTCGCGGCCGCGGTGACCTCACGGGCGAACGGGAGTGCGCCGTCCGAAACCCCGAGTACACCGACGCCACGAAACTCCAGCCCCTTCATCGCGTGCATCGTCGCGAGGCGCACCCCTGCCGTTCCCGCCCCCGGTCCCTCCTTGACCCGGACCACGGGAATGCCCCGAGCCGCGAGCCTGTCGTACACCTTGTCCAGGAGCAGGTGGAAGCGGGCGCACACCCCGATCTCCTCGGGGCGCATGCCTTGGCCGATCCACTCCTCGATCCGCTCGACGATCGCGTCCACTTCGACCTGCTCGGAAGCATGACCTCTGACGTGAGGGCGTCCTCCGTGGAGCAGTGAGCGGTAACCGAGGAGGCTGTCCGCACCGTCGCCCCCGAGATCCTCGACGTCCATCTCCTTCAGAATGCCGGTGGACCAGCCGAGGATCTCCTCCGTACTGCGGTAGTTGATCCGCAGCCGACCGCTCCGGCCGGTCACCGTGATGCCCAGTGAGGCCAGGGAGACCCTGGAATCGTAGATCCGCTGATGGGGGTCACCGGTGATGAAGAGGTCGTCGGGTCCACGGCCCACAGCTGCCCGCAGCACCCGCCATTGGGCTGGATGCAGGTCCTGCGCCTCATCGACGACCACGTGGTCGTAGTCGTGGCCGTCCGAAGCGACCTTCCCTTCCAGCAGCCGTGCCGCCTGGGCGCAGACATCGAGGTGGGTGCGGCCGCCTCGGGCAGCAAGTTCGGCCCGGAAGAACTCGACCGCCTCCCAGACCCGCTCTCGCTGGGCTACGGGCAGCGCCGAGCCGCGTCCTCTGCGCACCGCGCCCCGGTAGGCGTCGAGCGTGCCGATGTCCTGGGCGAGTACGACGTGGCGATATTCCTGAGCGAGGAACTGCTCCGGCCACGGAAGGCCGAGGCGTTTGCCGACCCGCTGCCAGATCTGCTGCTCCTCACGGTCTCCGACGAGGGACAGAGTCCGGCCGCCGGCTGCCTGAAGGGCTCGGTGCGCGTAGGCGTTCACTGTCGTCACGTCGACCCTGCGAAGCAGCGCCTCATCGCCGTCGAGCAGCAGGGCGAGGTTCTCGCGCAGGCTCGCCGCGAGAGCGTTGGTGTACGTGGTGAGCAGGACCCGGCTGTCCTCGGAGCGGGACAACAGGTGCTTGACGCGATGCAGGGCGACGACAGTCTTGCCCGTGCCTGGGCCTCCGGTCACCTGCGCCGGTCCGCCGTAGGACACGCGGTAGGCGACGCGCCGCTGGGAGGGGTGGAGGAAGACCCGCCAGGCCGCGAAGGGCTTCTCCAGGATCTCGGCCAGCTCGTCCGGCCCGGTCACGAGTGTGATGCGGCTTCTGGTGTGGAGGATCGCCGACGCGAGGTCGTCCGCGGGGTCCCCAGGAGCGTCGGCGGGCCGCCGTGCGGTGACGAGGTCGCGGTAGACCTCTTCGGGGCTGAAGCCCTCCGCGAGGTACTGGAGGACTTCGAACTGGTCCTCGGGAAGCAGGGTGCCGAACGCGTCCAGCTGGGCCTGGTCCGTGATGGTGCGCACCGCCCGCAACACCTGCGCGTCGATGCCGAGTTCCCGCAGCACGGTGTCCGAATGGGAGGCGAAGAGCAGAGTGGGGGCCACTGCCGCCGCCTTCTCCAGGGCCGGCGTCAGTTGCTCGATGGCGACGACGTTGCGGACCTCCAGGCCGCGGGTGGCGGTGTTGACCGTGTAGAGCCGCTTGGCCGCCCAGCTGTAGGCGTCGTCGTGCGGCACGACGTTGATGAGGAGGAAGACATCGCTGCCGTCGTTCGGGGCGAGGACCACTCCGCGCCAGAAGTCGTTGATCCGGATGGTCCTCATCCGTGGATCGCGCGCCTTGTCCACCGACTCCAGGTGAAGCCCCTTGTCGGCGTGCAGTTCCGCGACGGTGAGCTGTTGGAACTTGGTCATCGCCTTGCGCACTCCGGCTTTGACGGGCTTCTCCAGCACGTCGTAGCTCTCCCAGAAGCTGTTCGCGAAGGCGAGCTGGGGCACGGTGGGCTCCTTACCTCGTGGCGTGCGGCGCGGCCGAAACGATCTTAGGGGGATGCGAGGCCCGCGCCCTCGGCCATCAGGCGGGCGAGGTCCCGGACCGTCCCGAGCAGTTCCGCCGGCGGCCCTTCCAGGTCCAGGACGTGCTGGTGGATGACGATCCCCGCGTTCCGGACTCGGTGGGAAGCGTGAAGCGCGCCGCCCCTGGCGTAGATCAGATGCCCCTCGGGAAGACCCAGCGCTGTGCAGTAGGCGAGCATCTGGTAGAGGTCGGCGTCGGGAAAACCGTCGGGCTTCTGCGCCTTGTACTTGGCGTCGGCCACGTTCAGCGGGCGGCCGTCGTCCCCGTACCGGAGGAGATCCGGCCTCATGCGGATGGTCCCGTCCGCGTCGAGATGCACTCCCTTGGCCTGGAGCGCGCAGTGTCCGCCATGCGCTGTGAGGGCCTCACGCAGGGCCACGCAGACGAAGTCCTCGAAGAGTTTGTTCATGTCGAGCAGGAATCCGTCGACGGTGACGTCACCCGGCAGGTGCTCGGGCGACTCGCGGCGCAGGACGGTCTCCGCCAGCCGCAGCGCGGGCTGGTAGCGGAGGTTCAGTCGGCTCGGCCGCCACCGGGGCGGAGCGGCGCCGCGCAGCAGGGGCTCGGCGTCGATGAGCCGGGCCCGTTGGTGCTGGAGGGACCGCCGTACTCCGGCCGGGACGCGGGGCAGGCTCAGCAGCCGCTCGGTCGCCGCCCGCAGCAGCCGGTTCTCGGGTATGTCGGTGGTGTACTCGTCATAGGCCACTTCCAGGGGAAAGAGCCGTCCGTGGTGACGGCGCACCTGGTCGGTCTCCCTGAGCCGACCGCGAAGGACAGGGGACGCCTCTTGCGTGTGCCGGTACCCCTGCAGCACTCCTTGCCTCAGGGCTCGCTCCTGCGCCCTCTCGTAGGTCTGGGCGAAGAAGGGAACCAGTTCCGTGTGCGCCGACACCTCCACCGTGCCCTCTTGGTGGATCCGCGGGTTCAGGGCGTACCCCAGGAGGAAGAACAGATGGGCGATCGGCACCTTCGGGGTGATCCTCAGGGTGACGGGGTCCTCCCCCGGGGCCCTGACCACTAAGGCTCCGACCTTGCTCCCCGCGCGCAGCCGCCATCCCCCGGTCCGGTACGGGTCGGGCGCCGCGTCCACGATCCGGGAGGCGGCGAGTGCCCGGCCGATGGCCGCCGGCAGGTCATGGGTGGTGTGCGGGGCGTGTTCGACGAGCTGGATGCCAGTCACGCGTCGGTCTCACCCGGGCCGGCAGCCGGTGCAATGTTCGCGCGAAGGGCTTCGAGACCGTAGGTCTTGGCAATGTCGATTCCCTCTCCGTAGTGATGCTCCTCCAGGAGCGGAAGGATCTTGGTGCGCCAGGTGCGGTCGAGGCCGCCTTCCCGGTAGACCGCCTTCTTCATCAGGTACGAGGGGCCGATACGGAAATCGGGGTCGTCGATGCGGGAGTTGAGCGCGTCCAGCAGGTCCGCCGGCTCGGGGCCGCGGTCCTGGGCGGCGAGCCAGCGGCGCAGCAGCCCCTGGGTGGGCTCGGTACGCGGCGAGAGCTCCACGAAGGCGAAGCGCCGTCGCATGGCCGCGTCGACAAGGGCGATGGAGCGGTCGGCGGTGTTCATCGTGCCGATGACGAAGAGATTGGACGGGAGGGCGAAGTCGTCGCCCGAGTAAGTCAGGCGGACCGACTTGTTCCGGTACTCCAGGAGGAAGTAGAGCTCTCCGAAGACCTTGGCCAGATTCGCACGATTGATCTCGTCGATGATCAGGAAGTGCGGGATGTGGCGGTTTCCTTCGCGGGAGGCGAGGTCGGCGAGCTCCCGCAGCGGGCCCGCCGTCAGCCGGAAGGCGACCTCCCGGGTGTCGGGGTCCTCCTTCGGCCGGAAGCCTTCGAAGAAGTCCTCGTACGCGTACGACGGATGGAACTGCACCAGCTTGACCCGTTCGGGCCCGCCTCCGAGGAACTCGGCGAGTTTGAGGGCCAGGTGGGTCTTGCCCGTGCCCGGCGGTCCGTACAGCACCAGCTGCCGTTCGTCCCAGAGGAGGTCCTTCACCTCGCGCAGCCACTCCACGTCGTGGACGAGCAGTTCGTCGGCGAGGGCCTGGCCCGGCTCGGGAAGCTCCAGCTCACGCCGGGCCGCGAGGGCCGGGACGGTCTCGCTCGGGTCGCGTTCCCGGGACACGGCCTCGTCGGCGAGCTCCTCGTCGGTACGGCCGAGTCCGTCGATGAGGGCCTGCACGGAGGTGAGGTCGACGACGTCGTGCTGCGCCGAGAGCTTCTGCTGGAGTTCCTCGGGAAGCTCGTCGTAGGCGTACCCGCTGCTCTGCCAGTCGACGGGGCGGCGCAGGTTGGAGCGGCCGCCTTCGGAGGCGGTCTGCTCGACCGTTCCGGTGATCTCACCCACGTACAGGCGGCCCCCGGAGATGCCGCACACCGTGTCGCCCGGCTTCATCCAGGAGAGGAACGCGTACAGCTCGTCGACGAGCTCCAGCTTCTGGTTGTAGGTCGCCGTCGTCCCGTAGTCCTCCTCGACGAACGCTCTCAGCCGCTCCTTGCTCGCCCCCTGCGCCACTCCCTGGCGCAGCCGCGAGGCCGACAGCGTGACCCTGCCCTCGGGAAGCCAGAGCCGGTGGACGAGGTCACTGCCCGCCACGTTCGAGCCGCGCACGAGCCAGGCCCGGTTGGGCCCGGAACGCATGCCCTCCATGAAGTCGGACAGCGGTGTGCCCGCCTCGGTGCGCCACTCCTCCCAGCCGTTGCGCGGGGCGCCGACGAGTATCTCGGCGGCGGCGGACGGCGATCCGCACTCGACGTCAGCGGTCAGCTCCAGCCATCCGGGCCAGCGGTCGGACGGCGCGAGGACTCCGGCGGCTCTCAGCTCCTCGCGCCGCTTGAACGTGCCGCTGAAGTGCTTGGGGAACGACGGCATGACGTGCTCCCGGGCCGGCGAACCGGCCCGGACCAGGAACTTGCGGCTCCCGTTGGTGCCGACGGCGTCGAGGAGGACGCCGACCGCCCGCCCGATGCCGTCCCCGCCGGGCAGCCGCAGCCGGAACTCCGGGTACTCGGCGGGGTTGCCGCTGTCCTCGTTCACGCACACTCCTGGTTCACGTACGTTCCTCGTTCCCGTGAGTCCTTGGACACGGGCAGGGCATATGCCCGAAGGCCGGTGCCGAGAAGGACCTTAGCCCCGCTCCGTACCTCAGGTGAGGGTGTTGGTGAGGTGCGGCCCGATGTATCCGATGAAGATCCCGTGCTCGGCGCGGGCGGCGTCGTGGTAGTGCAGGCGTGGAGCGACGGTGTTGCCGCCGCCGATCCTCACGTGCGCGCCCACGAACAGCCGGCAGGCGGGATCCACGTTTTCCGGGACGGGGAAGGTCCGTTCCTTGCGCCAGACGGTGTTCGTCTTCACTGTCCTGGACTCGTCGCGCACGACCTTACGGGGCGATATCGCGTGCCTGCCGCCCGGAGCGTCCTCGCACCACTGCTTGAAGTCACGGAAGGCCGCGCCGTCGGCGGGGGCGTCGACCGAGACGTCGGCGTAGTCCCGAAGCGCCAGCAGTGCGTCCCAGGCCATACGGACCCAGGAGGAACCGTACGCCTGGTCGTCCAGTTCCAGGGTGATCTTCCTGGCTCCGGTGAAGTGCACGCGAGGCATCTCCTCGATCCGTTCCAGGATCTCCGCGAAGGACTCGGGGACAGCGGGACCGCCGTCGTCCGGGGCGTACGCGGCTTCGGCGGCGCCGAGGGCGAGCAGGCGCTTCTGCACGGTGACGAGCTGGACCCGGGTCTCATGCAGTTCCCGGTACTGCTCGTCGTACTCGGCGATCAGCGTGATCTCGTCGCTCCTGGCGCGCTGGAGTTCGTTCTTCAGGTCCCTGATCTCGTCGGCCCGTACCCGCTGCTCGCGCCCGGCTTCCTCGAGGATCTCGAAGAGGGCGTGGTTCTCGTCCCTCAGCCGCTCCAGCTCGGAGCTGCCCGAGCTCTCCTTGGTACGCGCGCGCAACACGGGTACCGCGTCCAGCTCGGGCGGCAGTGGCGCCCGGGTGGCGAGGCCCTGGGGAAGCTGGGCGAGCAGGCGGCGGGCCCGGGCCGGGTTCTCGGCGACGACCCGGTGCGACATGACGCGGTGGCGCTGGCCGTCGGCCGCCCAGGCCGGGTCCACACCTGGAAGGAAGGTCCGGGTGCCTCCGCCGTACACCCGGTGGTACTCCATGAGCCGGTTGAAGCGGTTGTCCGCCCCGGGCGCGAGGGCGTAGAGGATAGCGAGGCCGGCCAGGGGACGGACCAGCGGGTCCAGGGTCCGCTCCAGCCAGACATCGAAGTCGGCCCCGTTCGGGGCGGTGGCCATGACGATCGGCAGACGGCGCTCCGCGTCGCACAACTCGTCGATGACGGAGTCGATGTCGGCCGCCTCGACGACCTGTGGCATCCGGGTCACGTCCGCGAGCCCGTCGCGGGCCTGGAGGACGTCCAGCAGGCTTGCCGCGAGGCGGGGGGTCTTTGCGGGCGTCGGCAACGTGTCCGGATCGTCGGGAAGGTGCTCTACGTCCAGCTGTACGCGGGTCGGCCGACTCTCCGTCTGCCTGATCACCAGGGTCGTCTGCCAGGTGCCGTCCGGGGCGGTCTCCCGGAGGCGCCAACGCCCGTACGCCCCGCCGGTGCCGGTCGCCGAGTCGTGGTCGAGCGTGACTCCCCGGGCTATCTCGTTGCGTCCCTCCGCGAACGCCTGGATGTCGTAGTTCTTGGGCGGTTCACGCAGCCAGTCCCGGAGCCGGGCGTCGACCTGCGCGCCGGTGCTGACGTAGTCGAGGCCGCTGGTGACGACCATGCGGTAGCGGCGTGTGTCCATGCCGTGGTCCTTTCGGTGCACCGGTCAGGCTTCGGTCCGCTCGGGTCCTTGGCGGAGGGCGGCGAGCAGTTCGACGACGTCGTCGTGCCAGGCCCTGACCTCGCCCGGGGTGGGCGGGAGTTCATACGTGTGGTGGTGGCAGGCCGCGCTGAGCGCGGACCACACGGCGTACCACTGACGGGCCACGGAGCACGGGGCGTACCACTCCAGACAGAGCGCCTTGGTACGGCCACGGCTGTGCGCCATGGCGGGACTGACCCGCCGCCAGAAGCCGTCCATGGCCTCGTCCAGGGCCAGCCGGAGCAGGGCGGCGGCGGCTCGGGCGCGGAGTCCCGGCGCGAGGGTGTGGGGAATACCGGGGGGAGGGAGGAGCAGATGACGGGCGGCCGCGGCCAGTTCGTCGGGGGTACGGGTCATCGGCCGCGCACCGCCTTCGCGAGGCGCTCGGTGTCCCGGACCAGGTCCATGCGGTCGCCGATCGGGGTGAGGAACTGGTGGGCGCCGGCGTTGCACCGTTCGATGAGCGCGCGGGCCCAGGGGCCGTGGTCCTGCGCGACGGCCGCGAGGACCTGGGCGGGTTCCATGCTGCTGTCGTAGAAGGCGAGCGCGGCGAGATCGGTGAGCTTGTGGGCCTTGCCGATCCTGGCCTCGACGTCGGCGTGGCCGTGGCCTTCGGCCCGCAGGCGGCGCCGTGCGGGTTCCAGGCAGGCGGCCTCCAGGGCGCCTCGGCACATCTGGGGTAGGACCCGGTCGGCGACGTCCTGCGGCACGTTCGGGTCCTTGGCGACGGCCCGGGCCTCGCTCAGCGCGAGGGAGACCGGGTCGTCGGTGCGGGTGACCTTGACGACGGAGTCGGTCTGCCGGGAGACCTGCATGATCGTCGCGGGGATGCGCAGGTGGCGGATGGCCTGCTGGAGGCGGGTGTCGTGAGTGAAGACGATCACCTGGCGGCGCTGGGCACAGGCATGGAGGACCCGCGCGAGCCCCTCGACCTTCTCCGGGTCCATGGACTGCACCGGGTCGTCGATCACCAGGAACCCGAAGGGGCTGTCGGGGTGGGTGGCGCGAGGGAGGAACAGCGAGAGGGCGAGCGAGTGCAGTTCACCCTGGCTCATCACGCCGAAGGCGGGCGCGTCCATGTCGTCCACGGACACGTCAAGCTTCACCTTGCGCTGGTTGGCCGTCCCCGTCAGGCCGATCGAGCCGAGCGTGACGCTGCTGCGCTCGCAGAGCAGCTTCCAGATGGTCTGCGACTGGTCGGCGAACGGGCGCAGCCGCTCCTCGCGGAGTTCGTCGGTGACCTTCTTGAGCCAGGTCTGCGCGTCCTTGAGTCGCTTGCCGAGCGATGCGGCCTCGGCGGCCCGGTCGGCGACGGCCAGCCATTCGGCGAGGCGCACCCCGAGCGGCCGCCAGCCAGCGTCCTGATCAGCGAGCAGGCGGGCCGCCTTCTCGCTCTCCTGCCGGCAGGCGTCGGCGAGGGCGGCCGAAAGGCGCTCGACCTGATCCGCCAGCGGGCGGGGGTCGGTCGCGCTCCGGCACAGGGACCATTCCCGCCAGAGGGCGGCGAGCGGCGAGTCCTCCGGCCGGAGCCATACGGGGACGGGCTGGACGAGATCGTGGACGGCGCGGATGGCGCCGCGCAGGTCGTCGCGCGCGGACTGCGCTTCCGCGGCTTCGCGCTGGAGCCGTTCGACCTGCTCCCGGGCGCGCACCGCCCAGTCGTCGTCGAGCAGTCCGGGCGTGTCGCAGACGGGGCAGTCGGCGGTCCGCGCCCGCCGCCGGTGGTCGAGCGCCCGCTCCAGGAGGTCGGAGAGACGGCGGGCGTCCTCGGCGGAGCCGGACCGCGCGTCATCGGCCCGGGCCGCGGCTTCCCGCAGCCGCGTCACGGCACCGCTGATGTCGCTCAGATCAGGCCCTTCGAGGGTGGACAGCCCGCGCAGCCTTTCGAGTTCGGCGGTGTCGCCCTCGGGCCGTGCGGCAAGGAGGGTGCGAACGCGTTCGCGGTCCGGGCGGCGTGCGGAGAGAACCTCCACGGCCGCGACGGCCCTCGGGTCGCCGGAGCCCCGCAGTTCGGCGAGGACCGCGGCTGCCAGGTCGGTGGCCTTCTTCTCGCCGTCCTTGATCACCTTGAGGCGGGCTCCCGCCTCCTTGTAGGCCTCGGAGAGCTGCTCCAGGCCGAGGATCTGGGCGAGTCCGTCATGGAGGGCGGTCATGGGGCCGTTGATCACGGCGCCGAGTTCGCTGTACGAGAGGAACGGCCGGTACAGCGCGAGCTCCTCCGCGCCGACGACCTCGCCCAGCTCTCCGCCGGGCAGGCCTGGCCGGTGGACCGCCACCCGTGCGTCGCCCAGCCCGTCGCCGTGCCAGCTCCTGCGGACGGTGACGGGCGTGTCGGCACCGTCACGGCGGCACTCCACCTCCACGCGGGGAGCCGCCGGATCGTGCAGATTCCGCCACCCCTGCCGCCAGATCTGAGTACGGTCCTGCCAGCGGAAGTTGTCGCCCGTCAGTGCCATCTCGGCGGCCTCGGCGAAGCTGGACTTACCGGAGCCGTTGCGTCCGGCGACCACGGTGAGGCCCGGTGCGGGGGTGAGGCCGAGCGTGGTCTCCGGGCCGATGCCTCGCCACCCGGCGGCCGTGATGGAGCGGAGGAAGAGAGGACCGGTTCGGGAGGCGCTTCCGGCCCGAGTCCCGGGGAAGAGGTCGCGCAGCAGATCCGCCGTCTCCGGCTCCAGGCCGGCGGCGGCCAGGCGCTGGAGGACGAGGTCGCGGAGGGAGGGGTGGGGCTGGTCGCTCACGGTGTGGCTCCATGCACGGGAGACGGCGGGTGCGACGGCGAAGTCCGCAGCCGGGAGCCCCAGGGTGACGTAGAGACGTTGACGTCGTCAACAGATATTTCCTGCCACACTTCATGCGAATTTGTGTACGATCGCGAATCCGGGCGGCATGAGTGACCGCCAGACGGCCGCACGGCCACACTTCTTGAGGAGAAGCTCAACCGTCATGAGACTTACGGACCAGCTGACCCTGCGGCGGTCAGGCACCCGCGCGACGCGCCACGGAGCCACCTGCTCCGGATCAACGGAGAACGGGACCGCCGTGAAATGGCGTCTCGTCCTGCCCGGTCGCCCTGAACTCACCCTGCACGACACCCGCTGGGACAACGGTGAGCGGGACCTGGTCCTCCACCAGCCGTCGGTGGTTCCCGAGATGCCCGCCCTCCTGGCCAATCTGCACGGCCGCCGCCGCGCAGGCATCGAGGCCGTGCCCGCCGGAAGGGGTCGCCTGCGCCTCATGGCCTGGACCGTCATACCGAGGACCGGCTCGGACCGGGCCAGCTTCAAGAAGTCCCTCACCACGGCGCAACTCGCCACGCAGTGCGGGCTCTCGCTCCTGCGGACTCTGACGAGCCGTCCCGGCGTCACGCTGGAACCCGCCTTCGACCAGGAAGACCTCCCCCTGGTCGATCTGGAGCACCCTCAGGACGTGAAGCCCCTCCAGCACGCGCTGTACTTCCCCGTGGACGACGACGAGACCCCGGTCATGGCGTACGTCATCACCCGGGTCATGCCGACACTCCGCGCGGTGGGCTGGCTGCCGCCCTTACCCGTCTTCTGACGTCTCGGGCCTCGCCCCCACATGTCAGTGCCACCCTCTAGCGTAGGAGTCCGAGCACCGCCCCTGTCGACGTGCACTCGGGTGGAGACGGCAGGGGAGGACGACATGGCGCGACAGATGGCGAACGAGACGTTCCGTACCGACCAGGAGCGGAACCGGTACGCGGCACACGTCCGCGCGATCAACGAGCTGGTCGACGGCCTGCGGGACCAGGACGGCAGGGGCTGGATGCCGTACGTCGCTCCTTGGCACGGTGGAACCGAGGCGCGCGTGCTGTCCATGCTGCGCGATCCGGGGCCCAAGACCCAGGACGGCACCGGCTCGGGCTTCCTGTGCACGGAGAACGACGACCCGACCGCCGAGCGTCAGTGCCGGGCCTTCGAGCAGGCCGGCATCGACGCCCGCGACGTCACGCCCTGGAACGCCTATCCCTGGTACATCAACCGAAAGCCCGACGCCTCCGAACAGAAGGCCGGCGCCCAGGCCCTCGTGCGCCTCCTCGGACTGATGCCGGACCTCCGCGTCGTCCTGCTCCAGGGCGGCGACGCGCAGGCCACCTGGCGGCGGCTGGAGAAGGCGCACCCGGCCCTCGCCGGCCAGGAACACTTCCAGGTGGTGCGTACGTACCACCCGGGCCGGCAGGCACTGTGGTCGCCCGACCCCCAGGTCCGCGCGGCGCGCGAGCGGCACCGCGAGGACGCGCTCCACCAAGTGGCCGACATACTCCGGGCCTGACAGCGCCGGAAGACGGCCTCCCGTCCGCCTCGGTCGGCTCGCGACCCGCACCAGCTGGACCACGACGGGGACGACGCCATCGGCTGTGAGTCGGCATGGACGCGCGGCGCACCGCCCGGCGGGGGGGCGGCCACCCGGAGGGGGTGGCGGGGGCGGTGCGAGAGTCAAGGCCAGGTGCGCTCGATGCGGTCCGCTCGGACGGCATAGGCGGCGGGGCCGCCCCTTTCGACCGCCCGGTGGATCGCCTCGCGGCAGATGTGGAGACGCTCGACCATCTCCAGGCTGCGGAGCTGTTGGTTATCCAGATAGAAGAGTACGGCCGCGTGCTCGTGGACCGGCCGGATCTCGCGGTCGCGTGTCTTGATCCGCCCGTCTTTCGACAGAGGCACCCACCCCTGGGCGAGCCCGTGGAGGATCCACTCCTCGTCCGGTACGTCCTGGGCGTCGCCCGCGAAGACCTCGCCGATCCTGTGCACGGTCCATCCACGGGCACGCAGTTCCTCGGCGACGCGCCGTCCGAGGTTGCGGTCGAGGAAGAACTCAGGCGGCAAGGCGCACCACAGCCTGGCGGACCGCGTCCACCTGCTCCGGCTCCATGTCGTACTCGTACGCGATGTCCTCGACGGACTCGCCGGCTTCCCACAGGTCGGTCAGCGCCTTCACCGGCACCCGGTTGGCCTCGATCACCGGCAGGCCGTGCCCGAACCGGGGGTCGATCACGACCGGCACGGAGGCCGGGTACTGTCGCAGCCGGAGACTGGACGGGAAATCGTCCCCCGCGTCCCAGGACAGGTAGCGCAGGTAGTCCGCGACGACCTCCCGGATCGGCGCCTGCCCGTCACGGGCCCTGCGCAGGTCGTCGGGGGCGTGCTCGATGAAGATGTCCACGCCGTCCGTGGCGATGCGCCGGGAGACAAGGCCATACGGCGTGTCGAAGGCCGCCCGCACCGCCCCGGCAGCCTCCCTGATCTCGCTCATCCTGAGCCCGAGGTCCCGCAGCGACCGCAGGACGTACGCCTCGGCCACCGCCACGAACGGCACCGAGGGCTGTCCTCGCCGCACGGGGTCGACACTGTGGACGAGCGGCGCTCCGGCCGCCCTCCCCTGGAGCCAGCTGTGCAGGGTGGAGGAGGGAATCTGGAGGTAGGACGACGTCTCGGCCGGTGTGAGAAGCCCGTCCGTGAACCTGTCGATCATGGCTGCCCTCCTCCCGGCCGTCCTCGGATACTCGAATCCTTCCACACCAAGCCTGCCCGCGCGGCTCTGTGCGCACCCTCCCCCGGGCTGCTCGTCGGTGGTCGGCTGTCGGAGTACACCGGGCGGCCACCGTCGAGGCGATCAACGGGTTGGGGGTCCGGGTTCGTGACTTCGGGCGGCACCGCCCGGCCCGATCTCGACCCACGCCGTCTTGCCACTCGGTGGGTACGGCTCCACGCCCCAGCGGTCGGCGAGGGCGGCGACCAGGAGGAGCCCTCGGCCCGACTCGGTGTCGGAGGGGATGCCTCCGGGGCCTGGCGATGGGGTGGGAAGCCGTTCGCCGCGCGGGTCGGTGACCTCGATGCGGACACCGCCGGACGCCGCCGCGCAGGTGAGGGCGACCCGGAAGTCACGGCCCTGGACACGGCCGTGCAGGACGGCGTTGGCCGCGAGTTCGGCGGTGATCTGTACCGCCCGTTCGGCCACGCTGGGTGACACCTCCCAGGCCGTCAGCCGCTCGGCGACGAGCAGGCGGGCGAGGCGGGCACCGCGACGGGTCGAGGACAGCCGCTGGGCGAACGTCCATACGGTGGAGTGCTGGTGGGGTCCGGTCGCGTACATGAGGCCAGCGTGGCGGGGGCGCGGGAGCACGCGCCAGGAGCGAGACCCGTACGCTGCGTCAGCGTACGGGCACATGCGGTAGACGGTACGGGGGCGTACGCGTCACGCTGAGTGCTGTCGATCGCCGGGACGGCGGTCGAGGTACGGGTGCGTCGGGAGGTGGCCGCGGGTGGCTGAGGACGTCGAGATCGTGACGGACGGGGCGGGCGAGACGGACGAGCAGGGCCGGGAGCCCGATCCGTCGGACAGCCTGCGGACCTTCGGGGCCGTCGTACAGGCCCTGCGGGAGCACGCGGGGCTCAGCAGGGCCGAGTTCGCGGAGATCGTCCGCTTCTCCAAGCACACGGTGGAATCGGTGGAGTTGGGGCGGCGGATGCCGGACGAGGCGTTCGTCGAGCGAGGGGAAGGGGCCCTGGGGAACACGGGGGCGCTGCGGAGGTCCGCCCCGTTCCTCACCCGCGCCGAGGCGGGTCTCGCGGTGTGGTTCCGGCGGTGGGCACGCCTTGAGAAGGTGGCGGTCAGCCTGTACACGTACGAGTGTCGGCTCGTGCCGGGGCTGCTGCAGTCGGAGGCGTACGCCCGGGCGGTGTTCGAGGGCACCATTCCATTGCTGACCGATCAAAAGCTGGACGTACAGCTCGCCGCGCGGCAGAAACGCCAGAGGATGTTGCGGGAGCGGCCGACTGTGCCGTTCAGTTTCATCGTGGAAGAGCACGTCTTCCGGCGCCGGTTCGGCGACACGGAGGAGATGCGGGAGCTTCTGGATCACGTGTTGGAGGCGAGCGCGCCGCGCAACGTGACGTTGCAGGTCATCCCCCTGGACGCGGGTTTGCACGCGTGCCTGGACGGGCCTTTGCAACTCCTGGAGACCCCAGACGGGCGGCGGCTCGGGTACTCCGAGGGGCAGCAGAACGGGCGGCTGATCTCCGACCCGAAAGAGGTGAGTCTGCTCCACCAGCGCTATGACACACTGCGCTCACAGGCCCTCAACCCCAGGGAGTCCCGGGGTCTGTTGGAGCAACTGCGAGGAGAGCTATGAGTACGACCGGACTCGCCTGGTTCAAGTCCAGCTACAGCGGCAGCCAGGGCGACAGCTGCGTCGAGGTCGCCGTCACCCCGCAGGCCGTCCACGTCCGGGACTCCAAGGACGTGGAGCGCCGGCCCTTTGCGGTCGACCGCGAGGGCTGGACGCGGTTCGTGCGGTACGCGGCGGAGGACTGAGCGGCACACCCGTCCTGTGTTACGCGGGAGCCGCCCGTCGCCGTACGCGGCGGGCGGCTCTTCGGCTCAGAACAGTCCCAGGCCCTCGCCGCCGGGATCCACGACGACCGGCCGGGGCTGGGCGGGGAGGCCGTCCAGGCGGTCGGGGCCGGACGCGGCGGCCACGGCGGGGGCCGTCTCGGCGAGCCAGCCACGGAACCGCTCGGCGGCCTCACGGTAGGAGACCCGCGCCAGGACACGGTGCTCGCCGGCGGGGCAGAAATCGACCGTGACCGTGAACAGGCAGGACCGAGGCGCGTTCTGACTACCCGCCCAGGACACGCGCAGGGTGCCGCAGGGCTCGCGCCCGCGCGGGGCCCGGTGGGTCGGGCGCAGTGACCAGCAGGCTATGAAGGCGGTCCACGCGGCGAGGTGCGGCAGCGGCAGGGTGGTGCGCGCGCGGCAGCCGGTGCAGCGATGCCAGTGGCGAAGCCAGTCGTCGGCGTCGGTATGGAAGAGGCGGGTGTAGCGGTTCGCGACCCGGACGTCGTTGGCGTACAGATGGTCGGGACGTTCCCGCGTGTTGCAGGACTGGCAGACGGGGGCGCGGACGTAGCCGTGCTCGTGGCAGTGATCGAGGACCGTGGCGGGCTCGCCGCCACAGACGGCACACACCCACCCGGCCACCTTCTGGGAGATGCCGGGCTTTCTGCTGAACACCGAGTACAGCTGGCCTTCGAGCTCCCTGCCATACGGGCGCGATGAGGCGGCGGGGCTCTCGGCGCTCGTCGCGCGCCGCCCGTCGGCGTCCTCGGCCCGCCGGGGGTGGGAGGACGGCTCGGCCACGGCCGTGCCCGTCTCACTGATCCACGCGGCTCGCAGCCACCGCCTCTCGGCGTGCTCGGCCGCGTCTAGCAGCCTCACCACCGCGCGCGGCAGCCACCACGTCCGCCGGGTCCCGTCGGAGCTGTGCTCCACGAGTAGCCGTCGCCAGTCGATCCCCACCAGATGACACGGCCGGCCGTCCTCGTGCCGTGTCCCGCGCCCGGGGCCGCCCGGCTCCCCCAGTTCCCCCGCGACGCGCCACCGCCAGCGCAGCGGCGTCTCCTCGTCGCGCTCCGGCTCAGGCTCCGGCGCTCCGCGGAACGGGCCGACGCGGACCAGGTCCCGCCGGTCCATGACCACCGCGCCCAGTTCCACGGCCGCCCGGCGCACCTCGCGCTCCGCGACGCCCCACCGACCGCCGCCCGCCCTGGCCGTCGCGACCACGCGGCTCCCGAGCAGGACGTACCCCGTCCGGGCACGGGTGGCGGGCGAGCGGGTGAACACCCCGGAAGCCGTCGGCACGGCGCCGCCGGCCGTCAGCCCGACCCACAGCGCGTCCGCGGCCTCCAGGGTGATCAGGCCGCCCGCACGGCCGGGCACGACACGCTCCGTCATGCCGACAGGCTAACGGCGCCGACACGCCGACGGGTCCGAGCGCCCCGGCCGGGACACCTGGTCGCGGTCAGCGGGGTTCGCATCGGAACCTGAGCGCCTGTCCCGGCGGCCGTGATCACGGGGCGCGTTCACCGCCGGGACCACGGTCCGTCAGGTCAGCGGGTCGGCCCGACCAGCTTCTCGGCCTCTTCGCGGAGGCCCTTGATCGCCGTCAGGGCCGCTTCACGCTCGGCTTTGATGTCCGAGCCCCGCTTCGTGAGACCGCTGAGCGACCGTTCCACCTCGGTGATCCACTCGCTCAGGTACCGCTCACCGGCATCGGTGAGAGCGGTCCGCTGTTCGCGCGCTTCCTCGTCGAAGTGATCCTTGATCTGCTTCCGCCGTTTGTTGAGCGCCATCCACTTGCTCTGGTCCTGCGCGACGCTCGTCAGGTCCATCAACGGCCCTGTGACTGCCAGCACCCACTGCACCTTGCGGGCCGTACCGGCTACCTTGCCGGCCGCCTTGGTCTTGCCCCACGGTTTGAACTTCTCCGCGCCGTTGGTGACTTTCCCTCCGGCGTCGAGGATCTTCCGGCCCACCCGGTTCTTGCTGAGCTTTTCCACGACCGCGGAGGCCGCGCTTCCCGGCCCGTTACCGCCGTCCGCGATCTTCCCGATCCACTCGCCCGCCTTCTCGGTACCCACCTTCGCGGCCTTCTTCGCCGCTTCCTTGACCCCCTGCGTCAACGGTGGCGTGCCATCCGGGGACCCGTCGAACGTCGTCTCGCGTGCTTCGAGGTCGTTCCCCCAGGATTCAGGCTCGGGCACACCGGTTCCGTACTCGGCGACCAGCGCGTCGAAGGCCGTCCTCACCGACGAAGAGAAACTCGCGTCGAACTCATTGCTCGCACGCTCCAGTTGCTCCTGGACGGCACGAGTGACGCGGTCGGGGACGACCCCGTCCTTCTCCGAGACGCCGGCAGCGGCCCTGTCTCCGGCCGTCGTGATCCTGGAAGCGACGACTTCACTCCCTCTCAACAGGGCGCTCAGCACACGCTCCTTCGCCCGCGAGATCGACTCCTCGACCTTCTTCGCGCTCTCCGCGGCATCGAGTTCCTCGCCGTCCAGAACCCACTGCCGCTCGGCGTCCGCCAGCACTCGAAGGAGTTCGAAGGCCTGAGCCTTGGGCCGGACACCGCTGACACCGGGCGCGGTCATTCTCCGCAACTCGGCCGCCAGAGCGTCGATACCGCTCTCCGCGACAAGCCACTGTCGCTGATCGGGCGGGAGAGTGGGGTCATGGAGCGCGTCGATGTAGTCGCGTGCGTCGGTGGGGACGATCGGGACGCGGTCGGCGAAAGGCCCGAGGCGCCCGCGGATCTCGTCGAGGACGACATCGCGATCGCTGTTCTCGGCGTTCATCTTGTTGACGACGACCACACTCCGGTCAGCGAACCCGTCAGCGTCGAGAGCCCGCAGAATCGTCCTGGTCTCTGCTTCGCCCGGCAGTTCGCTCGTTGTCACGATCATCAGCGCGTCCGCACCACGTACACCGCCCCGCGCCGCATCGGCGTGCCCGTAGACACCCGACAGCGTCCCGGGCAGGTCGACCAGCGTCGCTCCGTTCCACTCGTACGACGTCGCCTCGTGCGTCTTGGGCGCCGCGTCGACGAGATCGACGATGTCGGCCGACGGGAGCCGGAGCAGTGCCGCGACGAGCGTGGACTTCCCCGCGCTGTACGGGCCCAGCAGTGCGATCCGCAGCGGGCTCGTGTCCGCACGAGGCAGGCTCGTGGTCAGGGCGCGAGTGCGAGGGTGAGCGCCCAGGACCTCTTCGGCACGTGCGGCCAGCGCGAGTACGAGAGCGCTTCGGCCCCCGTCGATCGTGGGCGCGTCGACCGGACCACCGTCAGCCATCTGTGTTCCCTTCGGTTCCTTCGAGGGTGCCGAGCCATCCGAGATCCGCGCGGATCTCGATCCGTTCAGTGAGGACGTCCACGAACTGGCCCCGCAGACACGACCGCACGTCCGCGACGCGGGACGCGTCGACCCAGGCACGAAATTCGACTCCCGGCGTCCGACGTGCCCGACGGATCGCCGCCGGGTCCCCTCCCGCGAGAGCCAGGAGCCGGCGCGCCAGGACGAGGTCGATCGCGTCGAGGGCGGACCGCACGGCCGTCCGCAGCCCGCAGAGTCGCTCGAACCGCTCCCGCGTGACCCTGATGTCCGCGGACCGCGCCTCGAACCGGGCATCGATCTGAGCCGTCGCGTCATCGGTGATACGAGCCGACCATGCCACAAGTCCGTCGAACAGGTCATCGAGGCAGGCCTCAGCCTCGGTCGTGGTCGTGCTGGTCCACCCGTCCTTCGCCCGCCGCGTGCGGGCAACCTCACCGCTCACCGCTTTCGCCGCTCCGGCCAGGCCCTCCACCGCGTAGACCAACGTCGCCGCGGGAGGGGGGACCGCAAGCTTCTTGAGGATCCCCTTGGCCGCGACGGAGCTCAGAAGGGCCGTCGCCGCCCCCTTGGCTGCCGCCGTGCCCAGGCTCACGGCCTTCTCCTTCAGGTCAGGACGCGGCCGTACACGCGGCTGCGCGTCGTCCTGATGGTCCGGGGCGTTCGCCCGTACGCGCAGAAGCACCCCCCGCTTCCGCGCCTCCTGCTCGAACGCGTCCCCGAGACCGGAGAGAAGTCCCTCCAGGTCCAAACCGGTGACGAAGTCGCTCCACCGCTGCGCGTCAGCCACGCCGCCCAGGTCCCGAACCACCTCCGACACCCGCTCCTTGGCGCGGTGGCGCTCGGCTTCGAGTAGGTCACGCGTGTCCCGGCCCGCTGTCCGGAAGGCTTCCAGCGACTCTGCCCGGTCACGCGGCGTCGAGCATGCGAGTTCGGCAAGCGCGAGACCGATCCCGGGGAGTTCCTCGATCAGCCGGTCGTGGAACGCCGCGAGCGGCGCCCGCACGTCCTCGGCCAGGTGAACCGCACGAAGCGGAATCGCACGCTCGGCCAGGAGCCGGGTGAGGGACTGCTCCAGCTCGGGCAACCTGCTCGCCCGAAGGGCCCTGTCCCCCAGCTCGCGGTCCGCCGTGGACAACGCTTCGTGCGCGGCACCGGAGTGGACCGGGAGGACAACGGGCAACGTGACGCCGACCGCTGCGGAGACCTGCTCGATCCGAACCATGTGACCCGTCGCCGACGCGAACTCTCTCTCCGGATCCTTTGCGAAGCGTTCAAGACGGTGCGGTTCGTCGACCTTTCCCTTCACATTGACGACAGCGAGCAGAGGTTTCCCCGTGAGGAGGAGTCGCTGGAGCTCGGCGGACTCCTCCTCACGCAGCGTGTCGGCGTAGTTCCATATCACCGCGTCGGCGCCGTCGCACGCGGCCCGAGCACGCGTGGCGTCGAGGTCGTCGTCCTTCGCGGCGACGCCGGGCGTGTCGAGGTACGTCACGGAGCCGACGTGGAACGCGGAGGTCTCCCGCGTGGTGCGATGCGCCCCTCGCCCGATCCCGGTCCGGTCCGCCTCACGGGTCAGCGCTTTGCGCAGCGTGGTCTTCCCGGACTTGGTCCTTCCCGCGATGGCCACGCGCAGCCTGCCTCGCGCCGTGGGCATGACCCGTACGGCATCGCGCAGTTCGCGTTCGAGCGCTCCGATGCGGCGGATGACCCCGACGAGGTCCTCGCTCTCGATCGCGTGCGCGGAGTACGGCGCCCGCGAAGGATGAGCCTCGGCCTCCTCCCGGAGAGCGGTCTGGATGTCGCGGTAGGCCGATCGGCTCGTGTCCACCGTCCCGGGCGCGAGCTCGCCGACCAGGGCCCCGAGGGCCTCGCGCAGATCCGGTTCGGTTCGCCACAGGTCCATGGCCGCCGCCACGCGGTCGAACGACTCGACGTTCTTCGTGTACCAGGACTCGAACGCCCGCAGCTCGTTGACGTCGGTCCGGGAGGCGACCGCCAGCAGCCCCGCCGTGAGCCGTGCGGCCGAGCTCGCGGCGGGCGCGGCCGGCGACACGGCCGTGTTCACGGGCGCCGTCGCGAGCCCGTGCTCGATCACCGCCCGCACGCTGTCGTCCGCGAGCATGTCCACCGTACTTCCGGACACGGCACCGGTGTCACGGACCTCGATCGCCCAGAGCAGAGCGTCACGTCGATCCGACCTGAACCCGAACCGCGCGTCCGGTGCGAGCCAGCGCCACCACTGCGGCCGCTCGGACAGGACCGCCTCGTACGATTCCTCCGCGGCGACGAAGTCCCGCACCTTCTCCAGCAGCGACACCAGCTCCCGGTTCCGCAGATTCCAGGCCGCCGCAGCACTGTGCCTGAGCACGAGCTCGCGCGCCTCCGCCGCCTTCCGGCCTCCTCGTCGACGACCGAGGTCGGCCAGCGCGGGTTCGATGTCGATCTCACGGATCGAGCGCCAGATCTCCTCGGGCCATTCCCGGTCCGCACGACGACACGGCTCCAGGACTTCGGGCAGCAGCCGCTCCGCGGCCGCCACCGCTGCGGCGTCCGCCCGAAGCGCTTCCACCGGCACGCCTTCCAGCGCCTGGAGATGAGTCCGCAACCCTTCCAGCCGCTTCAGTTCCCGGAGAGACCTGCCCCCGTCCGGCGCCGGAGCCCGGCCCCCAGCCCTTGTCAGGCGGGCCAGCTCGTGTTCCTCGACGCACGCCGCCACCGCGTCGGACACCCACGGAAGCGTGCTCCCGGACGGCGGCAGGCCGGCACACCCGCGCGCCTGGGCGACCGCGTCCACCTCCTTGGCGAATCGCTGGAGTGCGGCCGGTCCGACCATGGCATCCACCCCCAACGGTTCGAGCAGGAGCGCCAGCACCTCGGCTCTGAGGCTCGTCCTGTCGTTCACCGCCCTGCCGTGCATCGCTACTCCTCGTGAGGGCGGTGGTACCTGAACTCGGGCAGTGGATCTGGGCTCGGAGGAATCAGGGCCCGCGACTTCTGGAACGCCTCCGCTCGTACGATCCGATGACGGGGTGGTACGCAGGTGCGCGGCGTGAAGACCCACATGCCCTGGGTCAGGGTGGCCCCGAGCACCCGCTCCTTGTCCCGCAACCAGGGGTACCTGCCTTGCAGTTCGGCGTAGTTGTCGTTGGTGACGACGATTCCGTCCGTGTCCTGCGCGATCGCCGTGACCAGCGCGTCGCCCTTGCCCTCGGTTCCGGCCGGGGGCTGGATCAGGTTCCCTGTAGCGAGCGCCGAGTCCACCGCGGCGCGTTCCTCCTCCGCGACCTTGTGCCGGAAGGTGGCGTCGACGACCACGTGGAGCACGGCATCGGGATACCGCGATGCCAGGGCGTCGCGCGCGGACAGCAGTTGGGCGTAGGACGGCCGGTCGTCCCTGCCGTATACACCGGGTCGTCGGGGCGACCTGCCGATCCACGCCAGGTTGGAGCCGTCGACCACGAGCGCCTTGGAAGCCGAGCCCGCGGATCGCCTCCGCGTCTGCGTCGGCAGGAGCGTGGTGACCGTGTTGCCCGCGAGCAGATCATCGAGTTCCCTGCGCACCGCCGGCGTCGGACCACCGGAGCTGAAGCTCTTGATCTCCTCGTTCAGCACTTCCTCGCCGGTGCGCTCAAGGGTCGCCTTGACGTGCAGGAGCCCATTGGTGTCGTACGTGTACTCCAGCAGGAAGCGGGAGTCCTCGCGGGCCCGGGGATTTTGGTAGGTGAGGCGGAGGTCCGTCAGCTGCACGTTGTCAGCGTGGTCGAGGGGACGGTCGGGGTCTCCTTCCCAGATCTCCACGGCAAGGCTGCGTGCGTTGTCCCGGCGAGGCGTGTAGCTCTTGCGCTCCTTCCACGGCAGGGGTGAGTTGCGCGGGATGATCTGGCTGAACGCCCGCTGTCCGGAGTCGTCCGTGACGACCGTGCCCAGGGCGTGACTCGTCGCCACCTGGATCACGCCGTCAGCCTCCCCCGACAGTACGGCTGCCGCGATGGAGGCGCCGCGGGCGACCGCAGTCATGGGATCGCACAGATCGACCTCGACGGGCTGCTGCTGCATGACCTCGGCAACCGCGGCCCGGACACTCGGGATCTGGCTCGTGCCACCGATCATCAGCACCGCGTCCACATCCAGGGGCGCCATGTGAAGGTCGCTGAGGCACTGCTGAACCGGCGCGAGAGCACGGTCCACGAGGTCGGTGACGGCGTCCTCCAACTCCCCCTGCCACACCTCGACGGTGTCGCCGTCCGGAGTCCTGATGGTGACGGACTCCTCGGAGGACAGGCGGATCTTGCTGCGCTCCACGTCCAGCCCGAACTGCCGCTCCTGCGCGCGCGTCCACGCCGAGCGGGCCGGAGCCCGTTCGAGGACGAGGTCACGCAGGCGGCGATCGATCTCCAGACCCCCCAACTCGGTCACACCCCGTGAAGCGAGCTCCTCGAAGAACCCGTCCTGGTAGTCGAGCACGGTGACGTCGATGGTGCCGCCACCCCAGTCGAAGACCAGGATGGTTCGAGCCTCTCGCAGCTCGTGCACGTACGAGATCGCCGCCGCCGTCGGCTCGTTGAGCAGTGCCAGGACTTCGATGCCGGCGAACCGCGCGGCGGCGCGCGTGCGGTAGCGGGCGGCACCCGTGGCGTTGGCGGGCACGGTGATCACGGCCTGGTCGATGGTGGTGAGGTTGTGCTCCGCTCCCTTGCGCATGGCCTGGAAGACACCGGCCGCCACCGTCGTGGCCGCGAACCTGCGGCCGTGGATCGTGACGTACTCGTCGCTCTTGAGCAGACGCTTGCAGGCCTCGGCCGCCTCCTCGGAGCGGAGCTTGGCCTCCCAGCCGAACAACGCTCCCCGGCGCAGTGAGCTCATGCCCACCACCGACGGGAAGAGGTACTCGAAGCCGGGATGACGCCAGTCGGCGTCGATGTGATGGGCGTCCAGCGACAGCACGTCGACGTCATCGCCCAGCCACTGGGCCACCACGGAGTTGGTGGTCCCGAAATCGATTCCGGTCGCGGTCACACGCCCTCCCCGTTCGCGGCGTCGTCGCCTCCGGCAGAGTGGTCCGCTCCACCCGCCCCCGGCAGGCGGCGTAGTTGCCCGGCGAGCACCAGTTTGCCGGTGGCCTGGTCCACGTAAGCCGGGCGCAGCACCTCGAACGCCTCACCGTCGCCTTCCACCACCACGAAGAGCTCGTGCTCGCCGTCGGGGGCGTCCACGCACCGCACTCCCTGGTCCAGCAGGGCGGCACGGATGCCCTTGCGAAGCGAGGTGGCATTCTGCTTGGGCGCGCCGGCGAGCAGATCGACCTCGACCATCCGGGCCACGTACTCCTCCCGGGAGCGGAACGCCTCCAGAACGGCCTGGCGCAGGGCAGCCGCCACAGCGGTCTGCGTCGGCCTCTCCTCTTCCGGGACAGCGGCCAGGAGCTCGGTCGCCCGCTCGGTGAAACGTGCGAGCAGCATGTGAGGGCTGAGCAGTTCCTCGGGGCGGTAGGTGCGCGGGGAGTCCGCGGAATGTTGCTGGGAAGCCCGGGGAGAAGCGACAGGGGCGTCCGCCTCCGCTCGCCGCTTCTCTTTACGATGCTTGAGGCCGTTGTTTCCCTTGGGAGGAACCCGCTTGGGGCTCACCAGGGTCTTCCGCTGGCTGCGGGGCACCTTTTTCACGGTGTGTGCGTCCTTGCGTTGCGATCGGGGCGCCGGGGCGCGTTGAGCAGGTGGGGCAGCAGGTCCGCCACCGCCCGCTGCCGCACGAGCCCCAGGCCTTCGGGAGAGTGAGATGCCGTTCGCCTGGTCAGGGGGGCCAGGGGCGGAACCAACGTGACCGGCACCTCGTCCGGAAGCTCGAACACGTCCAGGTCGAGCGGCAGCACGAAGAAGCCGGACCAGTCCTCGTCACGCTCGGCGTCCCTGATGCGCTTCATCGCGTTGTTGAGCCGCGCGCTCGTGTCCAGATCACGCACATGCTCCCGGCGGAGGTCCCGGTACCGGGTCGTCCAGCTCGGTGCGCCGTGCGGCAGCCCGAGGTCGAGATAGGGGTTGGAGGCCGCCGGTCTGTCGTTGCGCTGAACCGCTTGACGTCGGCGGAGCATACGAAGGTTGGACTCGGCCCTCTCGTGCGCGTCGTGGATGCCCTCCAGGACCAGGGCCGCCGCATCGAGTTGCTCTTGGAGCAGCAGCGTGTACGCGTGGAAGTTGAGGGCCTCGGCCCGACAGGCCGGGTCAGCGGCCTCGTACGACACCAGCTTGTCGATCTGGGCGGAGGCACGTGCGAGGTCGTTCATGCACAGCAGGTCGTAGGCCTGGCGCAGGGCCATCAGCGCGTGCAGCGGCGAGCGCGACGGGTTGACGGCCGCCTTGGGCTCCCACAGGGCGAAAATGAGCCGCCACAACCCCCGGTCCTCCCATATGTCCCGGTCCCAGTTGCCGACCGCGACCCCGTCCAGGAGCCGGCGCAGTCGGAGCACCAGGTCACGGGGCAGCTCCCGTTCCAGCTCCTTCACGACCGAGGCGTCGCCGTCGGCGACCCGCTCCAGGAGGTCGTAGACGTCACCGGCCGAGGGCAGCGGCTCGCCCCCGGCGAGGAACGCGTTCCGCCGCTCCCGGGCCGTCCATTCCAGCGTGGTCGCCTGCTCGGCGGTCACCTGGTCGGGGACCAGCCGGGCCTTGAGGTACGCGTGATCCGTCTCCTCGGCCCGGTACTGCCAGGGCTGGTGCTCGGGACCGACCACTCCGGCGTCGATCAGGTCGTCGAGGACGCTCAGCGGTATCCAGGGGAGCACCCGCGGCAGCATCCGGGACGGGAAGGCGGCCGTACTCTCCGCCGCGAACGCGGCGAGGAGAGCGAACGCCCCGGAGGGGTCCTCGCTCCCGGGGACAGTGAGCCTGTCATCGCCAGCCGTCAGCGCGGTGAGCCGTTGCTCCCCGACTTCGGACAGCCAGAGGAAGCCGCCCGCGTGAACCTCCGTGAGCGTCGCGGCGACCGCGGCCGGGTCGGCCCGTTCAAGGACGGCCCGGACAGCGGGCAGCAGCCGGTCGTCCGGCTCGTCGCGCAGCGCGTCGGCGAGTGCGTCGTGCGCGGCTTCGTGGGCGAGGTCGGCGAGTTGCCGGAGCATGGTGTGGGCTCGCGTCACCGCCTGGGCTCCGAGCACCCCCACCTTCCGCCATCTGCGTACGGTGAACCCGTCGATCCCCGAGTCCGCGCTCTGGGCATCTCTGCGCTCCCTGAGCGCCCTCAGCCGCTCCCGCTCCCGTGCGACCGCCGCGGTCCGCGACCTGGGCACCGACTGCCCTGCGCCGCCGGCCGGCGGCGGACTCGTCACTCTCCGGTTCCTTCGTGGCGGGGGCCATGGCCCGGGGGCGGGGTGAGGGTGGAGGTGTAGTTCTCGCCGTCCACGAGGGGCGTGGTCAGGCTGACGCCGGCCGCCGCCATACGGTCGTACTCGGCGAGGATGAGGTCCTTGGTGCGGTAGGTGCCGTACTTGGCCTCGTCCTTCCGCTTGACGATGGGGAAGGTGTCGAGGATGTAGTCGACGTCGTCCCGGTTGATCCCGTAGAGGTGGAAGAAGAGGGCGTCGAGCTCGGCACGGATGACGGTGCGGCGGTCTTCGTTCCAGATGAAGGGGGCGCCGATGTCGCCGAGGTCGCGGGCGAAAGGAGTCAGGTCGTCGGCGGTGCAGGTGAGCTCAGCCACTCGCTGCCTGATGAACTCCGCGTGCTCAACCAGATCCCCTGGAGCAAGGACGGGGAACTGGTTACAGATGAAGAAGTTCAGGTGGACACCGCCGACCTTGAGTCGAGCCGCGTAGTCCAGAACATACGAACTGAGGCAGGCGAGAAGTTCCGCCACTCGACTCGTCAGCCCCTCACTGACGATGGACACGGGAAGGCTATTGGCAGCGGCCGAATCAGGGATAACGCTCACAATGACAGTGCGCTCGTTAGTGGAGCTCGTCACGTCTCTCCACCCCAGATGCCACTTCTGGCGCCATCCCCTGTTGTCAAGCTTGTCTCGAACCTCAGGCTCGGCAACCCAGTTGTTGGGAATGACGGAGCGCCTGCGATCCTTCCACGCTTCCTCGTTCAAGTACTCCGGCTGGTTCTGGCGCTGGGCAGCCGTTTCGCTTTTCACGACGTCTGCCGCGCGATGGTTGTAGAAGTCAACCATCTTGGCTTCGTACAGGGGCAGCATCCTGGCTTCCCTCTTGGCGAAGACGTTGCCGCTGAGGTGCCACTCCTCAGACTCCAGGTCCTCGCGGGTGTGGAAGAGGTGCGAGTCGTGGGACATGTCGAACATCCTCAGGAACGACACGCCCCACGGGTTACCCTTCGGGTCGTCTCCCTTGATCAGGATCGGGACACGGCGGTAGATACCCAAGGTGATCTCGGCGTCGCGGCGGGAGCGGAACACCGGGCACGTGCCCGTGTTCGGGTTGAGAAGGGTGATCTCCTCCGGTGTGAGCGTGAACGCCTTGTCCGCCTCGTCCAACTCCGCCGGGTCGTGGAGGAAGAAGGCGAACCGAGCGGCAGGCTCGCGCAGTGCCCGGCCCGTCAGGGACAGGATGCTGAACTTCATACGGGAGTCCACGTCCGGGAACAGGCCGGCCCTGTTCTCGAAGTCGTACAGCGCCGCAATCGAGCCCTTCTGCACCAGGTTCTTGAAGAAGTACTGCGTCCGCGCGTCCGTCGCGATGCCCGTCGGCACGATGACGCCGACGCGGCCCCGCTCCCCCATCAGTATCCGGTCCGTCTCCGCGAACACCGCGTACAGGTTCAGGTTGCCCTGGCCCGTCAGCGGCACCCGCTTCGACCGGCGCAGGAAGTGGCTCTCCGCGTAGACGGCACGCTTCGCCGCCGCGTACTCGCCGTACAGCTCCAGCGTGTCCGGGTCGTCCTGGAGCTTGGCGATCTGCTTCTTGCGGGCGCTCGCGTTCGAGATGGCAGCGATCTCCGGGGCGCGCTGCGCGAAGAACTCCTGTTCCTTCAGCTCCACGCTGTCCCACGGCGGATTCCCGAGCACGCAGTCGAAGCCGCCCGCCCAGCCCGTCGCCTCGTCCACCGTCCCCGTGACAACCCCGTCCGGAACGGAGAACACCTCCGGGAACTCCAGGTGCCAGTGGAAGAAGTGGTACTGCTCCCGCAGGCGCACGATCTCGTCGTGGGTGGCCTTCGAGGTGCTGGACGCGTCCGGGTCCTCCAGGGAGCGGAAGAGACCGTGGGTGACCGCCCTCGGAGCCTCCGGGGTCTTCAGCCACATGAAGGCCGCGCACCAGGCGTCGGCGAGGTGGAGGGCGTTGAGGTAGTCGGAGGACTTCTCCCACTGTTTGTATGCCGCCGCCTGGCCCCGTACCTCACGCAGGTTGTCCGAGGGGGCATGGGTGATCCGGCGCATGCCGGCCGCGAGGGTCGTGTTCGCGACCTTCACGCCTTCGTCCTCCATGTCGAAGAGGGTGAACTGGCCCTTCCGCTCCTCGGCGTTCAGCTTCCCCAAAGACTTGGCGTGCTTCTTGTCGTCGCCCTCCGTCGCGATGAACGCCTCGTCCGGAATCCCGCCCCGCAGCAGCTTCGGCGTCGCCCCGATGAGCGCGTTGCCGTGCTTCACGTGAGCGTCCAGGAAGCCGAGCGGCTTGCCCGGTTCCAGGGCCTCCAGCCACAGCGACACCTTGGCCAGTTCGACGGCCATCGGGTTGAGGTCCACGCCGTAGACGCACCGCGCCACGACCTCGTGCAACGCATGGCGCACGGACTCAAGGGTGGGCTCCGGGTTGCGCTCCCGTACCGCCGCGACCCGCTTCGCGATGCGGCGCGACGCCGCCACCAGGAAGTGGCCCGAACCGCAGGCCGGGTCGCAGACCGTCAGGGAAAGGAGTTCGCGGACGATCGCGTCCGACGGGTCCGGGTCGCCCGCCGCGCTCGCCGTCTGCTCGCCGCGCTTGACCGCGTCGTCCAGGACCGGGTCCAGGGCGGAGTCAAGGAGGCATTCGATGAGCGAGGACGGGGTGTAGTACGAGCCCGTCGTCTTCCTCGTGTTGCCGGCCAGCTCCACCAGCTCGAAGGTCCGGTCGGCCGCGCTGTGCTGCGGGACCAGTTCGAGCAGGGACTCGTAGATCGAGCCCAGTTCCTCGGCGTCCAGGTGGCGGTAGTCGACGGTGCGCCAGCGCCGCGAACCAGCGTCCCGGACCTGGGAAAGGTGGCGTACAGCCGTGAGGAGGTACTCGTTCGAGAGGGACAGGCCCTTCAGCGGGGCGTCCACGTCCGTCTCGTCGAAGATGCCGCCGAGGCCCGGCAGGCCCAGTTCCGGGCGGCCGTTCTCGTCGCCGAGGGCGTCCAGGACGATCCGAAGGGCCTGGTAGAGGTCGCCGTGGGCCGTGCCTCTGCGGCGGCGGGCGTGGGCGCGCAGGCGAGCCGAGGAGAAGTACGACGCATAACGCTCCCGCGCCTGCTCCGTCGCCTCCTTGCCGTGCAGGACATCGCGGTCCTCCGCCACGAAGACGAACAGCAGGCGGTAGACGAGCCGCAGCAGCGCGCCGTGCAGGGCCTTGACGTCCGTGTCCTCGCGCAGGGCCGTGTTCGCCGGGTGGCGCAGGAAGCCCGTGCCCAGGGTGGTGATGGCCTCCTGGACGCCCTTGCGGAGCTGGTCCAGGGCCCGCGTGCCGGACGCGATCGCCTCCGTACGCCACTTCTCCAGCCAGCAGGCGGACGGGGCCGCGCCCTCCGCCACCGCGAAGCGGGAGACGTGCAGCAGGCGGTACAGGAGCACGAACTCGCTGAAGAGTTCGCCGTCGAAGATGGCTTCGAGGTCGAACTCGACGTACGAGGCGGTGGCGAGCGCGCTGGAGTCGCGCAGGATCCGGAGCCGGCGGCCGTTGGTGAGGACGCCCCACAGGTGGGCCTCGGTGCGGTTCAGGCACTCCTGGACGAGGGACTGGGGCGGGACCGTGCCCGCTCCGCCGGTGCGCTTGTCCAGGTCGGCGTTCCAGGCCGTCATGTGGAGGAGGGCGTGGTTCCAGCGGTGGCTGATGGGGAAGACGCGGTCGGGGTCGCTGTCCGCCGGGATGCCGGTGGCGCCGATCGGGGTCAGGCGGCCGAAGCCCAGCTCGGCGAAGAGCGGTTCCAGCCACTGGGAGACGGCCAGGCCGGTCGGGTCGGCCGGGGTCTCGGCGTCCGGGGCGACCGGCAGTTTCTCGCGCAGTTCGCGCCAGACGGACTTCAGGTAGTCCCAGTGGCGTTCGGCCTCGTCGCGTACGGAACGGGCGCCGATGACCTGGTAGTCGGCGGGAGCGGAGCCCTTGACGTCCTTGCCGTCGGCGATGCGGATCAGCATGTCGGCGGGGAGCAGGCCGCCGACGGTGTGGACGGCGGAGAAGACCTGGTTGCGGGTGGTGGCGGACATCAGACGGCGGCCTCTCCGGACGCGGCGGGCAGGTAGACGTAGACGCCGAGGACGTCGGCCGGCTTCTGGGCGGTGACCCGCAGGCCGCGGACGATCTCGTCGGAGGCGCGGCGGACGCGGCGGTGGGACTCGTGGAGTTCGGCGGAGAGGGCGTCGCCGTACTGCTCCAGGTGGTCGGTGACGGCCGGGAGCTGGCCGAGGACCCGGGTCATCATGTGCTCACCGTGGTCGGGGTCGACGCTGTTGGCGGCCTGGGCGGCGAGGAGGGCGTGGGCCTGGTCCTCGGGCAGCCACACGGCGTTCTTCGGGGAGCCCTGGAAGGCGAGGAGGCGGGCGTCCTCGGCGACGAGCTGCTTCTCCCCCTGCCGGGAGGGCAGCGTGAGGTGGAAGCGGTAGCGGACGAGGAGCAGGGTCGTGCGGGTCTCGACGGCGCGGGTGGAGACGACACCACAGCGGCGGGCGGGGCGGCGGCCGTCGGCCTGGCTGTCGAGGGCGGAGTTCAGGACGTGGGCGGCGATGGCACCGACGACGGGGTCGGTGCGGACGAGGGCGGCCTCGCCCCGGGCCACCGCCGAGGTCGTACGGAACGGGATGGGGCGGGCGCCTTCGACGGCGGCGGAGCCGACGACGGGGGCGAGGGCGTCGCGCAGGCCGGCGGAGGTGCCGCTGACCTCGGCGGTGAAGTCGCCGGAGCCGTCGCCCGCCTCCACCAGGTGGGCTTCCAGGGCCGCGAGGGAGGTCCGTACGAAGTCATTCACCTCGTCGGCGCGGCCGAGGGTGTCGCGGATGGCGAGGACCTCGCGGGCGACCTCCTCCGGGTGGATGGACCGCTGGGCGAACCGGGAGCGGGAGCGGGTCTCGCGTTCGGCGGCGGACTTCCAGTCGGCCTCCAGGTCGGCGAAGCTCTGCTGGAAGGAGTCTGCCTCGAAGAGGGTGCCCTGCTCCCCCTCCCGGCCGCGCAGCAGCAGCCACTCCACGATGGCGTCGGTGACGCCGGAGGAGGTCTCGTCGGGGACGGAGACGGAGATGCCGAGGTCCTTCTTGATCTGGCGGTGCTTCTTGATGAGGACATCGAGGACCTTGCCGTCGATGCCGTTGTCGCTGCCGTACAGGGTGATGACCCGGACCTCGTCGCGGTGCTGTCCGTAGCGGTCGACGCGGCCCTCGCGCTGGTCGTGGCGGGTGGGGTTCCAGGCGAGGTCGTAGTGGACGACGGCGTCGAAGTGGTGCTGGAGGTTGACGCCCTCGGACAGGCAGTCGGTGGCGACGAGGACACGGCGGGCGGCGGCCTCCTGGCCGGCCTCCTCGGCCAGTTCTTCGATGCGCTCGATGCGCTGCTGGGGCGAGATCGTGCCCGTCACGGCGCGGACGACGGTCTTCTTGCCGAGCTTGCCGTCCAGGTGCTCGGCGACGTACTCGGCGGTGGGGATGTAGCGGCAGAAGACGATCGGGTGATAGCCGTCAGCGAGCAGCGCCTTGAGATGTTTGACCAGGGCCTTCAGCTTGAGGTCGCCGTCCGGGCCCTCCAGGGCGGCGGCCCGGTCGGCGAGTTCGGCGAGGCGGGCGCCGGCGTCGTCGGTCTCGGCGCCGGGGGCCACGTCCATGCCCTCCAGGCTGTCGCTGTCGGCCGCGTCGCGGGTGAGGGGCGCGCCGAAGCGGTCGGCTTCCTCGGCGCTGACGGCAGCGGCGGCGGCGGAGCGCGTACGGAGGGTCTGGGCGGCGGCGCGCGGGGAGGAGACGAGGGAGCGGAGCAGGGCGATCGCGGACCACCAGGCGATACGGGCCTCGCGCTTGCCCTGGCTGTCGGCGGCCTCGACACGCTCGCTCGCGTAGGCGATGGCGTCGTCGAGGAGGGCGCGGTAGGCCGGGGACAGCTTGTAGGTCTCGTCCTTGAAGAAGCGGTCGGACGGGAACGCGGTCCGCTCGGCCAGGCTGTCGTCGCCGAGGCCGTCCTCGGTCGTCAGGTACTGGCGCACGTCGGCGCGCTTGCGCTGGACGAAGTGCTGGGCGAGGAGTCGTCGGCCCTGGTCGGAGTCCAGGTCCGTGCCTGCCAGTTCGGGCCTGACCAGGCCCAGAAGGTTGCGGAAGGCGGACTCCTTGCCGCTGTGCGGGGTGGCGGTCACGAGGAGCAGGTGACGCTCGGCGTCCTCGGCGATCCGGCGCAGCAGCTCGTAGCGGAGCTGGTTCTGTGTGGAGGTGGTGTCGTCGGCGGCGACGCAGGTGTGGGCCTCGTCGACGATCACCAGGTCGGGGCAGTGCTTGACGAAGTCGTCGCGGTGGCGGGTGGACTTGATGAAGTCGGTGGAGACGATGACGTGGGGGTACTTGTCGAAGAGCGACTGGCCCAGGTCCAGGCCGCGCTCCAGGCGGGAGACGGTGGAGGCGAGGACGAGTTCGGCGTCGAGGCCGAACTTGGTGCGCAGCTCCTCCTGCCACTGCTCGGCGAGGGCCGGTGAGCAGAGGACGGCAAGGCCGCGTGCCTCGCCCTGGGCGAGGAGTTCGCTCGCGATGAGGCCGGCCTCGACGGTCTTGCCGATGCCGACGTCGTCGGAGATGAGGAGCCGTACGGTGCTCTGCCGCAGCGCCATGAGGAGCGGGACGAGCTGGTAGGCGCGGGGTTCGACGGCGATGCCGGCGAGGGAACGGAAGGGGCCGGCTCCGGAGCGGAAGCCGATGCGGAGGGCGGAGCGCAGCAGTCCGGCGGCGCGGTGGTCGCCGAGGTCGGCGGCGGACGGCGGGGCGAACTCGGCGCCTCTGACGTCCTCGAAGGCGGGGAAGACGGCGGCGATGTCGTCGTCGGAACCGCCGAGCGGGCGCAGGACGAGCATGTCGGGGGCGCTCTCGGGGAGCACGACCCATTCGCGGCCTCGGGCGGTGACCAGGGAACCGGCGGAGTAGGTGAGCGTCATCGGGTGAGTCCTCGGGGTCCTCGGGTGGTCGGTCGGTTCCGTGGTCAGGAGGCGGCGGGGCCGCCGAAGTAGCGGGCGTGGCGGGCGACGACGGCGTCCCAGTCGGCGGGGTCGGCCGGGAAGCGGACGACGCCCCAGCCGGCGTCGTAGAGGCGCTCCTCGGCGTCCTCGTCCCGGGTGGCGTCCTCCTCCCTGTCCGGCCCGTCGACGAAGACGGCGAGGTTGACTCCGGGCAGGTGGTAGACGAAGTCGGGGAGGGCGGTGCCGACGAGGGTCTGGCCCTCGTCGGGCAGGCGCAGGCCGTGGTCCCTGAGCCAGTTGACGAGGGTCTGCTCCAGGGGAGTGTTCGCCATGTCGTCGGCGTCGTCGGCCGGCGTGTCGGCGAGCTTCGGGGCCGTTCGCCCCAGCTCCTCGACGAGCCGCCGGTGCTGCTCCGTCGGGGACTCGCCCCGCCCTTCGGGCTCGGACACGGCGGAGGCGAGGCGGCGCAGCAGGTGGACGACGGTGTGGCGGTCGATGGCCGCGTGGTCGAGCTGGTTGCCGTAGGTGAGCAGGCAGTCGTAGCAGCCGCGGGCGCAGTGCTGCTTGGCCTGGTCCACTCCGTGCTCGTCGAAGTGGCAGATCTCCAGGGCGCGGAGGGCGGCGGCGGCGAGCGCTCCGGGCTCGGCCTGGAGGCGGCGCAGGACTCCGGCGCCGCCCTCCGCGGCCTCGGTGAGCAGGAAGCGGTTGCGGGGACCGTCGTCGGGCGGGAGCAGTTCGCTGGTGAGCTCGGAGTCCTCCAGCTCGAACGCAGCCTCGACGCCCCGCTCCAGGGCGTACATGAGAGTGAGGGCGATGGGTTCGGGCAGCGGCTCGTCGAGGGTGACGACGAGGATGTTGCGGCGGTCCTCGACGAAGGGGACGACTCGCTTCTTGCGGCGCTTCTCGTTGCCGTCCGGGTCGATGACCGGCATCTCGCTGGAGTCGCCGGACGCCTCGGCGGCATCGCGTTCGTTCATCCAGTGGCCGCTTGCGGGGTCGAGCCAGTAGCCGTCCTGCTCGTTCTCCTTGGCGCGCAGCCGTCCCTTGTTGGTGATGCGGACGGTGGCCGAGTCGCCGTACGAGATCGTGGCGAGACTACCCGCCGGGTCCGAGACGTGGGCGTCCTGGCGGCCCTTGCGGATGCCGTGGTCCTGGAAGCGGTACGAGATCTCCAGCCGGAATCCGGCCCTGCGGCGCTCCTCCTCGTCGGAGGAGATCCGCTCCCGGCGCTGGGTGTAGACGGTGTGCAGGTGCAGCAGGTTGTAGGCGGCGGCGCCGAGCGGCTCCTTGCACATGTCGCAGACGTCGGCGCGCTGCTCGGGATCGTGGTGGTAGCCGCAGTGCTTGCAGCGGGTGGCCGCGGTGGTGGCGATGTCACCGGAGGAGTCCGGGGGCAGCTGGACGCGGGTCACCTGGTAGCGGGCGCCCTCGTGGTAGATCAGCGCGCCGGGGCCGAACTCGCGGATGGCGAGGAAACGGGGGCGCTGGAGGTAGTCGCCGTCGCCGTGGCGGCGGCCGGTGGTCGGGATGTAGGCGGCCAGCGGCAGGCGGGGGAAGGAGTAGCCGGGCAGGAAGCCCTCGGAGGCGAGGTAGCGGTAGGGGTTGAAGTCGGAGAGGACGGACCGGCTGTCCGGGGTCTCGTTCTTGAGGAGGTTGAGCTGGGTCTCGGCCTCCTTGCGGCGGCCTGTCGCACGCCGCCGGTCCCCTTCCGTGAGGGTGTGGTCGAGGACCCGCTTGTTCTGGACGTACTGGTCGACGAGGGCGGCCCGGAAGAGGTCGCGCCAGCGGTCGAAGGCGCGGTCGAAGCGGTCGGGGGCGGTGCGGACGCGGTCCTCGATCCAGCGTTCGTCCCACCAGACGGTCGTGGCGAAGTCGGGAAGCAGCGGGCCGAGGACCCGGTGGGCCGCCGCCACCGTGCGGGCCTGCGCGTCGGCGTCGCGGGAGGCGGCGTACAGGTCGTCGTGGAGGTGGAGCGCCGGGTTCGGGCGGCCCAGGCTCTCGTCGTACGCGATGTCGATGATCTGCGGGATGGCGCGGCCCAGCTTCAGCCCCACCTCGGCGAGCCAGATGCCCTGGAGGTGGGAGAGGACGAGGTCCTCGTTGGCGAGGTCGAGGCGGGGCGGGGCGACTGCACCCGCCACCATGCGCTCGGAGTGGCGGAAGTAGTACTGGTCGTGGCTGTTGCCGGTGGCGCAGTACGTGGTGACGAGGGCGGGCTGGCCGCTCCGGCCGGCGCGTCCGCTGCGCTGTGCGTAGTTGGCCGGGGTCGGCGGCACGTTGCGCATCATGACCGCGTTGAGGGACGAGATGTCGACTCCCAGCTCCATGGTCGGGGAGCAGTAGAGGAGCTTCAGTTCGGCCTTGCTGAACGCCTCTTCGCGGCGCTCGCGCTCGGCCGGGTCGACCTGGGCGGTGTGCTCGCGGGCGAACAGGCCGGACAGTTCGACGGCGGCGTTGCGGTAGAGGTCACGGAAGAAGGTGTTGACGCGCGGTCCGTCGCCACTGGCGTACGTGCGGGTCAGCGGGTCGTGGGCGCCGGACTCGCCGGGGCCGGCCCGCCAGATGAGGGAGGCGGCGGAGATCCGGTAGCCGGTGGCGGCGGGACCGGTCGGCGCGCGGAAGCGGCCGGCACGCTGGGGGGCGGCGCTGACCTCGGTGACCAGGCCGGCCTTCGCGAGCACCTTCAGCAGGTCCTCGATGATCTTCTGGAGGTCGGTGTTGTCCAGCTTCACGCCGTCGCGCACGTCGAAGACCGTGGGTGCGGTGCGGCGCAGGTACTTGCCGAACTTGCCGCGGGCCGAGAGGAAGTGCCCGGACCGGTCCATGCCAGGGCTGGAGGGCTGCGGGTAGGCGGTCTTGACCCTGGGCGCGTCGGACCTGCCGAGGACCCACGGGTCGATGAGGCGTTCCTCGCTGGCACGCTGGAGGGCGTCGAAGTCGTCGCGGAAGTACTGGACGTCAATGGCGAGTTCGCGGCGCATGTCGTCCAGGAGCGTCCGCGTGATCTCGGCGCGCAGGGCGGGGTCGGCGTCGCGGAGCGCCGCATGCGTGTCCTGCCAGCGCTCGTCACGCTCGGCGACCCACTGGAGGTCCGCGTAGTCGATCGTCAGCAGACCGGTCCGCTCCAGGTTCGGCATGGTGATGCGCCAGCCGCTCTCCAGGTCGAGGTAGAGACGGAAGGCGATGACGTCACGCAGGGTCTTGGCCGCGTTGCGGGCGAGGGCGGGCGGCAGGTCCGACTGGCCGGTGTACTCGACGGGGTCCAGGGCGAGGGCGTTCGCCACGCGGGTGGCCAGCTCCTCGTGGTGGATGCCCTCTTCCCCGGCGTCCAGGGCGGCCCGGTAGAGCGCGCCGCGCAGTTGGGTGATCTGGACGAAGTCGTTGAAGTGGCCGGCCTGGAGGGAGGCGTCCTGGCGGTTGTCGACGAAGGTGAGGAGCTTGCGCGCCTCCTTGTCGAGGGCTTCCTCGGGAACGGCCTTGAGGGAGCGGACGACGGCCGCCGACACCAGGGAGGTGGCGGAGGACCGGCCTTCCTGGTCGAGGGTCGCGAGCTTCGCGAAGTCCTTGCCACGCGGCTGCTCGTAGGACACCGAGCACTGGATGCAGAAGCGGAACGGGGCCGGGATGAAGGCGGCGTCCAGGTCGCCCCGTCCCTCGTACCCGTAGGGATCGACGGTCACGGCGCGGGGCGCGCGCTCGCGGTACGACTTCCTGACGACTTCCTGACCACGGTCGTCGAGCTCCAGCCACGACTCCGGCAGCTTGCGCTCGGCGACGGCCTCATCGAGCGAGCGGGGCCACGGGCGGCCGACGTAGAGGTAGCCGTCGCCGGCCCTGCCGCCCGTGGCGGAGGTGTCGCGGCGGGACTCGTAGCGGACCTCTCCGTCCTTCTCGGTGCGCCACACCGTCAGGTACTCCTGGCCGCACTCCCGGCAGAAGGCGAGCGGGATGAGGAGCTTGCCGTCGGTGCCGGGCTGCACCTGCTGGTAGTCACGGGTGAGGTGTCGGCTGGCCGGGTCGTCCAGGGTGACGTAGACGGTGTCGCCCTTGGAGAGGAACTGGTGGAGGCGGAAGGCGAAGAGGGGGCGCTCCGTGACGGGGTGACGGGCCTGCGAGCCGGCCTCCAGGGTGGCGCGCAGGGCCGCGGCGCAGTCCTCGACGGACACGCCGCTCTCCCGGGCGAGGTCCTCGGCCGCGTCCTCGATCTTGGCGGGCTTCTGGCGGACGAGGCGGTCGGTGAGGGTGTCGGTGGCCAGGCCGAAGCGGGTCTCGATCCAGCGGGCAAGCGGGTCGCGGACCAGGTCCGCGTACGCACGGGGCGCGTCGGTGGTGCGCAGCCGCTCGGCAGGGACGGTGTCGGGGGCCGGGTCGGTGGCTCGGACCAGGGTCTCGCCGATGACGTGCTCGGTGCGGATCCTCGTGCCGAAGAGCTTGGAGGCGACGCCCGCGACCACGCTCTTCTGCTCGTCGATCGTGCCCTCGGTGGACATGGTGGCGGAGGTTCCGACGCACTGGAGACGGTCGGCCTGGCACGCCTCGCGGACGCGGCGGATGAGCAGGGCGACGTCGGCGCCCTGGCGGCCTCGGTAGGTGTGGAGTTCGTCGAAGACGAGGAATTCGAGGCCCTTGGCCATCCGGACGAGGCTGTCTCGGTCGTCGGGACGGGTGAGCATCAGCTCCAGCATCACGTAGTTGGTGAGCAGGATGTCCGGCGGGTTGTCACGGATCTCCCTGCGGGCGGCGTCGTCCTCCTGGCCGGTGTAGCGGGCGAAGGTGACGGGCTCGCGTCCTGCGCCGTAGCCGTCCCTCAGGTACTTCTCCAGCTCCTTGAGCTGGCTGTTGGCCAGGGCGTTCATGGGGTAGACGATGATCGCGCGGACTCTCTTGGCCGTCCCTCGCGGCTCCGTCTCCCGGTCCCTGAGGACCTTGTCGACGATGGGCACGATGTAGGAGAGGGACTTGCCCGAGCCGGTGCCGGTGGTGAGGACGTAGGACGCCCCGGACCGGGCGGCGTCGACGGCTTCGCGCTGGTGCTGGTGGAGGGTGAGCGGGCGGCCGTCGCAGACGGTGCCGCCCCTGGCCTTCTTCGCCTGGAAGATCCGCGCGCACTCGGGGTGGAGGACGCCCTGGGAAGCGAGCTCGGCAACGGTGCCGGCGGAGTCGAAGAAGGGGTTGAGGGAGATCCACGGGTTGGGCCACTGGGACTTGGCGTCGAGGTCGCGCCGGACGAAGTCGGCGACGCGTTCGTCACGGATGATCGTGCCGCCCTGGGTGAAGGCGCGGTACTCGTCGATCAGGTCCCGGTGGACGCCGAAGACGTCCATGCCGGACGTGTGTGGGCGGGTCTGGGCGGGCGGCTGGTCGGCCGGAGCCTGCCGCGCCGTGGGCGTGGAGAGCGCGGACCGGTCCTGGAGGAGGCGGCCCACCGGGTCGAACTCGCGCCAGGCGGGCAGCGGTTCGGCGGGCGCGACGAACGGCAGCAGGGTGTCCCGTACCGCGGCGGCGCTCTCGGGGCGGTCCGCCGGATTCTTGGCGAGCAGGCGGTCGACGAGGCGGGCGAGCGCCTCGGGGACGTCATGCCGGACCAACCGGACCGGGTTCGGCGCCTGATGGACGTGCTTCTCGCCGAGCTCGTACGCGGAGGTGCCGACGAACGGCGGCACGCCGAGGAGCATCTCGTACAGGACGCAGCCGAGGGCGTAGAGGTCCGCCGCCGGGGTCACGGCTCCACCCTGGAACTGCTCGGGGGCCATGTAGCGGGCGGTGCCGACGGTGACGCCCGTGCTGGTGAGCTTGGCGCCGTCCGGGTCGTCGACGATCCGCCCCATGCCGAAGTCGAGGACTTTCACGAGGCCACCGCGGGTGAGCATGACATTGCGGGGCTTGAGGTCGCGGTGCACGACACCCTCGACGTGAGCGGCCTTGAGTCCCTCCGCCATCTGCGCGGCGATGGCCCCCGCCCAGGAGATCGGCAGCTGCGGCTCGTCGGCGACCAGGTCGGCCAGAGGATGGCCGTCGAGGAATTCCATCGCGAGGTAGGGCAGGCCGCCGTTCGTGTCGTCCACGCCGCCGGCGATCGTACGCGGGAGGTTGGGGTGCCGGCCGAAGGTCTGCATGATCCGCACCTCGCGGGCGAACCGCTCCACCGTCTTGGTGTCGCCGTGCGTGTCGATCCGCAGACCGGACCGGCGCCGGAGGATCAGCTTGACCGCCACGACGCGGTCGGCGTCGCCCGGGGCGGCATCAAGATCCTCGGCTCTGTGGACCTCACCCATGTTGCCCGAGTCCACAGCCCCCAGAAGCCGGAACCGCCCTGCGATCATCTCCGTCGCCACAGCCCATTCCCTTGCATCTTCGCGTGGCCCTGCGAGCACACGACTCCCCACGGGAGAATGCCGTGGAATGCGACACGGACAGACTCCCAGCCCCACAGGCAGCGTACACGATGCTTCCATCGTAAACAACACTTCAATGCGTTGACGGCGTCAACACGCATGCTGGTGGGTCACAGGTCGTGTTCGTCCATCAGGCGCATCAGGTTCCGTTTGCGCTTCTGGGAGGCGCGCAGGTCGGTGACGTACGTGGTGAAGTCGTCCGGCGTGCCGAGGTGACGGTGGCAGTCGCGGATGCTCAGGAGCAGGCTGACGAGCTGTTCGTAAGCGTGGTTGCCGGTCTGGCAGGTGAGCGGGGCGGCCAGGCGGTGGTAGACGGCGAGGGCACCGGCGGGGCGGGTGGCGCGAGATCGGTCGGCGAGGGTGAGCCACTGGCCGTCGTGGGCGCCGTGCTCCGTGGCCGCGCACCAAGCGGCATCCGTGTCCTTGTCGTCCAGGAAGACGTCGACGAGGACACGCCCACCGCAGCCTTTCGCCCGTTCCGCGTCGGTGCGCAACAAGGCCAGAGCCTTCTCGCGCTCGGGCGGCCAACATGCGGCGGCCCTGGCTACGGCGCGCAGCTGCTGGTAGGCAAGCAGGCTGCGGCGGGCGGCGAAGTGGTCACGGCGCAGGGTGACGGCGTCGGCGAGCCGGCCGGTTCGGGTGTAGCGGTCGGTGAGGTGGTCGACCAGGGCGGTGTCGACAGTGGCGAGGTCCTCAGCGTCGCGGATGCCGCGCTCGGCCCACTCCAGGGCTTCGGCGGGGCGACCGGCGGTGTCCAGTTCGCGGGCGATGAGCAGGTGGGTGTGACCATTCGGCGCGAGGTCGGCGGCGTGCACGGCGATCACCGTGTCGACGTCCCGGCCCGACTTCGCCAGGCGCTGCAGCAGGTGCCTCTCGGCCCAGCCGGTGCGGTTGGCCGTCCATGCTTCCGTCGCGTACCGGCGCAGGGCGATCAGTCCCTGCTCGCCGAGCAGGTCTTCGTAGTCGAGCGGGTCGATGTCCGTCAGGTCGGCCGCTTCGTCGAGCGCGTGGGTCACCAGCCAGTGCGCGAGTTCCTCGGGCTCGGGCGTGGCTTCATAGCAGGCGTCGCGATGGGCGTCGGCGAGGCCGGCGCCGATCTGGCCGAGCCAGCCGTCGGAGTCGTCGATGCTCTCGGCCACCCCGGCCAGCAGCCCGATCGCCTCCCGCGACAGCGCTATCGCGTCGGAGGCCCGGCCGGAGCCGGTCAGCGAGCGGATCGCGGACACCGCCTGCCCGGCCTGGTCGGCGTAGGCGCGGGCGTCGGCGTACTCGACGTAGCCGTACTGGGCGAACGGGCCGATGTCGAGCAGCTCACGGATGCGGGCCCGGATCCCGGCCAGGTCTCCGCGAGCACTCGCCGCACGCAGCTCCAGGCGGCGCCCAAGCTGCCGGTCCACGGCGATCTCGTCTCGTACGAGAGTAAGCAGTTCCTCCCGCGACAGGGCGGACAGCCAGGTATCGAGGCCGCGCGCCCGGTCCAGGGCCGACTCCCGCAGACGCGGGAGGTCCGCCTCCTGGGCGATCACGGTCAGGCCGAGTGCGACCAGGTGCTTGCAGAAGTTGCCCTCCTGGCCGTACGGACAGTCACACGTGCCCGCCGGCCCCTTCCCCTTGTGCCCACCCAGGACGAGCTCCGTCTCGTACCGTTCCGTTCCGTGCACCGACGCCCTGATCCAGCCGTCACCGAACTCCACACCGGACACCTCGTCGACGTAACCGAGCCCGCGCCCGAACGAACGCTCGCCGGCCAGCACCCTCAGCTTCGCCTCCGTAAGACCGCCCAAAACTCTCCGCGCTCCGCTCCGGCTCGGACTCCCCCACCAACTGCGCTCACACTAACGGCCGCCGGATCGAACAACCCCAGGGATCAGTACGGCGCCACCTCCGCGCGTCACTGCTGCTTTCAGCAACTCGCACGCCCTCCAAGTCCCGCCGGCTCCGCCGCCCGGCCGACGGATCCTCCTCGCACCAGACCGTCAACAACTGATTCCCTGCGGCGCCTCACGCCCCGCCTGTATGGTCGTCGACCACCCCGGCTCCCCGGGCCTTCCCCGAAAGGCGCCGCATGACCCAGCCCGCCACTGTGAACCTGACGAAGGCCTCGCCCACGGTCTCCCTGGACAAGCACGGCGTGACCTCGGGACTGATCAAGGTCAACCTCAACTGGACCTCACCGCAGGCCGCCGCCCAGCGGGCGGCCGGCGAGGCCCATGGCCTGTTCGGCCGGATACGGGCATCGCTGCGGTCGGCCGCGGCCAGGCATGTGGATCTCGACCTCGGCTGCATGATCCGCTGCACCGACGGCTCCAAGACCGTGGTGCAGGCACTGGGCAACGCGTTCGGCACGGTGGACCGCTTCCCGTACGTCGCCCTCGACGCGGACGACCGGACCGGCGCCCGGGAGACGGGAGAGAACCTCGTCATCAACTTGGACCACCAGGCCGAGTTCCAGAAGCTCCTGCTCTTCGTCTACATCTACGAAGGGTCCGGCGACTTCCGCGGCCTCGACGCCGTGGTGACGCTGACCTCCGACCGCGGTGACCGCTTCCGGGTGGTTCTGGACGAGTGCCCGCCGCAGGCACACGCCTGCGCCATCGCCCTCATCAAGCGGCAGAAGGGCGAACTCGTCATCGGCCGCGAGGTGCGCTGGTTCACTCCGCAGGACGGCCCCGGCGTCCAGGACGTGATCTCCCGCGCCTACCGGCTCGGCATGAAATGGACCCCCGGCCGGAAGTGACGCCCCCTGCCACGGACAGACCGCGTACGCCCTCAGGCGCACTCGACACTCGACCGGCATACGACCTTGCGGTTACCGGGAGCCGCCGCATTCCCTGCGGTCAGGCACACTCGGCCATCCATGCACGCGACCACCCACTCGTTCGAATCGAGGGCCGGTGCACGCACCCCTACAACGCCCCACGGCATCCGCCACGTTGCACCAGACTTTCAAAACAAGCCGGAAAGCATGCAATGGCAACCAAGCAGAACGTTTCGTTTTCGCGGAATGCGTGAGGCTGGGCCACTAACATAGAATCAGATGCTCTGATGACCTGGTAAAACATCGGAAAACGACGGCCCCCGGAGTCATGTGCGCGGTTTCGAATCCCGCCGGCGGAAAAGGCGACACTGGCTACCTCTTCAGGCGAACCCTCCACGCAGCACCCACCCTGCACCACGATCACTGACAGCATCCGCCCGTCACGCAGCCATAATCCGAGGGCAGACCATTGGAACGGCCGGTCAATGAACGTCAGCTTGCGGTTCTTGAGTGGGTGGAAGCCGGGTGTCCTGCCAGCGTATGGGAGACCAGCTCCTACAAAACCACCTGTCAGGCACTGCAGAACCGGGGCCTGGTCACGGTCTCCCGCAAGGGTGGGCAGTGGAGCGTCGCTCTGACGAGCGCCGGTCGGCACTACCTGGCACACGGCACGTACCCTCCCCGCAGGCCTCGCCCACGGAAGGCCCAGGCCGCCACTCCGCAACCGCCGCCCACCCGAGCGCAGGAAATTCCGGCAGCTGGGCGAAAGCCCAGCCCTCCTCCACGGCCTCGCGTGACCTTCACGGAGCAGTTGTTACAGGAGCTCGCGGAGGCGGGCGGCCGACTCATCAAGAGCGGCAGCGGTCCGGAGTTGGAGAAGTGGCCGTCGCGTGTAGCTACGGCGCGCAGATCCGGAAGGATCCCGGAGACGAAGGAGCTCTATGGAGGTTGGTGCCGTGGCGGGTACGAAATCAAGCTCGTCAACATGCCAGCCTGGCGCCTCGCGCCCCTCGAACCCGTCCCTGTGCCCTCGCGGCTCGCGCGGCCGCACAGCGTGGTCCGGGCCATGCAGAACGAACCCCAGCCGCTGGGCCTCACCAAGTCCGTCCAAGGACGCGCCCTCAGGCTTATCCAGGCGCTGATCATCGCCACCGAGAACGCAGGACACTCCAGTGCGGCAGGGCAGACCGGCTTCGCGCCCCCGCCCCATCGCCGCCACAGGGCGTCTCCCCACTTCACCATCACCGCGCAGGGCCAGACCGTGGAGTTCCTCGTCCTCCAGGAACAGGACCGGACTGAGCACGTCGCCACCGAGAAGGAACTCGCCGAGGCCAAGAAGAAGTCCTGGATCAGGATCCCCCGCTTCGACTACACCCCGTCCGAACGTCTCCGCTTCGTCCTCAGCGGCGGCCAGCCGCACCGGGCGAGCGAATGGTCCGACACCCCAGGGCGCTCCCTAGAGAACCAGCTCGCCGAGATCGTGCAGGAGGTCACGCTTCGCGGCGAAGCCGCTGAACGCAGACGTCTCGACGAGATCGAAGCAGCGCGCCAGAAGCGCATCCGCTGGGAAGCCGCCATGGACGAAGCGCGCGTCCAGTACGCAGAGGCGTATCGGGTCAGGCATTTCGAGGCGCAGGAAGCGGCATGGCGTCACGCCACCGGACTCGCGGAGTACGTCAGCGCCGTACGCACCCGAGTCGACGCCATGCCCCCAGGCCAGACCAGGACCGAAGCCGAAACGTGGATCGACTGGGCAGCAACACGCGTGGAGCGCCTCGACCCTCTGAACACACCGCCCCGACTGCCCGACATCCCCGAACCACGAGCCGACGATCTCAGGCCCTTTCTCGGGCACTGGAGCCCATACGGCCCCTGACACGACACGGACCGGACACCTCATCTAGCGTCACAGAACGTCACTACCGAGAAGGGATGGGCAGGGGCGGCCAACAGCTCAGCAGCCAGCGCCCCGGCCACCTCAGCGTGCCTGAGAGCAGACAGCTGAGGGCTCCACTCGATGGTCGGCAAGCCTGCATGACGACCCATCAGAAACCGTGCCGTCCGTGCGTCAAACGTGCGTCACGTGCGTCAGATATGCGTCAGATATGCGTCAAGATATCGCACCTAACGCACGTAACGCCCATAACGCACACTCGGAGAAACAGCAGGTCAGGAGCCCTTTGAGGCGGGCTCCAGGATCGCCACGCACTCCACGTGGTGGGTCATCGGGAACAGGTCGAACGCCCGCAGCGTCCGCACCTTGTACCCCCCGTCCCGGAAGTACGCCAGGTCCCGTGCCAGCGCCGCCGGGTCGCAGGCCACGTACGCGATCTTGCGTGCGCCCAGCCCCGACAGGTGCTTGACGACCTGCTTGCCCGCGCCCGCGCGCGGCGGGTCCAGGACGATCAGGTCGCACTCCGTGATGCCGGTGCGGGGCAGGACCTGGTCGACCTTGCCGTGTTCGATGCGGACCCGGTCCAGGTCCTTCAGGTTGTGGCGGGCGTCCTCGACCGCTCGCTTGCCGGACTCGATGCCGAGGACCGCGCCCTTCTCGCCGAGGCGCTGGCCGATGGCGCCGGCGAACAGGCCGACGCCGCAGTAGAGGTCGAGCGCCGTGTCGTTCTTCCGGGGCAGCAGGCCCTGCATGACCGCGCGGACCAGGGTGTTGGCCGCCTGCGGGTGGACCTGCCAGAAGCCGCCGGAGCCCACGCGGTAGGTGCGGTCGTCGGCGCGCTCGCGGACGAAGGCGCGGCCGTGGACACGGTGGACGCCGCCGTCCTTCTCGTCGACGCGGAGCACGGAGACCGGCTTGTCGAGTTCGACCAGGGGGAGCCGGCCGCCGGGCTTCGGGGTGAGGATGACCTGGCGGTCGTTCGAGCCGGTGGCGGTGATGGCCTCCACCGCGGCGATCTGGGGCCACTCGCGCTTCTCGACGCCGAGCTCCGAGACGCCCGGCGCGGCGATCAGGCAGCGGTCGATCGGCTGGACCTCGTGCGAGCGGTGCTTGCGCAGGCCGGCGCGGCCCTCGGCGTCGACGGCGTACTGGACGCGGGTGCGCCAGGCGGGCACCTCGCCGGCGGGGAGCTTGTCGCCCTCGGCCGGCATGACCGTGCCGTCCCAGCCGGCCTCCTCGGGGGTCAGGCCCGCCAGCCGCAGGAGCTGCTCGGCGATGACCTCGCCCTTGAGGCGGCGCTGCGCGCCCGGCTTGGCGTGCTGCCAGTCGCAGCCGCCGCACATGCCGGGGCCGGCGTACGGGCAGGGCGCCTCGACGCGGTCCTTGGACGGCTCGATGATCCGTACCGCGTCGGCCCGCAGGAAACGGGAGTCCGTGTCGCCGTCGGTGACCTTGGCGATGATCTTCTCGCCGGGGAGCGTGTGGCGTACGAAGAGCACCTGGTTCTCGGCGGTGCGGGCGATGCAGTGACCGCCGTGCGCGACGGGCCCGACCTCGACCTCGTACTCCTCCCCGACCAGCGACGACGTGGGTTCGTTCTGCATGAGGGGAGGCTCCAGGGAGAAAGGGGGCAAACGGTCGGGCCTGCGGCCGGACGACAGCCCACCAGTCTACGCGGACGCGGTCAGGGTGCTGACCACGACCGGCCCCGGCGCCCGCAGGTCTCCCTGGCCCCGGTCCGTCGTCCGTGCGGCGAGCGGCCTCACCAGGCACGGCCTCACCACGAGCCGAAACGCCCCGAGCCGACACACCGCAGCGGCCTCGCCACGAGCCGAGTCACCACAAGCCGAATCACCACGATCCGACTCGTCCCGCACGGGCCTCTCACCTCTTGCGGTTCGGCTCCTTGTGCCTCCGCTCCACCGGGCCCCGGCGGACCGAACCCGGGGCGTTCCAGTCCGCGCGCCTGCGCGCCCGCCTCTTCGCCGCCTCGGAGGACTGGAGCTGGTACGGGACGGAGGTCACCATGACGCCCGGGGTGAAGAGCAGACGGCCCTTCAGGCGCAGGGCGCTCTGGTTGTGCAGGAGGTGCTCGTACCAGTGGCCGACCACGTACTCGGGGATGTAGACGCTGATCACGTCGCGCGGACTCTCGCGGCGCAGGCCCTTCACGTAATCGATGACCGGGCGGGTCACCTCGCGGTAGGGCGAGTCGAGGATCTTGAGGGGGACGTTGACGGCGCGCCGTTCCCAGTCCTCGCGCAGCGCCTTCGTCTCGTCCGGGTCGACGCTGATCGAGAGCGCCTCCAGGTGGTCGGCGCGGATCAGTTTGGCGTAGGCGAGGGCGCGCAGCGTGGGGCGGTGGAGCTTGGACACGAGGACGATGGCGTGGACGCGGGAGGGGCGCACGCTCTCGTCCGCGGGGGTCTCGTCGGCGGCGATCTCGGCGGCGACCCGGTCGTAGTGCTTCCGGATCGCGGTCATCGTGCCGTAGAAGATGACCATGCCGAGCAGAGCCACCCAGGCGCCGTGGGTGAACTTGGTGGCGAGGACGATCACCAGGACCACACCGCAGAAGAAGGCGCCGAAGGCGTTGATGGCGCGGGAGCGGACCATGTGGCGGCGTTTGGCCTGATCCCGTTCGTCGGTCAGCAGGCGGTTCCAGTGCCGCACCATGCCGGTCTGGCTGAGGGTGAAGGAGACGAAGACCCCGACGATGTAGAGCTGGATCAGCTTCGTGGAGTCGGCCCCGTAGATCCAGACGAGCAGGATCGCCGCGCCGGCCAGCAGCACGATGCCGTTGGAGAAGGCCAGGCGGTCGCCGCGGGTGTGGAGCTGGCGCGGCAGGTAGCGGTCCTGGGCGAGGATCGAGCCGAGCAGCGGGAAGCCGTTGTACGCGGTGTTGGCGGCGAGGAAGAGGACCAGTGCGGTGGCGGCGGCGAGGACCATGAAGAGGAAGGACCCGTGGCCGAAGACCGCCTCGGCGACCTGGGCGATGACCGGGTCCTGGGTGTAGTCCGCGCCGACCGGGACGCCGTCGCGGATCAGGTCGGCCGCCGGGTTCTCTGCCATCTTGACGTCGGTGGCAAGGGCCAGGCCGATGATGCCGCAGAACATGGTGACGGCGAGCAGGCCCATCATGGCGAGCGTGGTCGCGGCGTTCCTGCTCTTCGGCTTCCGGAAGGCGGGCACCCCGTTGCTGATCGCCTCGACCCCGGTGAGGGCGGCGCAGCCGGAGGAGAAGGCCCGCAGGAGGAGGAAGACGAGCGCGAAGCCGGCCAGCCCCTCGTGTTCGGGCTTGATCTCCAGTTCGGAGGTGGGGGCGTGCATGGTGTCGCCGAGGACCACTCCCCGGAAAGCGCCCCAGAGGAGCATGAGGAAGACGCCGGCCACGAAGAGGTAGGTGGGAACGGCGAAGAGCTTCCCGGACTCCTTGACGCCGCGCAGGTTCATCAGGGTGAGCAGGACGATGGCGCCGATGGCGCAGAACGTCTTGTGCTCGATGACGAACGGGATCGCGGAGCCGAGGTTCTCGACGCCGGAGGAGATCGACACGGCCACGGTGAGGACGTAGTCGACGAGCAGGGCACTGGCGACGGTCAGTCCGGACTTGGGGCCGAGATTGGTGGTCGCGACCTCGTAGTCGCCGCCGCCGCTCGGGTAGGCACGGACGTTCTGCCGGTAGGAGGCGACGACGGTGAACATGAGGACGACGACCGCGACGGCGATCCAGGGGCTGAAATGGTACGCCGACACCCCCGCGATGGAGAGCACGAGGAGGACTTCTCCCGGCGCGTACGCCACCGAGGACAACGGGTCGGACGCGAAGACGGGGAGCGCGATGCGCTTGGGAAGGAGGGTCTCCCCGAGCTTGTCGCTGCGCAGCGCCCGGCCGATCAGGATCCGTTTGGGCAGGTCGGTCAGTTTGGACACGCTGAGGATCGTAAGCGGAGCCCGTGGCCGAAACGGACGCCCTTTCGACGTGGCACCGCAATCTCCTGCGGTCGGCGGAGAACGCCTCGCCATTCCTTAACGCGATCCTTGCGCTCGTTCGGCCTATTTTGCTTTCCCTTTGCCGGAGTGCGCGAGGATGCGGACACTCGGATGAGGGATTGACTTCCCCGGCGCTTAAGCTCGACTCCGGGCCGCACCGAGGGTGCGCGCACCGTTGTTGGCCCAGCAAGCTGAGAGAGAAGTGTGAGCAGCGTGTTTTCGCAGGTCAGCCGGATGACCAGGACGGCGGGGTAGGCGCACAGTGCACATCGTCATCATGGGCTGCGGGCGCGTCGGGGCCGCTCTCGCACAGACCCTGGAGCAGCAGGGGCACACCGTCGCGGTGATCGACCAGGACCCCACGGCGTTCCGTCGCCTCGGGTCCGGATTCGGCGGTCGCCGGGTCACCGGGGTCGGCTTCGACCAGGACACCCTCCGCGAGGCGGGGATCGAGGACGCCGGCGCGTTCGCCGCGGTCAGCAGCGGCGACAACTCGAACATCATCGCGGCCCGGGTGGCCCGCGAGATGTTCTCCATCGAGAACGTCGCGGCGCGGATCTACGACCCCCGGCGCGCCGAGGTCTACCAGCGCCTCGGCATCCCCACCGTGGCGACGGTCCGCTGGACGGCGGACCAGATGCTGCGGCGGCTGCTGCCTTCGGGCGCCGAGCCGCTGTGGCGCGATCCGAGCGGGGGTGTGCAGCTCGCCGAGGTGCACACGACGCCGTCCTGGATCGGCCACAAGATCAGCACGCTCCAGGAGGAGACGGGGGTCCGGGTCGCCTTCCTCACCCGGTTGGGCGAAGCCATACTGCCGACCTCGCAGACCGTCCTCCAGGAGGGCGACCTGGTCCACGTGATGATGCGTACGGACGAGATCGCCAAGGTCGAAGAGGCCTTCGCCCAGGGTCCCGAGGAGGACGGTCACTGATGCGTGTGTCGATTGCCGGGGCGGGCGCGGTGGGCCGTTCCATCGCCGCCGAGCTGCTGGAGAACGGGCACGAGGTGCTGCTGATCGACAAGGCGCCGACCGCCATCTCGGTGGAGCGGGTCCCGATGGCCGAGTGGCTGCTCGCGGACGCCTGTGAGATCACGTCGCTGGACGAGGCGGCGCTGCAGCGGTGCAACGTGGTGATCGCCGCGACCGGGGACGACAAGGTCAACCTGGTCGTCTCGCTGCTCGCCAAGACCGAGTACGGCGTGCCGCGCGTGGTGGCCCGGGTGAACAACCCGAAGAACGAGTGGCTGTTCAACGAGTCCTGGGGCGTGGATGTCGCCGTCTCGACGCCGCGTCTGATGTCGGCCCTGGTCGAGGAGGCGGTGAGCGTCGGCGATCTGGTCCGGCTGCTGCGCTTCAGCCACGGTGACGCCAACCTGGTGGAGCTGACGCTGCCGCCGGAGTCGGCGCTGGCCGGTACCCGGGTCGGGGACGTGGCCTGGCCCGAGGACACCTCGCTGGTGACGATCATCCGGGGTACGCGGGTGCTGACGCCGAGCCCCGAGGAATCCCTGGAGGCAGGTGACGAGCTGCTGTTCGTGGCCGCCCAGGCGCGTGAGGAGCAGCTGGAGGACCTGTTGTCGGTCCGCCACGATCCGTCGGAGGACTGACCGGCAGAGCATGGGGAAGGGGCCCGGAACCGCTGAGCGGTTCCGGGCCCCTTCCCCTGCTACGCCGGGTGTACGGGTCAGGCGTCCGGGTCGCGGAGCGCCGCGGCGGCCCGCGACTTGCGCTCCTTCTCGGCCTGTTCCTCGGCCTCCATCTCGGCGAAGACGTCGATGGGCGCCGGCGCCTTCGCGAGGAAGACCCAGGTCAGGTAGACCGCGAGCAGGAACGGCGGGATCTTCAGCGCGATGAGCACCCAGCCGAACTCGGTGGTGTCGGCCCACCAGTAGAGCGGGAAGAGGATCGCGCACTTGGCCAGCAGGATGAAGCCCCAGGCGTAACTGGCCTTGGTGTACGCCTTCTTCCGCCCCGGGTTACGGGTCCGCCAGGAGAGGTTCTCCTTGAAGACCGGGCCGAGGATCAGTCCGATCAGCGGCACCCCGGCCACCGCGGTGCCGATGTAGGCGACCGCGAGGCCCAGGGTGTAGAGCATGCCCGGCAGGTAGAAGTCCTTGGCGTTGCCCGTCATCTTCGCGAAGACGACGCCGAAGGCCACGCCGAAGACGCCGCTGAAGGCGTGCTTGACGGTGTCCCGGCGGATCAGCCGGACGGCGACGAGGGCCAGGGACACCGCCAGGGCCGAGATGGCCGAGAGGTTCAGGTTCTTGTTGATGGTGAAGATCGTGACGAAGAGCAGCCCGGGCAGGACTGTCTCCACCATGCCGCGCACACCGCCGAAGGCCTCGAAGAGAGCGGCCTCGGTGACGGCCTTCGTCTCGTCGTCCTGCTGGGCGGCGTGCCTCCCGCCGGCGTGCCGCGGGTCCGTGTGGGGCTGGTCCGTTTCGGACGTCGGCTTGTCGAGAGACGTCACCGGCTACTCCTTGCCGAGCGGTCGGAGTTCGTATGTGGGGTTGAACAGCACCCGGCGGCCGTGGCTCATGGCGACCCGCCCCGAGGCGATGATCCTGCGGCCGGGCTCGATGCCGACGATGGACCGACGGCCGAGCCAGACCACGTCCAGCGGCTCGGTGCCGTCGAAGAGCTCCGCCTCCAGGGCGGGCACTCCGGCCCGGGGACGGAGGGTGACGGTCCGCAACGTACCAGCCACCTTCACGATCTGCCGGTCGGAGCACTCGGAGATCCGGGTGCATCCGGTGGCCTGCGCGTCCTCCCGCAGCTCCTCGGACTCCAGGTCCTCCTGGGAACTGGAGAGCCGGTCGAGCATGCGGCGGAAGCGCCCGGAAGGTCTCGCCGCCTTCCCGGCCTTCCCGGCTTTCTCGGATCGGGGAACAGCACTCATACCCGAAGGGTACCGGTCCAGCGGGCCGTGCACGGAGGCCGCGGGCGACCACTCGAAAGGGTGGCCCGGCGCGGGTCAACCGCGCTCGAAGCGGTAGCCCATGCCCGGCTCGGTGACGAAGTGCCGGGGGTGCGAGGGGTCCGCCTCCAGCTTGCGGCGCAGCTGGGCCATGTAGACCCGCAGATAGTTGGTCTCGGTGCCGTAGGAGGGGCCCCAGACCTCCTGGAGGAGCTGCTTCTGGCTGACCAGGCGGCCGCCGTTGCGGACGAGGACCTCCAGCAGATGCCACTCGGTGGGGGTGAGGCGTACGTCGCGGCCGCCCCGGTGCACCTTCTTCGCCGCCAGGTCGACGGTGAAACCGGCCGTCTCGACGAGTGCGACGGCCTCGGCTCCGCCGTCCTGGCCGACCGGCTCCGCCCGGCGTACCGAGGCGCGCAGCCGGGCCAGCAGCTCGTCCATGCCGAACGGCTTGGTGACGTAGTCGTCCGCCCCCGCGTCCAGGGCCTCCACCTTCTCGTCGGAGGTGTGGCGCGCGGAGAGTACGAGGATGGGCACCCGGGTCCAGCCGCGCAGGCCCTTGATCACCTCGACCCCGTCCATGTCGGGCAGCCCGAGGTCGAGGAGGACGACGTCGGGGTGGCGGGCGGCGGCGAGCTGGAGGGCGGTCGCCCCGTCGGGCGCGGCGTCGACCTCGTACTGGCGCGCCTTCAGGTTGATCACGAGGGCGCGGACGATCTGCGGCTCGTCGTCGACCACAAGCACCCTGGTCATCGCGGACCTGCCTTTCTGCTGCACGGGGAGGTGGGAAGAACTCTGCTGTACGGGGAGGAGGGAAGAACTCCGCTGCGCGGGGAGGAGGGCGGAAGCGCGCGGGGGCGGGCGGCGTACGCCCGGGGGCCGCCCGAGCCGCGAGGGCGCGTCGTGAGGCCGCCCGGGCCCCGGGAGCGCGTCACGAGGCGCCCCGGGCCACCAGGGCGCGTCACGCGGCCGCCCGGCCCGCGGAAGCGCGTCATGAGGTCGCCCGGGCCGGCAGCTCGGCGTCGGCCCGGACGCCGCCCGGCGCCGCGGTGAGGGTCAGGACCATCGTCAGCCCGCCCCCCGGGGTGTCCTCGGCGTCGAGGGTGCCGCCCATGGCCTCGGCGAAACCCCGGGAGACGGCGAGGCCGAGACCCACTCCGGCGCCGCGCGGGGCGTCCCCGTACCGCTGGAAGGGCTCGAAGATGCGTTCCTTGGCCTCGTCGGGGACGCCCCGGCCGCGGTCCACGACCCGCAGCTCGACCCGGCCGCCCAGAGCGCTGGCGGCCACGGCGACGGGCTCCTGGCCGGGGTGGTACTTGACGGCGTTCTCCACGATGTTGGCGACGACCCGCTCCAGGAGTCCCGGGTCGACGGCGACCATCGGCAGCGTCTCGGGGATGTCGAGGTCGACGCTCCCCTCCGGGACGCCGCCGAGCGCCATCGGGACCACCTCGTCGAGGTCGATCTCACGGATCAGCGGGGTCACGGTGCCGGTCTGGAGGCGGGACATGTCCAGCAGGTTGCCGACGAGGTGGTCCAACCGGTCGGCGCCGTCCTCGATGCCTTCCAGGAGCTCCGCCTCGTCCTCCTCGGACCAGGCCACGTCGTCGGAGCGCAGCGAGCTGACGGCGGCCTTGATGGAGGCCAGCGGGGTACGCAGATCGTGGCTGACGGCGGCGAGCAGCGCGGTCCTGATCCGGTTGCCCTCGGCGAGCCTGCGGGCCTGCTCGGCCTCCCCGACCAGGCGCTGGCGGTCCAGGACGACGGCGGCCTGGGCGGCGAAGGCGCCGAGCACCCGGCGGTCCTCGGCGGGCAGCACCCGGCCGGACAGCGCGAGGGCCATGTTGTCGCCGACGGGCATGTCCACGTCGGCGTCGTCGGGGCGGGCGGCCGGGGCCGGCCCGACGGATCCGGCGCAGGTCCAGGGTTCGATGTCGCTGTCGCGTTCCAGCAGGGCGACGGACTCCATGGCGAAGGTCTCGCGGACCCGTTCCAGCAGTGCGTCCAGGGCGGTCTCGCCGCGCAGCACGCTGCCCGCGAGGAAGGAGAGGATCTCCGATTCGGCGCGCAGCCGGGCGGCCTGGTGGGTGCGCCGGGCGGCGAGGTCGACCACGGAGGAGACCGCCACCGCCACCGCGAAGAAGATCGCGATGGCGACGAGGTTCTCCGGGTCCTGGACGGTCAGGGTGTGGGTGGGCGGGGTGAACCAGTAGTTCAGCACCATGCAGCCGACGGCCGCCGAGGCGAGCGCGGGCCGCACTCCGCCGAGCAGGGCGGCCGCCACCGTCAGGAAGAGGAAGAGCAGGACGTCGTTGGCCAGGCCGGGGGCGTCCTCCATGGAGCGCAGCACCACCGCGAGCAGGACGGGGCCGAGGACGCCGACGAGCCAGCCCCAGATGATCCGGGCGCGGCCGAGCCGGGCGCCGCGGGCCATGGGCAGGCCGCGGCCCTTGGCGACCTCCTCGTGGGTCACGATGTGGACGTCGAGGTCGGGGCCCGACTCGCGGGCGACGGTCGCGCCGACCCCGGGCCCGTAGATGTACTGCCAGGTCTTGCGACGGCTGGAGCCCAGCACGATCTGGGTGGAGTTGACGCCACGGGCGAACTCCAGCAGGGCGGCCGGTATGTCGTCGCCGATGACGTGGTGGAAGCTGCCTCCGAGGTCCTCGACCAGGGTGCGCTGTACGGCCAGTTCCTTCGGGGACGCGGAGGTCAGGCCGTCGCTGCGGGCGATGTAGACGGCGAGGATCTCGCTGCCGGAGCCCTTGGCCGCCATCCGGGACGCGCGGCGGATGAGGGTGCGGCCCTCGGGCCCGCCGGTCAGTCCGACGACGATGCGTTCGCGGGCCTGCCAGGTGGTGCGGATGTTGTGCTCGCCCCGGTACTGCTGGAGGTACTCGTCGACCCGGTCGGCGACCCAGAGCAGGGCCAGCTCGCGCAGGGCGGTGAGGTTCCCGGGGCGGAAGTAGTTCGAGAGGGCCGCGTCCATCTTGTCGGGCTGGTAGATGTTGCCGTGCGCCATCCGGCGGCGCAGCGCCTGGGGCGACATGTCGACCAGCTCGATCTGATCGGCCCGGCGCACCACCTCGTCGGGCACCGTCTCCCGCTGCCGGACACCGGTGATCGACTCGACGACGTCGCCCAGGGACTCCAGGTGCTGGATGTTGACCGTGGATATGACGTCGATCCCGGCCCTGAGAAGCTCCTCGACGTCCTGCCAGCGCTTGGCGTTGCGGGAGCCGGGGACGTTGGTGTGGGCCAGCTCGTCCACCAGGGCCACCGCCGGGGCGCGCTCCAGGACCGCGTCCACGTTCATCTCGGTGAAGACGGCGCCCCGGTACTCCAGCGCCCGGCGCGGCAGGAGCTCCAGTCCGTGCAGCATGACCTCGGTCCGCGGCCGGTCGTGGTGCTCCACGAAGGCCACCACGCAGTCGGTTCCGCGTTCGACCCTGCGATGCGCCTCGGAGAGCATCGCGTACGTCTTGCCGACGCCCGGTGCCGCGCCCAGGTAGATCCGGAGTGTGCCGCGTCCCATGGCCCCATTGTCTTCTTCCGTCCGGCCCTGTCGTGTGGAGGGCCGGTGGCGCCCGGTGCGGCTGCCGTCCTCGACGCTACTCCGCCGGGGACCGTGGTTCGGTCCCGGGAGTGCAGGTGGGGGGCGTATTGACGGAACTCTGATGCGCGCCGGGGCGGGCGCGGGGGTGCTCCGGGAACGTCAGCCGTGTTCGACGATGTGGCCGTCGCTCAGCTCCAGGACCCGGTCGGCGAGGCCCAGCAGCTGGGGGTCGTGGGTGGCGACGAGGGCGGTGACGTTCTCGCTGCGGACGACCGCGCGGAGCAGTTCCATCACGGCGAGGCCGGTCTCGGCGTCGAGCTGCCCGGTGGGCTCGTCGGCGATCAGGAGGGCGGGCCGGTTGGCGAGGGCGCGGGCGATGGCGACGCGCTGCTGCTGGCCGCCGGAGAGCTCGCCGGGGCGCTGCTCGGCGTGGTCGGCGAGGCCGACGAGGGAGAGCAGCAGGGCGACCCGCTCGTCGCGCTCGGCAGGGTCGGCCCTGCGCAGCCGCAGAGGTACGCCGACGTTCTCGGCGGCGGTCAGGATCGGGATGAGCCCGAAGGACTGGAAGATGAAGCCGACCCGGTCCCTGCGCAGCTCCAGGAGCCCCTTCTCGCCGAGCCCCGCCAGCTCGGTGCCGTCGACGGTGATCCGGCCGCCGTCCGGGGTGTCCAGGCCGCCGACCAGGTTGAGCAAAGTGGTCTTGCCGGAGCCGGAGCGGCCCTTGAGCGCGACCAGCTCACCGCGCGGGATCTCGAACGACACCCCGCGCAGGGCGTGCACGGCCGCCGCTCCGCTCCCGTACGAGCGGTGCAGGTCCTCGACCGTGACCATGGCCGTACGGGCCGGGTCCTCGGCGAGGGCCGTACCGGACTGCCCGCTGGTGCTCTCGGTCATGCTGCTCCCCCGTCATCACGTGGCCTGCGCCGTCGCCCGCCAGTATGTGCGTCCGGCACACGACCGGGCAATGGCCGGTGGGCCGCACCCGCGGAAAGGGGTGCGGCCCACCGGCCTGTACCGCGACTACCGCGAAGTCCCGCCGCGTACCGCTAGCGGACCTCGGTGATCTCGGGACCGCGCTGGAGCTGGCCCATGCCGCCGGAGAACTTCGAGCCCTCCTGCTCCTCCTGCTGCACGCCCTCGGGAACCATCTGGGCGTCGTTGGGGAGCTTGAGGACGATCGGGTCGCGGGGGGCCATCGGGCCGTCGCCGCGGACGACCACGGTGTCCCGGAAGACCGTCTCCAGCAGACCGGCGGCCTCCGGCTGGACGGCGCCCTGGCCGGAGATCACTCCGCGCAGGAACCAGCGCGGCCCGTCGACGCCGACGAAGCGCACGAGCTGCACACCGCCCGTGCCGTCCGGGAGCTGTACGGGGACCTGCGCGCGCAGCTCCCAGCCCAGCGGGCCCTCGACCTCGTCGATGATGCCGCCCTGCTGGGTGATGCCCGAGGCGATCTCGTCGCGGACCTCGCCCCAGATGCCCTCTTTCTTGGGGGCGGCGAAGGCCTGCAGCTGGACCGCGCTGTCGCGCAGCACCACGGTGGCGGCGACGATCGCGTCCCCGGCCACCTCGACGCGCAGTTCCATGCCCTCGACGCCGGGGACGAAGATGCCGCCCAGATCGACCCGGCCCTCGCCCGGCTGGGTGACCTCGGTGCTGTCCCAGGGGCCGTCCGGCCTGGGGGCGGGCGGGAGATTCATCCGACGGGTGCCCTTGGCGGCGTCGCCGCCCTCGGGCTCGTCGGCGACCTGCTCGGCCTCGCGCACCTCGTCCGCCGCGTCCTCGGCGGAACCACTCTTCTTGCGACGTCCGAACACGTCACTGTCCTTCCCGGTCGGATACGACCGAAGCGTAGCTGTTCCCACCGTGGGTGATCTGGCCCTCGGCGCCGTCCGCCGACGCGTGGCCGCCGGTGGACCCGAAGCCCCCTTCGGCCCGCGCCGAGCCGGGAAGTTCCGCCACCTCGTGGAAGCGCACCTTCTCGACCTGCTGGACAACCAGTTGGGCAATCCGGTCGAACCGTTCGAATCGCACGCTCTCGCGTGGATCGAGGTTGACCACGATCACCTTGATCTCCCCACGGTACCCGGCATCCACGGTCCCTGGGGCATTCACGAGGGCCACTCCGCAGCGGGCCGCGAGGCCGGAGCGCGGGTGGACGAACGCGGCGTACCCGTCGGGCAGGGCGATGGAGACCCCGGTGGGGAGCACCGCGCGCTCGCCGGGCGCGAGTTCGGCGGCCTCGGTGGTCACCAGGTCGGCCCCGGCGTCGCCCGGGTGTCCGTACGCCGGAATCGGCACGTCCGGGTCGAGGAGGCGGATCAGTACGTCGACGGGGCCGCGCGTCACGGGTTCACCTCGAAGGCGCGGGCGCGCCTGACCTGGTCCGGGTCGGACATGGCCGCCTGGATCTCGGCGGGCCTGCCGTTGTCGATGAAGTGGTCGACCTTGACCTCGATGAAGAGGGCGTCGGCCCGGACCGCGACGGGCCCGTCGGGGCCGCCGATCCGGCCGGTGGCGGTGGAGTAGATCTTCCGGCCGTGCACGGCGGTGATCCGGGCGTCGAGGTGCAGCACGGTGTCCACGGGGACGGGGCTGACGAAGTCGGTCTCCAGCCGTCCGGTCACCGCGATCGTGCGCAGCAGCCAGTTCAGCGAGCCGAGCGTCTCGTCCAGCGCCGTGGCGAGCACGCCGCCATGGGCGAGGCCTGGGGCGCCCTGGTGGGCGGGCTGCACGGTGAACTCCGCGGTGACGCTCACGCCTTCGCCGGCCCGCGCCATCAGGTGCAGTCCGTGCGGTTGTCCCCCGCCACAGCCGAAACAGTGTTCGTAGTGCGCTCCGAGGAGTTCGCCGGGCGCGGGCGCGTCGGGGTGCCGGACCGGCGCGACGGCGTCGGCCGGGGGTGTCAGAGCTGCTGATGTTCCACTCACAGGCGCAGACCTTACCCGCGCGGCAGTCCGCCGGTCGCGCCGTGCCAAGCTTGGTTCCATGCAGCCTTCCGCACCGGCCTTCGACGAACGTCTCACCGCGCCCCGCTCCTGGTGGTTCATCGCCTTCGGGGTCGGTATCGCCTGCGCTCTGATGCTTCTGCCGCTGGGCACCCTGCCGCTGCTCGCCGGTCTGGCCGGCGGCACGGTCGCCGCCGCGCTCCTGGTGAGCAGCTACGGCTCCGCCCGGATCAGGGTCGTGGCGGGGGCGCTGGTCGCCGGCGACGCCCGGATCCCGCTGTCGGCGCTCGGCGAGCCCGAGGTGCTGGACGCCGAGGAGGCGCGGGCCTGGCGCACGCACAAGGCCGACGCCCGTGCGTTCATGCTGCTGCGCGGCTATGTGGAGACGGCGGTGCGGGTGGAGGTCACGGATCCGGACGACCCGACTCCGTACGTCTACCTCTCCACGCGGGACCCGCGGGGCCTGGCGGCGGCGCTGAGCACCGTCCCGGCCGCCTGAGCGGGCGTCGAGGGGGTGGGGTTCCGGACCCGGTGCGGGTTCAGGGGCCCTTCGCCGCTCAGGGGCCCTCGATCTCCTTGGGCTCCCTGGGCAGCTCGGCCGGGTTCGAGGGCTGCTCCAGCGGAGGCAGCGCGGGCAGCCGGTCCCAGGGGATCCGGTCCTTGCGCAGGTCGTTCCTGACCCGGTCGGCGAGCTTGCGGGTGTCACGGCGGTTCATCGTGGCGCCTACGGCGGCGCCGATCATGAACGGGATCAGGTTGGGCAGATTGCGCGCCATGCGCTTCGTGATCTGCTGGCGCAGCTCGCGCTTCATCTGGCCGCCCAGCGCGGTGTTGAGCGTGGTGGGTCGGATGAGGTCGATGCCGCGCTCCTCCGTCCACGACGTCAGATACGCGGTGCTGCGCTGACCGAGATTGCCCGGGGGTCGGCGGCCGTAGACCTCGTGGAGCTCGGCGACGAGCTTCATCTCGATCGCGGCGACGCCGGTCACCTCCGCCGCGAGCTCGGCGATCATGGCGGGCGGAACGGGCATCATGGCGGCGGCGCCGATGCCTGCGCCGACGGTCGCGGTGGCCCGGCAGGCTCCCGTGACCAGCTTGTCGGCCAGCTCCTCGGGCTCCAGCCCGGGGAACTGCTTCCGCAGGGTGGCGAGGTCGCGCACCGGCACGCGCGGGGCCGTGTCGATGATGCGGTCGGCCAGCTGTGCGGCCAGTGCCTTCGTGCCCTCCCGGCCCTTGCGTACACCCCGTTTCACCGCGTGCAGGCGGCCCCCGGTCGTGGGATCCGCCCAGTCCTGCTCCCGGGGCCGGTCCGGCGACGCTGCCGCCCCGGCCACCTCGAGCGAGGCCGAACGGCCTCGCTCGTCGTCGAAACCGCCGGAGTGATCCGGCGGGGCGGCGGACCGCTCGGCAGACGCGTTACCGCCTTCTGCCGGGCCTGTGCCGCCTGTACCGTCCTGGTTCGTCTCCGGTCCGTGCCGGCGCCAGGGGCGCCGCTTCCGGAACGGTGTCTCGCCTGCCACGGCCGACTCGACCTCAGTCGCAGTCGCGGCAGATGGGCTGACCGTTCTTCTCGCGGGCCAGCTGGCTGCGGTGGTGCACCAGGAAGCAGCTCATGCAGGTGAACTCATCGGCCTGCTTGGGCAGCACCCGGACGGCCAGCTCCTCGTTGGAGAGGTCCGCGCCGGGCAGCTCGAGTCCCTCGGCCGCGTCGAACTCGTCGACGTCGACGGCGGATGCCGTCTTGTCGCTCCGACGCGCCTTGAGCTCTTCGAGGCTGTCCTGGTCCACGTCGTCGTCGGTCTTGCGTGGGGTGTCGTAATCCGTTGCCATGTCGCTCTCCCCCTCTTGGGTGTCTACGGGTGTCTCAGCGCACGTAACGCGTGAGAGGCCGGACTTGTGCCCGACCTGAGGCGGAGATTTTGCCTCACATCAAGGTCTGTTACTCAATCGACACCCAACCGGGCACCTCGGCGAGGCTCGGCTTGGGTGGCGATGGGGACCGTACACGGTCCCGACTGCGCAGTTCACAGGTGCCACCCCGTGTACTTCCCGTGATAACGATCCCCGAAAACCCGGACGATTACCGGCTTTCCGGCAGAGTCGCGATCACGGAGAGTAGATGGTCGGAAAATCGGCCCTGTGATCGATCACACATGACCCGCCCGGGAACGGGTCCTGAAAATTCCGCCCAAAGCGAACATGGAGATTTGGTGCAGAGTCATATCGCGCAGCCTCTCAGACCGGCAGGGTGACGCGCATCACGAGACCGCCACCCTCGCGGGGCTCCGCGATGATACGGCCCCCGTGGGCCCGCGCGACGGACCGGGCGATCGACAGGCCGAGCCCGACCCCCTTGTCGCTGCCCGTGCGCTCCGTACGCAGCCGTCTGAAGGGCTCGAAGAGGTTGTCGATCTCGTAGGCCGGGACCACCGGGCCGGTGTTCGAGACGACGAGCAGGGCCTGCCCGTCGCGCACCTCGGTGGTGACCTCCACCCAGCCGTCCTCGGGCACGTTGTAGCGCACGGCGTTCTGCACGAGGTTCAGGGCGATCCGCTCCAGCAGGACGCCGTTGCCCTGGACCACCGCCGTGGCCCGCTCGCCGCGGATCTCGGCCTTCTTCTCCACCGCCTCCGCCCGGGCCTGGTCGATGGCGCGTTCGGCGACCTCGGCGAGGTCGACCGGCTTGCGCTCGACGATCTGGTTGTCGCTGCGGGCCAGCAGCAGCAGGCCCTCGACGAGCTGCTCACTGCGTTCGTTGGTGGCCAGGAGGGTCTTGCCGAGCTGCTGGAGCTCCGGCGGGGCCTCCGGGTCGGAGAGATGGACCTCCAGCAGCGTGCGGTTGATCGCCAGCGGGGTGCGCAGCTCGTGCGAGGCGTTGCCGACGAACCGCTGCTGCGCGGTGAAGGCCCGCTCCAGCCGGTCCAGCATGTCGTCGAAGGTGTCCGCCAGCTCCTTCAGCTCGTCGTCCGGGCCGTCCAGCTCGATCCGCCGGGTGAGGTCCGTCCCGGCCACCCGGCGCGCGGTCCGGGTGATCCGGCCGAGCGGGGACAGCACGCGTCCGGCCATGGCGTAGCCGAAGGCGAAGGCGATCACGCTGAGGCCGACCAGGGCGAGGAGCGAGCGGTTGAGCAGGGTGTCCAGCGCGTGCTTGCGCTGTGACTCGTTGCACGCCTTGAGCGCGGCGTTCGCCTCGTCCGCCGAGAGGCCCGGCGTGAGAGCGGGGCAGACGTTGTTGATGAGCTGGATCTTGCTGTCGGGCAGCAGCTTGAACGGCAGGTCCGTGCCCACGTGCAGAGCCTGCGCCGCCAGCATGTAGATGATCGACAGCAGCACGATGCCCGCGATCAGGAACATCCCGCCGTACAGCAGCGTGAGCCGTATCCGGATGGTCGGACGCAGCCAGGGGTACGGGGGCTCCTGCTGCTTGGGCTCCCAGGTGGGCTTCGGAGGCGCCACGGGGGGCCCCGGGGTGGTGGCCATGGTCCTCAGATCCGGTATCCGGAGCCCGGCACGGTGACGATGACGGGCGGTTCGCCGAGCTTGCGGCGGAGTGTCATGACCGTGACGCGCACCACGTTGGTGAAGGGGTCGGTGTTCTCGTCCCAGGCCTTCTCCAGCAACTGTTCCGCCGAGACGACCGCGCCCTCGCTGCGCATGAGGACCTCCAGCACCGCGAACTCCTTCGGGGCGAGCTGGATCTCCACCTCGTCACGGAAGACCTCGCGGCGGTTCGGGTCGAGCTTGATGCCGGCGCGTTCCAGGACGGGCGGCAGAGCCACCGTCGTACGGCGGCCCAGCGCGCGCACCCGGGCGGTCAGCTCGCTGAACGCGAAGGGCTTGGGCAGATAGTCGTCCGCACCCAGCTCCAGGCCCTCGACCCGGTCGCTGACGTCGCCCGACGCGGTGAGCATGAGCACCCTGGTGGGCATGCCGAGTTCGACGATCCGGCGGCAGACGTCGTCCCCGTGCACCACCGGGAGGTCCCGGTCCAGCACGACGACGTCGTAGTCGTTGACCCCGATGCGCTCCAGGGCCGCGGCACCGTCGTAGACGACGTCGACGGCCATGGCCTCCCGGCGCAGTCCGGTGGCCACCGCATCGGCGAGCAGCTGCTCGTCCTCGACGACGAGTACGCGCACGGCGCAGTCCTTCCTTCGGTCCTTCGATGGGTTCACAGAGCCGGCGGCCCCCGCGGGGCCCGCCCGGACACGGGCAGCGATGGCCGACTGTGCGCCTCCATCCTGCCCGCAACACGCATAAACCGGCGGTAAGGCGGCGGTGGGCCGGGCCTCCCGGCGGCGGCCCGCCGGGAAGGCGGCGGATTTCCGGGCCAGTTGAGGTTTCTCTGAGCCATGGCGCGGGGAAGAGGGGTTCACACCCGCGATCACGCCTGTCACGTGGCATGCCACAACCCACTCCATTTCCCCGGAGCGGCGGCGCGATCACCCGCTCCTCCGGCCCCCGGCCGGGGGGATCCTGGGCACACCCCCGTGCCACCGACCCACGATGAGGGGGCGCATCATGGACGCTTTCACCGCAGGTCTGCTGCAACGCATCAAGACGACCGAGACCGTCCTCACGCGGGCGCGCGAGGACGGCGACGACTTCCTCGCGGACGTCGAGCAGGGCGAGCTGGACGATCTGCGCCGTCTCGCCGCCGAGCACGGCGTGGAGATCGGCGCCACCAGCGTCTGAGCCGTACGCCACGGGGCCCCGGACACCGGCATGGTGTCCGGGGCCCTGTGGCGTGTGCGGCGGGCTCAGGCCCCTCGTCAGGGCCTTCCTCGGGGCGGGCCCCGGGCCCGTCAGTCGTGCCAGGCGCCCAGTTCGTCGAGTGCGGCCTGCAGCGGCTCGAAGACGCCGGGGGTGGCGGCCACCGTCAGGTCGCCGTCGGCGGGCAGCCCCGGGCGGCCGCCGGTCAGCGCGCCCGCCTCCCGGGCGATGAGGTCGCCCGCCGCCAGGTCCCAGGGGTGGAGCCCGCGCTCGTAGTAGCCGTCCAGCCGGCCGGCCGCCACATCGCAGAGGTCGACGGCCGCCGAGCCGCCGCGCCGGATGTCCCGGAGCCGGGGGATCAGCTGCTGGGCGACGTCCGCCTGGTGGGCGCGGACGTGGGCGACGTAGTTGAAGCCGGTCGAGACGAGGGCCTGGTCCAGCGGCGGGGCGGGCCGGCAGCGCAGGGCTTCGCCGTTCGCGAACGCACCGCCGCCGAGGACCGCCCGGTAGGTCTCGCGGCGCATCGGGGCCTCGACGACGCCCACGACCCGCTCGCCGTCGCGCTCGGCGGCGATGGAGACCGCCCAGGTCGGCAGGTTGTAGAGGTAGTTCACCGTGCCGTCGAGCGGGTCGATGACCCAGCGGATGCCGGTGCGGCCCGGGGAGCCGGCCCCCTCCTCGCCGAGGAAGCCGTCGTCGGGGCGGAAGTCGGAGAGGTAGCCGGTGATCAGCTTCTCGGCGGCGATGTCCATCTCGGTGACCACGTCGATGGGGCTGGACTTGGTCGCGGCCACCCCCAGGTCGGCGGGGCGGCCGTCGCGCAGCAGGGCGCCGGCGCGGCGGGCGGCCTCCAGGGCGAGGTCGAGCAGTTCGGACAGGTCGGGGTCGGTCACGGTGCTCCCAAGGGTGTCGGTGCGTACGGGTTACGCGTACGGGCTGTCCGCGCCCGCGGCGGCCGGCTTCGGGGACCTGGCGGGGCAGCAGCCGACCGGACAGAGATCGTGGGAGGCTCCCAGGGCCCCCAGGGCGCAGCGCTCCACCACCCGGCCCCGCTCGGTCGCGGCCCGCTCCAGGAGCAGGTCCCGTACGGCGGCGGCGAAGCGCGGGTCGTCGCCCACCGTGGCGGACCGCCGGACCGGCAGGCCGATCTCGGCGGCCTTCGCGGTGGCCTCGGTGTCGAGGTCGTACAGGACCTCCATGTGGTCCGAGACGAAGCCGATGGGCGCCATCACGACCGCGGGGACGCCGTCGGCGCCCAGGGTCTCCAGGTGGTCGCAGATGTCGGGTTCCAGCCACGGGATGTGCGGGGCGCCGCTGCGGGACTGGTAGACGAGCTGCCACGGGTACGCGACGCCGGTCTCCTCGCGCACCGCCTCGATGATCAGCCGGGCCACGTCGAGATGCTCGGCGACGTACGCGCCGCCCCCGCCGTGCGCGTCGGCCGGGCCCGAGGCGTCGGCGGCGGAGGTCGGGATGGAGTGGGTGGTGAACGCGATGTGCGCGCCCGCGCGGACGTCCTCGGGGAGGTCGGCGAGCGAGGCGAGGACGCCGTCGGCCATGGGCGTCACGAAGCCGGGGTGGTTGAAGTAATGCCGCAGCTTGTCGACCCGGGGCACGGGCAGCCCCTCGGCCTCCAGGGCGGCCAGCGACTCGGCGAGGTTCTCGCGGTACTGCCGGCAGCCGGAGTAGGAGGCGTAGGCGCTGGTGGCGAGGACGGCGATCCGGCGGTGTCCGTCGGCGGTCATCTCGCGCAGGACGTCGGTCAGATACGGGGCCCAGTTGCGGTTGCCCCAGTAGACCGGGAGGTCCAGGCCGTGCTCCGCGAAGTCCGCGCGCAGTGCGTCGAGCAGTGCGCGGTTCTGCGCGTTGATCGGGCTGACCCCGCCGAACAGGAAGTAGTGCTTGCCGACCTCCTTGAGGCGTTCCTCGGGGATGCCGCGGCCGCGGGTCACGTTCGCCAGGAACGGGACCACGTCGTCCGGGCCCTCGGGGCCGCCGAAGGAGAGCAGCAGCAGGGCGTCGTAGGGTGCGGGATCGCGCAGATCGGACATGGCATCGATCCTGCCACCCTCCTGTGACAGGGCGGCAACCGACATCCGACGCCCCGTCGGGAAGACCGTGGAGGCCGGATCTCCCGGGCGGACGCGTACCCTTGCCGCTCCCCCGTACCGTCCCGGAATCCGGTGTCCGGCGGGTCCGCCCGGCCGTAAGCTGTATCGGCCAGCTATACGCCTGACAGGCACGACCGGAGTCCCCCTTGCCCAGCCCCTACCGCGTCATCTTCTCCGCCCCCGGTTCCCGGGAATTCTCCGCGGCGGGCTTCTTCGGCCGGATGCCGTTGTCCATGATGGGCATCGGTGTCGTGACGATGATCTCCCAGCTCACCGGCCGCTACGGCCTGGCCGGGGCGCTCTCCGCGACCCTGGCGATGTCGGCGGCGGTCTGCGGCCCCCAGGTCTCCCGGCTGGTCGACCGCTACGGGCAGCGCCGGGTGCTGCGCCCGGTCACGCTGGTCGCGGTGGCGGCGGTGGCGGGTCTTCTGGTCTGTGCCCAGCAGGGGGCGCCGGAGTGGACGCTGTTCGTCTTCGCGGTGGGTGCGGGCTGTGTGCCGAGCGTGGGGTCGATGGTCCGGTCCCGCTGGGCGGCGATCTACCGGGGCTCCAGCCGGGACCTGCACACCGCCTACGCGTGGGAGTCGATCGTCGACGAGGTGTGCTTCATCTTCGGCCCGATCATCTCCATCGGCCTCTCCACCGCCTGGTTCCCGGAGGCGGGTCCGCTGATCGCCGCCGCCTTCCTGCTGGTCGGCGTCTTCTGGCTGACCGCGCAGCGTGCGACCGAGCCGGTGCCGCACCCGAAGTCGCAGCACACCGGGGGCTCGGCGCTGCGCTCGCGGGGGCTCCAGGTCCTGGTGGCCACGTTCGTGGCGACGGGCGCGATCTTCGGGGGCGTGGACGTGGTGACCGTGGCCTTCGCCGAGGAGCGCGGCCACAAGGCGGCGGCCTCCCTGGTGCTGGCCGTCTACGCGCTCGGTTCGTGTCTCGCGGGGGCCGTGTTCGGGCTGCTGCACCTCAAGGGGAACCCCGGGACGAGGTGGCTGGTGGGTGTCTGCGCGATGGCCGTGAGTATGATCCCCCTCCAACTGGCCGGGAACCTTCCGTTGCTGGCCGTAGCGCTCTTTGTCGCGGGCCTCGCCATCGCACCGACGATGGTCACCACCATGGCCCTCGTCGAAGCGCACGTACCGCGCACCAAGCTGACCGAGGGCATGACCTGGACCAGTACCGGGCTCGCTGTCGGGGTGGCGCTCGGCTCCTCGGCCGCCGGCTGGGTGGTCGACGCCGCCGGGGCGGAGGCGGGGTACGCGGTGCCCGCCGTGGCGGGAGCTCTCGCGGCGGCGGTGGCGTTCCTGGGGTATCGCCGGCTGGCCGGGCCGGCTGCGACGGGAGGGCGCGGGGAAGATGACCGACACCTACGCACGGACGACGACGAGCGCGTGGCGTAACTGGGCGGGCACCGTCACCGCCCGGCCCGCCCGCACCGAGGCACCCGCGTCCGTGGACGAGCTCGCGGACGTGCTGCGCCGGGCGGGCGCGGAGGGCCTGCGGGTGAAGCCGGTCGGCGCGGGCCACTCCTTCACGGCGGCGGCAGCCACGGACGGGGTGCTGATACGCCCGGACCTCCTCGCCGGGATCCGGGACATCGACCGCAGGGCGATGACCGTGACGGTGGAGGCGGGCACTCCGCTCAAGCGGCTCAACATCGCGCTCGCCCGCGAGGGTCTGTCGCTCACGAACATGGGCGACATCATGGAGCAGACGATCGCCGGGGCGACCTCCACCGGTACGCACGGCACGGGCCGGGACTCGGCCTCGATAGCGGCGCAGATCCGCGCGCTGGAGCTGGTCACCGCCGACGGCACCGTCCTGGTCTGCTCGGAGCGGGAGAACCCGGAGATCTTCGCGGCGGCCCGGATCGGGCTCGGCGCCCTCGGGGTGATCACCGCCGTCACCCTGGCCGTGGAGCCGATCTTCCTGCTGACGGCCCGTGAGGAGCCGATGACCTTCGACCGGGTCACCGCGGACTTCGACTCCCTGGTCGCCGAGAACGAGCACTTCGAGTTCTACTGGTTCCCGCACACCGGGAACTGCACCACCAAACGCAACAACCGCAGCGCCGGACCGGCCGCCCCGCCCGGCAGGGTGAGCGGCTGGATCGATGACGAGCTGCTGTCCAACGGGGTCTTCCGGGCCGCCTGTGCGCTCGGCCGCGCGGTCCCGGCGACGATCCCCCCGATCGCCCGGCTCTCCAGCCGGGCGCTGTCGGCGCGTACGTACACCGACATCCCGTACAAGGTCTTCACCAGCCCTCGCCGCGTGCGGTTCGTGGAGATGGAGTACGCCGTTCCGCGCGAGCGGGCCGTGGCGGCGCTGCGGGAGCTGAAGGCCATGGTCGAGCGGTCACCGCTGAAGATCAGCTTCCCTGTCGAGGTGCGCACCGCTCCCGCCGACGACATGACGCTGTCAACCGCCTCGGGCCGGGACAGCGCCTACATCGCCGTGCACCTCTACAAGGGCACGCCCCACCGGTCGTACTTCACCGCGGTCGAGCGGATCATGACCGCGCACGCCGGCCGGCCGCACTGGGGCAAGATCCACACGCGTGACGCGGCCTATCTGTCGGAGGTCTACCCGCGCTTCGGCGAGTTCACCGCGCTGCGCGACCGGCTGGACCCTGACCGTATGTTCGGCAACGACTACCTGCGGCGCGTGCTCGGCGACTGAGTCCCGGAGGCTTCCGGTACGCCGTCGGCCCCGGTCCTCTCCTCGCGGAGGGGGCCGGGGCCGATGTGCTGTGCGCGGTTCGCCGGTGGGTCACTCGGCGCCGGCGCCGGACGGGTCCTGCTCCCCCTGCCCGGGGGCGCCCTCCGCGCCGGTCGGGGGCGCGCCGGTTCCGGCGTCGCCGGAGGGCGTCGGGGTGGGCTGCGCCGGGTCGGGCGCGGTCCCGCCGTCGGACTCCGAGGGCGTCGGCGTGGGGGTGGACCCGGTGCCGGGGTTCTCGCCGTCCGTGCCCGTACCGGGATCGGGACTCGCGCTGTTGCCGTCGCCGGGGTCCGTGGCCGGGGCGGAGCCGGTGCCACCGTCGGGGGACGGCCGCTGCTCCTCCCCCTCCCTGTCCCGGTCGGTGTCCCCGGAGGGCGTGGGGTCGGCGGGTCCGGAATCCCGGTCGTCGCCACCGCCGCGCACGACGGAGCTGAGCGTGGTGCCCCGGCCGCCGCTGAGGTCGCTGCCCGAGATCATCTCGAACGCGGTGATCCCCGCCATGGAGACGGCGAAGACCGCGGCGGCGGCGAGCGCGGGGCGCTTCCAGCCGCGCAGCCGGGTGCCGTGGGTGACGCCCTCGCCGAACGCGTCGTCGGCGACGGCCGTGCCCCCCGCGGACGTCCGCGTACGGTCGCCGACCCGCGGCAGCAGCTGCGTACGGTCATCAGCCCCGCCCTCCGCTCCGGGGCCCGGGCCCGGCGGGACCCGGAGCATCCGGGTCCGCGCGTCGCCGAGGTCCAGCAGCTGGGTCCGGTCCGGGTCGACGGGCTTCAGCACCCGCGTGCTCTCCGCGCCCGGGAGCACCTCCGGGGCCGTGCCCGGGTCGACGGTGGCCAGCACCGTGGTGGCGTCGTCGGCGGGTTCGGGCTCGGACCGCAGGGCGGCGCCCGCCCGCCCGGCGGGCGTCGTCTCCTTGGTGTGCACCGTCACCCGTCTGCCCTCCGGGTGGGTCACCTGCACCGTCACCTCGCGGATCTGCTCGCCGGTGCGGCGGAAGAAGTGCTGGAAGACCGAGCCGCCGCAGGTGGCGACGATACTCATCACGCCCGCTCCCGCGATCGTGCCGTACACGCCCAACTGCGAGGCCAGCACGGCCGCCGCGACGGCTGCCACGGCACTCCCGGCAACCTGCGGAAGACTCAGATCTATGCGCCTTTCCTTGGGTTCTGTGTCGCTTTCCGGCTTCTGAACCATTACCAGCCCCTGCTTGACATCTCTCCCACCATGCAACAAGAAGGGACAAATGAGCGAAGTGGATAGTTCCGTTTCCGGAGATTGTGTGAAGCACAACACGCATCGGGGGCATTTCGCGGAGAACTGGGTAACCCAACTCCCGCGCCCCGCGAGAACTTCGGCGGCGCGCCGGTCCACCCCGGTGGCCCGAATGGAGTACTGTGACGAGCCCTGGGGCGGACTCCGACGTGGGATTCCGCAGCTACCGGAGGGGCCGGCGGCGGCACTCGAACCGGCGGCGCGTCAAGGCATCACACGGATGCCTGCTGCACAGAGCGGCCAAATCGGCCACTTTGGGTCGCAATGGGCAACCGTGTCATGGTGGTGCACCAGGACGAGCGCCCGACACGCCGGGCAACTTGGCAAGGTTGTGGCAGGCTGCACCCGGGCAGGTCACACTCGACTAGCGGAAGCAGCGACGCACGTGACGTCGGCAGGCACCACCCGGGAGGTCCCCATGCCCGAACTGCGTGTCGTGGCCGTCTCCAACGACGGCACACGACTGGTGCTCAAGGCTGCGGACAGCACGGAGTACACGCTTCCGATCGATGAGCGGCTGCGCGCCGCCGTGCGCAACGACCGCGCCCGGCTCGGCCAGATCGAGATCGAGGTGGAGAGCCACCTCCGTCCCCGCGACATCCAGGCCCGCATACGGGCCGGTGCCTCCGCGGAGGAGGTCGCCCAGTTCGCGGGCATCCCCGTCGACCGTGTACGCCGCTTCGAGGGCCCCGTGCTCGCGGAGCGCGCCTTCATGGCCGAGCGGGCCCGGAAGACTCCTGTGCGCCGTCCCGGCGAGAACACCGGCCCTCAACTCGGCGAGGCGGTGCAGGAGCGTCTCCTGCTGCGCGGCGCCGACAAGGAAACCGTCCAGTGGGACTCGTGGCGCCGCGACGACGGCACCTGGGAAGTCCTGCTCGTCTACCGGGTCGCGGGTGAGCCGCACTCGGCGAGCTGGACGTACGACCCGCCCAGGCGGCTGGTCCAGGCCGTGGACGACGAGGCGCGCTCGCTGATCGGCGAGACCGACGACGTCGCCGCGCCCGAACCCAGTTTCCCGTTCGTGCCCCGGATCGCCCGGCTGCCGCGCGACCGGCCGCTGGACCGGAGCCTGGACCGGCAGACCGACCGCGACCGACCGCTCGACCGCGCCCTGGACCGGCAGATCGAGCGGCCCGCCCCGGCCGCCGCCGAGCCCGAGGAGTACGTGAGCAGCGCCTCGGCCGGCGAGCGCGACTCGCTGACCAGCCTGCTGGAGGCGGTGCCGAGCTTCCGCGGCGACATGGTCGTCCCCGAGCGGCCCACCCAGCCCGAGCCGCCCGCGCTCGAACCGGCGGAGGAGACGGAGGCGGACGCGCCGCCCGCCGCCGCCTCGGCCGGCGCGGGATCCGCGTACGCGGATGTGCTGATGCCCCGGGCGGTGGCCGGACACCGCGACCGGCTGACCGGGACGACGGACCGTCAGGCCGAGGCGGACGGAGTCCGGCCGGGCCGCCGTGCCGCGGTGCCGAGCTGGGACGAGATCGTCTTCGGCACCCGGCGCAAGAAGCAGGACTGACCGGGAATGACCACCGGTGGGAGCGGGGTCCGTACGCGGTCGCGTACGGACCCCGCTGCCTTACCGTCCCCCCGCCCCCGGCCGCCACGCGTGGCCGAAGCGGCGGGACTACTGGGGCTCGGGCCCCGTGGCGACCGGCCGGGAGGGGTCCGAGGACCACTCGGACCAGGAGCCGGGATACAGGACGCCGGTGAAGCCCGCGATCTCCAGGGCCAGCACCTCGTGCGCGCCGGAGACCCCGGATCCGCAGTAGACGCCCACGCCTTCGGAGCTTTCCTCCGCCCCCAGCCCGGCGAACCGCGCGGCGAGCCGCTCGGCCGGCAGGTAGCGCCCCTCCTCGTCGACGTTCTGGGTGGTCGGCGCGGAGACGGCCCCGGGAATGTGGCCGCCGACGCGGTCGATCGGCTCCACATCGCCCCGGTAGCGCTCCGCCGCACGAGCGTCCAGCAGCAGACCCGACCGGGCGAAAGCCGCCGCGCTTTCCGCGTCCAGTGTGGGCAGGGCCCCCGGTTTCGGCCGAAAATCGCCCTCGGTGGGGTGCGGGATCTCGGTGGAGAGGTCGCCCGTCCAGGCGGCGAGGCCGCCGTCCAGGACCCGTACGTCCCGGTGCCCCGTCCAGCGCAGCAGCCACCAGGCGCGCGCCGCGGCCCAGCCCAGGCCGCCGTCGTACACCACGACGGGGGTGTCCTGGGAGACCCCGGCCCTGCGCATCGCCGCCCCGAAGGCCTCCGGGTCCGGGAGGGGGTGGCGGCCGCCGTCGCCCGCCGGACCGGCCAGTTCCGTATCCAGGTCGACGAAGACCGCGCCGGGCAGGTGACCGGCCTCGTAGTCGGGGCGGCCGTGCGGACCGCCGAGCTGCCAGCGGACGTCCAGGAGCACCGGCGGTCGCGACCCGGCCGACTCGCTCACGTATTCGGATGCGGTAATGATGGGCTTCATGGGTGCCATCCTCGCGCAGCGGCGGCGGCGCCCGTCTCAGCATCGGCGGGAACGGACGGCGGGTATCCGGCCGTCCTTCGTCGAGAACCCGGGCGACGCGGCGCGGCCGGCGCGTCTGGCGCGCCGGGGGGTGCGAGCATCTGCACGGGGTACGCGGACCGCTTCCCGACCCGGGACGGCGTACCTGTCCCGTCCCCCGCACGGCCACCCATACGGTCCGAGGAGAGAAGACCATGACCGAGGCCCACGCCCGGCGCACGCCCGGAACACCTTGCTGGGTGAGTCTGATCGTGCACGGCCTGACCACGACCCAGGAGTTCTACGGGGCTCTGTTCGACTGGGAGTTCCGGCCGGGTCCCGAACAACTGGGCCCCTATGTCCGCGGGCTGCTGCACGGGAAGGAGGTCGCGGGCATCGGCCAGCTGCCGCCCGACCGCCATCTCCCGATCGCCTGGACCACCTACCTCGCCACGGACGACGCCGACGTCACCGCGGAGGCCATCCGCTCCTGCGGCGGGACCGTCGCGGTCGGCCCGCTGGACGCGGGCGAGGCAGGGCGGCTCGCCATCGCCTCGGACCCGAGCGGGGCGGTCTTCGGCATCTGGCAGGGCTCCGAACACCTCGGCACGATGACGGCGGGCATGCCCGGCACCCCTGTCTGGAACGAGCTGGTGACCCAGGAGACCTCGATGGTCGCGAAGTTCTACCAGACGGTCTTCGGCTACGGGACGGAGGCGGTCGTCTCGGCCGACTTCGACTACCAGACCCTGATCCTGGACGACGTTCCGGTGGCGTCGCTGCACGGGGTCGGCCAGGCGCTGCCGCGCGACCGGGGGCCGCACTGGATGACGTACTTCGAGGTCGCCGACACCGACCGGGCCGCGGCCCGGGTGGTGGAGCTGGGCGGGCGCGTCCTGCAGCCCCCGCGCGAGGGGTCGGGCGGGCGGCTGGCGACGGTCGCGGATTTGGAGGGGGCCGTGTTCACGGTCATCCGGTCCGCCGGGGGCGGGATCGCGGAAGGCGGGGCGAAGGCCGGCTGACGCCGGACCGGGCGCCCGGGAACAGCCGGACAGGTTGGCTGAAGCCCGGGGGGCGGCGGCCCGGACGGCTCAGTCCGACGACACCGGCAGGACGTCCGGCGAGAGCACCCCGGCGTGGACGGAACGGCTCGTCATGCGGCGGCAGTGGTGGCGGCGGCACAGCACCTCGTAACCGACCTCGCCGGCCTGCCGGTTGACGTCGCCGACGACGACCTGGGCGCCCTCGACGACCATCTCGCCGTCCACCGTGCGGGCGTTGTGCGTGGCTCGGGCGCCGCACCAGCAGAGCGCCTCGACCTGGAGGGCCTCTATGCGGTCGGCCAGCTCGATCAGCCGCTGGGAGCCGGGGAACAGCTTGGTGCGGAAGTCCGTGGTGATGCCGAAGGCGAAGACGTCGAGCCCCAGGTCGTCGACGACGCGGGCCAGTTGGTCGATCTGGTCCGGGGCGAGGAACTGCGCCTCGTCCACGATCACGTAGTCGACCCGGCCGCCCCGGCTGACCCGCTCGACGATGTGCGCGTACAGGTCCATGCCCTCCTCGGCCTCGACGGCGTCCGTCACCAGGCCGAGCCGGGAGGAGAGCTTGCCCTCCCCCGCGCGGTCGTCCCGGGTGAAGATCACGCCCTGGAGCCCGCGCGCCGAGCGGTTGTGACCGATCTGCAGGGCCAGCGTGCTCTTTCCGCAGTCCATGGTTCCGGAGAAGAACACCAGCTCGGGCATGAGGGGTCGAGCACCTTTCGGAGGGGGGGGCACGGCGGGAGGGGGTTACGAGCGTACTTCGAGGAGGGGGACGAGCTGTTCCACCGGGGTCAGGGAGCCGTGCACGCCCGCCATCGCCGACTCGTGCGGCTCGTTGACGGAGGCCGTGATGATCACGTCGTCGTGGGCGGCGGCGACCACGTCGCCGATCCGGCCGTACACCCGCTCGTCGATCGTCGGACCGAACCAGCCGGCCGCGATGGCCTCGTCCCGGCTCGCGACCCAGAACTGCTCGCCGAGCACCTCGCGCCAGACGGTCAGGACGTCGGACTCCGCACCCGGTACCGCGTAGACGTGGCGGGCGCGGCCCTCGCCGCCGAGGAGGGCGACGCCGGCGCGCAGCTCCCAGTCCTCGTCGAAGTCGATCCGGGACTGTTCGTCGAACGGGATGTCGATCATGCCGTGGTCGGCGGTGATGTAGAGCGCGGAACGCTGCGGAAGCTGTTCGGCGAGGCGTCGGGCGAGCCCGTCGACGTACATCAGCTGACCGCGCCAGGCGTCGGAGTCGGTGCCGAAGCGGTGTCCCTTGCCGTCGACCTCGCTGTAGTACGTGTAGACGAGCGAGCGGTCGCCGGCGGCCAGGCGCTGGGCGGCGACGTCCATCCGGTCCTCGCCGGAGAGCCGGCCGAGGAAGGAGCCGCCGCTGAGGGCGACCTTGGTGAGCGGGGTCTGCTCGAACGTCGGCGCGGAGACCTGCGCGGTGTGCACGCCCGCGGCGTCGGCGAGCTGGAAGACCGTGGGGTACGGCTGCCAGACCTTCGGCGCGGTCCACGGCTTCCAGCGGAGCTGGTTCATCAGCTCCCCGGTCTCCGGGTTGCGGGCGGTGTAGCCGGGCAGGCCGTGCTCGCCGGGCGGCAGTCCCGTGCCGACCGAGGCGAGCGAGGTGGCGGTGGTGGAGGGGAAACCCGCGGTGAGCGGACGGCCCGTGCCCCCGCGCGAGGTGGGGAGGAGGGAGTGCAGGAAGGGGGCCTCGTCCGGGTGGGCCTTGATCTGCTCCCAGCCGAGGCCGTCGATCAGGAAGACGCAGTTGCGGTCGGCCGGGGTCAGCTCGGGGATCGCGGCGGTGAAGCCGGGCACTTCCTGTCCGGCGGCGAGCGTCGGGAGCAGGTCGGCGAGCGAGCCGCTGCCGTACTCGGGCACGGGCGCGGTGTCGAGGGGCAGCAGGACGGGATCCTGCCAGGCGGGCTGGGCCATCAGCGGCCGGTCGCCGCGGTGGCGGCCGTGGCCTCGGAGAGCGACTGGGCGAAGGCGAGGGTCTGGCGCACGGCGTCGGGGCCGTCACCGGCCTCGCTGACCCGCAGGCTCAGGTCGTCGGCGGTGGTGCTGCCGGTGTAGCCGTGGTCCGCCTCGCAGTTGGCGTCGCCGCAGGCGGCGGGCTCCAGGTCGATCCGGGAGACCGCGCCCCAGCCGATGGTGAGGACGACCTCGCGGGGCAGGGTGCCCGGAACGTACTTCTCCGGGTTGGCCACGACGCGGCTGACCACGACGGAGGAGATCCGCTCCACCTTCACCGATTCGGTGGAGGTGGTGGCGTACGGCGTCGGGGAGCTGGTGTCGGCGGCCTGCTCGTCGGTGTGGCTGACGATGAACCGGTGCTCGGTCAGGACGAGGACCGTCACATGGCGGCGCACCTCGTTGGAGTCGAACGTGGTCTCCTGGTGCACCAGGTACGAAGCGACCGGTTCCCCGCCGACGGCGGCCTCCACCGCCTCGGCCACGAGGGCCGGGTAGTAGCCGCTGCGCTCGATCGCCGCGCGCAGCCCCTGGGTCGTCGTACCGGTCTTTGCCATGAGCACCATCCTACGGCGGACCGGTGGCTGCCGGGGACGCCCCGGTGCGCACCGGCGGCGGGTCGCCGGTGGGGCTCAGTAGTTCGGAAGGCGGCGCGGGCCCAGGTCGTTCCGGGCGGGCGGCGGGGCGAGCCGGACGCTCGCGCCGAGCACGCTCAGCCCGTGCGGGGCGACGACGACCGGTTCGAGGGCGACGGAGACCACTTCGGGGTGGTCGTCGACCAGCCGGGACAGCCGCAACAGCAGCTCTTCGAGTGCGGCCGTGTCGACCGGGGCCGATCCCCGCCAGCCGAACAGCACCGGGGCCGCCCTGATGGACCGGATCAGTTCGGCGGCGTCGCGGTCGGTGGCGGGGACCAGCCGGTGCGCGGTGTCGCCGAGCAGTTCGGAGGGCGCGCCCGCGAGGCCGAAGGAGAGGACGGCCCCGGCCGCCGCGTCGATGGAGGCCCGTACGACGGTGTCCACGCCGCGCGGGGCCATCGCCTGGACGACGGGGAGCAGTTCGGCGGGCTTGCCGAGGAGATCGGTCAGCTCCCCGTACGCCCGGCGCAGCGCCTCCTCGTCGGCGACGTCGAGGCGGACCCCGCCGAGGTCGGCCCGGTGGCGCAGGTGGGGGGCGGTGGTCTTGAGGGCGACCGGGTAGCCGAGCCGGGCCGCCGCGGCGACGGCCGCCTCGGGGTCCGGGGCGGGCAGGGTGGGGCGGACGGCGATGCCGTAGCGGCCGAGCAGTTCGCGGGCCTCGTCGTGGGTGAGCGGGCGTCCGCGCGGGTCGGGGGCGGTGGCGAGCTGCGCCTCGATCAGGGCGGCGGCCCCGGGCTCGTCGATGGTGTCGTCGAGGAACTCGGGGATCTTGCCGGGCACGGCCGCCTGGCGCCGCCACTGGGCGTATTTCACGGCCTCGGCGAGGGCTCGCACGGCGCGTTCGGCGGCGGGGTAGGCGGGGATGCGGCCGGGGCCCGGGGCGGTTTCCGGGGCGGTGCTCGGGGCCGCGGACGCGTCGGGGCCGGGGCCCGGGGCCGGGACGGTGCTTGCCCGGGGGGCGGTCGGCGTGGCCGGGGCGGTGCCCGCTTCCGGGGTGGCGGGTGCGGCCGGGGCGGTGCTCCGGGCCGGGCCGGCCGAGGGAGTGGTGGTGGCTGCCCGGGTCCGGTCGGCGGCGGGCGTCACCGTGCGGGGGCGGGGCGCGGCGGTGCTGGACGCGGCGGCCAGCGCCTCGGCGAGGCCGCCGATCTCGACGTGGACGACGGCCACCGGCTTGGCCGAGCCCCCGGCCACGGCCCTGTGCAGGGCGGCGGCAAGCACGTGGCCGTCACCGGTCTCGGCCTCCCCGTTCTCCCCCACCCACGGGATGGCGGTGACGATCACGGCGTCGCAGGTCCCGTCCGCCAGCGCCTCGGCCAGCGCGTCCCGGAAGTCCTGCGGGGAGGCGGCGGTGGTGAGGTCGATCGGCGGGCGCGGACGCAGCCCCTCGGCGAGGCAGGCGTCGTACGTCAACAGGCCGAGGGATTCGGAGTTGCCGAGGATCGCGACCCGGGGGCCGGCCGGGAGCGGCTGGCCCGCCAGCAGGAGCCCGGCGTCGACCATCTCGGTCACCGTGTCGACCCGGATGACACCGGCCTGGCGCATCAGCGCGGAGACCGTGGCGTCGGGGATGCGGCTGACCGGGACGGCGTGGCCGGGCGGGGTGGATCCGCTGTGCCGGGCGCCCTTGACCACGACGACGGGCTTCACGGCGGCGGTGCGGCGGGCGAGGCGCGTGAACTTGCGCGGGTTGCCGAGCGATTCGAGGTAGAGCAGGGCGACGTCGGTGTCCGGGTCCTCGAAGGAGTACTGGAGGAAGTCGTTGCCGGAGACGTCGGCCCGGTTGCCCGCCGAGATGAACGAGGACAGGCCCGCGCCGCGCCGGTGGAGGCCGGAGAGCAGGGCGATGCCGATCGCGCCGGACTGGGTGAACAGGCCGATCCGGCCGCGGGCGGGCGACTCGGGGGCGAGCGAGGCGTTCAGCCGGACGGACTCGGCGGTGTTGATGATGCCGAAGGCGTTCGGGCCGATGATCCGCATGCCGTACGAGCGGGCCTGGCGGACCAGCTCGCGCTGGAGTTCGCGGCCGTCGGCGCCCCGCTCGGCGTATCCGGCGGAGAGGACGACCAGGCCCTGGACTCCGTGCTCGCCGCAGTCGGCGACGGCCTCGGGGACCCGGTGGGCGGGGACGGCGATGACCGCGAGGTCGACCTGCTCGTCGATCTCGCCGAGCGAGCGGTGGGCGGGGACGCCGTCGAGGGTGGTCACTCCCTCGTCGAAGGCGCGGTTCACCGCGTACGTACGGCCGGTGTAGCCGGAGGCGAGGAGGTTGCGCAGGACGGTGCGGCCCACTCCGCCGGGGGTGCGGCCGGTGCCGATGACCGCGACGGAGCCGGGGGCGAGCAGGCGCTGCACGGAGCGGGCCTCGGCGCGCTGTTCGCGGCCGCGCTGGACGGCGAGGGACTTCTCGGTGGGTTCGAGGTCGAGGGTGAGGTGGACGGAGCCGTCCTCGAAGCTGCGGCGCTGGGTGTAGCCGCCGTCCCGGAACACCTTGATCATTTTGTTGTTGGCGGGGAGCACCTCGGCGGCGAAGCGCCGGATGCCGCGCTCGCGGGCGACCGCGGCGATGTGTTCGAGGAGCGCCGAGGCGACGCCGCGGCCCTGGTGGGCGTCCTGGACGAGGAAGGCGACCTCGGCCTCGTCGGCGGGGGCGGAGGCGGGGCGGCCCTGGTCGTTGATGCGGTCGTAGCGGACCGTTCCGATGAACTCGCCGCCGATCGTGACGGCCAGTCCCACCCGGTCGACGTAGTCGTGATGGGTGAAGCGGTGCACGTCCCGGTCGGATAGCCGCGGATACGGGGCGAAGAACCGGTAGTACTTCGACTCGTCGGACACCTGCTCGTAGAAGCTGACCAGTCGCTCGGCGTCGTCCGTCGTGATCGGCCTGATGCGCGCGGTGCCTCCGTCGCGGAGCACCACGTCCGCTTCCCAGTGATCGGGGTACGCGTGATGCGGACTCTGCTCCGGCGTGGGCTCCATGGGCAAAGCCTACGGCGGGGGCCCCGGTCGCGGAGAGACCGGCGCCCGGGCAGTCTGGGGTGGCCCCGACCCGGGCCACCGGAGTACAGCGCTGCGGACAGGAGGCCGGGCGCACGAGCCGGACAGGAGGCCGGGCACAGCACCACGCACTGCATGAGAGACTGGTCTAGACAACCGTTGATATGTGAAGGGCAGAACCATGGCTGAGCGCCGCGTAAACGTCGGTTGGGCCGAGGGCCTGCACGCCCGCCCCGCTTCCATCTTCGTCCGTGCCGCCACGGCTTCCGGCGTCCCCGTGACGATCGCCAAGGCCGACGGCGATCCGGTGAACGCCGCCTCCATGCTCGCCGTGCTCGGTCTGGGCGCGCAGGGCGGCGAGGAGATCGTGCTCGCGTCCGACGCGGATGACGCCGAGGCCGCTCTGGACCGGCTCGCGAAGCTGGTCGCCGAGGGCCTGGAAGAACTCCCCGAGACCGTCTGACCCACGCGAACCGGCCCTGCCGGATTCGACAGGTGCGAGAGCCGTGAACCCCTTTGAGGGATCACGGCTCTTTCGCTTTCGGGAAAGAGCCGAACAGTCATGACGGGAAAGATCCGCGCATCGATGATCCGGGCAGCGCAGACAATTCCCCGCCGGACTTCTCTCTCCATACGGCTCTTTTGTTAATGGCGAACACGCGCGGTGTTGACGTCATGTTGCGAAGTGCTCACGCGGGGAGCGGGCGCGGTGCGCCGCCCCGGCGGGTACGGGTGGCGCAGCCGGTGGGCCCCGGTGGCGCGTTCCGCGAGCCGGGCGGTCAGCGCCCTCGCCCGCGCCGCGTCGCCGCGCGCCACCGCGTCCACGATCGCGCCGCGCTCGGCCCAGGAGTCGACCGGGCGGGCCGGCTGCTCGACCGCGTACATCCAGGCGATCTTGTGGCGGAGCTGGGTAAGAAGCGCGATGAGTCCGGGGCTGCCGGAGGCCTGGGCGAGGGTCTCGTGGAACCAGCCGCCCAGCGAGCGCAGATCCTCGTCCTCGCCCCGGCGGGCCCGCTCCTGGCCCAGCCTGACCAGTCCCCGGAGCACCTTCAGGTGGGCTTCCGTGCGGCGTTGGGCGGCGCGCTCCGCACCCAGTGGCTCCAGGAGCGTCCGCACCTCCAGGAGGTCGGCCGCCTCCTGCGCGGTGGGCTCGGCGACACAGGCGCCGGCATGCCTGCGGGTGACCACGAAGCCCTCGGACTCCAGCGTGCGCAGGGCCTCGCGGACCGGGACGCGGGAAACCCCGTAGCGGCGGGCCAGCAACTCCTCGGTGAGGCGGCTGCCGCGCTCGTGGACACCGGAGACGATGTCGTCACGAATTGCCGTGCATACCGAATGCGCGGGAATGCGCATGTCCGAACCTCCGCCTTGATCCCCGCGAAACGCGGCCGCCCGACGCCTGTTCCGTGACTCTATGGCAATCTGCCGGAATTTCCGATGGCAGACCGGAATCCATGAATATCCTCGGCCCAAAATCGCCGAAGGCCCCGACGGGTGCCGGGGCCTTCGGGCGGTATCGCGCGGGGCGGGTCAGACGTTCAGACCGTGGGAGCGCAGGTAGCCGACGGGGTCCATGTCGGAGCCGTAGTCGGGGCTGGTGCGGGCCTCGAAGTGCAGGTGCGGGCCGGTGGAGTTGCCGGTGGAGCCGGAGAGGCCGATCTGCTGGCCGGAGGAGACGCTCTGGCCGACGGAGACGCCGATCGAGGAGAGGTGGCCGTACTGGGTGTACGTGCCGTCCGTCATCCGGAGCACGATGTTGTTGCCGTACGCGCCTCCCCAGCCGGCCTCCACGACCGTGCCGGCGCCGACCGCGACGACGGAGCTGCCGGAGGCGGCCCGGAAGTCCACGCCGGAGTGGCTGCCGGAGGACCAGAGCGAACCGCCGGCGTTGTAGCCGGTGGTGACGTGGGAGCCGGCGACCGGGAGGTGGAAGGCGTTCAGCCGGGCGCGCTCGGCGGCGCGGGCGGCACGGGCCTTCTCCTCGCGGACCTCCTTGGCGCGGGCCTCGGCCTTCCGCTCGGCCTCCGCCTTCGCCTTCGCCTTGGCCGCCTTCTCGCGGGCCTCCGCGGCGGCCTTGGCCTTCGCCTTCGCGATCGCCTCGGCCTGCTGCTTCTGGGCGTGGGCCTGCGCGTCGATCTGGTCGGCGAGGGTGGCGTCGAGCGCGACGGTCTGGGTGAGGCCGGTGTCGGCGACCTCGGTGGCCTCGGTGTCCGCGGCGAGGGCCGGGGAGGCCTGCGAGCCGAGGACTCCGGCGGTGGCCAGAGCCGCGATACCGACGGCCCGGGCGCTCCGGCGCGTGAGGCGGCTCGGGGCACGGTGCTTCCCGGTGGCACGGGTGAACGCCATGGAGGGGCTGATCCTTTCCTTCCTTCTCGCCTACCGGGTTAGCTGACGGGTTCGGAGCAGGAAGGTCTCCTACGGATGCCCGCGCCGGTTTCGCGGCACTGGCCTCCGATTCACCCCAGGGACTGCGTGGGTCCCCGGCTCCCCAGGCTCGCGCCTGACGGGGACTCGGCGATGACTGCCCGGCGCCGCGGCTGCGGCATACGGGTGGCGGACAGCCGAGCCGACGCTAGGCGGGGCGGCTTCCCATCACCAAACGGGCCAGGGGATTTGTCGCACATCCCACAGGGCAGACAGGCTGAATGTTCACCAAAAGGGATAGAACGAACAAAGAGGGCAAACAGCAAGGACCCCGACGAACTTCCGCTCGTCGGGGTCCTGTTCGCAGCGGTGTGCCGCAGGTGCGTCAGCCGGTGACGACGGACACCTCTCCGATGCCGAGGGCCCTCACCGGCTCCTCGATCCGCGCGGCGTCCCCCACGAGGACCGTGACCAGCCGGTCGACCGGGAAGGCGCTGACCACGGCGGCGGTCGCCTCCACGGTGCCCGTCTCGGCGAGCCGGGCGTAGAGGTGGGCCTGGTAGTCGTCGGGGAGGTGCTGCTCGACCTGGTCGGCCAGCGTGCTCGCGACGGAGGCGGCGGTCTCGAACTTCAGCGGGGCGACCCCCACCAGGTTCTGCACGGCCGTCTCGCGCTCGGCGTCGGTCAGCCCCTCGGCGGCCAGCGTCCGCAGGACCTTCCAGAGGTCGTCCAGCGCCGGTCCGGTGGACTCCGTGTCCACCGAGCCGCTGATCGCGAGCATGGCCGCGCCGCCCGAGTCGGGGCCGCTGGAACGCAGCACCTGGGCGAAGGCGCGCACCCCGTAGGTGTACCCCTTCTCCTCGCGCAGCACCCGGTCCAGCCGGGAGGTCAGGGTGCCGCCCAGGCAGTACGTACCGAGCACCTGGGCGGGCCAGACGCGCTCGTGCCGGTCGGCGCCGATGCGGCCGATCAGCAGCTGGGTCTGGACCGCGCCGGGCCGGTCCACGATGACCACGCGGCCGGTGTCGTCCGCGGTGATGGGCGGCACCGGGCGGGCCTGCCCGGCGTCGCCCGACCAGTCACCGAGGGTCTCCGCCAACAGCGCGTCCAGGTCGATGCCGGTCAGGTCGCCGACGATCACGGCCGTCGCGGTGGACGGACGGACGTGGGCGTCGAAGAAGGCGCGCACGGCCCTCTCGTCGATCCGCCGGACCGTCTCCTCGGTGCCCAGGCGCGGGCGGGACATCCGGGCGCCGGCCGGGAACAGCTCCTTGGAGAGCTGCTTGGCGGCGCGCCGGGACGGGTTGGCCTGCTCGTGGGGGATCTCGTCGAGGCGGTTGCCGACGAGGCGCTCGATCTCGCTCCCGTCGAAGGCGGGGGCCCGCAGCGCCTCGGCGACCAGCCCGAGGGCCTTGGCCAGCCGGGAGGCCGGAACCTCCAGGGACACCCGGACGCCGGGGTGGTCGGCGTGCGCGTCGAGCGTGGCGCCGCAGCGCTCCAGCTCGGCGGCGAACTCCTCGGCGCTGTGCTTGTCGGTGCCCTCGGAGAGCGCCCGCGACATGATCGTGGCCACGCCGTCCAGGCCCTCGGGCTCCGCCTCCAGGGGCGCGTCCAGGAAGATCTCCACCGCGACGACCTGCTGGCCGGGGCGGTGGCAGCGCAGCACGGTCAGCCCGTTGGGCAGGGCGCCGCGCTCGGGCGCCGGGAAGGCCCAGGGGCGGGCCGTGCCGGGCCTGGGCTGCGGGTGGTACTCCATGGCTACTCCAGTCGCGGCGGCGTCGCTCACTTGTCCGCCCCCTCGTGCGCGTCGGTGCCCTCGGTGGCTGCCGTGCCCTCGTCGGACCCGTCGGCCTCGTCGGCCGGCTCGATGGGTTCGTACACCAGCACCGCCCGGTTGTCGGGCCGCAGGGCGGCCTCGGCCGCCGCGCGCACCTCCTCCGCGGTGATGTCCAGGACGCGGCCCACGGCGCTCAGGGCGAGCTGCGGGTCACCGAACAGGACCGCGTAGCGGCACAGTTCGTCGGCGCGGCCGGCGACCGTCCCCAGCCGGTCCAGCCACTCGCGCTCCAACTGCGCCTGCGCCCGCTCCATTTCCTCGGGCGTGGGCCCCTCGGCGGCGAACCGGGCGAGCTCCTCGTCGACCGCGGCCTCGACCGTCTCCACCTCGACACCGCCGGACGTCTTCACGTCCAGCCAGCCCAGCGAGGGCGCCCCGGCGAGCCGCAGCAGCCCGAAACCGGCCGCCACCGCCGTACGGTCGCGGCGGACCAGGCGGTTGTGCAGCCGGGAGGACTCGCCGCCGCCCAGCACGGTGAGCGCCAGGTCGGCGGCGTCACAGGCGCGGGTGCCGTCGTGGGGGAGCCGGTAGGCGGCCATCAGGGCGCGCGCCGGGACCTCCTCGTGGACCACTTCGCGCAGCTGCTCGCCGATGATGCCGGGCAGCGTCCCGTCGCGCGGCGGCTGCTTGCCGTCGTGGGAGGGGATGGAGCCGAAGTACTTCTCGATCCAGGCGAGGGTCTGCTCGGGGTCGATGTCGCCGACGACCGAGATCACCGCGTTGTTGGGCGCGTAGTACGTACGGAAGAACGCGCGGGCGTCCTCCAGCGTGGCCGCGTCCAGGTCGGCCATGGAGCCGATCGGGGTGTGGTGGTACGGGTGGCCCTCGGGGTAGGAGAGGGCGGTCAGCTTCTCGAACGCGGTGCCGTAGGGCACGTTGTCGTAACGCTGGCGGCGTTCGTTCTTGACGACGTCGCGCTGGTTCTCCATGGACTCCTCGTCGAGTGCGGCGAGGAGGGAGCCCATCCGGTCGGCTTCGAGCCAGAGCGCCAGCTCCACCTGGTGGGTGGGCATGGTCTCGAAGTAATTGGTCCGCTCGAAGCTGGTCGTCCCGTTGAGCGAGCCGCCGGCTCCCTGGACGAGCTCGAAGTGGCCGTTCCCCTTCACCTGACCCGAGCCCTGGAACATCAGGTGCTCGAAGAGGTGAGCCAGACCGGTGCGTCCCTTGACCTCGTGGCGCGAGCCGACGTCGTACCAGAGGCAGACCGCGGCGACCGGGGTCAGATGGTCCTCGGAGAGCACCACACGCAGGCCGTTGGCCAGGCGGTGCTCGGTCGCTGTCAAGCCGCCGGAGCCGGCCTGTGCGGTGGCCGTGTGACCCATGGGCATGTACGTCCCTTCGATCGCGATACTGGACTTCCTGCCAGACCTGCCACTCTAAGCAAGCGCACCGGCACCTGGCGAAGTTCCCGTTCCTCGGATGTTTCCGTCGATGGTGTCGCGGACGCTGTCCGGGCGGGTCCCCTCGGCCCGCTTCGGACGGGTCGAGGTCGGCGTTGTCAGTCCGGCGGTCCACAATGGACCGCGTCAGTAGCTCGTGTCGTACCGAACAAGCTCAGGTTGTCCGAACAGAATCTGTGAAGGAGTCGCAGCCGCGATGGCCCGCCGTAGCACGAAGACCCCGCCGCCGGACGACTTCGAGGAGAAGATCCTCGACATCGACGTCGTCGACGAAATGCAGGGCTCCTTCCTCGAGTACGCGTACTCGGTGATCTACTCCAGGGCCCTGCCCGACGCCCGCGACGGCATGAAGCCGGTGCACCGCCGCATCGTGTCCCAGATGAACGAGATGGGGCTGCGCCCCGACCGCGGCTATGTGAAGTGCGCCCGCGTCGTCGGCGAGGTGATGGGCAAGCTGCACCCGCACGGCGACGCCTCGATCTACGACGCCCTGGTGCGCATGGCGCAGCCGTTCTCGATGCGCCTTCCCCTCGTCGACGGCCACGGCAACTTCGGTTCCCTCGGCAACGACGACCCGCCGGCCGCCATGCGGTACACCGAGTGCCGGATGGCCGACGCCACGTCGTTGATGACCGAGGCGATCGACGAGGACACCGTCGACTTCCAGTCGAACTACGACGGCCAGGAGCGCGAGCCGGTCGTCCTCCCCGCCGCCTACCCCAACCTCCTGGTCAACGGGGTGTCCGGAATCGCCGTGGGCATGGCCACCAACATGCCTCCGCACAACCTGGGCGAAGTCATCGCCGCCGCCCGGCATCTGATCAAGCACCCGGGCGCCGACGTCGAGACGCTGATGCGCTTCGTGCCGGGACCCGACCTGCCGACCGGCGGCCGCATCGTCGGACTGAACGGCATCAAGGACGCGTACACGGCGGGCCGCGGCACGTTCAAGATCCGTGCCACCGCCGCCGTGGAGAACGTGACAGCCCGCCGCAAGGGCCTCGTCGTCACCGAACTGCCCTTCACCGTCGGCCCGGAGAAGGTGATCGCCAAGATCAAGGACCTGGTCTCGGCGAAGAAGCTCCAAGGCATCGCCGATGTCAAGGACCTCACCGACCGGGCGCACGGACTGCGTCTGGTCATCGAGGTGAAGAACGGCTTCGTGCCGGAAGCGGTGCTGGAGCAGCTCTACAAGCTGACGCCGATGGAGGAGTCCTTCGGCATCAACAACGTGGCGCTGGTCGACGGCCAGCCGCTCACCCTGGGCCTCAAGGAGCTGCTGGAGGTCTATCTGGACCACCGCTTCGAGGTGGTGCGCCGGCGCAGCGAGTTCCGCCGCACCAAGCGCCGCGACCGGCTGCACCTGGTCGAGGGCCTGATCGTCGCCCTCCTCGACATCGACGAGGTCATCCGGATCATCCGGGACAGCGACAACTCCTCGCAGGCGAAGGAGCGCCTGATGGCGCACTTCTCGCTGAGCGAGATCCAGACGCAGTACATCCTGGACACCCCGCTGCGCCGGCTCACCCGTTTCGACCGGATCGAGCTGGAGAGCGAGCGGGACAAGCTCACCGGCGAGATCGACGCGCTGACCGCGATCCTGGAGTCGGACGCGGAGCTGCGCAAGCTGGTCTCCTCGGAGCTCGCCGCCGTGGCGAAGAAGTTCGGCACGGACCGGCGCACGGTGCTGCTGGAGTCGGCCGGTGCGCAGATCGCGTCCGTGCCGCTGGAGGTGGCGGACGACCCGTGCCGGGTGCTGCTCTCCTCGACGGGCCTGCTGGCCCGCACGGCGAACGCGGAGCCGGTCGAGATCTCCGAGGACGCCCGTCGGACCAAGCACGACGTGATCGTGTCGGCGGTGGCGGCGACGGCGCGCGGTGACGTCGGGGCGGTGACCTCCACCGGCCGGATGCTGCGGCTCTCGGTGATCGATCTGCCGCAGTTGCCGGACACGCACGCGGAGCCGAATCTCTCGGGCGGGGCGCAGATCTCCGAGTTCCTCAGCCTGGAGGCGGACGAGGAGCTGATCTGCCTGACCACCCTGGAGGAGTCCTCGCCCGGCCTCGCGATCGGCACCCTCCAGGGCGTGGTGAAACGCGTCGTGCCGGACTACCCGCCCAACAAGGACGAGTTGGAGGTCATCTCCCTCAAGGACGGTGACCGCGTCGTGGGCGCGACCGAGCTGCGCACGGGCGAGGAGGACCTGGTGTTCATCACCTCCGACGCCCAGTTGCTCCGTTACCCGGCGGCGTCGGTACGTCCGCAGGGGCGGGCCGCCGGAGGGATGGCGGGCGTCAAGCTGGCGGCCGGGGCCGAGGTGCTGTCGTTCACGGCGGTGGATCCGGCGGCCGAGGCGATCGTGTTCACGGTGGCCGGCTCCCACGGCACGCTGGACGACTCGGTGATGACGTCCAAGCTCACCCCGTTCGACCAGTATCCGCGCAAGGGCCGGGCGACCGGCGGAGTGCGCTGTCAGCGGTTCCTGAAGGGCGAGGACGTTCTGGTGTTCGCGTGGGCGGGCCCCGCCCCGGCACGGGCCGCGCAGAAGAACGGCACCCCGGCGAAGCTGCCGGAGCCGGACCCGAGGCGGGACGGCTCGGGCACGCCGCTGCTGGAGACGGTGGCCGTGATCGCGGGACCGCCGCTGTAGGCGGGATCCTCCCCGTTCGGCGGGGAGCGGCCGGGGGCGGTCACACCTCCGTGGCCGCTTCCCGTACGTCCACGGGGTCCGTCTCCTGGTGTACGTAGCGGAGCACGCCCCACATGGCGCGCTCGACGTCAGCGGCGTCCGCACGCACGGGTTCGTCCGCACGCACGGGTTCGTCCGCACGGCAGGCGGCGAGTCGGGCGAGCAGCGCTTCGGCGTCGATGCCCGCGCCGATCATGACGAGCTGGGTGAGCCGCTGTTCGCCGCGCGCCCACGGGCGGGGGGCGAAGCGCAGGAAGCGGCCCACCGCGTGCAGCGCGTACGTGTTGTGCCGGTCCCCCGCGCCGAAGTCCGCGAACCCCTTGATCCGGTAGAGCCCGTCGGGCCGGGAGTCGAGGAACTCCATGAAGCGGCGCGGGTCCATGGGGATGTCCGAGGTGAAGTCGACGCTCTCGTACGAGGCGTGGAGGTGGTCGCCGTGCCCCTCGCCCTCCTCCTCCCGCAGCAGGTCCTCGAAGGTGAGCTGGCGGACCGTGTCCTCGTGGTCCGGCCGCAGGGCCGGGTCGAAGAGGAGCTCGGGGTCGATCCGGCCGTGCGCGGCGGAGATCACGGCGGCCGGGCCGCTCAGCTCCGTGACCGTCGCCCGCAGCCGCTCCCGTTCGGCCTCCCCCACCCGGTCGGTCTTGTTCAGGACGACGAGGTCGGCGACGGCGAGATGACGGTCGATCTCCGGGTGCCGCTGACGGGTGCGGTCGAATTCCGCCGCGTCGACGACCTCGACGAGGCCCCCGTACAGAATGTGCGGGTTGTCGCTGGCCAGCAGCATGCGGACGAGTTCCTGGGGTTCGGCCAGACCGCTCGCCTCGATGACGATCACGTCCAGCCGGGCGGACGGCCGGGTCAGCGTCTCCAGGAAGGTGTCGAGTTCGCTCGCGTCGACGGCGCAGCACAGGCAGCCGTTGCCCAGCGAGACCGTCGATCCCACCTGCCCCGAAACGGTCATGGCGTCGATCTCGATGGCCCCGAAGTCGTTGACGATCACGCCGATCCGGGTGCCCGCGCGGTTGCGGAGCAGATGGTTCAGGAGTGTGGTCTTGCCGGAGCCGAGGAAGCCCGCCAGGACGACGACCGGGATCTGCGGGGTGCGGGGCGGGGTCAACGGGGGCCTTTCTGGGGGCGTTGTCAGCGTGCCGGGACCGGCTGCGGCGGGGGTGCGCCGACGTAGCGGGCCGCCGGGCGGATGATCTTCGAGTCCTCCGCCTGCTCCAGGATATTGGCGCTCCAGCCGATCACCCGTGCCGCACAGAAGGTGGGGGTGAACATCGCACGCGGCAGCCCGCACAGCTCCATGACCACTCCGGCGTAGAACTCCACATTGGTGTGCAGTTCCCGGCCCGGCTTGAGCTCGGCGAGGATGGCCTCGACCTGGCGTTCCACCTCCACGGCGAAGTCGACGAGCGGCCCGCCGAAACCCTGCGCGAGGGACTTGAGCATCCGGGAACGCGGGTCCTCGGTGCGGTAGACGGGGTGGCCGAAGCCCATGATGCGGTGGCCGGAAAGGACCTGCTCGCGGATCCAGCCGTCGATGCGGTCCGGGGTGCCGATGGCGTCCAGGGTGTCCAGGGCCCGGCTGGGGGCTCCGCCGTGCAGCGGTCCGGAGAGCGCGCCCACCGCCGCGACCAGACAGGCGGCCAGGTCGGCTCCGGTGGAGGCGACGACCCGGGCGGTGAAGGTGGAGGCGTTGAAGCCGTGGTCGACGGTCGAGATGAGGTACTGCTCGACGGCCCTGGCGTGCTCCGGCTCCGGCTCCGTCCCGGTCAGCATGTACAGGTAGTTCGCGGCGTGCGGCAGGTCCTCGCGGGGCTCGACCGGCGAGAGGCCCTGGCCCAGGCGATGGAGTGCGGTGAGGATCGTGGGGACGGCCGCGCAGGCGGCGAGCGCGTCCTCCCGGCGCCGCCCGGCCCCGATGTCGTACACCGGGCGGAATCCGGCCGAGGCTCCGAGCAGGGACAGCGCCGTGCGCAGTCCGGCGAGGGGGCCGGAGACGGCGCCGGCGCGGGCGATGGCGGGCAGCGCCTCGCGCACCTCGGCGGGCAGGGTGCGCAGGGCGGCCGTGCGGGTGGCGAAGTCGGCGGCGGCTGCCCGGTCCGGCAGTTCTCCGTGGACCATCAGGTACCAGACGTCCTCGAAGCCGCGGGTCCGCGCGAGCTCGATCGCCGAGTACTGGCGGTAGTGGTAGAAGCCCTCGCGCCCGCGTACGTCGCCGAGGGCGGTATCGGTGACGACGACGCCGGCGAGGCCACGGGGGACGGCAGGGGTGGTGGTCATGGCTGTTCTCTTTTCGACGCTCGGAACATTGATTCGACTGTCTATGATTGACTCGATTTCTGTCAACGTTGATTGAATCAACATAGGGGCCGAGATCCTTGGACTCCCTCATGGATTCAGGATGGATACGGTGGTCGGCATGACGGATCAACCAGCGCCCGACGAGCGGGAAGCACCCCGGCTCACCACCCGGGAGGCCGCCGAACTGCTGGGCGTGAAGCCGGAGACGGTGTACGCCTACGTCAGCCGGGGCCAGCTGAACAGCGCGCGGGCCGCCGGAGGGCGGGGCAGCACGTTCGACGCCGACGAGGTCCGGGCGCTGGCCCGGCGCTCGGGGCGCCGGGACGCCTCCCCGGCCGGGGGCGACCTGGCCTTCCGCACCGGTATCACGCTCATCGAGGGCGACCGCTGCTTCTTCCGCGGGGTCGACGCGACGGAGCTGGCCGGGCGCTACGGCTACGAGGAGGTCGCCGAGTGGCTGTGGACGGGCGAGGTGCGTCCCGGCGCCCGGTTCACCGCGACCGCCGGTACCCTCGCGGCGGCGCGCCGGACGGTCGGCGCGCTGCCCGCGCACAGCGGGTCGACGGACCGGCTGCGGGTGGCGGTGACCGCCGCGGCGGCCACGGATCCGCTGCGGTTCGACCTGTCGCCCGAGGCGGTGCTGAGCAGCGCCCGGAGTCTGATCCCGACACTGGTGGGCGCGCTGCCGGCGCTCGGTGGCCCGGAGGACGACGGAGGCTCCCTGGCGCGGGCGCTGTGGTCACGGCTCACCGCGGAGCCGGCGGACGCCCCGTCCCTCGCCGTGCTGGACGCGGCCCTGGTCCTCCTGATCGACCACGACCTGGCCGCCTCCACCCTGGCCGCCCGGGTCGCCGCCTCCGCGCGGGCCCACCCGTACGCCGTGGTGTCGGCGGGCCTCGGCGTGCTGGAGGGGCCGCTGCACGGGGCGGCGAGCGGGCTGGCGCACCGGATGCTCCGGGAGGCGGTGGACCGGGGCAGCGCGGTCCCCGTTGTCGCCGATCACCTGCGGACCGGGCGGCGGGTGCCGGGCCTGGGGCACCGGCTGTACCGGGGCGAGGACCCCCGGGCGACGGCCCTGTTGGCGCTGCTGGAGGAGGTACCGCAGGCCGCCGGGGCGCTGGCGGCGGCCCGCGAGGTGGTGGAGACGACGGCGCGGCACGCTCCGCTGCACGCCAACATCGACCTGGCGCTGGCCGTCCTGTCCGTCTCCCGGGGGATGGCGGCGGACGCGGGCGAGACCGTGTTCGCGGTGTCCCGCACCGCGGGCTGGATCGCCCACGCGCTGGAGGAGTACGGGGAGCGCCCGCTCCGCATCCGCCCCAGCGGGCAGTACACGGGCCCCCGGCCTCCCCAGCCGCTGCCCGGCCCCCGGACTCCCTCTCAGGCCTGAACCAGAGGGCTCGGACAACGCAAATTAGCTACGGATCACAGGGAATTCTCGCGCGGCGGCTGGGCGGTGGACGCGCGCACCACCAGCTCCGGCTCGAAGAGCAGTTCGTCCGAGGGCACGGCCCGTCCGCCGATCTGCACCGAGAGCAGCTCCACGGCCGCGCGCCCCATGGCCTCGATGGGCTGGCGGACGGTGGTCAGGGGCGGCTCGGTGCAGTTCATGAAGGCCGAGTCGTCGTAGCCGACGACCGACACCTCGCCGGGCACCGAGAGACCGCGGCGGCGGGCGGCGCGCACGGCGCCCAGCGCGAGCGGGTCGCTCGCGCAGATGATGCCGGTGACGCCCCGGTCCAGCAGCCGCATCGCGGCGGCCTGCCCGCCCTCCAGCGAGAACATCGCGCGGGCCACCCACTCGTCGGGCACGGTCCTTCCCGCCGCCTCGGCGAGCGACCGGGCGGCGGCGAGCTTGCGCTGCGAGGGCACGTGGTCGGACGGGCCGAGGACGAACCCGATGCGCTCGTGCCCGAGCGAGACGAGGTGCCGCCAGGCCTGCTCGACGGCGACGGAGTCGTCGCAGGAGACGCCGGGGAAGCCGAGGTGGGCGATGGCCGCGTTGATCAGCACCACGGGGATCTTGCGGTCGGCGAGCACCTTGTAGTGGTCGTGCGGGGCGTCGGCCTGGTGGTAGAGGCCCCCGGCGAAGACCACCCCGGAGACCTGTTGCTGGAGGAGCAGCTCGACGTAGTCGGCCTCGGAGACGCCGCCCTTGGTCTGGGTGCAGAGCACCGGGGTCAGCCCCTGCTGGGCGAGCGCGCCGCCGACCACTTCGGCGAACGCCGGGAAGATCGGGTTCTGCAGCTCGGGCAGGACCAGCCCGACCAGCCGGGCCCGTTCGCCCCGCAGCTGGGTCGGGCGCTCGTACCCGAGGACGTCCAGCGCGGAGAGGACGGCCTGCCGGGTGGCGTCGGAAACGCCCGGCTTGCCGTTCAGCACCCGGCTGACCGTCGCCTCGCTGACTCCCACCTTCTGGGCCACCTGAGCAAGTCGTCGCGTCATGCGCGCAAGATTAGCGCAAGAAGTGCAAGCGGATTGCGTTGAGGGCGAACTCCTCGGGAGTGCTCCAGGAACGCTCACAGACACAGCGCCGCGAAACAAGAGGTGCCTACGGCCAACTCCCGGACGGACACCGAACCACGGCCGAATTTCCGCCCGGCCCTCCCGCCCCTTACCGTCTCTACGATGAACGCCCCACCGACCCCCGGCAGGGGACCGCGCCGGTTCGGCTGGCCCCAGCGGGTTTTCTCCCAGGTCCTGCTGATGCAGCTGACCGTCATCACCGGCGTGACGATCCTGGTCACCGGTCTGTTCCTGGCCCCCCTCAGCGACCAGCTGGACGACCAGGCGATGCGCCGCGCCCTCGCCATCGCCCAGAGCACCGCCGCCCAGCCGGGGATCGTGCAGGACCTGACCAGCACGGACCCGTCGGAGCGGGGCCCCGTCCAGTCGGCCGCCGAGCGGGTCAGGCGGGCGACCGGAGCGGAGTACGTCGTCGTCATGAACCAGCGCGGGGTGCGCTGGTCGCACCCCGACACCCACCGGATCGGCGCGATCGTCTCCACCGACCCCGGTGAGGCGCTGCGCGGCCGCGAGGTGATGGAGATCGACAGCGGAACACTCGGCCGCTCGGCGCGCGGCAAGGTGCCGCTGCTCGGCCCGTCCGGCGACGTGGTCGGCGCGGTGTCGGTGGGCATCGCCTACGACAGCGTCCGCGCCCGGCTCCTCGGGGCGATCCCGGGGCTGCTGGCGTACGCGGGCGGGGCCCTGGCCGTGGGGGCGCTCGCCGCGTACCTGATCTCCCGCCGGTTGCAGCGGCAGACCCATGATCTGGCGTTCTCCGATATCTCCGCGCTCCTGACGGAACGCGAGGCCATGCTGCACGGCATCCGCGAAGGGGTCGTCGCCCTGGACGGGGCCGGCCGCGTCCGGCTGCTGAACGACGAGGCGCAACGGCTGCTGGGCGTGGGCCCGGAAGCGGCGGGCCGGACCCTGGAGGAGGTGCTGGGCGACGGCAGGACCACGGACGTGCTGGCCGGGCGGGTGGTCGGCGACGACCTGCTGGCGGTACGGGGCAGCCGGGTGCTGCTGGCCAACCGGATGCCCACGGACGACGGCGGGGCCGTGGTGACCCTGCGCGATCGGACCGAGCTGGAGCACCTGGGCCGCGAACTCGACTCCACCACGGGGCTGATCGACGCCCTGCGCGCCCAGGACCACGAGCACGCGAACCGGCTGCACACCCTGCTGGGGCTGCTGGAGCTGGAGATGCACGAGGACGCGATGGAGTTCGTCACGGAGGTGGTCGGCGTGCACCGGGCGACGGCCGAGCAGGTCACCGAGAAGGTCCAGGACCCCCTGCTGGCCGCCCTCCTGGTGGGCAAGGCGACGGTCGCCGCCGAGCGCGGTGTATCGCTGCGGCTGGCCCCCGGCACCCTGCTGCCGGACCGGGTGGTCGATCCCCGGGGTCTGGTCACCGTCATGGGCAACCTCGTCGACAACGCCACGGACGCGGCGGCCGGATCGGACGGGGCCCGGATCGAGGTCGGGCTGTGCGCGGAGGGACGTACGGTGGTCCTGGATGTGCGCGACAACGGCCCCGGCGTCCCCCAGGAGCAGCACGCGTCGATCTTCACGGAGGGCTGGTCCACCAAGGAGGTCCCGGCCCACGGCAAGCGCGGTCTCGGACTCGCCCTCGTGCGGAGGCTCGCGGAGCGTCAGGGAGGCAGTGTGTCGGTGTCCGGGGCGGACGGAGGCGGTGCCGTGTTCACGGTGGTCCTGCCGGAGGCGCTGGCCGAGCCCGGGCCCGAGGCCCCGGCCGAGCCGGCCCCGGGCTCCCCCGACGGTCCGCCGCCCCCCACGTATCCGGCCACGAGGGGAGGCCGCCGGTGATCCAGGTCCTGATCGTGGACGACGACGTCCGGGTGGCGCAGATCAACGCCGCGTACGTCGCCAAGGTCCCCGGCTACCGGGTGGCCGCGCGGGCCCACTCGGCGGCCGCGGCACTGGAGGCGGTCGAGAAGGTCCCGGTGGACCTGATCCTGCTGGACCACTATCTGCCCGACCGCAACGGCCTCGCCGTCGTACGGGAACTGCGCCGCCTCGGCCGCCAGGCCGACGTGATCATGGTGACGGCCGCCCGGGACGTCGCGACCGTGCAGGACGCGATGCGGCACGGCGCCCTCCAGTACCTGGTGAAGCCGTTCACGTACGCGGGGCTGCGCTCGAAGCTGGAGGCGTACGCGGCCCTGCGGCAGGCCCTCGACGGGGGCGGGGAGGCCGAGCAGGCGCAGGTGGACCGGCTCTTCGGCGCACTGTGGGCGGCGGAGGAGCCCGCTCTCCCCAAGGGCCACTCCCCCACCACCGCCGAGCTCGTCCGGGGCGCCCTGCGCGGCGCCGACGGCCCGCTCTCCGCCCAGGAGATCGCGGACAGCGCGGGGATGAGCCGCCAGACGGCCCAGCGCTATCTCAAGCTGCTGGAGCGCACCGGCAAGGTCAGACTGACGCTGCGCTACGGGGAGACGGGCCGGCCGGAACACCGGTACGCCTGGGCGGCCGGCTGAGCCGCCCAGGAGCCCGTACGGCGCTCTGCCGGGGACCCACGCTCCCCGGAGCACGCTCCACGCCGCCCCGGAAACGTACGCGGCCCCCGCTCCGGTGGTACGGAAGCGGGGGCCGGCGGGAGCTCAGGATCAGGCGTCGATGCGCGAGCGGTCCAGAGTGGCCGCGGAGCTGGTGATGAACTCCTTGCGGGGCGCGACCTCGTTCCCCATCAGCAGGTCGAAGACCTGCTCGGAGGATTCCAGGTCGCCGATGTTGATGCGCCGCAGCGTGCGGTGGCGCGGGTCCATCGTCGTCTCCGCCAACTGGTCGGCGTCCATCTCGCCCAGGCCCTTGTAGCGCTGGATCGATTCCTTGATCCGGACGTTCTTGCGCCGGAGCTCCAGGAGGGTCTGGCGCAGCTCGTTGTCGGAGTAGGTGTAGATGTACTTGTCCTGGCCCTTCTTGGGCTGGACCAGCTCGATCCGGTGCAGCGGCGGGACGGCCGCGAAGACCCGCCCCGCCTCGACCATCGGGCGCATGTAGCGCTGGAAGAGGGTCAGTAGCAGGCAGCGGATGTGGGCGCCGTCGACGTCGGCGTCCACCAGCAGGACGATCTTCCCGTAGCGCGCGGCGTCGATGTCGAAGGTGCGCCCGGACCCGGCTCCTATGACCTGGATGATCGCGCCGCACTCGGCGTTCTTCAGCATGTCCGAGACGGACGACTTCTGTACGTTGAGGATCTTTCCGCGGATCGGCAGCAGTGCCTGGAACTCACTGTTCCGCGCCAGCTTGGCCGTGCCGAGCGCCGAGTCGCCCTCGACGATGAACAGCTCACTGCGCTCCACGTCGTCGCTGCGGCAGTCGGCGAGCTTGGCGGGCAGCGAGGACGACTCCAGCGCGGTCTTGCGGCGCTGGGCGTCCTTGTGCTGCCGTGCGGCGATCCGGGTGCGGGCGGCGGCCACGGCCTTCTCCAGCACCGCTCTGGCCTGCGCCTTGGCGTCCCGCTTCGTCGAGGTCAGGAAGGCCTTGAGCTCCTTGGCGACCACGGCTGCCACGATCCGGTTGGCCGCGGAGGTGCCGAGCACCTCCTTGGTCTGCCCCTCGAACTGCGGCTCGGCGAGCCGTACGGTGACGACGGCGGTGAGCCCTTCGAGGGCGTCGTCCTTGACGACGTCGTCCTCGGCGACCCGCAGCATCTTGGCGGAGCGGAGCGCCTCGTTCACCGTCCGGGTCAGGGAGCGCTCGAAGCCCGTGACATGGGTGCCGCCCTTGGGGGTGGCGATGATGTTCACGAAGGACCGTACGGTCGCGTCGTAGCCGGTGCCCCACCGCAGGGCGATGTCGACGGCCAGCTCGCGGGTGACCTCGGTGGCGGTCATGTGGCCGCGGTCGTCGAGGACGGGCACGGTCTCCTTGAAGGTGCCGGTGCCGCTGAGGCGCTGGACGTCGCAGACGGCCTTGTCCCGGGCCAGGTACTCGCAGAACTCGCTGATGCCGCCGTCGAAGCGGAATGTCTCTTCCGTCTTGCCCTCGCCGCCCAGCCCTCGTTCGTCACGGACGATGATCGTGAGACCGGGGACGAGGAAGGCCGTCTGGCGGGCGCGCTGGTAGAGCGTCTCCAGGTCGAGCTTGGCGTCCTTGAGGAAGATCTGGCGGTCCGCCCAGTACCGCACCCGGGTACCGGTACGGGTCTTGGGGACGCGCTTGCCCTTGCGGAGGCCGTTGGCCGGGTCGAACGGGCTGTCCGGCCCCTGCTCGGTGAACATGCCGGGGACACCGCGCCGGAAGCTGATGGAGTGGGTCGCGCTGTTGCGGTCGACCTCGACGTCCAGGCGGGCGGAGAGGGCGTTGACCACGGAGGCGCCGACGCCGTGGAGACCGCCCGAGGCCGCGTAGGAGCCGCCGCCGAACTTGCCTCCGGCGTGCAGCTTGGTCATGACGACCTCGATGCCGGAGAGGCCTGTCTTGGGCTCGACGTCGACCGGGATGCCACGGCCGTTGTCCCGGACCTCGACGGAGGCGTCGTCGTGGAGGATGACCTCGATCTGGTCGCAGTAGCCGCCCAGGGCTTCATCGACGGAGTTGTCGATGATCTCCCAGAGGCAGTGCATCAGGCCACGGCTGTCGGTGGACCCGATGTACATGCCGGGGCGCTTGCGGACCGCCTCCAGCCCTTCGAGGACGAGAAGGTGCCGCGCGGTGTAGTTGGAGCTGTCCCGGTCGCCGCCTGCTCCGGTCAGCATCGCGGTGGACGGCACGGACGTTTCGGCGGTCACGCGGTTCGCTCCTCGCTGAATTTCATCTGGGGCCCCCGTGGGGATCGGGCTGGGCTTCGGTTGCCGCTGAGAGCCTACAGAGGCCTGGTAGAGCGGTTGTAACGCCACCCTCGGGGAATCCTCATGCTAGACGAGCCTCCTCCAGGCTCGCATGGATGTTCGATCATTCGTTGGAGTGACGTGCACATCACGTTCCCTTCGACGCATGAACCATTTAGGCTCCGGGCACGTCCTCATGAACAAACCGGCAAGCCGGCCGGTGGGACCCACCCCCAAGACAAGCAATGCGAAACCGTAGCGCTCCGCATACGGCACATTCGCCGCCAACCGGCAACAGACAGCCACACCGAGAAGAAGTTTCGAAGAAAAGCCACGAGCGGGAACGTTTTCGGCCTGGTTGGATGTTGACCCTGGTACGACAGCTCGTCGAGCTAGAGAAGAGGCGACGTGACTACTGTTCTGACCCCCGCGAGCCCGCTGACCGCAGCAGACCGCTGTGACCGTTGCGGCGCCCAGGCATATCTGCGCGTCGTCCTGATCAGCGGCGGTGAACTGCTCTTCTGTGCCCACCACGGGCGCAAGTTCGAGCCGGAACTCAAGAAGATCGCCGCGGAAATACAGGATGAGACGGATCGGCTCACCGCCGTGCAGACGGCCGCTGCCGACGAGGAACAACACTGATACCTCGCATCCACGACGAGCCAGGGGCCGGTCCAGGACCGGCCGACGGGCGGCTCCCCCACCGGGGGAGCCGCCCGTTCTCGTCGTGACGGCCAGGCCGCGCTAGGCGACTCCGCTCCGGCTCAGAGGCGGCCTGCGGCCCATTCCAGGGCAGCGGAGACGCGTGTGTACACCCCGGGGCTGCCCGCGCGCCCGCAACCGCTGCCCCAGGACACCAGGCCGATGAGCCGCCCACGGGCCACCAGCGGCCCGCCGCTGTCTCCCTGGCACGCGTCCCGCCCGCCCGCCGGATCGCCCGCACAGAGCATCGCCGCGGCCTTGTACGTGCCCTCCTGGCCGCCCGGGTAGGCCCGCGCGCAGTCGCTGTCCGGCAGGACCTGGACCCGCGCGGAGCGCAGCACCGAGGCGTACGCGCCGCTCCCCGTCGTGTCGCCCCACCCGTAGACGGCCGCCGAGGTCCCTGCCCGGTAGGCGGTGTCCCCGTCCTTGGCCGTCGGAATGACGCCGCCCTTCGGCATCGCGCGGGACAGCGTCAGCACCGCGAGGTCGCCGGTGTTGGAGGCGGGGTCGTACGCCGGGTTCACCCAGATGGACCGGACCGGGATCTCCTGGCCGCCGGAGTCGCTCAGCCGCTCGCGGCCGGCGATGACCAACAGGTCCTTCACCCGCTCCACCGGTCCGCCGAGCGCCTCGTCACTCAGACAGTGGGCGGCCGTCAGGATCTTCGTGGGCGCCACGGCGACGCCGCCGCAGAACTGGCCCGCGCGCGCCCCTCCGAACCGGTCCCGGCTCGACAGCGCCACGGCCCAGGGGCTGTCCGCCACCGGGGCGGGCTGTCCGCCGACGATGATGCTGTCCGCGAGCGCCGCGGAGGGCGAGGCGAGCGGCATCACGGTCGCGGCGGCGGTCAGGGCGAGCACCCCGGTCAACGCACGGACGACGGAACGGGGCATGGAGGCTCCTGACGCTGAGGCGGTAACGGTCCACCCAGCGTGATCCAGCCGGTCACCGTCCGCACCCGAGGACACGCCGGAGGGCCCGGATCCCCTGGGGGTTCCGGGCCCTCGGCCGGTGAATCTTCCGCGACCTAGTCGAGGTAGTCGCGCAGCACCTGCGAGCGCGACGGGTGACGGAGTTTCGACATCGTCTTCGACTCGATCTGACGGATGCGCTCACGCGTCACCCCGTAGACCTTGCCGATCTCGTCGAGCGTCTTCGGCTGACCGTCGGTGAGGCCGAAGCGCATCGAGACCACACCGGCCTCACGCTCGGAGAGCGTGTCGAGCACGGAGTGGAGCTGCTCCTGGAGGAGCGTGAAGCTGACCGCGTCCGCCGGGACGACGGCCTCGGAGTCCTCGATCAGGTCACCGAACTCGCTGTCGCCGTCCTCGCCGAGCGGGGTGTGCAGCGAGATCGGCTCGCGACCGTACTTCTGGACCTCGATGACCTTCTCGGGGGTCATGTCGAGTTCCTTGGCCAGCTCCTCCGGGGTGGGCTCGCGGCCCAGGTCCTGGAGCATCTGGCGCTGCACGCGCGCGAGCTTGTTGATGACCTCGACCATGTGCACCGGAATACGGATGGTGCGGGCCTGGTCGGCCATCGCGCGGGTGATCGCCTGACGGATCCACCAGGTGGCGTACGTGGAGAACTTGTAGCCCTTGGTGTAGTCGAACTTCTCGACCGCGCGGATCAGACCGAGGTTGCCCTCCTGGATCAGGTCCAGGAAGAGCATGCCGCGACCGGTGTAGCGCTTGGCCAGGGAGACCACCAGACGGAGGTTGGCCTCCAGGAGGTGGTTCTTGGCCCGTCGGCCGTCCTCGGCGATGATCTCCAGCTCGCGCTTGAGCTTCGGTGCGAGCTTGTCGGCGTTGGCCAGCTTGTCCTCGGCGAAGAGACCGGCCTCGATGCGCTTGGCGAGCTCGACCTCCTGCTCGGCGTTGAGGAGGGGAACCTTGCCGATCTGCTTCAGATAGTCCTTGACCGGGTCGGCGGTGGCGCCGGCGACGGCGACCTGCTGCGCAGGCGCGTCGTCCTCGTCGTCGTCGGAGAGGACGAAGCCCTTGTTCTCGCCCTCGCCCTCCTCTTCCTCGCCCTTGGCGGCCTTGACTTCCTCGACCGGCTCGTCGCCGTCGAGGAGCTCGTCGTCCTGCTTGCCGGACTTCTTCGCCGCTGTCTTCTTGGCCGCCGTCTTCTTCACGGCGGTCTTCTTGGCCGCCGTCTTCTTGGCTGCCGTCTTCTTGGCGGGAGCGGCCGCGACGGCGTCGTCGGCCACCGCGTCCGCGCTCTCGGCCGCCGGGGCGGCGGGGGCCGCGACGGTCCTGGTCACGGTGGTCTTCGCCGCGACGGTCTTGGTGGCGGTGCGCTTGACCGGGCTCTTCGCTGCGACGCTCTTGCGGGCGCGCTTCGGCGACTCCGCGGCACTGACCATCAGCGTCACACCCTCTTCCTCGAGGATCTGGTTGAGGCTGCGCAGAACGTTCTTCCACTGGGTTGGCGGAATCTGGTCAGCCTCGAAGGCCCGACGCACGTCATCGCCGGCGATCTGCCCATCAGCCTTTCCCCGCTCGATGAGCGCCATCACAGACTCGGACTCGGCGATCTCCGGCGGGAGCGTACGGGATGTGCTGGCCGACACGAACAACCTCTCGGAACGATGGAAACGGCTTCCGGCCCCGCCCTGGAGAGGGCTGGAACCGACGACCGTCGACTGGGGATGTCGCCGACGGCGCGGGTTTGGCCTCAGAACTGCACAGCGCACCCGAGGGTTGCTGTATTCCTTCCGCGACGCTCACCTCTTAAGTCATCGCGCTGCTTCGAGGAGTGTTACGGCCAATCCGCGTGGCCCGAGTCACACCTCATACGCGACGAAATGGGCCAAGGGTGCCATCCCCCCACAATTATGCCGCCGGACCCGTGCGGTCCGGCGGCACCGGGCCCACACACCCGTCCGCGCCCCGGTCAGTGCTCGCGCGGCGCGGGAACCACACGCTCGACGTCGGGGTGGACGACGAGCAGTTGGCGCATGGCCGTCTCGGCGGCCCCGGCGTCGCCGGAGGCCAGGGCGTCGGCGATGCGCGCGTGGTGGGCGAGCGAGGTCTCGCCCGGACGGTCGCAGCCGGTGACCGGGCCGCCGGAGACATGAAGGGCGGCCGAGACGATGCCGGAAAGGTGTTCGAGCATCCGGTTGCCCGCCGCCTGGATGAGCAGGGCATGGAACTCCGCGTCGGCGCGGGAGAAGGTGATCGCGTCCCCCTGCCCCATCGCGTGCCCCATGATCTCCACCATGTCGCCGAGCCGCTGCTGAATGTCGTCCCGGCCGTGCCCTGCCGCGAGGCGGGCGGCGAGCGGTTCGATGGTCCAGCGGAGCTCGGCCAGCTCGCGGCGCTGGTCGTCACGCTGCGGACCGAAGGCCCGCCATTCGATGATGTCGGGATCCAGCAGGTTCCAGTCGCTTACCGGCCGGACCCTCGTACCGACATTGGGGCGCGCGCTGACCAGCCCCTTGGCTTCGAGGACGCGCAGGGATTCGCGGACGACGGTGCGGGACACCTCGAACCGCTGGCCGATCTCCTCGGGAACGAGGGGGCGGTCCGCACCGAGGTCACCGGAAACGATCATCTGGCCGAGCTGCTGGACGAGTTGGCCGTGGAGACCGCGCCCCCGGCTGGCCGATCCCCGTCGGCTCGCCCGTCCCAGCTCCGAATCGGAACCGCCCCAGGCCCGGGAAGCGGCACGCTCGCCGGCCGGCGCCTCCGTATAGGGATAGCGGTCGAGTTCGCCCGAGCCGGTCAGGCCGGAGTCGACGGTGCGGGCGGCGGTCATCGTGGTGTGCGCAAGGGTACTCACGCATCCTTTGTCGGCGTGGCTCGCCCACCCCTTGAGGTCTTTGGTGAAAAGCACACGAAAGGGTGATCGGCGCTCGCTCCGCAATTGACGCCATATCCCTACAAAATAGTCATTTCTCCGGGAGTTGTGGGACCTTGTCCTCGCTACGGCGCGACGGCGATCACCAACGCGCCCTCCCTCGAAGGCTGGTGAACAGATACGCGCAGATCAGGGCTGACAACGACAGGGCGAGCGCGGTGCCGACGGGCTGCGCCACCACCCGCGCGACGGCCAGGACCCAGTGGTCCACCTGCTGGGGCAGCTGCCACCCGGCCAGTTCACGCAGGCGGCCCGGGAGCCCGGCGACCGAACGCGCGGACGGCGCCGCGAAGAGCTTCTGCACCAGCGGAACGACGAGCACGGGAACGGCGAGCACGGCGGCGACCCCCGCTCCGGCCACCCGGAAGACGCCGGCGGCCAACAGCCCCGCCCAGGCACAGCCGACCGTCAGGCCGGCCCAACTCGCTCCGAGCGCGAGGGCGTTCGAAGGAATCTCGATCAAGTCCGGTCCGTACATGAGCCGGAGGCTCTGCGCTCCGCACACCACGGCGAGGCCCGCGAGCAGCAGAGCGAAGCTCGCGGTCACGGTGAGCTTGGCCAGCAGCAGACCGAGCCGCCGGGGCACGGTGCCGCGCGCGGCGGCGAGTGCCGGATAGCGGAACTCGTCCCCGAAGGACAGTGCCCCGAGCAGGCCCGCGCCGAGCGCGGCGGGAGGGAGCGGCAGCAGGGCCGGCCACGCGGCGAGCACGCGGGGCAGCCCGGTGCCGTCCGTGCGGGCCAGCAGCACCGACACCGCGGCCGACACCACCAGAACGGCCGCCATGATCATGGCCGTTGTCCGGACACCCAGGGAGCGTCGCAGTTCGTACCGGAGGGGACGCAGGGGGCCGCGCGCGGGGCGCACCCGGATCGGGGGCGGCAGCTCGGAAAGAGTGACGGCCGAGTCGCCCCGCTCCCCTCTCCCGGCCTCCGCCGGCGCGGCAGGTCCGGTGTCGCCGATCTCGTCGGCGAGCCGGTGCACGGGCACACCGTGCCGGTACGCGGTGTCGCCGATCTCCGCGCAGCTACTGCCGTACACCGTCAGCCGGCCGCTCGCCTCCTCGACGACTTCGACGGAGCGCCGCGCGGCCCGGGCCTCGCGGCTGACCACGGCCGCCAGCCGGGCCGCGTGGGGGGTGCGGACGGCGACCCGGGCCCGGAGCCGGGTGCGGGCGAAGTCGGAGACGTCCTGGTCGGCGACGAGGCGCCCGCCGCCGATGGTGACGACGTGCTCAGCCGTGCGGGCCGCCTCCTTGGGATCGCCCGTGGTGTAGAGGACCGTGCCCCCCTGGGCCGCGTGCGCACGCAACAGCCCGTGGAGCCAACTGTTCTCGCGTGGGGACAGCCCTTCCGCCGGCTCGTCCAGGATCAGGGTGTGGGGGTCGCCGAGCAGCGCGGAGGCCAGGCCGAGCCGACGGTCCATCCCCACCGAGAGGGCGCCCAGGCGCTGGTCCCCCAGCCCGGCGAGCCCGACGACCTCGAGCACCTCGTCGGCCCGGGAGGCGGGCACGCCCGCGGCCGCGCAGAGCATACGGAGCTGCCCCCGGGCGGTCCGGGAGGGATGACCCGGTACGTCGCCGAGCAGCACGCCCACTTCCCGCGCCGGGTGGGCGATGCGGTGCAGCGGCCGCCCCTTGAAGTAGGCGACGCCCCGCCCCGCGTCCAGTTCGAGCATCAGCCGCAGGGCCGTGGTCTTGCCCGAGCCGGGGGCGCCCAGCAGGGCCGTGACACGGCCGGGGGGAGCCTCGAAGGTCAGATCGTTCACGGCGGGCGGAGCGTCGCGACGGGGGGTGCTGGTGAGTCCGATGGCCTGGAGCATCGCTTCTCTCGCGTCTCTCGCGGAAGGTGAGACCGCTCGGCGGCAGGGGGTACCGCAGCAACATAACGCGACATTTCAGACTTTTGGTGCAGGGGTGGACCGACAGGCGTTCCGCGGAGCCATCGCAGCGGAACGCCCGGTGGCTCAGACCTCGGGTCGCAGCATCGGCGGATTGAGCACCGTGGCCGCCCCTGCCCGGAACAACTGCGCGGGCCGGCCGCCCTGCCGCGTGGTCGTCCCGCCGGAAGGCACCAGGAACCCGGGCGTCCCGGTGACCTTGCGGTGGAAGTTCCGGGGGTCGAGGACCACGCCCCACACCGCTTCGTACACCCGGCGCAGCTCGCCGACCGTGAACTCCGGCGGGCAGAACGCGGTGGCCAGCGAGGAATACTCGATCTTGGAGCGGGCGCGCTCCACGCCGTCGGCCAGGATCCGCGCGTGGTCGAAGGCCAGCGGCTCCGCCTGCACACCCTCCCGCCCGGCGCCGGGGTGCAGCAGATCCTCCACCGGCGCCCAGCGCGCACTGTTGGCGTCGCCGCCCGCCCGGGGCGCGGGCAGGTCCGGCGCGAGGGCGAGGTGGGCGACGCTGACCACCCGCATCCGGGGGTCGCGCCGCGGATCTCCGTACGTGGCCAACTGCTCCAGATGCGCCCCGTTGCCCACGGCTGGTTTCGCCGGGTCGTGCGCGCAGAGACCGGTCTCCTCGACGAGTTCACGCGCCGCGGCGGACCCCAGGTCCTCGTCCATCCTGACGAATCCGCCAGGCAACGCCCATCTGCCCTGGAACGGGGTCTCTCCGCGGCGGACGACCAGCGCGCAGAGCGCGTGACCGCGCACCGTGAGCACGACCAGGTCGACGGTGACAGCGAAGGGCGGGAAGGCCGAAGGGTCGTAGGGCGGCATGCCGCGATCATAGTCGTCTGCCTGACGATAAACACTCCCTTCGGCATGCTGGTGATCAGTCGGGGCGCCACGTCTGCGGACGCGCGGCGAGCAGTCGGCTCGGTGGCCCGCGTTCCGGTTGGTCGGCGGGCCGGACGGACGTCCCCCGCCGGCTCGGCTCGCACCCGGGTCATCGTCGCGTCCTGCTGGAGCGACGGCCGTACCTCCGAGCCTCGCGCGACCGCCGCCCGCCCACGGTGGTCCGGGGAGCGGCGGAACGGGGTGCCGCCTTCGCCCGCTCGGCACCCGGGGGCCGGTGAGCGCGCCCCCGCCGCCGACCCCCGTCGGGCAACGGGCGGACCTTCCGGACGCGCAGCGAGGTGGCGGCCCGGTCGGCGGCGGGATCCATCGCCGCCTCCACGGCCCGGGCGTCGGAGCCCGCCCCCTCGTCCGCGGCCTCGCGCAGGCAACGGCGCAGGGCCTCCGGATCGAGCCCTTCGTTGCAGGCCCGATGCAGCAGCTGGGCGAACGTATAGCCGGGATCGGCGCGCAGCGCCAGGGCCAGGGCGACCCGCGCGCCCGGCTCGTCGCCCGTGGACCAGGAGACCCAGCCCGCCAGGGTGAGCGGCGCGGCGGCGTGCTCCCCGTACGCTCCGACGCAACGCCGTGCCAGCGTCCGCCACAGACGCAGGGCCGCCTGCGCTTCCGCACCCTCCATCCAGGCGGCAGCCTTGTCCCGGGTCTCCCGGTCCTGGAGCCCGAGAATGACGGCCGCGGCCTCGTCGGAGCCGATCAACTGGTCGTCCCCGGCGTCCGAGAGCGCGGGGGGAGCGGGCTGCGCCTCCTCGATGCGGTCCATGAGCGTGCGCGCGAGCCGAAGGGTCTCCGCCGCGACCTCTCCCCTGACCCGCTCGTCGAGGAGCCTCGGGATCAGCGCCGGTCCCGCCCGGTCCAGGGCCTCCTCCTGCGTGGTCACGGCCGCCGGGGCCTGCCAGGGCTGGAGCCGCGCCTCCATGTCGCGCAGCGTGCCCCGCACATGGACGCCCGCGTAGGCGGCGGCCGCGGCCATCACCGTGGTGCCGGGCATGGCCAGGGGGCTCCCCTGATCGGGGCAGCACCGGGTGTCGGGACAGCAGTAGGACCAGTAGCGGCCGTCGGAGATGCAGAGCGCTTCGAGGACGGGAACGTCCAGTGCTCCGCACGCCGTGCGCAGGCGTTGCGCGAAAGGCCTGAGCCGCTCCATGGTCGGCCGGCCGCCCGACCCGTCCGGAGAGTCCTGGCAGAGGAAGATCACGATCGCGTCGGGCCGCCCTTCACGGCGCTCGCTCCCCGACACCAGGCAGTCCGCCAACTGGTCGGCGACCGGCCCCCATTCGCCGGGCGCCTGCGGAATTCCCATGCGAAGCCGGCCGCCGAACCGGCCCCGCCCGCCGTGCAGGGCGACCATCACGACGCTGTCGTTGGGATAGAAGCCCATGAGATACGGGAGGGCGTCGGCGAGCTCGGCGGGCCCACGCAGGGTGATCTGCTGCTCCCCGGCCGGGCCGGTGGATTCGTGGTGCTTGTTCATGCCTTGACGGTCCCTCAGCCCGCCACGTTCCGCGACCCCTGTGGATAACGTTATCCACAGGGGTCGCGGTCGAACAGGCCGACGCCCGGTTGACCAGCACGTCGGCCCGTGCGGCGTCGGAATGGTTGCCGCCCTCGGACGCGACGTGGCTGTGCGGGCGCGCCCCCCTGAGCCTCGTTCGTCCGCCGCCAGGTCACCGACGGCACCGTCTCCCGCCATGCGTACCCGAGGGCCGAGGTGCTACCGAACGATCCGGCGCGGAAGCGGCACCTCGGCACCGCGCCACCCGAATGCCGCACTCCCTCCGGCCAAAGGGCTCGTTGTGCGGAGTGAGTGCAGCAGTGGAAAGCACGTTTCGTTTCAAATTTTGACGACTTCGAGGCCGCCTGTGCACGGCTGACGCGGCTTCGGCGACCACCCGTACGTTCCGGCTCCGGCACAGGGAGCCGGGAACGATGCAGAGAACGAGGAGCAGATGTACGAAGGAAGCGTTCCGCTCGAGGACTTCCTCGATACCTTGAACCGGCTGCAGGCCGACTTCGAGCGACGCCTCGGAGGCATCGAACGCACGGTGCTGTCGGGTCCCACGGCGCACTCCCGTGCCCAGGAGCGTTCCGGTTCGTCGGTCTGGACACCGGAGGACGGCTACCGTCCCTTCGGACTGGAGGCCATCTGGACCTCGCGCAGCACTTCGCCGACTGACCGTGCGAGCGGCCGTCGGAACCCGGCCCGTCCGCCCCACCGGGATACCTTCTTCGACTGACCAGCCAGGAGAAAGCTTTCCGCTCGACGTGTCGCGGCGGCAGTCGACCCGGATTCCGGACGGTCGAGCTGCCCTCACCGGCCGGAACGCCGTCGCGGCCTATCCCGCCACGGCCAGGACAAGCGGGAGCACCTGATCGGCACCGGCCTGGCGGAGCAGGCGTGCGCCCACAGCGAGGGTCCAGCCGGAGTCGGTGTAGTCGTCGACGAGCAGAACCGGACCGTGGACGTCGGCCAGCGCGGCGGCGAGCTCTTCCGGCACGGTGAACGAGTCGGCCAGGGCACGCAGCCGCTGGGCGGAGTTGCTGCGGTGCCCGGCGTGCTCGTCGGCATACGAGGTGTGGGCCAGGCTGCCCAGGAGCGGGAGTCTCCCGACCCGGGCCACACCCTCGGCCAGGGAGGTGACCAGCTGAGGGCGGGCGCGTGACGGCACGAGCACGACCCCCACGGGCCGCGCCACCGCGTCGGGAGACCCGCCGGCCCAGCCGCCCGACGAGCGGGCCCAGTCCGCGAGCACCGTCACCACGGCGTTCAGCACATCGTCCGGGACCGGCCCGTCGGCCGCCTGCGCCAACAGGAGCGGGCGCAGGCGGTTGCCCCAGCCGATGTCGGACAGCCTCCCCAGCGCACGCCCCGTCATCGCCTGCTGCCCCGCGGGGATACGGCCCTTGAGGTCCATGCCGACCGAGGCCAGGCCGGTCGGCCACATCTTGCGGGGGTCGACCTCGACGCCCGGCCGGTCGAGCTCACCGGTCGCCGTCGACAGGGCCGCGGAGGAGACGGCCGGATCGAGCCAGGGGCCGGCGCAGTTGTCGCAGCGGCCGCACGGCACCGCCTTCTCGTCGTCGAGCTGCCGCTGCAGGAACTCCATGCGGCACCCCGTGGCCGCCACGTAGTCCCGCATCGCCTGCTGCTCCGCCGCCCGCTGCTTGGCGACCCACGCGTAGCGCTCCGCGTCGTACGCCCACGGCCGCCCCGTCGCGGTCCAGCCGCCCTTCACGCGCTTGACCGCACCGTCCACGTCCAGGACCTTCAGCATCGTCTCCAGACGCGAGCGCCGAAGCTCCACCAACGGCTCCAGCGCCGGCAGCGACAACGGACGGCCCGCCTGCTCCAGCACGTCCAGGGTGCGCCGCACCTGCTCCTCGGGCGGGAACCCCACCGAGGCGAAATACGCCCAGATCGCCTCGTCCTCCTTGCCCGGAAGCAGCAGGACGTCGGCATGGTCGACGCCGCGCCCCGCACGCCCCACCTGCTGGTAATAGGCGATCGGCGACGAGGGCGACCCCAGGTGCACCACGAAGCCGAGGTCCGGCTTGTCGAAACCCATCCCCAGCGCAGAGGTCGCCACCAGAGCCTTCACCCGGTTCGCCAGCAGATCCTCCTCCGCCTGCAACCGGTCGGCGTTCTCCGTCTTCCCCGTGTACGAGGCCACCGGATATCCGCGCTGCCGCAGAAACGCGGCGACCTCCTCCGCCGCCGCGACCGTCAGCGTGTAGATGATCCCCGAACCCTGCAGGTCCCCGAGCCGCTCCCCCAGCCATGCGAGCCGGTGCGCCGCGTTCGGCAACTCCAGCACACCCAGCCGCAGGCTCTCGCGGTCCAGGGGCCCCCGCAGAACCAGCGCGTCGCCGCCGCCCGTGCCCAATTGCTCGGCCACATCCGCGGTCACCCGCGCGTTGGCGGTGGCCGTGGTGGCGAGCACCGGCACTCCCGCCGGCAGCTCCGCGAGCATCGTGCGCAGCCGACGGTAGTCGGGCCGGAAATCATGACCCCAGTCGGAAATGCAGTGCGCCTCGTCGACCACCAGTAGACCGGTCGTCGCCGCGAGCTTCGGCAGCACCTGATCACGGAAGTCCACGGAGTTGAGGCGCTCCGGGCTCACCAGGAGAACATCGGTCTCCCCGCGCTCCACCTCGCCGTAGATCGTTTCCCATTCCTCCGGGTTGGCCGAGTTGATGGTGCGAGCCCGGATGCCCGCCCGCGCCGCCGACTCGACCTGGTTGCGCATCAACGCCAGGAGCGGCGAGATGATCACCGTCGGGCCTGCTCCGCGCCGCCGCAACAGCGCGGTGGCCACGAAATACACCGCGGACTTCCCCCACCCCGTGCGCTGGACCACCAGCGCTCGACGGCGCTCCTCCACCAGGGCCGCCACCGCCTGCCACTGATCCTCCCGCAGCCGCGCCGACCCTCCGGGCGCACCGACCAGCTCAGCGAGGATGGCGTCGGCTTCGGTGCGGAGCTCCAGGGTGTCCATGCCTCCATGCAACCCGATGGGACTGACAATCAGCGAATCCACCCATGGCGACGGCGCGCTCAGGGGGTGTTTCCGCTGGTCCTCGCGATTCAGGGGGGACGGGAGGAGTCACGACGGGCGGGGATGGGCAGGGATATCAGTGTCATTCCGGATGATTCCCGTCAGCCGCAGCAATTGCTCGTTGCCGCCTGCCGGTGGGCCAGGGAGAATTGGAGCTGCCCCCGCACAGTTCCTCATCGGGCCCGGAAGGGCTGTGCCGCGGCGCGCCCTCACCCGACCCTGCCCGCATCGTGGGCGCGTAGCGAAGGGAGGACCGTGACCTTCGGATTCGCCCCGTCCACAGCCACTTCGACAGCGGCGTCCTCGGTTTCCGCAGACTCCGTCAACCGCCTTGCCCGGATACTCGAACCAGCGGAGTGGGCGTCGGCGGGCATACCCCTGCTCCGAAGTCCCCGGGAGGTCGTCAGCGGACTGCACTCCCGGCACCGGCCGACGCCGGCCACCGCCGTGGTCGCGGTCCTCGACCATGAGGAACGGCTCACGGCGAGCGCCTCATTCGCCCGCCGGGCGACGGTGGCCGCGGACGGCTGGGAATTCCGCAACGCCCTGCTGGCGCAGCTTCGGCGCGTCGTCCCGCACGATCTGCGACGCCGCACTCCGGTCCGTACGGCTGTGCTCCTGTACTGCCGTGACGGCGACGAACGCTGGACCGAGGAGGACGGTGCGTGGATGTGGGGCCTCCGGGACGCCTGCACGCTGCACGGTCTGCGCTGCGGCGCGTACATCACGCTCACCCGCGGGGGCTGGCAGGTGCTCGGCGAGGGCAGGGGCGGGCGGCGGCCCAGTTCGCTGTCGGAGCCGGCGCTCCTGGCCGACACCGTCGCCGAGCACCGGACCGCCCCGACGCGGTCGGGCGGCGGATCCGCGGAGGCGCTGCGTCGCACCGCGGCCCGCTGAGCGGCCCTGCTCACCTGTCGAGCGGGCGCCGGTCGGCCACCGGTCCGTCACCGTCGTTGCCCGGTCGTGGCAGTCGTGGCCGGAAGATCGGCGAAGGTCCTCCCGGCCGTCCGTGCGGGCGGCCGGGAGGACCGGTGGGGTGTGTTCAGACCCCTGCGCCGAGTGCGGAGTTGATCGTCTGCGGGTCTCCGCAGACGATCAGCAGCGCGGCGGCGCGGTCACGTGCGACGGGCAGCGTACGCGCCACGTCCCGGTCGGCGTCGTCGTTGACGGCGACGACGACCACGGGCCTGGACGCGGCCCGGTCCACCACCGAGGCGTCGGCGAAGAAGACGTCGTCGCCCGCGTCGTGCTGGGCCCAGTAGGCCGCTTCACCGAAGGACAGCTCGTGGGCGGCCCACGGGTGCTGTTCGCCGGTGGTGAGCACCAGGATGTCGCCCGGTGCGCGACCGGACTCCAGCAGCAGGTCGACGGCTTCCTCGGCCGCGTCGAGCGCGCCGGCCGCCGGGGCCGGGATCAGCTGGATCTGCGGCGCGGAACGATTCTCCTGCGGCTCCGGGCGGGCGGGGGCCGCCGGAGCCGCGGGTGCCGCGGGGGCGGGGCGGGCGCGCTGCACCGGGGGCGCGGGGCGCGCGGGGCCGGGACGCGGAGTGGTCGCGGAACGCGGACCGGGTACGGGACGAGGGGTCGGCGCGGTGCGGCCGGCGGCCGGAGTGACGCGGGGACCCTGGGCGCTCTCGGGAATCTGAGGCTCCTCGGAGATCAGAGGCATGAAGGTGGTCTGGGGCGAACGCCGATGTCGTCGGCGTCGGTAAGAGGGGCGCGTGTGCGCGTTCAGAATTCGAAGCCGAGCTGGCCCCCGCTTTCGAGTGCGGCCGCCTCGGCGGAGAAACGGACCTTCTTCAGGTGCTGCCACCGGGGCAGCGCGTCCAGATACGCCCAGGAGAGACGGTGATGGGCCGTGGGCCCCCGCTCCTCCAGCGCGGCCCGGTGCACCGGCGAGGGATACCCCGCGTTGGCATCGAAGGCGAAGCCGGCGCAGTCCTCGGACGCGGCGCCCAGCTCGGCCATCATCCGGTCCCGGTGCACCTTGGCGATCACCGAAGCCGCCGCGACCGCGATACAGGACTGATCGCCCTTGATCACGGTGCGGACCTTCCAGGGAACGCCCAGATAGTCGTGCTTGCCGTCGAGTATCACCGCGTCGGGCCGCACCGGCAGCCCTTCCAGGGCCCGCACGGCGGCGAGCCGGAGGGCGGCGGTCATTCCGAGGTCGTCGATCTCCTGCGGCGAGGCGTCGCCCAGCGCGTAGGCGGTGACCCAGCTCCGCAGCACGGGAGCGAGCTCGGCGCGCCGCCGGGGGGTCAACAACTTGGAATCGGTGAGGCCTTCGGGCGGTCGGCGCAGACCGGTAACCGCCGCGCACACGGTGACGGGTCCGGCCCACGCACCGCGTCCGACCTCATCGACACCGGCGACGGTCCTGGCACCGGTGGTAGCGCGAAGTGAGCGCTCGACGGTGTGCGTGGGTGGTTCGTACGGCATGGCGCCAGCCAGCGTACGCCGAGAGCCACGGCAGCAACACCCCGGGGCGCCGTGCGTCCCGCGAATCAGCCGGCGGAGACGGGTTCGCGGGGCGCGCGGGCCCCCTGAACCCGTGGGTCCAGGGGGCTCGTCGGCTCGGATGGCCCGTTGGCTCGGAGGGTGCCGGCCGGGCCGGGGAGCCCGTCGGCTCAGTACGGGTCGTAGCCGTCGCCGTCCGGCTCGTATCCGTCCCGGGTCCCTTCCCTGCCCGCGTTGTAGCAGTCACTCGCGTCGCCCTTCACCGGGCGCTTCTCCAGGATCTCCTTGGCGCGCGCCTCTCCCCAGCTGGTCGCGTACCAGGGGGTGTCTGCGTGAAGGACCTCGTTCTGGATGATCCGCAGCGCACAGGAGCGTTCCGGTTCGGGCAGGCGGTCCAGGGCCGGTACGGCGTCGGCGGACAGGTCCTGGACGTAGTCGATGTCGATGGCGGTCGACTCGCTGTCCTCGAAGCGCTGGACGTTCTGTTCCGCGATCAGCCCGTCCGGTGAGAGCAGCCCGAAGGCCAGGACGCCGGCCGCCGCGCTCACCGCGATGGCCCGGGGCAGGAACCGGGCCCCGAAGACCCCGGCCGCCAGGATCAGGATCAGCACCACCCCGAGCCAGAGCTCCATCGCGGCCACGGATATCCGGAGCCTGGTCAGGCCGTACTCGTCGACGTACAGGTCCATGCGGCGCAGTGCGGAGGCGACCACGACGAGGGTGAGGACGCAGAGGGGGCCGAGGACGGCTCGCACCAGGGTGCGGTCCCCGGCGCCGCCGCGCGGCGCCCAGCGCAGGGCCAGGGCGATGACGAGAAGGGTGAGCAGCGTGGCCCACAGCAGCTGCCAGAAGCCCTGGCGGGCGTACTCGGCGTGGCTGAGCCCGGTCACGTCCCGCACCTTGTCGTACCCGCCGAAGAGCACGACGAGCTGGAGCGTGATGAACGCGGCGAAGAGCAGGTCGAGGACGATCAGCGGAAGGGCCCATTCGGCCCGCCCCCGGGGTGTGCCGGGCCGTACGGTGATCCCGTCCCAGCGCACCGGTGCGGCCGCGGCGTGTGCGGCGGCGAGCGCGCCGGCCAGCCCGAGGGCGAAGAGGAAGATCCTCCAGGGTCCCTCGCCGACCGAGGCGTCGGGCATGAGGCTGCCCAGCAGTTCGGCGAACGCGGCGTCCGCGCTGGCGAAGAGGGTTCCGAACACCACCAGCAGCACGAGGGCCACCACCGTGGTGCGCAGGGCGGCGCCCCAGCGCGCCCGGGAACCTTCACCTCGCGCGCGGACCCCCCGCACGCCCCAGATGATGCCGGGGACGACCGAGTCGAACAGCCCCAGCGAGCCGATCAGCACCCCCAGCCAGCTGCGGCTGCCGTGCAGCGCCAGCGAACCGAGCGCGAAAGCGGACACCACGGCGAGGAAGGTGGGCCAGCCCGCGTCCCGGAGCGCCGGCACCGCGAGCAGCGCGAGCCCTCCCAGCGCCCAGGTCGCCGTCCAGGGCCGTAGTCTGCGGCCCGCAGCCCGCGCGGCGAAGAACGCGGCCAGCGCGGCGGGCAGGGCCACGATCAGCAGGTTCACCCCGAGTCCGTCGCCCAGGAAGAGCGCGCTCAGGACGGCGGTGGCCAGGACCGACCAGAGCACGGCGGGGCGGATCAAGGGCGGTGCGGGTGGACGGATCCGTGCCGTCGCGCCGTCGCCCTTGGCGGCGGGCGCCCCGGCGCCGTGCTGCCAGGGGCTGCCCGGCTGCCCGGTTTGTCGAGCCGCCCTGGCCTGGGGGCGCCGGTCGTCGGATGCCTGCGCCGGGGCAGGGTCCCCGGCCGCGGACGGACTCGACGGACCGGCCGCCGGCGCACCGGCGGTCCGCACCTCGGACGGCGGTGCCTCGGACGGACCCGGTTCGTTCGACGCCGGTGGGGCGGCGGCCTCGGAGGCCGCCGACGGTTCCGGTGGCCGGGGCGCGTCTGCTTCCTTCGGCTTCTCCGGCGGTCCGGACTCCTCGGACGGCTGATCGGACATGGGACCCCTCCCCCACCGGGTCCACGCGCGGCCCTGGGCCGTACGCCTGCCCCGGCGTCTCATTCGGCGCGCGCCCTCAAGATCAATAGAGGCGGCGTGGCCGAAAGAATAATCCCGAACTCGCGTTCGCAGACACACAGAGTGATCCTGTGGCAGGACCGTGACAGACAACCGGCTCCCCGGTCCGGGCGCGGTCGGCTCAGGGGCGCGGAAGCGCCGTCAGCACGGGAACGCCGTCAGCGCGGCACCGCCGTCAGCCACGCCGGCGGCTCCTCCGTCCGTGCCAGCCAGTCGGCCGGCGGCGCTCCGGTCTCGCCCGAGGCGACGACACCGCCGACGATGGCGCAGGTCGTGTCGACGTCACCACCCGCCTGGGCCGTGACCCAGAACGCCTGCTCGTAGTCCCCGAGGCTCCTGGCGGCCGACCAGAGCGCGAACGGCACGGTGTCGTGGGCGCTGGTGCGGCGGCCGTTGCCGAGAACCGCGGCGACCGTACCGGAGTCCCCGTAGTCCAGCATGTCGCGGGCCCGGCGCAGCCCCGCGCCGACGGCGCTGCGGGGTACGAGGGCGATGACGCCGTCGAGGAAGTCCTCGGGGGTCGGCGGCCCGCCGGGGGCGGCTGCGAGCGACGCGGCGGCGGCCACGGCCATGGCGCCGACGACCGCCTCGCGGTGCTGATGCGTGGTGTACGAGGAGATCTCCGCCTGGTGTGTGGCCTGCTCCGGATCGTCCGCGTACCAGGCGCCGAGCGGGGCGATGCGCATCGCCGAACCGTTGCCCCAGGAACCCTGGCCCTGGAACAGCGCCGAGGACAGTTCCCGCCAGTCGCCGCCCTCCCGTACGAGCCTGAGAAGCCGGTTGACGGCGGGGCCGTAGCCCCGGTCGAAGTCGTGGTGCTCGGCGAAGGAGCGGGCGAGGGCATCCTGGTCGACGCGGCCGTGCGCGGTGAGCACGGCAAGGACCGAGCAGGCCATCTCGGTGTCGTCGGTCCACTGCCAGGGCGCGGGCGGCAGGGCCCGCTGTTTCAGCAGGGGGTAGTTGACGGGGACGAAGAACTGGGAGCCCAGGGCGTCTCCCACGGACAGCCCACGCAGGCTGGCCAGGGCGCGTTCGAAGCGCCGCTCGGAAGCAGAATCAGCGGTCATCGCCCTGCCACTCTATCCGGTGCGGCCGTACGGCTCAGGGGTCCGCCAGCTCTGAAAGGGCCGGTCGAGGGTGTAGCGGCCGTTCTCGCCCAGCAGCAGGGTCCGCGTCTCGCCGTTGCCCGGGTTGGACAGCGACTCGAACTCCGCGACCGACCAGTGGAACCAGCGCATGCAGAACAGCCGCATCGTCAGCCCATGGGTGACCAGCAGGACGTTCTCCGGGTGGTCCGGCTCCTCGAAGCTCCGGTGCAGGCTCTCCAGGAACGCCCCGACCCGGTCGTAGACGTCGGCGCCGGACTCGCCCTGGGCGAAGCGGTAGAAGAAGTGCCCGTAGGCGTCGCGGTAGGCCTTCTGCAGCCGTACGTCCTCCCGGTCCTGCCAGTTGCCCCAGTCCTGCTCGCGCAGCCGGGGCTCCTCGCGTACGCGGACGCGTGCGGGGTCGAGGCCGAAGGCCCGGAACGTCTCATGGGTGCGGCGGTACGGCGAGATGTAGACACTTACCCGTTCCTCGCCGAACTGCTCGCGCAGCCCCTCCCCGGCCTCCCGGGCCTGCCGCAGACCCGTGTCGGTGAGCCGGAGCGCGTGGTCGGGCTCCCGCTCGTACACCGTGTCGTCGGCGTTGCCCTCGGACTCGCCGTGCCGGACGAGGACAATGCGCTGCGGTCGTGCCATGCTCCGAGCCTAGGGCTTGTACGAGGGGTCGGGGCTCTCCACGGGCGTGGGGCCCGGGTCACACCGTCACACCGTCCAGGAGGGTTCCAGCTCCACGACGTCTCCCGTCAGCGCGATCACGTCCGTCTCGGTCTGCGCGCGGGCCGCCAGCCGTTCGGCCCCCGCCTCACGGTACTTGCCGCGCTCGGCGCTCGACTTCCACAGGGACAGCGCGAGGAACTCGTTGCCGGGCGCCTCGCCGAACACGCCGCGCAGCATGCCGGGCGATCCGGCCATGGCGGGGTTCCACACCTGCTGCTGCATCAGGACGAAGTGCTCGGCGCGGTCCTCGTGCACCCGGCTGTGCGCGACCCTGACGACGTCCGCCTCCGCGAAGTGGGGCTCGAAGCCCGTCTTCACGTCGAAGCGGCGCTCGAAGAGCGTGACCTGCATGTCGCGGAACATGCCCGACTGCCCGGCCGCCAGCCGGTCGTGCCCGCGGGCCATGAAGGAGTCGTAGAAGACGCGGTTCTCCCAGAACGCGAAGACGTGGGCGACGTCGGGGCGCGTTCGGCTCCACCCGCCGCTCTGTCCCCTGAACCCCGGCTCGCCGAGCAGCCCCGCCCACTTCCGCTGTCCCCGTTCGAAACCATGACGGTCCACCACGGAACAGCGAATCCACTTCACCAGCACCGCGCCATCGTACGGCGCGGAGCGTGGCGCGCGTCACGGTCGGAGCCGGGGAGTGTGCCCCGAGCGGTCGTTCCCCTCGCACAACGATCGTCATGCCGGCCCGCGCTCGGCTCACCTCGCGCGGCAAGCGGAGCCGGCTCTGGGGCGAGGGCGGCCCGAGGGTGGCCCGAATCCGCCGCCCGTGGCCGGAGCAGTTGGTTCCGCGGCCGGTTCCGTACATGATCGGGTGAATCGTGTATCAGGTGATGGATACGGTCCGTGGGCCGTCGGCCGGGAGGGAAGTCCCTTGAGCACTCCTAACAAGGACATCGAAAAGGTCGAGGTGCGGGTCAAATGGGACCCCAGCCCGCACGGAGCGGCGGCCAACGACCTCGACATCATCGCGGCGACCTACCCCGCGGGCGAGCCGTACGGCGCCCCCGCCTATCTGGTGCACTTCGACAGCCGTTCGCCGGACGGCACCATCACGCTGAACCGGGACAGCCGGACCGGCCAGGGCTTCGGTTTCGACGAGGTCATGACCATCGAGCTGAACCGGCTGGCGGAGACGTACGGGCGGGTGGTGGTCGGTGTGGCCATCCAGCAGCGCGACGGTCGGAAGGCCTTCGGCGACATAGGGAACACGGCGATGGAGATCCGAGAGGGCTACACGATCCTGGCCGAGAACGACTTCTCCGACGTGGCGTGGGCGACCGCGGCGGTCGTCGGGGAGTTCACCCGGGACGGCTCCGGGCTCTGGGGCTTCCGGTCGGCCGTACGCGGCTTCGACGGCGACCCCGACACGTTCGCCACGGTGATGGGAAGCCGGGCCGCCGAAGGGTGACGGCGGCCAGTTCCGGCCAACCCGTCGGGGAGACGGCGACCTGCTGGAATCCGGAACGAGGCCGGGGACATGCCGAAGGGGACCGGCCGATGGCCGGTCCCCTTCGTGAACCACGGGTCAGCCGCGCGTCAGCGCGGTTCCGCGTCCGGTCAGCTGCAACCGCTCGTCGAGCCGCAGCCCTCGCAGATGTAGCAGGAGCCGGCGCGCTGCATCTTCGTACCGCAGGAGAAGCAGAGCGGGGCGTCGGCGCTGATGCCGAGCTGCATCTCGACCAGTTCGGCCGAGGTGTGCGCCGTCTTCGGCGCGGGCTTCACGGCGGACTCCTCGGGAGCCGCCACCACCTTCAGGGGCTCGGCGCGGACCGGGGACGATTCCGTCAGACTGTCCGCGTCCAGGCCGTCCGCCTCGAACGACGGCTCATAGCTGCCGGTGTCCAGGTGGCGCTGACGCTCCTCGGCGGAGTGGATGCCGAGGGCCGAGCGGGTCTCGAAGGGCAGGAAGTCGAGCGCCAGGCGACGGAAGATGTAGTCAACGATCGACTGCGCCATCCGCACGTCCGGGTCGTCCGTCATACCGGCCGGCTCGAAGCGCATGTTGGTGAACTTCGAGACGTACGTCTCCAGCGGGACGCCGTACTGCAGACCCACCGAGACGGCGATGGAGAAGGCGTCCATCATGCCCGCGAGGGTCGAGCCCTGCTTGGACATCTTCAGGAAGACCTCGCCGAGACCGTCGTCCGGGTAGGAGTTGGCGGTCATGTAGCCCTCGGCGCCGCCCACCGTGAAGGAGGTGGTGATGCCGGGACGGCCCTTGGGGAGACGCTTGCGGACCGGACGGTACTCGACGACCTTCTCGACCGCCGTACGGATGGTCTCCTCGGCCTTCGCGGTGACCTCTTCCTTCTCCTTGTCCTTGGTCTTGGCGGAGAGGGGCTGGCCGACCTTGCAGTTGTCGCGGTAGATCGCGAGCGCCTTGACGCCCAGCTTCCACGCCTCGAAGTAGACCTCCTCGACATCCTCGACGGTGGCCGTCTCGGGGAGGTTCACCGTCTTGGAGAGCGCGCCGGAGATCCACGGCTGGATGGCCGCCATCATCCGGACGTGGCCCATCGCGGAGATGGAGCGCTCGCCCATCGCACAGTCGAAGACGCTGTAGTGCTCGGTCTTCAGACCGGGGGCGTCGACCACGTTGCCGTGCTCGGCGATGTGGGCGACGATCGCCTCGATCTGCTCCGGCTGGTAGCCGAGGCGGCGCAGCGCCTGCGGCACCGTGCCGTTGACGATCTGCATCGAGCCGCCGCCGACCAGCTTCTTGAACTTGACCAGGGCGAGGTCGGGCTCCAGACCGGTGGTGTCGCAGGACATCGCGAGACCGATGGTGCCGGTGGGCGCGATGACCGAGGCCTGGGCGTTGCGGAAGCCGTTCTTCGCTCCGAGCCGGATCACGTCCTGCCAGGCCTCCGTCGCGGCGGCCCAGACCGGAGAGTCGAGGTCGTCGACGTGGACGGCCTTGGCGTTGGCGTCGGAGTGCTGCCTCATGACGCGCTGGTGCGGCTCGGCGTTACGGGCGTAGCCGTCGTACGGGCCGACGACCGCGGCCAGCTCGGCGGAGCGACGGTAGGAGGTGCCGGTCATCAGCGAGGTGATGGCACCGGCCAGCGCGCGGCCGCCGTCGCTGTCGTACGCGTGACCGGTCGCCATCAGCAGGGCGCCGAGGTTCGCGTAGCCGATGCCCAGCTGACGGTAGGCGCGGGTGTTCTCGCCGATCTTCTGCGTGGGGAAGTCCGCGAAGCAGATCGAGATGTCCATCGCGGTGATGACCAGCTCGACGACCTTGGCGAAGCGCTCGGACTCGAAGGACTGGTTGCCCAGGCCGTCGTCCTTGAGGAACTTCATCAGGTTCAGCGAGGCGAGGTTGCACGAGGTGTTGTCCAGGTGCATGTACTCGCTGCACGGGTTCGAGCCGTTGATCCGGCCGGACTCCGGGCAGGTGTGCCAGGCGTTGATGGTGTCGTCGTACTGGATGCCCGGGTCGGCGCACGCCCAGGCGGCCTCGGCCATCTTGCGGAAGAGGGACTTGGCCTCGACCTCTTCGATGACGTCGCCGGTCATACGGGCGCGCAGCCCGAACTTGCCGCCCGACTCGACGGCCTTCATGAACTCGTCGTTCACGCGGACCGAGTTGTTGGCGTTCTGGTACTGGACGGACGTGATGTCGTCGCCGCCCAGGTCCATGTCGAAGCCCGCGTCGCGCAGGGCGCGGATCTTCTCCTCCTCCTTGACCTTGGTCTCGATGAAGTTCTCGATGTCGGGGTGGTCGACGTCGAGGATGACCATCTTGGCGGCGCGGCGGGTGGCACCGCCCGACTTGATCGTTCCGGCGGACGCGTCGGCGCCGCGCATGAACGAGACCGGTCCCGAGGCGTTGCCGCCGGAGGAGAGGAGCTCCTTGGAGGAGCGGATACGGGAGAGGTTCAGGCCGGCGCCCGAGCCGCCCTTGAAGATCATGCCCTCTTCCTTGTACCAGTCGAGGATCGACTCCATGGAGTCGTCGACGGCCAGGATGAAGCAGGCGGATACCTGCTGCGGCTGGGGCGTGCCGACGTTGAACCAGACCGGGGAGTTGAAGCTGAAGACCTGGTGCAGGAGGGCGTAGGCCAGCTCGTGCTCGAAGATCTCGGCGTCCGCGGGAGAGGCGAAGTAGCTGTTCTCCTCACCGGCCTTGCGGTACGTCTTCACGATCCGGTCGATCAGCTGCTTGAGACCGGTCTCGCGCTGCGGCGTGCCGACAGCTCCGCGGAAGTACTTGCTGGTGACGATGTTGACCGCGTTCACCGACCAGAAGTCGGGGAACTCGACGCCACGCTGCTCGAAGTTGATCGAGCCGTCGCGCCAATTGGTCATGACGACGTCACGGCGCTCCCACGCCACCTCGTCGTACGGGTGCACGCCGGGGTTGGTGTGGATGCGCTCGATACGCAGACCCTTGCTCGCCTTGGCGCCCTTGGTGCGGGAACCTCGTGCCGGGCCGCTCGCCGTCTCTGTCATGCCGCCTCCCATATGTGGGCGAAAACGCCCTGAAGTGCCCAGATCTTCCCAGGCACAATGTGTGTCCGATGCTCCGGAAGCCGCACTCGGCAGCCGGAAGCACATCTCATGTCGCCCTGCCGCCGGTCCGCAGAGTCACCTCTGCGGGCACGGGCGTCCCGGGCGGGTACCGCTCAGTCGGCGGCAATGGCGGGCGCGGGGACCTCAAGGGTCTCTCCGCTCCCGCGGTCCTCCGCGGAAGGCTGCCGCTCACGCAGTTCCACGATGGCGGCCTCGAAGTCTTCCAGGGAGTCGAACGCCCGGTACACGGACGCGAAGCGCAGGTACGCGACGAGGTCGAGCTCCTGCAGCGGGCCGAGGATGGCCAGCCCCACGTCGTGGGTGGTCAGCTCGGCGCTGCCGGTGGCGCGCACCGCCTCCTCGACCCGCTGGCCGAGTTTGGCGAGGGCGTCCTCCGTGACGGGCCGCCCCTGGCATGCCTTGCGGACGCCGGAGATGACCTTGGTACGGCTGAAGGGCTCGGTGACGCCGCTGCGCTTGACGACCATCAGCGAGCAGGTCTCCACCGTGGTGAAACGGCGGGAACAGTCGGGGCACTGCCGACGGCGACGGATCGACGTCCCGTCGTCGGTGGTGCGACTGTCGACGACTCTGCTGTCGGGGTGCCTGCAGAAGGGGCAGTGCATGGCTCCCAACCCTCCTTCACACGCACGACTGAATAGCCTCTTCAGGGCCTTGTCCGGGCCCTTGGAAGCAGTCCCCAGCATAGGCGATGGCCACAGCGCGATTGAACCGCGACCACAACTTCTGGGTGACTGGAGCAATCCAACCACTAGATCTAGGGTTGAGTCGCGTTTCCGGCCCCATCGCGTGTCGCGCGCCGGACCTCGCTCGGAGGCCGCCCGGGGGGAGCGTGGGCCAGAGAAGAGAGTACGGGAGAGGCCGGGCCTTTGAGCCGCCGGGGCTCCGGCGCACAGGTCCGGATGAAAGACTCGGGCGGGGGCCGCCAGGGGCCTCGGCCGAGCGTTCACGCGGCCTCTATTCTGTTGCTCATACACCTGTCGGTAGCACTGCGGCACCCCTTTATTCGTTTTTCACTCGAACGTGTGTTTGGCGCAACCTTTCGAAAGCTACTACCGTTGTCCAGCTAGGGAGACCATTCGAGAGGGGCCGACGTGACCACCACCGCAGACAGTGCCACCATCACCGCCCGGGACCATCGCTCCCAGAGCCGACTTGAGCCGGTGCATGCCATGAATGACTCAGTCACGAACACGGACGGGTCCGAGCCCGCGCGCCCGGGACGTTCCATGCCCGGCAGGCCCCCCGGCATCCGGGCGGACAGCTCGGGGCTCACCGACCGGCAACGGCGGGTCATCGAGGTCATCCGCGACTCCGTGCAGCGGCGGGGGTACCCGCCCTCCATGCGGGAGATCGGCCAGGCGGTGGGCCTGTCCAGCACCTCGTCCGTCGCCCATCAGCTGATGGCCCTGGAGCGCAAGGGCTTCCTCCGCCGGGACCCGCACCGTCCCCGCGCCTACGAGGTGCGCGGATCGGACCAGCCCAGCACCCAGCCGACCGACACGACGGGCAAGCCCGCCGCGTCCTATGTGCCGCTGGTCGGCCGGATCGCCGCCGGTGGTCCGATCCTCGCCGAGGAGTCCGTCGAGGACGTCTTCCCGCTCCCCCGCCAGCTCGTCGGCGACGGTGAGCTGTTCGTCCTGAAGGTCGTCGGCGACTCGATGATCGAGGCCGCGATCTGTGACGGCGACTGGGTCACCGTCCGCCGCCAGCCCGTCGCGGAGAACGGAGACATCGTCGCCGCCATGCTCGACGGCGAGGCGACGGTCAAGCGCTTCCGCCGGGAGGACGGTCACGTATGGCTGCTCCCTCACAACGCCGCGTACCAGCCGATTCCCGGCGACGAGGCGACCATCCTGGGCAAGGTGGTGGCGGTGCTGCGCCGGGTCTGAGCACGTCAGATCCGAGAGAAACGTCGGTCACGGCTGTCTGCCCCGGGATCCCTGCCTAGGACGTCGATCATGGCGTCGGTCCCGGGGCTTTGCCATGCCTGTCCACCCGCGCGGAACCGGGCGGGTGGGCGGCTGCGGCCGGCTCAGGCCTCGTCCTCCTTGGCCCGTGCGTCGATGGCGGCCAGCGAGCGGCGCGCCTGGTTCCGGTCGGTGGTGTACCAGAAGTCCGGCAGCGAGGCGCGCAGATAGCTGCCGTACCGCGCGTTCGCGAGCCTCGGGTCCAGCACGGCGACGACTCCCTTGTCGCCCGTGGCCCGGACCAGTCGGCCCGCGCCCTGGGCCATCAGCAGAGCGGCGTGCGTCGCCGCCACCGCCATGAAGCCGTTGCCGCCCGCCTCCTCGACCGCCTTCTGCCGAGCGCTCATCAGCGGATCGTCCGGCCGGGGGAACGGAATCCGGTCCATGACCACCAGCTGACAGCTCGGCCCCGGGACGTCCACGCCCTGCCAGAGCGACAGGGTGCCGAAGAGGCAGGTCTCCGGGTCGGCGGCGAAGTTCTTGATCAGCTCGCCGAGCGTCTCCTCGCCCTGGAGCAGGATCGGCCTGTCCATCCGCCCCCGCAGCTCCTCGGCCGCCGCCTTGGCTCCCCGCATGGAGGAGAACAGCCCCAGCGTGCGACCGCCGGCGGCCTCCACCAGCTCGGCGAGCTCGTCCAGCATGTCCGTACGGGAGCCCTCCCGCCCCGGGGTGTTCAGATGCCGCGCGACGTAGAGGATGCCCTGCTTCGGGTAGTCGAACGGGGAGCCGACGTCCAGCCCCTTCCACTGGGGGACGTCCTCACCCGCCGTGCCCTCGGGGGCCAGCCCGAGGGAGGCGCCCACCCCGTTGAAGTCTCCGCCGAGCTTGAGGGTGGCCGAGGTCAGCACCACGGACCGCTCGGCGAAGAGCTTCTCGCGCAGCAGCCCGGAGACGGAGAGCGGGGCGACCCGGACCGAGGCCCCGAACCGGTCGTGCTGTTCGTACCAGACGACGTCGTACTCGGAGCCCTGGGCGATGCGCTCGGCGACGGCGTGGATCGACTCGACCGAGGCCAGGGCCTGCTTGCGGACGGCGTTCTCGTCCTCGACCGACTTGTCCCGGGTGGCGCCGATGGCGGAGATCACGGTGCGTGCCGCGTCGCGCAGCGCCATCAGCGCGTACCCGAGATCCTCGGGCACCTCCTCCAGACGCCCCGGTAGCGCCAGCTCCATGACCCGCTCGAAGCCCTCGGCGGCGGTCTGGAGGGCGTCGGCGGCCTTCTCGTTGACCAGCTTCGCCGCCCGGCGGACCGCGCGGTTGACCTGGGCTGGGGTGAGCTCGCCGGTGGCGACGCCGGTGACCCGGGAGACCAGCTCATGGGCCTCGTCGACGATCAGCACCTCGTGCGACGGCAGCACCGGCGCGCCCTCGATGGCGTCGATCGCGAGCAGCGCGTGGTTGGTGACGACCACGTCCGCGAGCTTCGCGCGCTCACGGGCCGCCTCCGCGAAGCACTCCGCGCCGTACGCGCACTTCGTCGCGCCCAGGCACTCGCGCGAGGAGACCGAGATCTGCGCCCAGGCCCGGTCCGAGACGCCAGGGGTCAGATCGTCGCGGTCACCCGTCTCCGTCTCGTCCGACCAGTCCCGCAGCCGCAGCAGGTCCTGGCCGAGCTTGCTGGACGGGGCCGCCGCCTCGAACTGGTCGAACAGCCCCTCCTCCTCGTCCTGCGGAACCCCCTCGTGGAGCCGGTGCAGGCAGAGGTAGTTCGACCGGCCCTTGAGCATGGCGAACTGCGGGCGTCGCCGCAGCAGCGGATGCAGGGACTCGACCGTACGCGGCAGGTCCCGCTCCACCAGCTGTCGCTGGAGGGCGAGGGTGGCCGTGGCCACGACGACCCGCTCCCCGTGCGCCAGGGCCGGCACCAGATAGCCGAGCGACTTGCCCGTACCGGTGCCGGCCTGGACGAGCAGGTGGGATTGGTCGTCGACGGCCTCGGCGACGGCTTCGGCCATGGTGACCTGGCCGGGCCTTTCCGTACCGCCGACGGCGGTGACGGCGGCGTGCAGGAGCTCGGGGAGGGATGGCTTCGTCATAGCCCGACCACCCTACGGCGCGCCACTGACAACAGCGATCACTCCCGGACGCGGGCGGAGGGGTGCAACGGGTTGGGGACGGTGCCGTGGATCGCCGCGTGCGGCCGGCCGGCCCGGTCCCGGTAGCCGTCGACGAGCAGGCGGTTGCGGTTGAGGCAGAGGCGCTCGATCTCGGGGGTCAGCATGTCGAAGAGCTCGAACCGCTCCCGCTGCTCCGGGAAACGGGCGTGGTGGCGGATTATCTCCGCCCGGACGAGTGACCAGAACACGTCCTCGGAGACGCCGAGCTGTTCCTCGCAGAGGGGGGACAGATAACGGAAGACGCCCACGAAGAGGCCGGAGTGGATGAACTGGGTGAGGAAGGACGGCTCCTCGGTGAGGAGGACGGCGCGCACCTCGTCGGGCATGCCGGCGTGCTCCGGCAGGGGGTGGGCGCTGACGTTGATGTCGTCGACGAAGTCCTTGATGGCGAGGCGTACGGGCACGTCGTTCTCGTCGAACACGACGATGGCGTTCTCGCCGTGCGGGGAGAAGACGGTGCCGTAGCGGTAGAGGAAGTGCAGCAGGGGCGGCAGCAAGGCCCCGAAGAGCCGTTTCAGCCAGACGTCCGGGGACAGGCCGGAGCGCTCGACCAGCTCCGCGGTGAACGCGCGGCCCGCCGGATCCGTGTGCAGCAGTGAGGCGAGTGTGCGGGCGCGTTCGCCCGGCGCGAGGCGGGGCGGCAGCGGCTCGCGCCAGATCGCGCCGAGGACCTCCTTGTACTGGTAGGGCGCCTCGGGGAGGTGGTCGTACAGCGGGTGCTCGACGGCGACGGAGGCGACCTCGCCGAGCAGGACGACCCGGCACGTGTCGCGCAGGAACGGGTCGTTCTCGCACAGTCCCTGGACCCAGGCGGTGACCGCGGGAGCGGCGAGGGTCCGCTCGGTCGGCAGGCCGCGCCAGACCAGGGTGTTGAGGATGGAGAGCGGGAGCTTCACGGTGTGCCGCTCGGGACGTTCCAGGTTCGTGAACGTGCGGATCGACTGTTGCGGGAGGCGGGCGTCCCCGTCGGTGTGCAGGGCCACGATGTCGCCGTCGGCGATGGCCGGGGCGAAGATCGGCACGATCCACTCGTCCCACTGCCAGGGGTGTACGGGAAGGTAGAGGTAGTCCCGCGGGTCGTGGCCGCGGGCCCTCAGCACCTCGCCGAAGGCGTCCCGGACGCTCGGGTCGAGTTCTCCCGCGTACAGCTGGTCGGGAGTGGTGACGCGGCCCACGCCACGGTACCGCGCGATGCGGGTGCTGACCGCGATCCACGGCAGCCGGAGCGGGCTGCGGCACTCGGGGCTGAAGCGGGCGGCGTCGGCGGCGGAGAAGCCGAGCCGCCCCTTGCTCGCCACCAGCCAGGGGTGGCCGGTCTGATGGCCCTCCAGCTCCGCGTGGTCCAGGGCGGCGAGCCGGTCCGCGGTGAGCGCGGTGTGGTCGAGCCGGGCGTCGGCGGACAGGGTCCGGGTCAGCTCGCGGATGAGGTGGCCCAGCGTCGTGCCGTCGAGCCCGAGGAGGCCTCGGGCCCGGGTGAGGAACGTCAGCGGGTCACGGAACGGCCGGGAGCCGGCGGCCGGGCCGTCGGACCGGGCCCCGGCGCCCGCGGCGGATGAGCCGTTGGCGTGGGCGGCCGGGCGGCCCGCGGTGACCTCGACCGAGTCGGGGTCGACGCGCCAGCTGCCGTAGACACCGCGCCGGGCCGTGAAGGCGAGCACTCCCCCGTCGTCGAGGGTCAGCCGGTGGCGTCCGTCGGTCCCGGGCTCCGGGACCGGCTCGATGATCTCCTCGTAGGCGAACTCGCCGAGCATCTTGGCGAGGAGCCGTGCGGCGGCCCGGTCCCAGATCTGTCGGTTCAGCTCCGGAGGGCTGAACAGCCGCGGGGACTCGGCTGATTCACGGCTCGCGGGGTATATCGGCACGGGGACTCCTCCGGATGGAACCTATGAGGTTCGAGCGGTGTGGAAAGTGCGGCGAGTAAGTCACAGCTGGGCTCGGTACGTTCGGTCGCGGATCATCAGCGCGGCGCGTTTGCCGGGGAGCTCCACTTCGGCGGAGAAGCGGAAACCGGCGCTGAGGAACGCGGATACGGAGGGGGTGTTGCGCAGGTCCGGCTCGGCGACGACCCGCCCGCACCGCGGAAGGTTGTCCAGGACGAGGTCGGCGACGGCGCGGAGCAGGGTGGTGCCCACGCCCCGGCCCCGGTTGTTCACGCCGCCGATGAGGAGATGGAGGCCGGTGTCGTGGGGGCGGGCGGGGTAGTGGCGGGCCAGCGGGTCGAGGTCGGCGCGGTAGATCTCCCAGTAGCTCATGGGCGTGGAGTCGAGCACGCCCAGGCACGGGATGCTGCGTCCGTCCCCTTCGAGCTGGGGCCTGAGATGGTCCGCGGTGACGGACTCGGGTCCGGCGAGCTCCCAGAAGGCCGCCACGGCAGGGTCGTTCATCCAGCGGCTGAGGACGGCGAGATCGCGCTCCGGCCGGACGGGGAGGAGGGCGAACTCTCCCGCGGCCGTGGTCGCGGGCGGCCAGGCCCCGGGGTCGCCCAGCAGCTCGTGGGAGGCCCGGGCCCGGTCCGCCTCGGTGTTCCGCTCCTCGGCGATCAGCGCGAGGAGCTCCTCGGTGAGCTGCAGGTCCAGGGTGTCCTCGACGGCGTTGCGCTCACCCGCGCCGCTGCCGGACCGTTCGGCGGAGCCGTGGTCGGCCGGTGCGGCGTCGGGTTCCGCTGAGGGTTCGGCGGGAGGCACGGTGGCGCTCTCCTCTCTGGACCGGGTGCGGTCGGTGGGCGTCTCCGGAGCGGGTGCGGTCGGAGTCCGCCCGGGGGCGGTGGTGCTCAGCTGTGCAGCGGGTTGGCGATGGTGACGTACACGGACTGGGTGTCGACCGGCCCGACCAGCTCGTCGAGGCCGTGGAGCCGGGTCAGCAGGTTGGCCTTGCAGCGCAGTTGGCGGTGGTCCAGGAGATACGCGGGCAGGGGTGAGCCCAGTTCCGCGGTCTCGGTGAGGAATCGGCGCAGGGCGGTGAGGAGTTCCTGCTCGTCGGCCAGGCGCTGGGCCCCGAACGCGCCGATCAGGCCCAGGATGTTGTTGATGCCGAGGTAGTAGGCGAACCGCTCGTCGGTGACCTGGTCGGAGACGAAGGTGTCACTGACGACGCCGATGCCGGGGAGCCGTTGTTCCAGCTCGGCGCGGCGGGAGTCCCGGAAGTAGTAGCCCTGGTTGTCCCGGTAGCGGCCGCCGACGGGCCAGCCGTCCGGGTCGAGGAGGACGAGGGTGTTCTGCTGGTGGGCTTCGAGGGCGACTCCGCCGTGGGCGTCGAGCCAGAGGACGGGGCGCACGACGTGGTGCAGATAGCGGCAGAACCATGCGACGGAGACGGCGTCGGCGGTGCGGCCGGTGCGGGCGGCCAGTCCGGTGATGACCTCGGCGAGCCGGGAGCGCATGCCGGGCCGGCCGGGCCGGGGGCGCTGTGCGGTGAGTCCCGCGATGCAGGCGGCGTCGTCGCCCGGGCCGAAGGGGTTGTGGCGGAGCATCACGTCGAGCCCCGTGACGGGTACGCCCTCGGGGTCGTCGACGGCGAGCCAGGCGGGGTCCCGGACGATGTCGAAGCCGGGGTGTTCCCGCTGCCAGCGTTCGGCGAGTCCGGTCGACAGGAGGCGGTGGACCTCGACGCCCCGGTGCAGCTCCTTGCGGAGGTTCTCCCGGCGGGAGTTGGTGATGCGTACGCCGAGGGAGAGCTTGAGCATCACCTGTGCCCCGGGCCGGTGCACGGTGCGGATGGAGGAGGTGGGGTGCCAGGGTTCGCCGTGCGGGCCGAGGTCGCGGAGCAGGCCGGCGGCGGCGAGGGCCCGGACCTGGGGGCGGTGGAGCAGATCGGCGGCCTGCCAGGGGTGCACGGGGACGGCCACGGTGCCGGAGGGCAGGCTGAGGCCTGCGGCGTGCGGGGCGAGCAGTTCGTCGGCGGTGGCCGGGCCGTCCTCGGTCCAGGCGGAGTCGGTGGCGATCAGCGACCGGTCGACGGCGAACCAGTGGAGCGGGAAGGACCCGTGCAGCTCGGGCGAATAGCGGCGGGACTCCGATTCGGAGAGGCCCTCGCGGCTCTTGGGCGTGGGGTGGAGGGGGTGGCCGAGCAGCAGGGACTGTTCGGCGGTGAGGAAGAGGTCGGCCTCGGCGGGGTCCGCCGGGTCGCGCCGCCGCCGGTCGATGAAGCCGGCGGTGTGGCGTACGGAGTCGGCGACCCGGGCGACCAGATCGCCCGCGCCGCTCGCGCCGCCCTCACGGCTGATGAGGACGGCGACGGTGGCGGCGTCGGCGTGCGGGGCGCCGGCGGGGGCGTTCTCCAGGGCGGGGGCGCCGAAGCGGTGGGCTCCGGTGGCGGACCAGTAGTGCACGGGGGCGAGCAGGGCGGTGCCGCTGGCGGGGAAGGCGATGCGCAGGGTGTCGCCGGCGGGGCGGGGCAGGCCGTTCTCGCGGGTCCAGCACCGCAGGAGGCTCTCCGTGCCCGCCGCGTCGGCGGCCCTCAGCGGGTCCGGGTCGTCCAGTGCATCGGGCCTGCGGTCCTGGTCCGTCGCCGCTTCGGATCCCGGACCAGCCCCGTACGCAGGGGGGTTCGGGTCGGTGTGGTGCACGGATTTCTGACGGGGCACGGTCGTCGCCTCGACCGTGCCGGGGGCGGCCGGTCCGTCCTGCCCTCGGTGCTGGGGGGTTCCGTGGCTGTCGGCCTCGGAAGCGGGGGTGGGGTTCACGGCGTTCTTCCTTGTGGGGATTCCGGGTTCAGGTGGTCGGCCCGGCGGTGGTCCGACGGTGCGGGGAGCGTGTCGCGGCTGCCAGCGCGTCGGCGAGACGGTCGACGACGGCACTCGCCTGTTCGTCGGTGAGGGTGAGGGGCGGCAGAAGGCGGACCACGGCGTCGTGGCGGCCGCCCAGTTCGACGATGAGGCCGCGCCGCAGACATTCCCGCTGGACGGCGAGGGCGAGGGCCGGGTCGGGCGGCGGGGCCGGGTGGGCGTCGCCGGTTTCGGCGGGCAGGGGTGCGCTCTCGGGATCCACCAGCTCCATGCCGATCATCAGTCCACGCCCCCGCACGTCACCGATTTCCGGATGGTGTGCCCGCAGCTCCGTCAGACGGGCGAGCATCCGGGCCCCCAGGACCGCAGCGCGGTCCGCCAGTTGATTGTCCCTGACGTACGCGAGCGTGGCCGCGCCCGCCGCCATGGCGAGCTGGTTGCCACGGAACGTACCCGCGTGCGCACCCGGCTGCCAGAGATCCAGTTCGGCGCGGTAGACGATCACGGCCAGGGGCAGGGAACCGCCGATCGCCTTGGAGAGGACCATGACGTCGGGAACGATGCCGCTGTGCTCGACGGCCCAGAAGGCGCCGGTCCTGCCGACCCCCGTCTGCACCTCGTCGGCGATGAGGGGGATGGAGCGGTCCTCGGTGATCCCCCGCATGCGGCGCAGCCAGGAGTCGGGGGCGGGGTTGACGCCGCCCTCGCCCTGGACCGGCTCCACGATCATTCCTGCGGGGGGCTGGACCCCGCCCTTGCGGTCGTCCAGCAGGTGTTCGGTCCAGCGGGCGGCGAGCGCCGCGCCGCGCTCGCCGCCGGTCCCGAACGGGCAGCGGTAGTCCTGCGGGAAGGGCAGCCGGGTCACCCGTACGTCGGTCGCGCCGCCGGATGCCTCCAGAGCCCCTGCGGTCATACCGTGGTACGCGCCGGTGAAGGCCAGCAGGCCGGTGCGCCCGGTCGCGGCGCGGACCAGTTTGAACGCGGCCTCGACGGCGTCCGTACCGGCGGGGCCGCAGAACTGGATGCGGGCGTTGTCGGCGAGCTCCCGCGGCAGGGTGGCGAACAGCTCGGTGGTGAAGGCGTCCTTGACCGGGGTGGCGAGGTCCAGCACGTGCAGGGGCGCGCCGGAGTCGATGACCTTCCGGACGGCTTCGAGCACGACGGGGTGGTTGTGCCCGAGCGCCAGCGTGCCGGCGCCCGACAGGCAGTCGAGGTAGCGGCGTCCGTCCGCGCCCTCGATGGTGAGCCCGCGGGCGCGCACCGGGACGATCGGCAGGGACCGCGCGTACGTGCGGGCCGCCGATTCGCGCAGGGTCTGGCGACGGAGAATGCCCTCGTGTGCGGAGGGCGACGCCACCGGCGCGGGTTCGGTCACGGACACGGCTCTTGATCCTCCTGCGGTAACGGTTGCGTTGCACCTCGGTACGTTTTCGCGCGGACGGACCGAGGGCGTGAACGCTGCCCTGGTGTCCCCCCTACGTACCAACGACGCCGTCCGCGATGGATCACGGGTAAATCGGAACATCCTCGCGGCGACGGAACCGCGGACCTGCCGCGTACCGTCACCATCGGCACCGGCATAGTGGGGGCCGCACGGCGGCGCAGAAGCACCTGTTCCGGCGCCCGACGTGTCCGCGAGACAGCACGAGTACCGAGTGACGAAGTCCCAGGGGGATCACGAGATGCGACCCATTCGCCCGATCGATACGGCCCGGCGCGGGAGGCGCGTACGGCGCATGCCCTCCACCGCGCTCGCCGCGACCGCCGTCGCCGCCGTGCTGGCGCTGACCGCCACCGCGTGCGGCCCGGAGGAGGACAACGCCGGCGGGGCGCCCAGCGCCTCGGCCGACTCGTCGGCCGACGGCAAGGTCGCCATTCCGGACGACCTCAAGGACCGGCTCAAGGAGCACGGTATCGACCCCGACAAGTGGCGGGACGGGGAGTGGAAGAACTGGGACAAGGACAAGTGGCTGCGTGAGGCCAAGGACTTCGTCAACCCGATCATCGACGGCCTGTGGGACCCGGACCGGATGCGGGAAGCCGACAAGCCCCCGGAGAACCCGGTCGACAACGACATCTCCGGCGACGACGGCGTGACGGACCCGACGCCGGCCCCGGTCCGGGCCGCCGGGGTCGCGACGCCGTACCACGACAACGCCCCCGAGTCCGGGAAGCTGCTCTTCGACGGCCCGCAGGGCTCGATGGTCTGTTCCGCGACCGTGGTGAAGGACCCGGCGAACCCCGGCAAATCCAACATGGTGTGGACCGCCGGGCACTGCGTGCACGCGGGCAAGAAGGGCGGTTGGTACCGCAACATCGCCTTCGTCCCGGCCTACAACAATGACGGTCTGTCGCTGACCGAGCTGGAGACCGCACCCAAGGAGAAGATCGCTCCCTACGGCGTGTGGTGGGGCAAGTGGGCCCAGACCTCCGAGCAGTGGATCGCGCAGGGCGCGACCGTCGGCGGCCAGGGCGCCCCGTACGACTTCGCGGTGCTGCATGTGACGCCGGAGAAGGGTGCGGGCGGCAAGTCGCTGGAGGAGACGGTCGGTTCGGCGCTGCCGGTCGAGTTCAACGCTCCCGCGGTGCCGAAGATCACCGGCATGACGGCCACGGGGTACCCGGCCGCGCCGCCGTTCGACGGTCAGAAGCTGCTCCAGTGCCAGGACAAGCCGGGCCGGCTCTCCGTCTTCCAGGACCAGCCCACCATGTACCGCATCGGCTGCACGATGACCGGCGGTTCCTCGGGCGGCGGCTGGGTCGCGGCGGGGCAGGACGGCAAGCCCGCCCTGGTCTCGAACACCTCGATCGGCCCGGTCACCGCGGGCTGGCTGGCCGGGCCCCGGCTCGGCAAGGAGGCCGAGGGCGTCTACCGCGCGGTGAGCGAGAAGTACGCGGGCCAGTAGGCCGGTCGGGCTCCGGCAACGGAACCCTCCGCACGAGATCACGAGATCACGAGATCACCGATAGCGTCCGCGGCCCCCGGTACGGCAGTAGCCGGCCGGGGGCCGCGGGCGATCTGCGGGCGACCCCGGCATCACGCATGACAAGCGCATGACAGAATGCACGACCGCGCACGCGGACAACCACACGTCCACGCACGCGGCCGCGTCCGCGTAGGCGCACCATCGCACGACTCAGGTGTTCAGGGGGATTTCTTCCATGCGATCGATACGTCCGCTGCTGGCCGCTACCGGCCTCGTCGCGGCGCTCACACTCACGGCCACGGCCTGCGGCCCGGACGAGGACTCCGCCGCCGCCAAGCCGTCCGCCACCGGCCCGGCGGCCCAGAAGGACCCTGCCGCCGGCCTTCCCGGCGATCTGGGCGACGCCCTGGAGAAGCACGGGGTGGACCCGGAGAAGTGGAAGGACGGGGAGTGGAAGAACTGGGACAAGGACACGTGGCTCCGCAAGGCCGAGGACTTCGTCAACCCGGTCATCGACGGCCTGTGGAAGCCGGACCGGATGGCCTCCGCCGACGAGCCCGCCAAGACGATGGCGGCCGGTGACCTCACCGCCGGGCAGGACGTCAGCGATCCGGAGCCGGCCCCGGTCCCGGCCAAGCCGGAGAAGGTGCCCTACCACCGGCACGCCGCCCCGGTCGGCAAGGTCTTCTTCGACTCTCCCGAGGGATCCATGGTCTGCTCGGGCACGGTCGTGAAGGACCCGGGGAACCCCGGGCGCTCGAACCTCGTGTGGACCGCCGGGCACTGCGTGCACGCGGGCGCGGGCGGCGGCTGGTACCGCAACATCGTCTTCGTGCCCTCGTACAACGACCAGGGCAAGAACGCGGCACAGCTGCGGACCGCGCGGCCCCAGGAGATCGCCCCCTACGGCACCTACTGGGCGGACTGGGCCGCCTCCTCCGGAGAGTGGATCTCCGGCGGCGGCCCGACCGGCGGAGCGGGCGCGCCGTACGACTACGCGATCCTGCATGTGAAGCCGGAGAAGGGTACGAAGTCGCTGGAGGAGACGGTGGGCAACGCGCTGCCGGTCTCCTTCGACGCTCCGGAGATCCAGCAGATCAGCGGCATGGGCGCCTGGGGCTACCCGGCCGGTCCGCCGTACGACGGACTGCTGATGCACCAGTGCGTCGACCGTCCCGGCCGGCTCTCGATCGCCCCCGGCACGCCGACGATGTACCGCATCGGCTGCACGATGACCGGCGGTTCCTCCGGCGGCGGCTGGTTCGTCGCCGGGCCGGACGGGAAGTCGATGCTGGTGTCCAACACCTCGATCGGTCCGGTCACCTCGGGCTGGCTGGCCGGTCCCCGGCTCGACGACGACGCCCGGCGCACCTTCACGATGATGAGCGACAGGTTCGCCGGGCGGTAGCCCCGGCCGGCGACCGTACGGCGAAGGCCCGGCCCCTCTCCCTGAAGAAGAGAGGGGCCGGGCCTTCGGCTGTCACGCGGTCCCGCGGCCGTCAGTGCGCGGCGGGGACGAAGGTCCCGAGCTCCGCGGCCAGCTCCTCGTGGACCTGGGCCTTGAGCAGGGTGCCCTCGGCGGTGTGCTCCTCGAAGAGCACCTCGCCCTCGGCGTGCACCCGGGAGACCAGGGCCCCCTGGATGTACGGCACGAGCACCTCGATCTCGACGGACGGCCGGGGCAGCTCGGCGTCGATGAGCGTGAGCAGCTCGTCGATCCCGGCGCCGGTCCTGGCCGAGACCGCGATCGCGTACTTCTCGTTGCGCAGCAGCCGCTGGAGGACCAGGGGGTCCGCCGCGTCCGCCTTGTTGATCACGACGATCTCGCGCACGTTCACCGCGCCGACGTCCCGGATCACCTCGCGCACCGCGGCGAGCTGTTCCTCCGGCACCGGGTGGGAGCCGTCCACCACGTGGAGGATGAGATCGGACTCGCCGACCTCCTCCATGGTGGAGCGGAACGCCTCGACGAGGTGGTGCGGCAGATGCCGGACGAACCCGACGGTGTCGGCCAGGGTGTAGATACGGCCGCTCGGCGTCTCGGCCCGGCGGACGGTCGGGTCCAGGGTGGCGAACAGCGCGTTCTCCACCAGGACGCCGGCCCCGGTCAGACGGTTGAGCAGCGAGGACTTGCCCGCGTTGGTGTATCCGGCGATGGCGACGGAGGGCACCTTGTTGCGCTTGCGCTCCTGCCGCTTGATCTCGCGGCCGGTCTTCATCTCCGCGATCTCCCGGCGCATCTTCGCCATCTTCTCGCGGATCCGTCGCCGGTCCGTCTCGATCTTGGTCTCACCGGGACCACGGGTGGCCATGCCGCCACCGCCGCTGGAACCGCCGCCGCCCATCTGACGGGAGAGCGACTGACCCCAGCCGCGCAGCCTCGGCAGCATGTACTGCATCTGGGCCAGCGAGACCTGCGCCTTGCCCTCACGGGACTTGGCGTGCTGGGCGAAGATGTCGAGGATGAGGGCGGTCCGGTCGACCACCTTCACCTTGACGACGTCTTCCAGGTGGATCAGCTGGCCGGGGCTCAGCTCACCGTCGCAGACGACGGTGTCGGCACCGGATTCGAGCACGATGTCCCGCAGCTCCAGCGCCTTGCCCGAGCCGATGTAGGTGGCCGGGTCCGGCTTGTCGCGCCGCTGGTACACCGCGTCCAGCACCTGGGCGCCCGCTGTCTCGGCGAGTGCGGCGAGCTCCGCGAGGGAGATCTCCGCGTCGTGCACCGTCCCCGAGGTCCAGACGCCCACCAGCACCACGCGCTCCAGGCGCAGCTGGCGGTACTCGACCTCGGTGACGTCCTCGAGCTCCGTGGAGAGACCGGCCACGCGTCGTAGCGCGGCGCGCTCGGAGCGGTCCAGCTGATCGCCGTCCCGCGCCCCGTCGATCTCCTGGCTCCAGGCGACGTCCTCTTCCATCAGGGCGTCGGCCCGAAGGCTCTCGGTGAGGCTCTCGGTGTTCTCCGTGGCACTCTGCGCGTCCTGCGCGTCCTGGGGAAGGGAAGAAGAGGAGGTCATTGGATCCTTACGTCGATAGAAGTCTTTACGTCAGTCACAACGTGTGATCTTCCCGGATGATTCCCTGCGGGGAACTCCGGTGCGGTCCGCCGCGCCGACGCGTCGATAGTGGCACGGCCCCGCCGGGCCCGTCACGCGGGTTTCGCGCTGCTCCAGTCGGGGTGGCCGGGCATCGGCGGGGTCTTCTCGCCGTAGAGCCAGCCGTCGAAGAAGGCGGTCAGGTCCCGTCCCGCGATGCCGGACGCCAGGCGCGTGAAGTCCGCCGTGGTCGCCGTGGAGTCCCGGTGCACCCGGACCCAGGCGCGCTCCAGCCGGTCGAAGGCGGCCTCGCCGATCTCCTGGTTCAGGGCGTAGAGCACCAGCGCGCTGCCGTCGTACATGACCGGCCGGAACAGGCTCAGCTTCTGCCCCGGGGCGGGGCCGTCCGGATGCGCCGGAGGGCCGCCGTCCGCGCGCCAGCCGTCGGAGAGCCTGTACGCCTCACGCATCCGCCGCTCCAGGGTCCCGCCGCCCCTCTCCTCGGCGTACCGGGCCTCGTACCAGCTGGCGTGGCCTTCGTTGAGCCACAGATCGGACCAGCTCGCGGGCGAGACGCTGTTGCCGAACCACTGGTGGGCCAGCTCGTGGATCATCACCGAGTCGACGTACCACTCCGGGTAGCCGGGCTCCGTGAAGAAGGACTTCCCGAAGAGCGACAGCGTCTGGGTCTCCAGGGCGAAGCCGATGGGGCTGTCGGCGACGAGCACACCGTACGTCTCGAAGGGGTAGCGGCCGACCTGTTCCTCCATCCAGGCCAGCTGGGACGGGGTCTTCTTCAGCCAGGGCTCCAGCTTCTCGCGGTCGGCGGCCGGGACAACGTCGCGCACCGGCAGTCCGTGCGGGCCGGTGCGGTGCAGCACGGCGGAGCTGCCGATGGAGACCTGGGCCAGCTCGGTCGCCATGGGGTGCTCGGTGCGGTAGGTCCAGGTGGTCGTGGCCCCGCGCCGGGTCTTCCCCGCGGGCAGGCCGGCCGCGACCGCCGTCAGCTTCTCGGGGGCGGTGATCCGGAAGGTGAAGTAAGCCTTGTCGGAGGGGTGGTCGTTGCCGGGGAAGACGCGGTGGGCGGCGTCGGCCTGGTTGGCCATGGCGAGGCCGTCGGCGGTACGGACCCAGCCGCCGTCGGCCGCGGATCCGCTCGGGTCGCTGGTGTGCCGGACGGTGATGTTCAGCGGTACGCCCGCGGGGAGGCGGTGGGGGGACTGGACGACCAGGTCCTCGTGTGCGGTGCCGAAGTCGGCGGCCAGTCCGTTGACCTCGACCCCGTGGACGGCGCCGCGGGCGAAGTCGAGGTTGATCCGGTCCAGCGGGGCGGTGGTGCGGGCCCTGATCTTCGTGACCGTGTCCAGGGGCTCGGTGTTGCTGCCGTGGTACGCGAAGGCGATGTCGTACGCGAGCACGTCGTATCCGGGGTTGCCCAGCTCGGGGAAGAGCCGGTCGCCGATGCCCAGGGGCTCGGGGGCGGGGAGGCCGGCGGCGACGAGGGTGGCCGAGGCGGTCGCCAGCAGGGCGGCGCGCAGGCGGCGGGTGAGGAGCGGCATGGACTACCGCTATCAGCGCGTCGCCGCCCGGCCGGGGAGCCGCGCGCCGCACCACTCGAACGAGGACGCGTCATCCGCGGGAGGAACGGTTCGGCCGGCTGGGAGGCACCGCTGCGCGCCGGGCCGCGTCCCCGGGGCGGCTCAGCCGGCCGGGGCCGGATGCTGGGCGCGGCTGACGTCGTAGACCCCGGCGACCTCGCGCATGGCGCGCATCAGGGCGGGAAGGCCCGCCGCGTCGGGAAGCTGGAGGGTGTAGGTGTGGCGGACGCGCTGCTCGCTCGGCGGCTCCACGGTGGCGGAGACGATCGCCGCCTCGGCGGTGGCGATGGCCTCGGTGAGGTCGGCGAGGAGCCGGGGGCGGCCGAAGGACTCGGCGACCAGGGTGACCCGGCAGCCCGCGTCGGACTCCCGGCTCTCCGCGTCGGCCCAGCGGGCCCCGACCGGAGCGCGGCCGATCTCCTGCATGGCGGCCACGGCGGGGCACTCGCGGCGGTGCACGGTGACGGCGCCGCCCCGGACGACGAAGCCCGTCAGCTCGTCGGGGGGCACCGGCGTACAGCAGCCGGCGAGGCGCACCGGCGCGTCCGGGCCGTCGACGACGACGCCGGTGGCACGGGGGCCGGACCGGGTGCGCGGCGGCGCGACGGCCTGGGCGTCGCGCTCCGGGGCGGCGTGGTCGGCCGGGCCGGGCCCGCCCGGGTCCACGGACGTCATCGTCGAGGAGGTGGGCTTCGCCTCGTCGGGGTGGTCGGTGAGCCAGCTCGTGATCGCGATCCGGGCGGTGGGGGTGCGCGCGTGGTCGAGCCAGTCGGGCGAGGGGCCGGATGCGGTGTCCTGGGCGAGCAGCAGCTGCACGGTGTCGCCGTCGCCGAGGACGGTGCTCAGGGTGGCGAGGCGGCCGTTGACCCGGGCTCCGATGGAGGTGTGCGCCCGGTCGCCGTACTGCGCGTAGGCGGCGTCGACGCAGCTGGCCCCGGCGGGCAGCCCGAGGGTGCCTCCGTCGGTGCGGAACACGGTGATCTCGCGGTCCTGCGCGAGGTCGTCGCGCAGCGTGGTCCAGAAGGTGTCGGGGTCGGTGGCGGACTCCTGCCAGTCCAGCAGCCGGGAGAGCCAGCCGGGCCGGGTCGGGTCGGCGCGCTCGTCGGACGGCTCGGTCTGCGGGGCGGCGGGGTCCGGGGCGTACGGGTTGCCCAGCGCGACGACGCCCGCCTCGGCGACCTTGTGCATCCGGTGCGTACGGATGAGGACTTCGGCGACGGCGCCCCCGGGGCCGACGACCGCGGTGTGCAGCGACTGGTACAGGTTGAACTTGGGGGCGGCGATGAAGTCCTTGAACTCGGAGATCACCGGGGTGAAACAGGTGTGCAGCTCACCGAGGACGGCGTAGCAGTCGGCGTCCTCCCCGACGAGGACGAGCAGCCGGCCGAAGTCGGTGCCGCGCAGCTCGCCCCGTTTCCTGCGGACCCGGTGCACGGAGACGAAGTGGCGTGGCCTGATGAGGACTTCGGCGCTGATGCCGGCGTCGCGCAGGGTGCCCCGTACGTGGCCGGCGATGGTGTCGAGGGGGGCGTCCGGACCTGCCTCGGCGGCGATCAGCGCGCGGGTGTGCTCGTACTCCTCGGGGTGCAGGATCGCGAAGACCAGGTCCTCCAGCTCGGTCTTGAGCGCCTGCACGCCGAGCCGTTCGGCGAGCGGGATGAGGACGTCGCGGGTGACCTTGGCGATCCTGGCCTGCTTCTCGGGGCGCATCACGCCGAGCGTGCGCATGTTGTGCAGCCGGTCCGCGAGCTTGATCGACATGACCCGGACGTCGTTGCCGGTGGCGACGAGCATCTTGCGGAAGGTCTCCGGTTCGGCGGCGGCGCCGTAGTCGACCTTCTCCAGCTTGGTGACGCCGTCGACGAGATAGCAGACCTCGTCGCCGAACTGCTCGCGCACCTGGTCGAGCGTCACCTCCGTGTCCTCGACGGTGTCGTGGAGCAGGGAGGCGGTGAGGGTGGTGGTCTCGGCGCCGAGCTCCGCGAGGATCAGGGTGACGGCCAGCGGATGCGTGATGTACGGCTCGCCGCTCTTGCGCGTCTGCCCGCGGTGCGAGGACTCCGCGAGGACGTAGGCCCGGTGCAGGATGGTCAGGTCGGCGTCGGGGTGGTGGGCGCGGTGCGCCTCGGCGACATGCCCGATGGCGTCGGACAGCCGGTCGCGGGAGACCGGGCCGCGCAGTGCCACCCGGCCCAGTCTGCGCAGGTCGATCCGGGGGCGGCTCCGCCTGCGAAGGGGAGCGCCCGGATCGGCGGCCTCTGCACTCATGGGCACCTCCGGCGACGTCGACCGGCGCTGAGGAGGGGCGGATGCCCCTCGGGGCCGGTGCTTGATGCTATCGACCCCACCACGTGGCGCAGTCCAGCTCTCGCCCAGCGTGAAACGGATCACCCATTCGAGCGAAGCTCGGGCCGGTCATCGTTTCGAGTGAGCCATTCCTCAAGAGGTTTCGAGCCAGTCCGGGTCGATGACGCCCTCGGCGACGATCACCGCGGGCCCGGTCATGTCGATCGTGCCGTCGGGGTGCTCGGTGATGGCGAGGGTGCCGCCGGGGAGATCCACCCGGTAGGTGACGGGGAGGCCTGTCCCGGCGGGGTCGGCGCCGTCCCGGCGGGCGGTGGCGACGGCGACCGCGCAGGCACCGGTGCCGCAGGAACGGGTCTCGCCGGAGCCCCGCTCGTGGACGCGCATGCCCACGTGGCGCGGGCCCCGGTCGACGACGAACTCGACGTTGACGCCTTCGGGGTAGACGGCCTCGGGGCTGATGGGCGGAGCGGTGAACAGGTCGCCGGCGTGGTCCAGGTCGTCGACGAAGGCGACCGCGTGCGGGTTGCCCATGTTGACGTTGCGGGCGGGCCAGCTGCGGTCGCCGACGGTGACCGTGACGCTCTTCTCGGGCAGCAGGGCGCGCCCCATGGAGACGGTGATGTCGCCGTTCTTGGCGAGGTGCACGCGCTTGGGGCCGCCCCGGGTGGCGACGGTCAGGTCGCCCTCCTCGACGAGGCCGGCGCGCTGGAGGTAGTGGGCGAAGACGCGCACGCCGTTGCCGCACATCTCGGCGATCGAGCCGTCCGCGTTGCGGTAGTCCATGAACCACTCGGCCGCGTCCGCCATGTCCCGCGCCTCGGGGTGGGCGGCGGACCGCACGACGTGCAGCAGGCCGTCCCCGCCGATGCCGGCCCGGCGGTCGCAGAGCCGGGCGACGACGGCGGCGGGCAGCGTGAGGGCGTTGTCCGGGTCCGGGACGATCACGAAGTCGTTCTCGGTGCCGTGACCCTTGAGGAAGGCGATCTGCGGAGTGCTCACACGCCAACTGTACGAGGAGGCACCGACACCCCGCGCGCGCGGACCCCGCGTCCGGCCCGTTGTCCCGCGCGAGCGGGCCCGGCGGGCGGGCAGGCGGGCGTCAGCGCAGCCGGTCCACGCGCCAGACGGCGAGGGCGACCAGGGCGACGCCGGTCGCCACGTACAGCGCGATCACCCGCCAGTCGGGGCGGTCGCCGGAGCCACGGGCGGGCAGTCCCGGCCAGGTGTGACCGACGCGGCGGGCCGCCATCATGCCCCAGCCGGCCGCGCAGCAGCTGATCAGGAGCCCCAGCATGGCGACGATGGCTCCGCCGTCGCCGAACTCGAAGGCGAGGGGGAAGGCGAACATCAGCGAGCCGACCGCGGCCAGCACGACGATGGGCGCGAGCTGCCAGATCCGTAGCTTGCGGGTGGGCCGCAGCTCGACCTCGACCTCGGGGGTCACGTCCTGCTCCTCGGGCCCGTCAGGGCTCAGCCGTCCCGCGGTCTCCCGCGGTGACGGCACGTCGTGCTCGGTGTCGCGCTGCTCCGTGTCGCGAGGGCCGGCCTCCATCGCCACGCGCCCTCCCAACTCGGACTTCACTGGTGGATCGATGCTCGATGATGGCACGCTCACGGGTGCCGCATTGACGGGCGGAGCTTCCCGATGCCATCACGTGATCAGGCTGTGACCGCCCGTTCGACCAACATCAGCGCGCGGTGCGGGAGTTCCCCCCGGTCACGCTGTCCGCCGCCGAGCCACACGACACGCGGGTCACGCCGGAACCACGAGTCCTGGCGGCGGGCGAAGCGCTTGGTGGCGCGCACGGTCTCGGCCCGCGCGTCGTCCTCGGTGCACTCCCCCGCGAGCACCGCGAGGATCTGCTGGTAGCCGAGGGCCCGGGAGGCCGTGAGGCCCTCGCGCAGCCCTGACGCCTCCAGGGCGCGCACCTCGTCCACGAGCCCCGCCTCCCACATCCGGTCGACGCGCAGGGCGATGCGCTCGTCCAGTTCGGGGCGGTCCACGTCGACGCCGATCTGCACGGCGTCGTAGACGGGCTCCTCGCCGGGGAGATTGGCGGTGAAGGGCTTGCCGGTGATCTCGATGACCTCGAGGGCGCGGACGATGCGGCGGCCGTTGCTCGCCAGGATGGACCGGGCGGCATCCGGGTCGGCGGCGGCGAGGCGTTCGTGCAGGGCGCCCGAGCCGCGCTCGGCCAGCTCCGCTTCGAGCCGGGCGCGCACTTCGGGGTCCGTACCGGGGAACTCCAGGGCGTCGATGGCGCCCTTCACGTACAGCCCGGACCCGCCGACCAGGATCGGCGTGCGCCCTTCGGAGAGCAGCCGGTCGATCTCCAGACGGGCCAGCCGCTGGTACTCGGCGACGCTGGCGGTCTCGGTGACGTCCCAGATGTCCAGCAGCCGGTGCGGCACGCCGTCGCGTTCGGGGAGCGTCAGCTTCGCGGTGCCGATGTCCATTCCCCGGTAGAGCTGCATGGAGTCGGCGTTGATCACCTCACCGCCGAGCCGCTGGGCGAGGAAGACCCCCAGATCCGACTTTCCGGCTGCGGTGGGGCCTACGACGGTGATGACGCGAGGGGCGGAAGCGGGAGGGGTCACCCGGACAGTCTCCCAAATATCCGGGCCCTCCCGAACACGCCGGGTGTCCATGAGGACGCGGGCGAGCGCGGAGAGCCAGGTCAAGGACGCGCCGCGGAAGCGCGATAAGGCGAGTAAAAACGGCAGGAACGGACAGGTAACGGACAATGGGGGCGGGAGAACACTCCCACGCACAGTCCTCAACAGTCCTCACTGCACGGAAGGTGACCCAATGGGGTTCCTGGACAACCTGAAGGCCAAGCTGGGACCGGCCAAGGACAAGGTCGGCGACCTCGCGCAGCAGCACGGGGGCAAGATCGAGCAGGGCCTCGACAAGGCCGCGCGCACGGTCGACCAGAAGACCAAGGGCAAATACAGCGACAAGATCGATTCGGGTACGCGCAAGGCCAAGGAGGCCGTGGACAAGCTGGGGCACAAGGACGGGGGCACTCCCGGTACCCCCGGCGCCCCGGGGAGCCCCGATACTCCGGGGAATCCCGGCAGCACTCCTCCTCCGCCGCCGCCCGCCCCCTGACCCGGGTGACCGCGGAACGGCGGCGGGTACGGGGCCGAGTGCTCCGTACCCGCCGCCGTCGCGTTCAGGACCAGGCGGCGACGGTGTAGCCCACGCCGTACGGGGCGTCCTCGTACAGCAGCCGGCCGACGAGCCCGGCGTCCCGCGCGGCACCGCCGAGCAGCTGCCAGGGGGCCCGTCCGGCGGCCTTGAGCTCTCGGGCGAGCGACGCGTCGAGCGACGCGAGGGCGTCGAGGTCCGCGGAGCCGAGCGCAGCGGTGGCGCGGGCGTCGAAGGCGGCGGCCCGCTCGTCCAGGTAGCCGGGGGCCTTGAGGGTGCGGCAGGCGCTGCCGTCGCCCATCACCAGGAGCGCGACCCGCTCGGCCCGCCGGGCGAGGGTGCGGCCGGCCTCCGCGCACTCCGGGGCGGCCTCGCTCTCCGCCACGGCGAACCCTTCGGCGGGAGCGCCTGTCCAACGGGCCCGGCCCAGCAGCCAGGCGCCCACGGTGAGGGACTGCGGCAGCGGCCGGTCCGGGGCGGCGGACCGCGGTGCGTTGCCGAGCGTCACGTCGAGGTCCACGCCGACGCCACGGAAGGTCCCGTGCGCCCCGGCCGGGTGGGGCCCTGCGGACAGGTCGTCGCCCGGCCCCACGACGACGAGCAGGTCCGGGCGCGAGGCGGCGAGCACTCCCACGGCGTCGAGGCACGCGTCACGCGCGGCGTCGAGCTCGGGGGCGGCACCGGCGGCGACCTCGGGCACCAGGAGCGGCGGGCAGGGACACACGGCGGCGGCGACAAGCATGCCGGTCAGCGTACTTGCATGAGGCCGGGGCCGGGGCCGGCCTACCGCGCGGGACCCGTGGGCGGGGGCCGACGGCCGCGCGGGACCCGAGGACCGGGCCGGTCGGGCGCGCGGAACCCGAGGGCCGGAGCCGATCGGCCGCACAGGCCCCGAGGGCCGGAGCCGACGGCCGAGGGTCCCGGGGCGTCGGCCGGCTTCGGCCGTCGGGGCCGGTCGGCGTTCGGGCTCCGCCGACCGGACGCGATCCGTCAGCCGATGCCGCAGGCCGGGGCCGTGGCGGCCGGGAGCGGGTCCGGGGCGCCGATGCCGGGGAGGCCGAGCATCACTCCGGCGGGCTTGGCGGCGGCCTCGGTGGTGCGCTTCTCCCAGGCGTCGCCCGAGCGGGTGGACCGTACGGCGAGCGGCGTGCCCTCGGCGAGCAGGTGGTGCGGGGCGGCGTAGGTGATCTCGACGGTCACCACGTCGCCGGGGCGCACGGCCTTCTCGGGCTGCGTGAAGTGCACCAGCCGGTTGTCGGGGGCGCGGCCGGAGAGTCGCCGGGTGGCGCCGTCCTTGCGGCCCTCGCCCTCCGCGACCATGACGTCCAGGGTGCGGCCGACCTGCTTCTTGTTCTCGTCCCAGGAGATCTGCTCCTGAAGGGCGGACAGGCGCATGTACCGCTCCTGGACGACCTCCTTGGGGATCTGGCCGTCCATGTCGGCGGCGGGGGTCCCGGGACGCTTGGAGTACTGGAAGGTGAACGCGTTGGCGAACCGCGCCTCGCGGACGGCGTGCATCGTCTGCTCGAAGTCCTCCTCCGTCTCGCCGGGGAAGCCCACGATGATGTCGGTGGAGATGGCGGCGTCGGGCATCGCGGCGCGCACCTTCTCGATGATCCCCAGGAAGCGCTCCTGGCGGTAGGAGCGGCGCATCGCCTTCAGGATGCTGTCCGATCCGGACTGCATCGGCATGTGCAGCTGCGGCATCACGTTGGGCGTCTCGGCCATGGCGGCGATGACGTCGTCGGTGAAGTCGCGGGGGTGCGGCGAGGTGAAGCGGACGCGCTCCAGGCCCTCGATGGCCCCGCAGGCACGCAGCAGCTTGGAGAAGGCCTCGCGGTCGCCGATGTCGGAGCCGTACGCGTTCACGTTCTGGCCGAGGAGGGTGATCTCGGAGACTCCCTCGGCGACCAGGGCCTCGATCTCGGCCAGGATGTCGCCGGTGCGACGGTCCTTCTCCTTGCCGCGCAGCGCCGGGACGATGCAGAAGGTGCAGGTGTTGTTGCACCCGACCGAGATGGAGACCCACGCGGCGTAGGCGGACTCGCGGCGGGTGGGGAGCGTGGAGGGGAAGGCTTCCAGGGACTCGGCGATCTCGATCTGCGCCTCCTCCTGGACGCGGGCGCGCTCCAGGAGGACCGGCAGCTTGCCGATGTTGTGGGTGCCGAAGACGACGTCGACCCAGGGGGCCCGCTTGACGATGGTGTCGCGGTCCTTCTGCGCGAGACAGCCGCCGACGGCGATCTGCATGCCGGGGCGCTTGGTCTTCATGGGCGCGAGGCGGCCGAGGTTCCCGTACAGCTTGTTGTCGGCGTTCTCCCGCACCGCGCAGGTGTTGAAGACGACGACGTCGGCGTCGCCGTCGGAACCTTCGGGGGCCCGGACGTAACCGGCGCCCTCCAGGAGACCCGACAGCCGTTCGGAGTCATGGACGTTCATCTGGCACCCGTAGGTGCGCACCTCGTAGCTCTTCTGGACGTCCACTGCTTCGCTCCGGTTGCCGCTGCTCATGGGACAAGGGTAGGCGGTTGCCGGACAACCCCCTTCCTCGCGGCTCCCCTCCCCCGCCCTCCCCGTCCGCTGTGGGCCGGGCCTCACGGGGAAGCCTGGTCAGGGGGGCGGTCGAGCTGGCAGGATCGCGCGCATGTTCCGCGCTCTGTCCCGATCCGGCCGCCGGCGCACTCTGCGGACGGGCGCCGTCCTCGCGGTCGTGCTCGGGCTGCTCGCGTGGTGGTTGCTGCCCCAGGGGAGCGAGGGGGACCCCCGTGGGTCGCTCACCTTCTCCACCGGAGTGCCCAGTGGCGTCTACCAGCGGTACGGGGAACGGCTGGAGGTCGCGCTCGCCAAGGACATGCCGGAGGTGTCCATACGGATGCGGACCAGCGAGGGATCGCAGCAGAACCTCGCCCGGGTGGCGACGGGCGACGCGGACTTCACCATCGCCACCGCCGACGCCGTCGCCACCTATCTGCGCGACGGCAGGCCGGGGGCCCAGCGGCTGCGCGGCTGTGTCCGGCTGTACGACGACTACGTCCAGCTGGTCGTCCCCCGCGACTCCGACGTCCGGACGGTCTCCGGTCTGCGGGGCAAGCGGGTGGGCGTCGGCCAGGAGGGCTCCGGGGTACGGCTGGTCGCGGACCGGCTGCTGGCTGCGGCGGGGCTCGATCCGGCCGACGACATCACACCGGTGCCGGTGGGCATCGACACCATGCCCGTCCGGCTGACCCAGGGCCGGCTCGACGCGTTCTTCTGGTCGGGCGGGCTCCCGACCGCGGCCGTGCAGGAGCTGTCGCGGCGCTTCGACATCCGGCTGGTGCCGCTGGAGGCCGAGCTGGTCGCGAAGCTCCAGTCGGCGACCGGTCCCACCCGCTTCTACCGGTCCGCCATGATGCCCGCCGATGTGTATCCGCAGGCCCAGCAGGGTCAGGCGGTGCCCACGGTCGCCGTCGCCAACCTGCTCGTCACGACCGACCGTACGGACGCGGCCATGACCGAGGCCTTCACCCGGACGGTGATCAACAGCCGGGACCGGATCGGCCGCGAGGTCCACGCGGCGCAGTTGGTGGATCTGCGGACCGCGATCTACACGGATCCGCTGGACGTCCATGACGGGGCCAAGGCTTACTACCGCTCGGTGAAGCCGTAGGCAGCGCTGCCCGGGGGCCCGGGGGCCTGGAAGGGGTGCGGCCCGGGCGGTGCGGTGCGCGGCCCGGGGCCGCGCGGCCGTAGGGGCCAGTGGCCGTAGGAGTTCAGCGGCCCCGCTGTTCAGCTCCCCGGCAGGTCGCGGGGGACCGAGACGGTCACCCGCAGGCCGTGCGGTTCGTGGTGCTCGTACGCGATCGAGCCACCGCCCGCCGCGAGCAGCACCCGGGAGATGGAGAGTCCCAGGCCCGATCCGCTGACGTTCTGGTGGCGGGTGCTGCGCCAGAAGCGGTCCCCGACCCGCTCCAGCTCCGCTTCGGTGAGGCCGGGGCCCCGGTCGGCGACCACGACGGTCGTCACGAGGGCTCCGGCGGCGACGGTGACGGTGACGTCCTCTCCGGCGGGGGTGAACTTCAGGGCGTTGTCGATCACCGCGTCCAGGGCGCTGGAGAGCGCGACGGGGTCGGCCCAGGCGGTGGCGGCCGGGGCCCCGTCCAGGGTGAGGTGCACGCCCTCGCGCTCCGCCATCGGTCGCCAGGAGGCGACCCGTTCGGCGGCGAGCGGAACGATGTCGGTCAGCTGGAGGTCCGCCTCGGCGTGCTCGGCCAGCGCGAGGTCCAGGAGGTCGTCGAGAACCCGGGCCAGCCGCTTGCCCTCGGTGCGCACGGCCGCGATCTCCTCGCTGTCCTCGGGCAGCTCCAGGGCGAGCAGCTCGATGCGCAGCAGCAGGGCGGCGAGCGGGTTGCGCAGCTGGTGCGAGGCGTCGGCGACGAAGGCGCGCTGCTGCTCCAGCACGTCCTCGACGTTGTCCGCCATCTCGTTGAAGGAGCGAGCCAGGCGTCTGAGTTCCGGCGGTCCGGCGGAGGCGGCGACCCGGGAGCGCATCCGGCCGCCGGCGATGTCGTGGGTGGCCGCGTCCAGGGTCCGTACGGGCAGCAGGACCCAGCCGGTGAGCCGTACCGCGGCGCCGACCGCCACCAGCAGCGCCAGCGCCTCGCCGAGGCCGATGAACAGCCACGTCCGCAGGATCCGGGACCGCATCTCGCCGGTGGGCGAGTCGAGGACGACCACCGCGACCACATCGCCGTCGCGCACGACGGGCGAGGCGACGACGACGCGGCCGTCGCGCCAGGGCCAGATCTGCGGGGGGTCGTGCGAGCGGCGGCCGAGCAGCGCCTCGTTGAACGCCGTACGACCCTCCCCCTCGGCGGGCAGGGCCCAGGAGCCGGGGGCCTTGGCCAGGGCCCGGCCGTCCTGGAAGAAGACGCCGGCGCGGATGTCGTACACCGAGGCGTAGAGCTCCAGGTCGGTCTGGAGGGTACGGCGACGCTCCTCGCTGTCCGGGGAGGTGTCGGCGATGGACTGCGCCAGGGCGGCGAACCGTGCGGTGTCGTCGATCCGGTCGATCACCAGGCGCTGCTGCTCGGCGGCGGCCACGCTGATCGCGAGCGGAAAGCCGAGGGTGAGCAGCATGGCGGCCATCAGGACGATGAGCAGCGGGAGCAGACGGGAGCGCACCGGGAGACGTACCCGCCGGTTACGCGGACGGCGCGACGAGCCGGTAGCCGACGCCCCGCACGGTCTCGATCAGGGCGGGCAGCCGCAGCTTGGAGCGCAGGGAGGCGACGTGGACCTCCAGGGTGCGCCCGGTCCCCTCCCAGCTGGTGCGCCAGACCTCGCTGATGATCTGCTCGCGGCGGAAGACGACGCCGGGGCGCTGGGCGAGGAGGGCCAGCAGGTCGAACTCCTTGCGGGTGAGCTGGACTTCCGCGCCGTCGACGCTGACCCGGCGGGTCGGCAGCTCGATGGCGACCGGCCCGAGGCGCAGGGCGGCGGCGGGGGTCGGGGCGGTGTCCTCGCCGCTGGTGGCGCGCCGGGCGACCGCGTGGATACGGGCGAGCAGCTCGCCGGTGTCGTACGGCTTGGTGACGTAGTCGTCGGCGCCGAGGTTGAGGCCGTGGATGCGGGAGCGCACATCGGCGCGGGCGGTGACCATGATCACGGGGGTCGCGGTGCGTCTGCGGATCTTCCCGCAGACCTCGTAGCCGTCCTGGTCGGGCAGGCCGAGATCGAGGAGGATCACCCCGAAGGGCTCCTTCTCGGCGGGCAGAAGGGCGCGCAGGGCCTCCTCGCCGTTACGGGCGTGCACGACCTGGAACCCGTGCCGGGCGAGCACGGCGGACAGGGCCGCCGCGACATGGTCGTCGTCCTCGACGAGCAGCAGTCTCATGGCCCTCCTCTCCGTGTCCCGGAATCGTTCGCGTCGCCGCTTCCGTTCGCGTCTCACCGTCGCACGGCGTCACCGGGTAGAGCCCGACATTAACCCGCGCTTCATCCGCGAGATCCCCCGAGAGCCCCCGAGAGCCCCCGAGAGCCCCCGAGAGCCCCGATGGGACTTCCCGTTCCGCGACGTTTCACGTCTTGCCCGCTCAAGGCATCCACGCCGATGAAGGGCACACCAGTCAAGAGCCTGCCGGTTACAGCAGGGTTTCCGTTATGCACCCGGTACGCCCCCGGGGCGGCCGGGGCGTCCCGTTCACGCGGAGTGTCCGGTTGCCGCCGGATCGTTATGCTCAATTTCCGCTCAGATGTAATGACGTTGGTAGCACTGCGTCATTACTGTCCTTGTTCAACCGAGGAGGACGGAGCAAGAAGCCGATGAGCGGAGTTTCAGTGACCAAGGACGCCGAGGGTGCCGCGCCCGCGGCGAACGACCTGGTCGTACTGAGCAACGTCAACAAGCACTTCGGCGCGCTGCATGTGCTCCAGGACATCGACCTGACCATCGCCCGTGGCGAGGTCGTGGTCGTCATCGGGCCTTCCGGGTCCGGCAAGTCCACGCTGTGCCGCACGATCAACCGCTTGGAGACGGTCGATTCGGGAGCGATCTCGATCGACGGCAAGCCCCTGCCCCAGGAGGGCAAGGAGCTGGCCAGGCTGCGTGCCGACGTGGGCATGGTCTTCCAGTCGTTCAATCTCTTCGCACACAAGACGGTGCTGGAGAACGTCATGCTGGGCCAGGTCAAGGTCCGCAAGGCCGACAAGAAGGCCGCGGAGGAGAAGGCCCGGGCCCTGCTCGACCGGGTGGGCGTCGGCGTACAGGCCGACAAGTACCCGGCACAGCTCTCCGGTGGCCAGCAGCAACGCGTCGCGATCGCACGGGCGTTGGCGATGGACCCGAAGGTCATGCTCTTCGACGAGCCCACGTCGGCGCTCGACCCGGAGATGATCAACGAGGTCCTGGAGGTCATGCAGCAACTGGCCCGGGACGGGATGACGATGATCGTCGTCACCCACGAGATGGGCTTCGCCCGTTCCGCCGCCAACCGCGTCGTGTTCATGGCCGACGGGAAGATCGTCGAAGAGGCGACCCCCGACCAGTTCTTCAGCAACCCGCGCAGCGACCGGGCCAAGGACTTCCTGTCGAAGATCCTTCACCACTGACGACAACGACCTACGACCCAAAGGATTGTTCACATGAAGCTCCGTCAGTCCGCCGCCGTCGCGGCCATCGCCGTCCTCGCGCTGACCGCGACCGCCTGTGGTGGCAAGGAGGGCTCCGCCGGTGACAAGCCGGGTGGCACGAAGCCCGGTTCCTCCGAGGCGCCCGCGCTGCCCACGTACACCGCGGCCAAGGACGTCGCCCTGGACTCCCCGGTCTTCAAGAAGGCCAAGGAGCGCGGCAAGCTGGTCATCGGCGCCAAGGCCGACCAGCCGTACCTCGGCTTCGAGGACCAGTCGACCAAGGAGCGCTCGGGCTTCGACATCGAGATCGCCAAGATGATCGCGGCCGACCTCGGCTTCTCCGACAAGCAGATCGAGTGGAAGACCGTCGACTCCGGCGTCCGTGAGACGGCCATCTCCAAGGGCCAGGTCGACTACTACGTCGGCACGTACACCATCAACGACGAGCGCAAGAAGCAGGTCGGCTTCGCCGGGCCGTACTACAAGGCCGGCGCGGACCTCCTGGTGCGCGCGGACGAGAAGTCGATCACCGGCAAGGACGCGGTGAAGGGCAAGAAGGTCTGCTCGATCGTCGGCTCCACGCCGCTCCAGGAGATCAAGAAGCCGGAGTACGGCGCGAGCGTCGTCGAGCTGGCCAAGTACTCCGACTGCGTCCAGCAGTTGCTGACCAAGCAGGTCGACGCCGTCACCACGGACGACTCGATCCTCAAGGGCTACGCGGCCGCCAACTCCGGCAAGCTCAAGGTCGTCGGCGACCCGTTCACCGACGAGCCCTACGGCGTCGGCCTGAACAAGGACGACAAGGTGCTCCGCGAGGCCATCAGCAAGTCGCTGGAGGAGCGCGTCAAGGACGGCACGTACAAGAAGATCTACGAGGCCACGCTGGGTCTGTCCGGTTCGGACTACGTCGAGCCGCCGGCCATCGAGCGCTACTGACGCCGTCGGCCGTCGGACCGCGGGCTCCGGCCCGCCGTCCGACGGCCGGCACCCCGTCACCCGTCACGACGCACCGCGAGTGACCCAGGCGTCCCGTACGCCACCGCCGCCGTCCCGGTTCTTCCGGGCGTCGCGGGCGTACGGGGCGCCCCTTCCCCTGCCCTGATGCCGCTGACCGCCGACGCGGAGACCTCATGAACGTACTGCTCGACAATTTCCCAGAGTTCCGCGACGGCTTCATAGGAACCGTGTCGATCACCGCCGTCAGCTCGGTTATCGCCCTGGTCCTCGGTGTGCTCATCGCCGGATTCCGGGTCTCGCCGGTGCCGCCGCTGCGGTACTTCGGCACCGCCTGGGTGACGCTGATGCGCAACACCCCGCTGACCCTGCTCTTCCTGATCTTCTTCTTCGTCGTGCCGGAGATCCTCTTCCCCGGGATGAGCCCGTTCGTACTCGGCTCGCTGGCGCTCGGCTTCTACACCTCCTCGTTCGTGTGCGAGGCGGTCCGCTCCGGCATCAACACCGTGCCGCTGGGCCAGGCCGAGGCCGCGCGCTCCATCGGCATGACGTTCGCCCAGACGCTGCAGATCGTGGTGCTCCCCCAGGCGACCCGGACCGTGATCCCGCCGCTGAGCAGCATCTTCATCGCGCTGACGAAGAACTCCGCGATCGCCGGCGCCTTCAGTGTCGCCGAGCTGTTCGGCTGGCAGAAGCTGATGAGCGACCGGGGTTACGACATCGTCCCCGTCTTCATCTGGGTGGCCATCGGCTACCTGATCGTCACGTTTACCATCAGCGGCCTCTTCCGGCTGCTGGAGCGTCGCATGGAGGTCGCCCGATGAGCGCCAGCGTTCTCTACGACGCCCCGGGCCCCAAGGCCGTCGTCCGCAACCGGATCTACGCGGTCGTCGGCAGCCTCGCCATCGCGGCGCTGATCGCGATCAGCATCATGCGGCTCGCCGACAAGGGGCACCTCGCCCCCGCGATGTGGGACATCTTCAACTACACGGGCATCCGGCAGAACATCGCCGACGCCCTGCTCGCCACGCTCAAGGCGTTCGGTCTCGCCGCGATCGGCTCGCTGGTTCTCGGCGTGGTGCTGGTGGTGGGCCGCCTCTCCGACCACAAGCCGGTCCGCTGGGCCGCGACCACCTTCATCGAGCTGTTCCGCTCGCTCCCCCTGCTGATCACCATCTACGCCATCTGGGTCGGCTTCCTCACCGACTACTCGATGTGGGCGCTGGCCGCGGGTCTGTCCGTCTACAACGGCTGCGTCCAGGCCGAGGTGCTGCGGGCCGGCATCAACTCGGTGCCCAAGGGCCAGAGCGAGGCGGCGTACGCGCTCGGCATGAGCAAGACGCAGGTCATGGTCAGCGTCCTGATGCCGCAGGCCGTCCGGTCGATGCTGCCGACGATCATCGGTCAGCTCGTGGTGACCCTCAAGGACACCTCGCTCGGCTTCATCATCCTGTACCCGGAGCTGCTCCAGACCGCGCGTCTGATCGCCTCCAACACGCAGGTGAACGGCCAGTACCCGTACGTCTCGACGATCGTCGTCATCGGCACGCTCTACATCGCGATGTGCCTGCTGCTCTCGGCGCTGGCGACGTGGATCGAGAAGCGCGGCCGCCGCGCCAGGACCGGCATCAAGGTGGCGCCCGGCGCCCCGGCCGCCGGCATCCCCGCGGTGGAGACCGTTCCCGGTCCGGACGCGGGGGGCGCAGGGGGCGCAGACCCGACGGCCGACGGTGCCGGTGGGACCGGTGTGACGAAGGACTGACCGTCCCGGGCCCTTCCCGGCCCTGACGAGCAGAAGCATTCGAGGCAGCGGCGCACGCGTCGCTGCCTCGGTCACTTGACGCAAGCACCCCCAGTGGGTTGCATACGTTCTGTGATCACGCACCCGGCTTCCTATGCCACGTTCCGCATGACCGTACGGGCCGGAGAGTACGAGCCGTGGACCCGGTGATCGTCGTCGGCGCCGGCCCCGTCGGCCTGACGCTGTCGCTGGCCCTCGCCGCCCAGGGCGTCCCCTCGGTCGTTCTCGACGAGGGCCCCGGCACGGAGGAGCCCCGCCCCGCCCGCACGGTCGTACTGCGCGAGGACACCGCCTGCCTGATGGGCCGCCTCGGCTGCCGGGAGCTGGACCGGGTCGGTCTGCGCTGGTCCGGGTGGCGTTCGATGCGCCGGAAGCAGCTGGTCCGGAACGTGCCGCTGAGCGGGGGGCGGCGGGACGACGACGAGACTCCGCTCACCGGGCTCCTTCCCGCGCCGCTCCATGTTCCGCAGCATGCGCTGAGCGCCGCGCTCCGTGCGGCGGCGGACAAGGCTCCGCTGGTCCAACGGGTGCCGATGAGCCGGATCGACACCCTGGAGCAGGACCCCGACGGCATCACGGTGCACACGAGAGAGCCGGGCTCGACCTGGTGGCGCGGGAGCTATCTGGTCGGCTGCGACGGCGCCCGCTCGACCGTGCGCAAGCTGCTGGACATCCGGTTCCCCGGCCGTACGGCGGTGGAGCGGCATGCCGTCGCCGCACTCCGGGCCGACCTGCCCTGGCCCGACCACGCCGTCCTGCACCGGCAGCCGCCCTGGCGGACCGGGGGCGCCGAGGTCTCCGCCCGGCCACTGCCGGACGGCGTCTGGCGGCTGGACTGGCTTCTGCCGCCGCGCGGTGAACTGGTCACCCCCGAAGCTCTGATCACCCGCGTCCGGGACACCCTGGCCGGCTGGTGCGGTGAGACACCGGCGTACGAACTGCTGGACACCGGCGTCCACACGCTGCACCACCGGCTCGCCCGGCGCTGGCGCAAGCAGCGCGCCTTCCTGGCGGGGGACGCGGCGCACCTGCTGGGCGCCGTGGGCACGCAGGGAGTGGACGAGGGGATCCGGGACGCCGAGAACCTGGCCTGGAAGCTGGCCCACGCCTGGCACGACGGCCCGGCCGAGCATCTGCTCGACAGCTACCAGGCGGAGCGCCGGGCGGCGGTGGCCGCGCGGCTGCGCGCCGCGGACCAGTCGCTGCCGATACTGCGCGGCGGTGGCGGCCTGCGGACCCTGGTCCCGGGCGCCGCACGCGGCCACGACATCCTGCTCGCCGACGGCCATCTCGGCTGTGGAGCCCTGGGTGCGCCCCCTTCGTACTCCCACTCCCCCCTTTCGCCTCCGCACACCGAGGCGCACACCGTCGTCGGTACGCCCCCCGGTGCGCCGGTCGCCGACGTGACGGTGACGGCGCCGGACGGAACGACGGCGCGTCTGCGGGAGCGGCTCGGGCAGGGCCATCCGCTGGTGGTCCTGGTCGCGCCCGGAACCGGCGTCTGGGACCGGCGGCACTGGCAGACCGCGGGCGTCATGCCCCGCCTCACGGACGCCGTGGCGGCGCTCCCCGGGTCGACGGAGCTGCTCGTCACCGAGAGCTACCCGGGGGCATCGGCCCACACCGTCCTGCTGGTCAGGCCGGACGGACACCTGGTGGCGGCCTTCGGCGGCGTACGGCCCACGGAGCTGCTCACCGCGGCGCGGGCCGCTCTGGGCGGTGCACCCGGCGCGGCACAGGAGCCCGTGGAGCCGGGGGATGGCGCCGACGAACGAGATGCCGGGCGCGAGCAGCGGCCCCGGGCGCGGGTCCACGCCGACGGTTCCGCCGGGCTCAAGTGATCGATTGACCGTCACGGGCGCGCGTGGTGTACTCCAGATCATGACCGACACCGATGTGCGCCTGTGGCGGAGGGTCCATATGGACCTCGTCCGTTACGCGGGCTGCGTGTGTCGCCCGTCCTGCTGAATCGCCTCCCTCTGCCGGTGCGTGCCGCTTTTCCGCACGGCCGGACCTCGCGCGAACTCCCCAGGACGGTCCTCGTGTCTTCCCCTCGCTCCGCCGTGCCCACGGCTGCCGCTGTTCCCTCCCCTTCCGCCCCCATGGCCGGGGGCTCCTCCTCCGCCGCCTCCGCCTTCGCCTCCTCCTCCGCCGCGCCGACGGTCGCGGAGCTGATGGACTTCGTCCGCAGCACCGCCCGGGACCAGGCGCTCATCGCCTCGCTCCCCCTCGATCCGGAGGGCCGCACCTGGCTCCGGCTCGACGGGCCGGGCGGCAGCGAGGCGTGGCTGATCGGCTGGCCGCCGGGCACCGGCACGGGCTGGCACGATCACGCCGACTCGTTCGGTGCGTTCACCACCGCGGCCGGCACCCTCAAGGAGCACTCGCTGGCCGTGCGGCTGCCCACCGACGGCTGGAAGACGCTGGAACTGACGGACGGGGTGGACCGGTCGAGAAGGTTGGCGACCGGTCAGGGCCGGGCCTTCGGGCAGAACCACGTCCATGAGGTCCTCAACGAGTCCGGGATCGCGCACGCGGTCTCCGTCCACGCCTACTACCCGCCCCTGCCGCGGATCCGCCGGTTCAGCCGCACCGGCGCGGTGCTCCGCCTGGAGCAGACCGAGCGCCCGGAGGACTGGCAGTGAGCGAGGACCGGAACACGAACCGGGACGAGTCCGTGCCGGACTCCCCGCCGCCTGTGGGCATCGACGAACTGCTGGAGCGGGTCAGGGCCGGCTACGAGCGGATCGGCCCGGCCGAGGCTGCCTCGGCGGCGGAGGCCGGAGCCCTGCTGGTGGACATCCGGTACGCGGCGCTCCGCGACCGGGACGGACTGATCCCGGGCGCCCTGGTCGTCGAACGCAACGAACTGGAATGGCGGCTCGACCCCCGGGGCAGCCACCGCGCCGCCGAAGCGGTCGGCCACGACCTCCGGGTCGTCGTCATCTGCGACGAGGGGTACGCCTCCAGCCTCGCGGTCGCCTCACTGCGGCAACTGGGACTGCACCGGGCCACCGACCTGATCGGCGGCTTCCAGGCATGGCGCGGCGCAGGACTCCCGGTCACCTTCACCTGACAACCGGGAGCTGACGCCGGGAACGGCCCCGGGAGCTGACTCCTGACACGCCTGGCACCTGGATCCAGGTGTCAGGCGTCAGCTCCCGGGAGGACGTCACGCACCCGAACGCCACGTTCCACTGGAGCGATCGCCGCGCGTAACCGACATTCGCCTCACACAGAGGACCGAAATGTACGGAGATGACGCACTCATGGCGACCGCTCTCCTCACCCCCGACCAGCTCGACGGCCAGGCCTCCCGACTGCACGACACCCAGGCGTGGCAGCAGATCGTCACCGGCTGGGAGCACACCGCCCCCGAGCCCCCCTTCGAGCCCGTACCCGCCCCGGCGGAGCCGCCGTCCGCAGGGCCCTTCGACTGGCGGGACCTGCTGTCCGTACCCGTGGACGGGCTCGTCGACGACACCCTGCGGTCGCTGCCCGCACCGCCCCCGCACGAGCGCCCGTTGCCCGGACGGCTGGGCGCGATGCTGCCCGACCGTGTCCACCTCTGGCGGCGGATCGGGCAGGGCGACCTGCGCCCGTCGACCCATCTCGGCTACGCACGGCAGATCCTGGCCGAGTGGGGCTGGCAGAACACCCCGTACCGGCTGCGGAACGCCCGTGGGGCTCGCTGCGTCTGCGGCGCTCTGATCTCCGCGCACCGCCTCGGCTACGGCTCCCTCGACACCGTGGACCGGGCGGGCGCCTGGCTGATCACGGAGCTGCGCGCGCAGGGCTGGCCAGGACTGATCGGCCCCTGGAACCGCCGTCCCGGCCGCACCGCCGCGGACGCCCTGGCCCTCGTCGACGCCACCATCCGCCGTGCTTCCCTGGCCGGGCAGTGACCATGGACCGCTGACCATGTACCACCGGCCGGCGGCCACCGACTGCTGGCCGCTGGCCGCTGGCCGCCGAGTACCGGCCGCCCTCCCGAACCGCTCCGCGGGACACCGAGCGTCCCCCGCACCGCGCCGGGCGCCACCCAAGACCTTCGGGCCCCGACGTCGGAAAGGCTCGTCGTCAGAAAGATCAGAAAGGTCAGAGAGGCCAGAGAGGTCAGAAAGGCTCGTCCAGACCTTCCGTGTCCTCGCCCTCCTCCTCCAGCGCCTGACGCACCACCCGCAGGGCCAAGCCCTCCCCATATCCCTTGCGTGCGAGCATCCCCGCGAGGCGGCGCAGCCGCTTGTCCCGGTCCAGGCCCCGCGTGGAGCGAAGCTTGCGGGCCACGAGCTCGCGCGCCGTCTCCTCCTCCTGGTCCGGGTCGAGCCGGCCGACCGCCTCGTCGATCACGGCGGAGTCCACGCCCTTCGTCCGCAGCTCACGGACGAGGGCACGGCGCGCGAGCCCTCGCCCGTGGTGCCGGGACTCCACCCATGCCCCGGCGAACGCCGCATCGTCGATCAGCCCGACGTCCTCGAATCGCGCGAGCACTTCCTCGGCCGCCTCGTCCGGGATCTCCCGCTTGCGCAGGGCGTCCGCGAGCTGTTTACGCGTTCGCGGCGTCCCGGTGAGCAGCCGCAGGCAGATGTTGCGCGCCTGCTCGACCGGGTCACGCGGCTCCCCCTTCTCGGCCCTCGACGAGGAAGGGGAGCCGCTGCTTCTGGTGCCGGAGCGGGCACGGCGGCCCGCCCCTTCGCCGAACCCGCTCCCGGCACCCGCTCCACCGCGTGAGCGGCGCCCGGGCCGCCCGGCACCCGCCTCCGGCTCAGCGGGCCCGTAGTCGGGTTCAGGGGCGTCGCCGAGCTCGGCGGGGCTGCCCGGCCACTCCGTACGACGTGTCACGGCCTAGCTCTTGGCCGCCGCGGTCTTGGCCGGCTTGGCCTTGGCAGCCGTGGTGGCCGCCGGCTTCGCCGCCCCGTCGGCCGCCGGTGCCGCGGCGGCGTCCGCAGCGGGTTCACCCGAAGCCGCGTCCGGACGGACACCGATACCCAGCTTCTCCAGGATCTTCTTCTCGATCTCGTTGGCGAGGTCGGGGTTGTCCTTGAGGAAGTTGCGGGCGTTCTCCTTGCCCTGGCCGAGCTGATCGCCCTCGTACGTGTACCAGGCACCGGCCTTGCGGACGAAGCCGTGGTCCACGCCCATGTCGATCAGGCCGCCCTCGCGGCTGATGCCCTGGCCGTAGAGGATGTCGAACTCGGCCTGCTTGAACGGCGGGGCGACCTTGTTCTTGACGACCTTGACGCGGGTCCGGTTACCGACGGCGTCGGTGCCGTCCTTCAGCGTCTCGATCCGGCGGATGTCCAGGCGCACCGAGGCGTAGAACTTCAGCGCCCGGCCACCGGTGGTGGTCTCCGGGGAGCCGAACATCACGCCGATCTTCTCGCGGAGCTGGTTGATGAAGATCGCGGTGGTCTTGGACTGGTTGAGCGCGCTGGTGATCTTGCGGAGGGCCTGGCTCATCAGACGGGCCTGGAGGCCCACGTGCGAGTCACCCATCTCGCCCTCGATTTCCGCACGGGGCACCAGGGCCGCCACGGAGTCGATGACGATCAGATCCAGCGCGCCGGAGCGCACCAGCATGTCGACGATCTCCAGCGCCTGCTCACCGTTGTCCGGCTGGGACAGGATGAGGTTGTCGATGTCGACGCCGAGCTTCTTCGCGTACTCCGGGTCCAGCGCGTGCTCGGCGTCGATGAACGCCACCGAGCCACCGAGCTTCTGCGCGTTCGCCACCGCGTGCAGCGTCAGCGTCGTCTTACCGGAGGACTCCGGCCCGTACACCTCCACCACACGGCCGCGCGGCAGGCCACCCACACCGAGCGCCACGTCCAGGGCGGTCGACCCGGTGGGGATCACCTCGACCGGCTCGTTCGGCCGCTCGCCCAGACGCATCACCGCACCCTTGCCGAATTGCCGTTCAATCTGTGCGAGTGCGGCGTCCAGCGCCTTCTCGCGGTCGTTACCTGCCATGGGTTCCACCCGATTTGCTTGAGTCGATCGCTTCACGTCTCAGACGCTAACCCCTGCCACTGACAATGGGCCTCGACGTCCTCCCGGCCTGTGGACAACTCCATGGCCGAGCCCGGGAAAACCCGGCCGGAATCCCATCAGAATGGATGTTCGATTTCTGTGTCAAGCGCACCACGCGGACCCCGCGGCTGCCGCCCGGCCGTCCGGGGCCACCGAAGTTTGATCTTCACTATCGAAGCTTGATCATCTGCGAGTTCGTGCCATTGACGTTTGATCAGTGCAGGGTGGTCAGGGTGACCGGAAGCCTTCGCCCGCAAGCCCCGACCAGCAGAGGCCGGCGAAACCCCGTAGCCCTTCGCACCCGACTCCGCATACGTTCGGCCGCATGGCTGACGACTGCTTCGGGCATCCACGACTGGCCGCGATCCACGACCCGCTCGACCCCGACCGCAGTGATCTCGATACCTACCTCCGGATGGCACAAGAACTCGGGGCGCGCCAGGTTCTGGACATCGGCTGCGGCACCGGGGTGTTCGCACTGCTCCTGGCCGACCGCGGGGTCGACGTCGTCGGCGTCGATCCCGCCCGGGCATCCGTTGACGTCGCCCGGGCCAAACCCGGCAGTGAGCGAGTGCGCTGGATCTGTGGTGACGTGACAGCCCTCCCGCCGTCGCAGGTCGACCTCGCGACGATGACAGCGAACGTCGCCCAGGAGATCGTTGATCCGGGCGCCTGGCAGAAGACGCTGCGGGGAGCCCACGAAGCGCTGCGGCCCGGCGGGCACCTGGTTTTCGAGACCCGCGATCCGGCCAGACGTGCCTGGAGGGAGTGGACCCGCGAGCACTCCTACCGCGTGACGGAGATCCCGGGCACCGGCTCCGTGGAGAGCTGGGTCCAGCTGATCGACCTGAGCTGGCCCCTGGTGGCCTTCCGCTGGACCTACGCCTTCGCCGCGGACGGACAGGTGCTGACCTCGGACTCGACGCTGCGCTTCCGGGAGCGCGACGAGGTCGTAGCGGATCTGGTCGCCCACGGCTACGTGGTGCACGACGTGCGCGATGCCCCTGACCGGCCAGGCAGAGAGTTCGTCTTCCTCGCCCAACGCCCCTGACACAGTGATCCACGCCACTCGAACTCCGACGGCACACGTTCAAGGTTCGACGGCACAGGGCAGCCGAACACCGCAGGCCTCTCATCGGCCTCTCGCCGCATACAGCCGAGGCTGCACACCTGAGCACTTCACCCTATATTTCACCAATATGAGAGCGAATGCGGGGCCCGGAACACCTGACGGAGGGCAGGCCCCCGGATGCGATCTGACCGGCCGTGTGGCGCTCGTCGCCGGAGGCACCCGGGGGGCGGGGAGAGGGATCGCCGTCCAGCTCGGCGCCGCCGGGGCGACCGTCTACGTGACCGGCCGTACAAGCAGGTCCGAGCGCTCCGAGATGGACCGGCCCGAAACGATCGAGGAGACCGCGGCCCTCGTCGACGCGGCGGGCGGACGGGGCATCGCCGTCCAGGTCGACCACCTGGTTCCCGACCGGGTCAGGGCGCTCGTGGCCCGGATCGCGAGCGAGCAGGGTGCGCTGCACATTCTGGTGAACGACATCTGGGGCGCCGAGATCGAGTGGGACAAGCCGGTGTGGGAGTCGTCGCTCGACACCGGGCTGCACACCCTGCGGCTGGCCGTCGACACCCACGCCATCACCAGTCACTTCGCGCTGCCGCTGCTGATCGAGACACCGGGCGGCCTGGTCGTCGAGATGACCGACGGGACGGACGAGTACAACGCGTCGCACTACCGCGTCTCGTTCTTCTACGACCTGGCCAAGGCCGCGGTGAACCGGATGGCCTTCGCCCTCGGCCACGAACTCGCGCCGCACCACGCCACGGCCGTGGCGCTCACCCCGGGCTGGCTCCGGTCCGAGGCCATGCTCCAGGCCCACGGGGTGACCGAGACCACCTGGCGGGACGCCGTCGCGCACGCGCCCCACTTCGCGATCTCCGAGTCCCCCGCGTACGTCGGCCGGGCTGTCCGCGCCCTCGCCGGCGACCCCGAGGTGGCCCGCTGGAACGGCAGGTCGCTCTCCAGCGGGCAGCTCGCCCAGGTGTACGGCTTCACGGACGCGGACGGAAGCCGGCCCGATGCCTGGCGATATCTGACCGAGGTCCAGGACCCGGGCCTGCCGGCCGATGTGACGGGCTACCGCTGAGACCACCCCGCCGCGACCCGCCGCCACCACTGAGGCCGCCCGCCGCGACCGGCTGCTACCGCTGAGACGGCCCGTTCGGTATGTCCTCCGCGTCTCCGCGCCCGGCGGGCCGGGGGCCGCCCACCAGACGGCGGATCCGTGACGGCAACGGCCTCCTGGGCGCGCGGCTGCTGCCCCCGTGCACACGTGGGTCGTCGGTGACGTCGTACCGCTTCACATAGGCGCCGAGGAACGCCTGGAGCGTGGCGATCGCGGGGATGGCGATCAGCGCGCCGACCGCACCGAGCAGCGCCGTGCCGGCGATGACCGATCCGAAGGCGACCGCCGGGTGGATGTCGACGGTCTTCGCGGTCAGCTTGGGCTGGAGCACGTAGTTCTCGAACTGCTGGTAGATAACGACGAACCCGAGCACCCACAGCGCGTACCAGGGGTCGACCGTGAAGGCGATCAGCATGGGCAGGGCGCCCGCGAGATACGTGCCGATGGTAGGGATGAACTGCGAGACGAGTCCGACCCAGACGGCGAGTGCCGGGGCGTAGGGCACCCCGAGGATCACCAGCAGGACATAGTGCGCGACGCCGGAGATCAACGCCATCAGACCGCGCGAGTAGATGTATCCGCCGGTCTTGTCGACCGCGATCTCCCAGGCGCGCAGCACCTCGGTCTGCCGGGCCGGTGGCAGGACGGAGCACAGAGCCCGCCGGAGGCGGGGGCCGTCGGCCGCGAAGTAGAAGGAGAACAGGAAGATCGTCAATACCCGGAACAGCCCGCCGAGGACCGTCGTGGAGACGTCGAGCACTCCGGTGGCGCTGTTCTGGACGTACTTCTGCAGCCAGTCGGAATGCAGCAGGCTGTCCTGGACCTCGACCCGGGAGAGTTCGGTGCGGAAGGTCTGGTTGACCCAGTTGATCACCGAGTCGATGTACTTGGGGAACTCGTCGACCATGTCGACGATCTGGCCCGCGAGCATCGATCCCAGCAGCACCACGAATCCGACGCCGAAGATCATCAGGCCGAGGAAGACGAGGAACGTGGCCAGCCCGCGGCGCATGCCGCGCTCCGCCATCCGGCTGACCGCGGGTTCGATGGCGAGCGCCAGGAAGAACGCGATCAGCACGTTCGTCAGCAGCCCGATGAGCTGGTCGAACGCCCAGCTGCCGAGCAGGAAGCAGGCGTAGAGCGCCAAGGCCAGCGCCATCGCACGCGGCAGCCAGCCGGGCATGCGGACACCACCGGGGCCGGAGGGCGGCGCGGGTGGCGCGGCCGGCGGGGCGGGCGGGGGTGCGGACGGCTGGGCGGGGGCGGTCTCGCCTGTCGATGACACGGGGTTAAGTCTGGCCTATGCCGCCGGCCGCCGGTCCCCCGCCCCGAGTCGACCGTTCCGGGTCGGCGTTCCCGTCCCGACGGGGTTCAGCCGCGTTCGGCCCGTGTCCACCAGCCGCACGAGGAGTTCCGCGCTCGTACGCCGCGACGTGCCTGGCCTCCAGGACTCGCCCGCCGGGGCAGCCACGGACTTCAGCGCTTGTCCGCCGGGACGTCCATGGCCGTGCAGACCCCGCGCCAGACGTCCTTGGCGTCCCAGCCCGCGTCCAGGGCCTGGCGCACCGTGCGGCCGCCGAGTTCGGCCATCACATGGTCACGGGCGAAGGAGTCCGCGTACGCCGCACCGAAGTGGGAGGCCATCCGCTCCCAGAAAATCGTCAACCGCATGCCACCAGTATCCCGCTCCTGAGAGTGCAGCCGGTCCGCCGGGCACCTGCCGGGCGCCTTTCCCCTCTACGGTCGGTCCATGGCTGGAACCGGAGCAAGCACCCTCGCCCGAGCCGAGCAGTTCATCTGGCTCACGGCCCGTGTCCTCGAACAGCGGAGGTTCGCCCATGGCTTCCTGGGCGGAGATCCCGACGCCGTCGAAACGGCCCTCTCCGCCTATCTGAACGAGGACGGCGGCTACGGTCACGCGCTGGAACCCGATCTCCGGGGTCCGGTCAGCCAGCCGTTGCACACCGCCCACGCGCTGAGCGTTCTTGATTCGATCGACCGCTGCGACGGGCAGCGCGTGGAACGGATCTGTCGCTATCTGACCGATGTGTCGACCAAAGAAGGCGCCTTGCCCGCTCTGCTTCCCACGCAGCGCGGTTATCCCGCGGCACCGTTCATCCCGATCGTGGACAACCCGCCGGCGGAGCTGCTCGCGACCGGCCCGGTCGTGGGGCTGCTGCACCGCAATCAGGTGTGGCACGCCTGGCTGTTCCGGGCGACGGACTTCTGCTGGAGCGCCGTCGAGGCTCTGGCGGAGACCCATCCCTACGAGGCCGAGGCCGCGGTCGCCTTCCTGGACGGCGCCCCTGACCGGGCCCGCGCCGGGGCGGCGGCCGACCGGCTCGGCCGTCTGGTGCGCGAACAACGCCTCGCGGTGCTCGATCCCTCCCGGCGGGCGGAGTACCCGGTGGCGGCGGGCTACGCGCCGGGCGAGCACCACTTCCCGCACGACTACGCCCGTACGCCCGGCTCCCTGGCCCGCCGCTGGTTCACCGACGAGGAGCTGGAGCGCTCCCTCGACCACCTGGCCGCCGAGCAGCAGGACGACGGCGGATGGCCCGTGAGCTGGCGTCAGTGGGCCCCGGGAACCGCGCTGGAAGGGCGTCCCCTGGTGACGCTCAGAGCCTTGGAAACGCTCCGCTCGTACGGTCGTCCGCTCGGCTGACCACACCTCCGGCGGGGAGGGCGGGCAGGATGCCGGGCGAGGCGGGACGAGTGCCTCCTCGCCCTGCCGCCCGGGTGCTCGCCCCGCCGTCCGGGCGCTCGCCCCGCTTCCCTGGCGCTCGCCCCGCTCAGGCCAGCGCGCGTACGCCCGCCGTGACCAGAACGCCCGCGCCGACGACGACCAGGAAGGGCGCACGAAGGACCAGGGCGAGTGCCGCCGCTCCGAGGCCGGCGGCACGGGCGTCGAGGACGAGCTGCTGGCCGTCGCCGAAGGTCTGCTGCGCGGTCAGCGCCGCCAGCAGCGCCACGGGCAGCAGGGCGGCCATCCGCTGGACGAGCGGTCGCTCCAGCACGCCCGCGGGCACCAGCAGGCCCAGGAGTTTGGCGAGGTAGCAGCCCACCACGGTCAGTCCGATGGCGATCCAGACGTTCATGAGTGCCGCTCCCCCTTCTTCCGCCGGGTCCCCGGACCGTCCGAGGCGTCAGAACCGTCCGGGGCTTCCGAACCGTCCGGGGCTTTTGAACCGCCCTGGGCGGCCTGTCCCCGCTTCGTCCGTCCCATGAGGAAGAGGACGACGGGCGCCGCGAGCGCCGACAGCAGGACGGGAACGCCCGCCGGCAGAACGGGCAGCAGGGTCAGAGCCAGCAGGACCGCCAACCCCGCCGTGACGCGTTCGGTGGTGCTCTTGAGCATCGGCGCGAGCAGCGCGAGGAACACCGCGGGGCTGGCCGCGTCCAGGCCCCACGCGTCGGTGTCGCCCAGCGCCTCGGCGCCCAGGGCGCCCACCAGGGTGGTGAGGTTCCACAGCACGTACAGGGTGAGTCCGGTGACCGTGAAGCCGATGCGCGCGGCCCGCCGGGTGGGCTGCGGCAGGGTGACCGCGGTCGTCTCGTCGATGACCCAGTGGGCGGCGAAGGGCCGCACCGCACGGGGAAGGGCAAGCAGCTGGGAGAGCCGCAGACCGTAGAACGCGTTCCGGACGCCCAGGAAGAACGCCCCGGCCGCGGCGGTGTAGGGGTTGCCGCCCGCGGCCAGCGCGCCGACCAGGGCGAACTGCGAGGCGCCGGTGAAGACGAGAAGACTCAGAACACAGGTCTGAAGCAGGCTGAGGCCGGAGCCGGCGGAGGTGACGCCGAAGGCGAAGCCGGAGAGCCCGACCGCTATGCCGACGCCGAGCGCGTCCCGGACGACGGCCGCGTCCGGCTTGTCCGGTCCGGCCTCGGCCGCCGGGCCGGGCGGACCGGGCGGACCGGCGGACAGGGCACCGGCCGGGCCGGTGCGCTCTGGGGGTGCTGTCTGTTCTGCCACGCCCGGAACGCTACGGGGATCGTTCGGTCCGGGTCTTGTACGTTCTTGCACACTCGGCGATGTGTTCTGCCCACCTGCTGGCGGTTCTGCGCCACCACCGGTACGTTCTCGCGTCCTCTTCCGCACGATCCCGAACCCTCACCGGCCGGGCCGTGACACACCGCGCTCGCGCTGGTAGGCGCCGGGCGGCACACCCACGATCCGGGTGAAGTGGCGATTGAGGTGCGGCTGGTCGGTGAAGCCGACGGCGGTCGCGGCCTCGGCGGGAGCGACACCGGCGTCGAGCATGCGTCGGGCCCTGCGCACCCGGGCATCGGTGAGCCACGTGTGCGGCGGCATCCCGTACTCCTTCTTGAAGGCTCTCAGCAGGGCGAACGAGCCGGTGCCGAGCTCCGCGGCGAGCCTCTCCAGCGTGGGCGGGGCGGCCATGCGCTCCTCCAGCGCGGCGCGGGCGCGCACGGCGTTCCGCGCGCCCCCGGTGTGGGTGGCCAGTCCGGGCAACGGGCTGCCGTGCCTGCTGAGGAGCCGGGTGACCAGGACCCGCAGCAGGCTGTCGGCCGCCAGCGCGTTGCCCTCCTCCGCCGCCCGGTGCACCTCCGTGATCAGGCGGGAGGCGTGGGGGTCGGTCACCCGGGTCTCGGCGAAGCCGACCGTGCCGCGCAGGGACGTCACCTCGGCCGCGATGTCGTTGACGACCCGGGCCGACGGGTAGAGCGTGGCGTACGCCCAGCCCTCGGGCGCCCCGGAGCGGGCGGTGTGCGGCACCTCCGGGTTGATCATGACGACGGTTCCGGGGACCGCGTGGACCGTGCCTCCCGGCAGCCCCACGTCCTCCACCCCGCCGGTGACCGCACCGAAGACGTAGCCCTCGTGGCTGTGCCGGGGGAAGGTGTGACGGACGTACCGGGCCCGCAGCAGATCGAGGTCGGGCAGCGCGGCGTACTGCCAGTGCCGGGCCCATTCCTCCGTGCCGTCCGCTCCCGTCATGGGGCCATTCTCGCAGGTCCTGGTCGTGCGCCACCGGCTGAGCGGGGTGCTGCGGGTGGTGTCACCGGCCCGTTGTCAGTGCCGGGGTGCACGATGGGGAGCATGACCGGATCCGCGCTCGACGCGTTCTCGCCCGCGACCCGCAGTTGGTTCGCCGGGGCTTTCAGCGCGCCCACCGCCGCGCAGGAGGGCGCCTGGCGGGCCATCAGCGAGGGCAGCGACGTCCTGGTCGTCGCGCCGACCGGTTCCGGCAAGACGCTGGCCGCGTTCCTCGCCTCGCTGGACCGGCTGGCTGCCGAGCCGCCGCCCGCCGACGCGAAGAAGCGCTGCCGCGTGCTGTACGTGTCCCCGCTCAAGGCCCTCGCGGTCGACGTCGAGCGCAATCTCCGCTCGCCGCTGACCGGCATCCGCCAGGAGTCGGTGCGCCTGGGCCTGCCGGAGCCGGAGGTGCGGGTCGGCATCCGGTCCGGAGACACCCCGCCCGCCGAGCGGCGCTCCATGGTGACCAGGCCCCCGGACATCCTGATCACCACGCCGGAGTCGCTGTTCCTGATGCTGACGTCCTCCGCCCGGGACGCGCTGGCCGGCGTCGAGACGGTGATCCTCGACGAGGTGCACGCGGTCGCCGGGACGAAGCGGGGCGCCCATCTCGCCCTGTCCCTGGAGCGTCTCGACGAGCTGCTGCCCCGTCCCGCCCGGCGCATCGGCCTGTCCGCGACGGTCCGGCCGGTCGACGAGGTGGCCCGCTTCCTGTCGCCTCAGCGCAAGGTGGAGATCGTCCAGCCCCGGTCGACCAAGGAGTTCGACCTCTCGGTCGTCGTCCCGGTCGAGGATCTGGGCGAGCTGGGCGGCTCCCCCGCCACGGACGGCGACTCCGGCCAGGCGGACAAGCCCTCGATCTGGCCGCATGTCGAGGAGCGCATCGCCGATCTCGTGCAGTCGCACCGTTCCACCATCGTCTTCGCCAACTCCCGACGGCTGGCGGAGCGGCTGTGCAACCGGCTGAACGAGATCGCTTACGAGCGGGCGACCGGCACCGCGTTCGACCCCGACAACCCGGCCCCCGACCTCCCGGAGGCGCACGCGCCCGCCGAGATCATGGCCCAGTCGGGCGCGGGCAGGGGCGCACCGGCCCTGCTGGCCCGCGCCCACCACGGTTCGGTCTCCAAGGAGCAGCGGACCCAGGTCGAGGAGGACCTCAAGGCGGGCCGGCTGCCCGCCGTGGTGGCCACCTCCAGCCTGGAGCTGGGCATCGACATGGGCGCGGTCGACCTGGTGATCCAGGTGGAGTCCCCGCCCTCCGTCGCCTCCGGCCTCCAGCGGGTGGGCCGCGCCGGACACCAGGTGGGCGCGGTCTCCACCGGGGTGGTCTTCCCGAAGTACCGCGGCGATCTGGTGCAGGCCGCCGTCGTCACCGAGCGGATGCGCCAAGGAGCCATCGAGGCGCTGCGCATCCCGTCCAATCCGCTGGACGTCCTGGCGCAGCAGCTGGTCGCCATGGTGGCCCTGGACAGCTGGCAGGCCGACGACCTGCTGGCCCTGGTGCGGCGGGCCGCCCCGTTCGCCTCGCTTCCCGAGTCGGCGTTCACCGCCGTCCTCGACATGCTCGCCGGACGCTATCCCTCCGACGCCTTCGCGGAGCTGCGTCCCCGGGTCGTGTGGGACCGCGTCGGGGGCACGGTCACGGGCCGCCCCGGCGCGCAGCGGCTCGCCGTCACCTCGGGCGGCACCATCCCCGACCGGGGGCTCTTCGGGGTCTTCCTCGCCGGGGCCGACCCGAAGAAGGGCGGCGGCCGGGTCGGCGAGCTGGACGAGGAGATGGTCTACGAGTCCCGGGTCGGCGACGTCTTCACCCTGGGCACCACGTCCTGGCGGATCGAGGACATCACCCGGGACCGGGTCCTCGTCTCGCCCGCCCCGGGCGTTCCCGGCCGGCTGCCGTTCTGGAAGGGCGACCAGCTGGGCCGCCCCCTGGAGCTCGGGCGTGCCCTGGGAGCGTTCCTCCGTGAGATCGGCGGGCTCTCCGACGAGGACGCCCGGCTGCGCCTGCTGGCCGCCGGGCTCGACGCCTGGGCGGCGGACAACATCCTGGCCTACCTGGACGAGCAGCGCCGGGCCTGCGGCCACGTCCCGGACGACCGGACGATCCTGGTCGAACGGTTCCGGGACGAGCTGGGCGACTGGCGGGTCGTCGTGCACTCCCCCTTCGGTGCCCAGGTGCACGCCCCCTGGGCCCTCGCCCTGTCCGCCCGCCTCGGTGAGCGCTACGGGATGGACGCCCAGGTCATGCACGCCGACGACGGGATCGTGCTGCGGCTGCCCGACGCGGACATGATGGGCCTGGACCTGCTCGACTTCGACGCTCCGGACGCCGGGGAGGGCGGGCCGGCGCCCGGAGCCGTGGCGTACGACAGCGACCAGCCGCCGGTGGCGGCCGCCGACGTCGTCTTCGACCCGGGCGAGGTCCAGCAGATCGTCACCGACCAGGTGGGCGGATCAGCCCTGTTCGCCGCCCGGTTCCGGGAGTGCGCCGCGCGCGCACTGCTGCTGCCCCGGCGCTCCCCCGGCAAGCGCACCCCGCTCTGGCAGCAGCGCCAGCGGGCCTCCCAGCTGCTCCAGGTCGCCTCGGAGTTCGGCTCGTTCCCGATCGTCCTGGAGGCCGTCCGCGAATGCCTCCAGGACGTGTTCGACGTCCCCGGGCTCACGGAACTGATGGGCGACCTGGAGGCGCGCCGCGTCCGGCTGGTCGAGGTGACCACCCAGGAGCCCTCACCCTTCGCCCGCTCGCTCCTCTTCGGTTATGTGGCCCAGTTCCTGTACGAGGGCGACTCACCGCTCGCCGAACGGCGCGCCGCCGCTCTCTCCCTGGACTCCCACCTCCTCGCCGAGCTGCTGGGCCGGGCGGAGCTGCGCGAGCTGCTCGACCCGGAGGTCCTCACCGAGCTGGAGCGGGAGCTGCAGTGGCTCACCGAGGACCGGCGGATCAAGGACGTCGAGGGGGTCGCCGACCTGCTCCGCGTGCTGGGCCCGCTCACCGGCGCCGAGCTCGCCGAGCGGGGCGCCGAGCCGTCCTGGGCGCCGGAGCTGGCGTCGGCCCGCCGGGCGATCCAGGTCCGGATCGCCGGAGCCGATCACTGGGCGGCGATCGAGGACGCGGGCCGGCTGCGTGACGCCCTGGGCACCGCGCTCCCGGTCGGCGTTCCCGAGGCGTTCACCGAGCCGGTGAGGGACCCGCTCGGCGACCTCCTCGCCCGTTTCGCGCGGACGCACGGCCCGTTCACCGCCGCCAGGGCCGCCGAACGTTTCGGGCTCGGCACCGCCGTCACCGACGGCGCGCTGCAACGGCTGTCGGCCTCGGGCAGGACCGTCCAGGGTGAATTCCATCCGGCGGGCATCGGCCAGGAGTGGTGCGACGCCACGGTGCTGCGCCGGCTGCGCCGCCGCTCGCTGGCGGCGCTCCGCCAGGAGCTGGAGCCGGTGCCGCCCGCGGCCCTCGCCTCCTTCCTCCCCCAGTGGCAGCACTTCGGCTCCAGCGGCCTGCGGGGCATCGACGGGCTGGCCCGTGCCGTGGAGCAGCTGCAGGGCGCGCCCGTTCCCGCGTCGGCACTGGAGAAGCTGATCCTGCCGAGCCGGGTCATGGGCTACGCCCCGGCGATGCTCGACGAGCTGACGACCACGGGGGAGATCGTCTGGGCCGGGGCGGGCGCGCTGCCCGGCAAGGACGGCTGGGTCTCCCTCTATCTGGCCGACAGCGCACCACTCCTCCTGCCCCCTCCGCACCCGCTGGAGCTGGCGGCACTCCACGAGTCCGCGCTCACCACGCTCTCCGGCGGGTACGGCCTCTTCTTCCGCCAGATCGCCGATCAGGTCCGGGCCACCACTCACCCGGACTGCACGGACCAGCAACTGGCCGACGCCCTGTGGGACCTGGCCTGGTCAGGGCGGCTCACCAACGACACCCTGGCCCCGCTGCGTTCGCTCCTGGGGTCGGGGCGGACGGCGGGCTCCACCGCCCACCGCTCCCGGCGCAGCGTCCCGCGCGGGCGCTACGGCTCGCTCACCGCCGCCGCCCGCCCCGCGTCCCGAACGGGCCCGCCGACCGTGTCGGGCCGCTGGTCCCTGCTGCCCCCGGTCGAACCGGAACCGACCCACCGCGCCCACGCCCTGGCCCGGACCCTCCTCGACCGGCACGGCGTGGTGACCCGTGGCGCGGTGCAGGCCGAAGGGGTGGAGGGCGGCTTCTCCGCGACGTACCGCGTCCTGGCCGCCTTCGAGGACAACGGGCAGGCGCGGCGCGGCTATGTGGTCGAGGGGCTCGGGGCCGCCCAGTTCGCGATGGACGGCGCGGTGGACCGCCTGCGGGCGGCCTCCACGGCCCGCGACCGGCGGGACCCGGGCACCGAACCCCAGGCTCTGGTACTCGCCGCGGCCGACCCGGCCAACGCGTACGGCGCGGCCCTGCCGTGGCCCGAGCCCCCGGACGGCGCCGGACACAAGCCTGGCCGCAAGGCGGGTGCGCTGGTGGTCCTCGTCGACGGCGAGCTGACGCTCTACATGGAACGGGGCGGGAAGACCCTCCTGGCCTGGCCGTCCGACCCCGAGGCCCCGGCCCTGCGAGCGGCGGCCGAGGCCCTGGCCGCCTCGGCCCGCGGCGGCGCCCTGGGCACGGTGACGGTGGAGCGGACGAACGGTGTCTCCTCCCTCACCTCGCCGCTGGGCCGGACGCTGGAAGCCGCCGGGTTCCTCGCCACCCCGAGAGGTCTGCGCCTGCGCGCCTGATCCGAGGGGCCGATGAACCGGGAGACCGACGATCCGAGGAGCGGATGACCCGGGAGGCCGCCCCGGCCGCCCCGGGCCCGGCGCACGCCACCCTGCCCTCGGCCGAGGCCGCCCGGACCGGCTGCGGCATCGGCCGACGGCCGCCCGGACCGGCTGCGGTGCCGGACCGATGGCGGCTCGGGAGAGACCGGCGCACGCACGCATGCCTCTGAACGCCCATCATGGGGGCATGCCCGAAGGAGACACCGTCCTCCAGACCGCCGCCCGGCTCCACGAGGCTCTGGCCGGGCGGGTGCTGACCCGGTCGGACCTGCGCGTCCCCCGTTTCGCCACGGCCGACCTCTCCGGCCGGACCGTCCTGGACGTCACCGCGCGCGGCAAGCACCTGCTGACCCGCGTCGAGGGCGGCCTGACCCTGCACAGCCACCTCCGGATGGACGGCGCCTGGCGGGTGTACGCCCCGGACGAACGCTGGCGGGGCGGCCCGGGCCACCAGATCCGCGCGATCCTCGCCAACGCGGAGCACACCGCGGTCGGCTACCGGCTTCCGGTGCTCGAACTGCTGCGCACCAGCGAGGAGGACCGGGCCGTGGGCCACCTGGGTCCGGATCTGCTGGGCCCCGACTGGGATCCCGGCCTGGCCCTGGAGCGGCTGCTCGCCGCGCCGGGGCGCCCTCTCGGCGAGGCACTCCTGGACCAGCGCAACCTGGCGGGCATCGGCAATGTCTACAAATGTGAGCTGTGCTTCCTGGCCCGCGTCACGCCTTGGCTCCCCGTGGGCGCCCTCCCCGACGGCGTGCTCCCCCGGCTCGTCGCTCTCGCCGAGCGGCTGCTGCAGGCCAACCGCGACCGCCCCACCCGCACCACGACGATCACCTCCGAACTCCGCACCCCACCGCCACCCGGCCCGAAGGCGAGAACCGGAGCCGAGGCCGAGGCCGAGGCCGGAGCCGGGGCTGAGCGCCCGCGCGCCCGGGCAGCCGGCCCGGCCCGGCCACCCGTTCGCGTACAGGAGCGGCTGTACGTCTACGGGCGGGCCCGTCGCCCCTGTCTGCGCTGCGGGACCCCGATCCGTCTCGCCGACCAGGACGACCGGCCCACCTACTGGTGCCCCGGCTGCCAATCAGGCCCGACCCCGTAGTTGACGCCCCGTCAGCTCCGGTCGCATCGTCCCGTCGTGCCTCTCTCCGCTACAGCGTCGCGAAGGCCGCCGTGGTGCAGCTCACCGAGACGCTCGCCCCGGAGCTGGGGCCCCACGCCATACGGGTGAACGCCGCCGCGCCCGGCTGGATCCGTACGCCCATGACCGACCGGCACGACGCCGCGGACCGGCGCCGGACAGAGGCGACGGCGGCCCGGATCTCACCGCTGGGCCGGGTAGGCGAACCGGAGGACGTGGCACACACCGCGCCGCACCTGGCCTCCGACACCTCGGCCTTCATGACCGGTCAGATTCTCCAGTCGAACGGCGGCGTCGCCACGGCCTGGTGGACCGCCGTCCCGTGAACGACCTCAACGCACCCGACGGGCCGAGCAGACCCGACCGGCCAAGCCGCCCCAACGGGTTCACCGGCACGACCGACGCGACGTGGACCGGCAACAGACTCAGCCCCCAGCCACCCGCCGCCACCGCCCCCTCCACCAGCCCCGCCTGTTCCGGCCGCAGCACCAGCCGGAGCACCGCCCACCACCACAGCCCGCCGAAGACCAGCGCCGGCACCCATCGCCGTTTCATCGCTGCCTCCCGCGGCCGACGTCCTTTCCGGCAGTTTCCCCTGGCAGCGGCGGCGGTGCATCCAGAACGCCCGGCCGAGGAGTCACCCACACAGGAGTGCCCCCACCGGAACGGCGGGGGCACTCACGAGGCTCTGACGGCCCCCAACGGGGCCCTGATGCTGCGGGGAACTACCTGTCGTCGTCGTCCCTGCGGAGGGAGTCCTTGACGCCCTTCGCGCGGTCGCCGGCCTCGTCCACCGCACCCTTGGCCCGGCCCTTGGCCTGGTCGGCCTTGCCTTCGGACTCCTTGCGGCGGTCGCCGGTCAGCTTGCCGACCGCTTCCTTGCCCTTGCCCTTGAGCTTGTCCATGGCGCTGTCACCACTCACGATGTCGCTCCCTTTCGCTCGGACGTATGTCGCGCGCCGGTCAGGCGCTTTCCGCCTGGAACATCCAGGCGTGCTTCTCGAGCTCCGCTGTCAGCCCGATCAGCAGGTCCTGGGTGATCGGGTCCGGCTCGTCGGTCGCCTCGATGCGCTCCCGCATCCGGCCGATGACCACGCCCAGCGCGTCCACCAGGATCCGCACGGCGTCGGTGTCCTTGATCCAGCCCTCGGGCACGGAGGCGATCGCGGTCTCCTTGGCCACCGTGCCGGAGCGCCCGTCCGGGTTGACCCCGACGGCCGAGGCGCGCTCGGCGACCGTGTCGGAGTGCTGCCGGGCCGTGACGACGACGTCGTCGAGCTGAAGGTGCACGGAGCGGAAGCGCGGACCGACCACGTTCCAATGGACCTGCTTGGCCACCAGGGAGAGGTCGACGAGGTCGACCAGAGCGCCCTGCAGCGCCGTTCCCACGACCTTGAGGTCACTCTCGGACAACGTGCTCTTGACCACAGACATATGCGCTACTCCCATCCGTCAGCCGTTTCGCTGACCGTCTTGGTGCATCACCCACGATGGCACATATGAAGCAAAACGGTCATGTAAGCCTTGTCCTGCGTGTGCCCATCCGCCGAGGGCTCACACCTCCTGTGAGGCAGACGCGACTCACGGGACCACACGGGCCATACAGGCCACACGGGTCCTACAGGTCACACGCCCCACACGGAAGGTTCGGCCGGCACGTCGACTCCGGCTTCCCACGCGAAAGTCCCGGCCGACCCCGACAGGGGTCGACCGGGACACCGGTCGAGCAAACTGTGCCGCGTGGATCAGGCGGCGACGACGTCCACCGCTTCCGCGGGCGCCTTGATGGTCACCCGGCCCGACGGCACACCTGCGACCGACGAGACGGAGACGGAGTTGAGCATGGGACGAACCGGCACCGGGACCGGGACCGGATCACCGGCAGCTGCCGACTCGGCCAGCTCAGCGAGCGAGAGCTCGTCGCTCACTTCACGCATGAGCTCGGACATCCGTACGTCAAGCGCGTCGCAAATCGCGGAGAGCAGCTCGGAGGATGCCTCCTTCTGCCCCCGCTCCACCTCGGACAGATAACCGAGCGAGACCCGGGCGGACGAGGAGACTTCGCGCAGAGTACGGCCTTGGCGCTGGCGCTGCCGACGCAGCACGTCACCCAGCAGGCGACGGAGCAGAATCATCGGTGGCTCCCTCCTCGGACCGCGTAGCCGCATCCTTCACGCCCTACCGTACCGCCTTGTGCTGCGGCCGTGCGGGGAGCGATGTCGTGTTCACTCAGGGCTGCAAACATCAATTCCCCCCGTTCTGTTCCGTATCCTGTGCCCGCTCATTCTCACCGAGTTCGCCCGCGAGCAGTTCGAGGGCCCCTCGCACACTCTCACTACGGATATCCGCCCTCTCACCATTCAACCGCAGAGCCGTCACTTTCTCGACGCCGGAGGGTCCGGCCACGGCTACGTAGACCGTGCCGACCGGCTGCCCGTCCTGCGGTTCCGGTCCCGCGACCCCCGTGGTGGAGACGCCCCAGTCCGCTTCGAGGACCCGGCGCACACCGACCGCCATCCGCAGCGCGACGTCGGGGTCCACGGCGCCGCGCTCCGCCAGAAGGCTCCCGTCGACGCCCAGGACATCCCGTTTCACAGGGGTGGCGTATGCCGTCACCGATCCACGGAAGGACCGGGAGGCGCCGGGTACGGCGGTCAGGTCGGCGGCCACCAGGCCGCCCGTCAACGATTCGGCGACGGCGAGCGTCTCGCCCCGCGCTCCGAGAAGTCGGAGCACCCGGGCAGCGGCTGTCACCGCTCGGCCTCCGCGGCGTCGCGCGCCCCGGCGGCACCGCGTACGTCCTTCGCGCCGGCCACGGCTCCGGCGGCCTGGCCGGCGTCGGCGGCTCGGCCGGCACCGGCCGAGCGGGTCTCCGTGGCCTCTGTGGTCCGCTCGGCCTCTGCCGCCCGCTCGGCCGCGGCGACTCGCTCGGCGGCGAGGCCCTGGCGGCGCAGGACGACGGCCTGGCGTACGTAATCGAGTCCGGTGACGACCGTCAGCACGACGGCGACCATCATCACCCAGAAACGCAAGGTCGCCAGGGGCCCGGTGAGCACCAGGACGTACATCCCGGCCGCCGTCCCCTGCGCGAGCGTCTTCAGCTTGCCGCCTCTGCTGGCCGGGATCACCGCGTGCCGGATGACCCAGAACCGCATCAGCGTGATGCCCAGCTCACGGGCGAGGATCACACCGGTGATCCACCACGGCAGATCGCCCAGGACCGAGAGGGAGACCAGCGCCGCGCCCATGATCGCTTTGTCGGCGATGGGGTCGGCGATCTTCCCGAAGTCCGTGACCAGGTTGTAGGCCCGTGCCAGATGACCGTCGAACAGGTCGGTGATCATCGCGACGGCGAAGGCCGCCCAGGCGAACGCGCGCCAGGCCGGATCGGATCCGCCGTCGTGGAACAGCAGCAGGACGAACCCGGGCACGAGCAGCAGCCGCACCATGGTCAGGATGTTGGCGATGTTCCACAGGCCGGCCTGGCTGACGGCCGCAGTGCCCAGCTTTCCGCCGCGGACCGGCTTCGCGCCGGAACCGCCTGCCGCGGATGCCGGGACTCCGGTCATCTGGCTGCCTCCGCAAGCTCGTGGTGTTCGGCCACCAGGTCGACGCCCTCGGTGCCCACTGCCTTTGCCTCGACCATACGGCCCGGCACGAGTCCCTCGCGTGTGGTGAAGACCACCTGGCCATCGGTTTCGGGGGCCTGATGCGCCGCGCGCCCGATCGCGACCTCGCCGTCCTCCTCCGACTCCACGGACTCCACCAGCACCTGGAGGGTCTCGCCGACGCGCTCCTCGGCCCGCTGCGAGGTCAGCTCCTCGGCCAGCTGGGAGATGTGGGCGAGGCGCTCCGCGATGGTGTCGGCGTCGAGCTTGTTCTCGTAACCGACCGCCTCGGTGCCCTCCTCGTCCGAGTACCCGAAGACACCGATCGCGTCGAGGCGTGCACCGGTGAGGAAGCGTTCCAGCTCGGCGAGGTCCGCCTCGGTCTCGCCGGGGAAGCCGACGATGAAGTTGGAGCGGGCGCCGGCCTGGGGGGCCTTGCTCCGGATGGTGTCCAGGAGCTCCAGGAAGCGGTCGGTGTCGCCGAAGCGGCGCATCGCGCGCAGCACGCCGGGGGCGGAGTGCTGGAAGGAGAGGTCGAAGTACGGGGCGACCTTCGGCGTCGAGGTGAGGACGTCGATGAGGCCCGGGCGCATCTCGGCCGGCTGGAGGTAGCTGACCCGGATCCGCTCGATGCCGTCCACGTCGGCCAGCTCGGGCAGCAGGGTCTCCAGGAGGCGGATGTCGCCGAGGTCCTTCCCGTAGGAGGTGTTGTTCTCGGAGACGAGCATGACCTCCTTGACGCCCTGTTCGGCCAGCCAGCGGGTCTCCTGGAGCACGTCCGAGGGACGCCGCGAGATGAACGAGCCGCGGAAGGAGGGGATGGCGCAGAAGGAGCAGCGACGGTCGCAGCCGGAGGCGAGCTTCACCGAGGCGACGGGGCTGGTGCCGAGCCTGCGGCGCAGCGGCGCCCGCGGTCCGGAGACCGGCGCGACCCCCTCGGGAAGGTCCGCGGGGGCGGGGGCGGGCGTCTCCTGGGCGTGGCCGGGCAGCGCCACGGCGGCGTCCTGCCGCTCGGCCGGGCTGATCGGCAGCAGCTTGCGGCGGTCGCGCGGGGTGTGCGAGGCGTGGATGCCGCCGTTGAGGATGGTCTGGAGCCGGTCGGAGATGTCGGCGTAGTCGTCGAATCCGAGGACGCCGTCCGCCTCCGGCAGGGCCTCGGCGAGGTCCTTCCCGTAGCGCTCGGCCATGCAGCCGACGGCGACGACGGCCTGGGTGCGGCCGTGATCCTTCAGATCGTTGGCTTCGAGCAGGGCGTCGACGGAGTCCTTCTTGGCGGCTTCGACGAACCCACAGGTGTTGACGACTGCGACATCCGCGTCGGAGGCATCCTCGACGAGGTCCCAGCCGTCCGCTGCCAAGCGGCCTGCAAGCTCCTCCGAGTCCACCTCGTTACGGGCGCATCCAAGAGTGACAAGGGCGACGGTACGGCGTTCGGGCATGGACTCAAGACTACTTCGTTCCGGCGGCCCCCCTGCCGTGCAGGGTTACCGGCCCCTGCCGCCGCCCGTTTCCCCGCTACGGGGAGTGACAGAGGCCGGGTCGGGGAACGCCGACGGGCGTCCGGCACGAGGCCGGACGCCCGTCGGGACGTGTACGGAAGCGGAAGGCGGCGGATCAGCCCGCCTCGGGGTCGCCCTTGGTGTAGGAAAGCCGTTCGACCTGGCCCGGACCGAAGCGGTCCTCGACCTGCTTGCCGTTGACGAAGAGCTCGATCGCTCCGGCGTTGCCGAGGACGAGGTCGATGCGCTCCTTGTCCTGGAAGGTCTTGGACTCGCCCTTGAGCAGCAGCCCGTCGAAGAGCCGCCGCCCGTTGTGGTCCTTCGCGGAGATCCAGCTCTCGTCGCGGGTCGCGCTGAGCTTGACCGTCACCTTGTCCCGGGGGGCGGCGGCGATGGCGCTCTCGGAGGGCACGGGCTTGGGGTCGGAGGGCTTGGTGGCGGTGGGCTTCGCCACGGTCTTGTCGGGCTCGGCGCCCTCCGCGACCTGCGCGGTGTTCGAGGGTTCGTCCTCGCCGCTGAAGAGGGTGAAGCCGACGAACCCGATGACGGCGACGATGGCCGCGACCATGGCGGCGGTCCAGTTGGGCCGCCGGGGTTCGGAACGGATGCGTTCGGCTTCGAACAGCGGTGCCGCCGGGGTCGGTGCGGGGCGGCCGCCGTGATCGGCGTCGTACTCCTCGACCAGCGGTTCCGGATCGAGGCCGACGGCGCGGGCGAGCGTGCGGATGTGGCCGCGGGCGTAGACGTCGCCGCCGCAGCGGGAGAAGTCGTCCTGCTCGATCGCGTGCACGATGGGGATGCGCACCCGGGTGGAGCTGCTGACTTCCTCGACCGTCAGAGCCGCGGCGATACGAGCCTGCTGAAGGGCACGACCGATCGAAGGCCGGTCGTCTTCGGGGGAGTTGCCGATGGACACGGGGGCGCCTTTCGAGCGTGAGCCACCTGCTGGATGTTCAGTCTAGGGGGGGTACGAAAGGGAGGGGCAACCGGGAGGGACGACTTTGTACGCCATCGGGTTCGCCGGACGGCCCCGCCGCCGGCTCCGGGGCGGAGCGGGGACGGAGCACGGCCCCGATCGAGGACTGGGCAACCTGTAGTGGGCCGAACGGGGTGGAAGTACGGGTGGGGTGACGACGGAGCGAGCTGCGGGGAGGAGCACGGCTTCGTCCCTCCCTTCAACTGGACGTACGACCGTACGAAACGGTTGCCCACGAAACCTTTACGGAGCGGCTTCCCCGCGGATGACGGCCAACACCCCGTCGAGCTCGTCGGGTTTCACCATGACGTCGCGCGCCTTGGAGCCCTCGCTGGGGCCGACGATGTTGCGGGACTCCATCAGGTCCATCAGCCGGCCTGCCTTCGCGAAGCCGACCCGGAGCTTGCGCTGGAGCATCGAGGTCGATCCGAACTGGGTGGAGACGACCAGTTCGGCGGCCTGGCAGAGCAGGTCCAGGTCGTCGCCGATGTCCTCGTCGATCTCCTTCTTCTGTTTCGTGCCCACCACGACGTCGTCCCGGAAGACCGGGGCCATCTGGTCCTTGCAGTGCTGGACGACGGCGGCGACCTCGTCCTCGGTGACGAAGGCGCCCTGCATACGGGTGGGTTTGTTGGCGCCCATCGGGAGGAAGAGCCCGTCACCCTTGCCGATGAGCTTCTCGGCGCCGGGCTGGTCGAGGATGACCCGGCTGTCGGCGAGGGAGGAGGTGGCGAAGGCGAGCCGGGAGGGGACGTTGGCCTTGATCAGGCCGGTCACCACGTCGACCGAGGGCCGCTGGGTGGCGAGCACCAGGTGGATGCCGGCCGCGCGGGCCAGCTGGGTGATACGGACGATCGAGTCCTCGACGTCGCGCGGGGCCACCATCATCAGGTCGGCCAGCTCGTCGACGATCACCAGCAGGTACGGGTACGGGGACAACTCCCGCTCGCTGCCCTCGGGCGCCTTGCACTTGCCGTTGCGGACCGCGTGGTTGAAGTCGTCGATGTGCCGGTACCCGAAGTTGGCGAGGTCGTCGTAGCGCAGGTCCATCTCCCGCACGACCCACTGGAGCGCCTCGGCGGCCTTCTTCGGGTTGGTGATGATCGGAGTGATGAGGTGGGGAATGCCCTCGTACGCGGTGAGCTCGACGCGCTTGGGGTCGACGAGGACCATCCGTACGTCGTCGGGGGTGGCCCGCACCATGATCGAGGTGATCAGGCAGTTGATGCAGGAGGACTTGCCGGAACCGGTGGCGCCGGCGACCAGGACGTGCGGCATCTTGGCGAGGTTGGCCATCTCGTAGCCGCCCTCGACGTTCTTGCCGAGCGCCACGAGCATCGGGTGGTCGTCCTCGGCCGCGTCCGCGAGGCGCAGCACATCGCCGAGGTTGACCATCTCGCGGTCGGAGTTGGGGATCTCGATGCCGACGGCGGACTTGCCGGGGATCGGCGAGATGATCCGCACGTCCGGGCTGGCCACGGCGTAGGCGATGTTCTTGGCCAGTGCCGTGATCTTCTCGACCTTCACGGCGGGGCCGAGCTCGATCTCGTAGCGGGTGACGGTCGGGCCCCGGGTGAACCCGGTGACCGCGGCGTCGACCTTGAACTCGGTGAAGACGTTGGTCAGCGAGGCGACGACCGCGTCGTTGGCGGCGCTGCGGGTCTTGCCCGGTCCGCCGCGCTCCAGCAGGTCGAGCGAGGGCAGCGAGTACGTGATGTCGCCGGAGAGCTGGAGCTGCTCGGCGCGGGCGGGCAGGCCCTCGGCGCGCTCCGGCGCGGGCTTCGTCAGGTCGGGAACGGCGCCGGACCGGCCGGAGACGTCACCGGAACGGTCACCGCCGGCCGCGTCGTCGGCGGCCCCGGACCGGCCCTGCCCACGCCCGGCCCCGGTCCTCCCCGTGCCGTCCCGCTCGGCCTCCCGGGCCCCGGGGACGGGCGTCCCGGTGCGCTCCCGGTCCGTGGAGACGCCCTGGGTCAGGTCGGCGACGATCGGTGAGGGCGGCATGCCGTTGAGCACGGCTCCGTCGAGGGCGGCGGCAGCGGCAGCGGCGACGTCCACCGCGTCCAGCGGCCGGTTCATCGCGGGCTGCGCGGAGGGCCTGCGGGACCTCCTGCGCTTGGTGAGCGCTTCCGCCTCGGCCTGGTCGTGATCGTGGACGGGGTCCGCGTCCGGGCGCCGCGTGCCACGCCGACGCGTCCGCTCGGGCAGCGCCTCGCGCCACTGTTCGTCGTAACGCTCGTCGTCGTCCTCGTATCCCTCGGCGGCCTCGGGCGCCGGTTCCACGATGCCGAGGCGGACCCCGAGCTGACGCAGCCGCTGCGGAATGGCGTTGACCGGGGTGGCGGTGACGACGAGGAGCCCGAACACGGTCAGCAGCACCAGCAGCGGTACGGCGAGGACCTCGCCCATCATGAAGATCAGCGGCTTGGAGGTGGCCCAGCCGATCAGCCCGCCCGCGTCCTGCATCGCCTCGGTGCCCGCGTCCCGGCCCGGCGAACCGCAGGCGATGTGGACCTGGCCGAGCACTCCGATGACCAGGGCGGACAGCCCGATGACGATACGGCCGTTGGCGTCGGGCCGCTCGGGGTACAGGATCAGCCGCACCGCCATCGCGCCCAGCAGTATCGGCGCGAGCAGGTCGAGCCGGCCGAAGGCCCCGGTCACCAGCATCTCCACCAGGTCGCCGACCGGTCCCTGGAGATTGGACCAGGTGCCCGCGGCGACGATCAGCGCCAGACCGAGCAGCAGCAGAGCGAGCCCGTCCTTGCGGTGCGCGGGGTCAAGTCCCTTGGCCCCGCGCCCTATCGAGCGGAACAGCGCGCCGATGCCGTGCGCCGCCCCGAGCCAGACCGCCCGCACCAGCCGGTAGACGCCCCCGGTGGGCGACGGCGCGGGTTTGGGCGCGGGCTTCTTGGCCGCCGTCTTCTTCGGGGGCGCCTTCTTCGGGGGCGCGGCCGACTTCTTGGGCGCGGTCTTCTTGGCGGGCGCGGCTTTCTTCGCCGGGCCCGAGGTACGGCCGACGCGCTTCGCGGTGCCCGCCGTGCCCTGGGAACCCTTGCCGGACGTACGTGAGGCCATGGTGCCGAGGTTACCGCTGTCGTCGCCCGTGAACACGTTCGCCTACTGGTTCACCCGACCGTGTCGCCTCCGGGCGGCAGGGAACTGACGTCGCCTCACGGCGGCGGCGGGCGCGCGCCGACGGGAGGGGCGGGAATCGTCAGCTCTGTGCGGGCAGTACGCCCGTACCCCCGCCGGTGCCCGGCTCCAGCGCGTCGAGCGCGCGGCGCAGGCCGGTCAGCTTGCGTTCGAGGTGGGCGGCGGTGGCCACCGCCGCGGCGTCCGCGGATTCGTCGTCGAGCTGCTTGGAGAGCGCTTCCGCCTGTTCCTCGACCGCCGCGAGCCGCGCGGAGAGTTCGGCCAGCAGACCGGTCGGCTCCTTCTCGTGCTCGCCACCCGCGTGGCCGTCGCCCTCCAACTGGAGGCGCAGCAGAGCGGCCTGCTCGCGAAGCTTGCAGTTCTTCATGTAGAGCTCGACGAAGACCGAGACCTTGGCCCGCAGCACCCACGGGTCGAACGGCTTCGAGATGTAGTCCACCGCGCCGGCCGCGTAACCGCGGAAGGTGTGATGCGGACCGTGGTTGATCGCGGTGAGGAAGATGATCGGGATGTCCCGGGTCCGCTCCCGCCGCTTGATGTGCGCGGCGGTCTCGAAACCGTCCATGCCCGGCATCTGGACGTCCAGCAGAATGACCGCGAAGTCGTCCGTGAGCAGCGCTTTGAGCGCCTCCTCCCCTGACGATGCCCGGACCAGTGTCTGATCGAGCGCAGAGAGGATGGCCTCCAGCGCCAGCAGATTCTCCGGCCGGTCATCGACCAGGAGGATCTTGGCCTTCTGTACCATGGCCCGCCCTCCTCGCCCCGGAAATGCACCGGGTGCCGCCCCAGGGGACGACTCCCTTACGCCGTCCGTCCTTGTGCCGGTCATGGTAGCCGCACCCCGCCCGTCACCACACCCTGTCACCGCGATGTCACTGTGCACATACCGCAAACGCGGTGGGAGACCAGAAGGTTCCCCGAATACAGCGCGTTCACACCCGCATGAGCACAGTCGGTCAACAATTCACGCTCATTCGTTCCACACTCCATCACTCTCCGTGCATCCACTGCTCCATCACCGCAAGCAAGTGATCAGGATCGACCGGCTTCGTCACATAGTCGGAAGCCCCGCATTCGATGGCCTTCTCCCGGTCGCCCTTCATCGCCTTCGCGGTGAGCGCGACGATCGGCAGCCCGGCGAACTGCGGCATCCGACGGATCGCGGTCGTCGTCGCGTAACCGTCCATCTCGGGCATCATGATGTCCATCAGCACGACCGTCACATCGTCGTGCTGCTCCAGGACTTCGATGCCCTCACGGCCGTTCTCCGCGTACAGCACCGCCAGCCCGTGCTGCTCCAGCACGCTGGTGAGCGCGAAGACGTTACGGATGTCGTCGTCGACGATGAGGACCTTCTCACCGCGGAAGCGGAACGTCCGCCGGGGTTCCCGGTCCTGCGCCGCGGCCTCGCCCTGGACCTGGCTCTCGTCCTGGCTCCCCTGCACCCACTCCTCCTGCTGCGGGGAGCTTTCGGACGTGGTCCGGCCGGCCGGCAGCGCGGCCCTACGGGCCGCGTCCCCCAGGGCCTTGCGGCGCCGCCGGAACATCCCCGCGGAGTTGGCCGGGTCGCCGTACGGAGCCGACTGGCCCTGCGGGGACTGCGCGTGCCCCATCTCTCCCGCACCGCCCAGCACCTCGGCCGAACCGGAACCCACCGGGGGGAAGCCCTGGGGCGGCAGTTCGGCGCGGTGCAGCGGCAGGTACAGGGTGAAGGTGGAACCGCGTCCCGGCTCGCTCGCGGCGTGGATCTCGCCGCCGAGCAGCCGCGCGATCTCCCGGCTGATGGAGAGACCGAGGCCGGTGCCGCCGTACTTCCGGCTCGTCGTGCCGTCCGCCTGCTTGAACGCCTCGAAGATCACCAGCATCTTGCTGGACGCGATCCCGATCCCGGTGTCGGTGACCGAGAAGGCGATCAGATCGGCGTCCGCGTCCCGCAGCGAACCGGCTTCCAGCAGGTGCTCCCGGATCGCGTTCGGCACATCGGCGCCGGCCGGCCGGATCACCAGCTCCACCGCACCGCTGTCGGTGAACTTCACCGCGTTGGAGAGCAGGTTGCGCAGCACCTGGAGCAGCCGCTGCTCGTCGGTGTGCAGCGTCGCGGGAAGCTCCGGCGACACCCGTACGGAGAAGTCGAGCCCCTTCTCCGCCGTGAGCGGTCGGAAGGTGGCCTCCACGTAGTCGACCAGCTGGACCAGCGCGATCCTGGTCGGGCTGACGTCCATCTTGCCCGCCTCGACCTTCGACAGGTCGAGGATGTCGTTGATCAGCTGGAGCAGGTCGGAACCGGCCCCGTGAATCGTCTCGGCGAACTCCACCTGCTTCGGCGAGAGGTTGCCCTCGGCGTTGTCCGCCAGCAACTTGGCGAGGATCAGCAGCGAGTTGAGCGGCGTGCGCAGCTCGTGCGACATGTTCGCCAGGAACTCGGACTTGTAGCGCATCGAGACCGCGAGCTGCTCGGCCCGCTCCTCCAGCACCTGCCGTGCCTCCTCGATCTCGGTGTTCTTCACCTCGATGTCGCGGTTCTGCTGGGCCAGCAGCTCGGCCTTCTCCTCCAGTTCGGCGTTGGACGCCTGGAGGGCCTTCTGCCGGTTCTCCAACTCCTGCGAGCGGTCCCGCAGCTGTTCGGTCAGCTCCTGCGACTGCTCCAGGAGTTTCTCGGTCTTGGTGTTGACGCTGATCGTGTTGACGCTCGTCGCGATCATCTCGGCGAGCTGGTTGAGGAAGTCCCGCTGGATATGCGTGAACGGCTGGAAGGAGGCCAGTTCGATCACGCCGAGGACCTTGCCCTCGAAGAGCACCGGCAACACGATCACATGCGCCGGAGGGGCCTCGCCCAGCCCGGAGGAGATCTTCAGATAGCCCGGCGGCACGTTGTCCACCTGGATCGTCCGCTTCTCCTCGGCCGCCGTCCCGATGAGCGTCTCACCGGGCCGGAACGAGGTCGGCATCGAACCCGCCGAGTAGCCGTAACTCCCCCGCATCCGCAGCTCGTAGGCGTCGGCCGCACCGTCGTCCGGACCCACCTCGTCCGAGTCGCCCGTGGCCATCGCCAGGAAGAACGCGCCGTGCTGCGCCGAGACCACCGGCGTCAGCTCGCTCATGATCAGCGAGGCCACGTCGTCCAGATCGCGGCGGCCCTGCATCAGACCGGAGATCCGGGCCAGGTTGCCCTTCAGCCAGTCCTGCTCCTTGTTGGCGAGGGTGGTGTCGCGCAGGTTCGCGATCATCGTGTTGATGTTGTCCTGGAGGACCTGGATCTCGCCGGCCGCGTCCACGTCGATCTTCAGATTCAGATCGCCGCGGGTCACCGCGGTGGCGACGGCCGCGATGGCGCGGACCTGACGGGTCAGGTTCCCGGCCATCTCGTTCACCGACTCGGTGAGGTCGCGCCAGGTCCCGTCGACGTCCCGTACTCGCGCCTGACCGCCCAGCTGCCCCTCGGTGCCCACCTCACGGGCCACCCGGGTCACCTGCTCCGCGAACGAGGACAGCTGATCGACCATCGTGTTGATGGTGTTCTTCAGCTCCTGGATCTCACCGCGCGCGTCGATGTCGATCTTCTTGGTCAGGTCGCCCTTGGCGATGGCGGTCGTGACCGTGGCGATCTGCCGCACCTGACCGGTCAGATTGGAGGCCATCGAGTTCACGGACTCCGTGAGGTCCTTCCACGTACCGGCGACTCCCGGCACCCGCGCCTGGCCGCCCAGTTCACCTTCCGTGCCCACCTCACGGGCCACGCGCGTGACCTCGTCGGCGAACGAGGACAGCGTCGTCACCATCGTGTTGACGGTGTCGGCCAGCTCAGCGACCTCGCCGCGCGCCTCCACCGTGACCTTCTTCGTCAGATCACCGTTGGCGACCGCCGAGGAGACCCGGGAGATGTTGCGCACCTGGCTGGTCAGGTTGTTGGCCATCAGGTTGACGTTCTCGCTGAGGTCCTTCCAGATGCCGGTCGCCCCGCGCACCCGTGCCTGACCGCCGAGAATGCCCTCGGTACCCACCTCGCGGGCCACGCGCGAGACCTCGTCCGCGAAGTTCAGCAGCTGGTCGACCATGGTGTTGACGGTCGTGACCAGTTCGAGGATCTCGCCCTTGGCGTCGACGGTGATCTTCTTGGAGAGATCACCCTTGGCGACCGCGGTGGTGACCTCGGCGATGTTGCGGACCTGGAGGGTCAGGTTGTTCGCCATGCCGTTGACGGACTGGGTGAGGTCCTTCCACGTACCGGAGACCCCCTGAACCTCGGCCTGACCGCCGAGGATGCCCTCCGTGCCCACTTCGCGGGCGACCCGGGTCACCTGCTCCGCGAAGTTGGACAGCTGGTCCACCATCGTGTTGAGGGTGTTCTTGAGCTCCAGGATCTCGCCCCGGGCGTCCACGTCGATCTTCTGCGACAGGTCACCGCGCGCCACCGCCGTGGCGACCTGCGCGATGTTACGGACCTGAGCGGTGAGGTTCCCGGCCATACCGTTCACCGAATCGGTGAGATCACGCCACACCCCGGCCACACCGGGCACCTGCGCCTGACCGCCGAGACGCCCGTCCGTGCCCACCTCGCGCGCGACCCGGGTGACCTGGTCGGCGAAGGCGGAGAGCTGGTCGACCATCGTGTTGATGGTGTTCTTGAGCTCCAGGATCTCGCCCCGGGCGTCCACGTCGATCTTCTGCGACAGGTCGCCCCGCGCCACCGCCGTCGTCACCTGGGCGATCTGCCTCACCTGAGAGGTGAGATTGCCGGCCATGAAGTTGACGGAGTCCGTGAGTTCCTTCCACGTACCCGACACACCGTCCACGCGCGCCTGCCCGCCGAGGCGGCCCTCGGTGCCCACGTCCCGGGCCATCCGCGTCACCTGGTCGGCGAAGCTGGACAGCTGCGCCACCATCGTGTTGACGGTGTTCTTCAGCTCCAGCATCTCCCCGGCCACGTCCACGGTGACCTTCTGCGACAGGTCACCGTTCGCGACCGCGGTGGTGACCTGCGCGATGTCCCGGACCTGGCCGGTCAGGTTGCGGAACGCGGTGTTCACCGAGTCGGTGAGGTCCTTCCACGTCCCCGCTGCCCCCGGCACCTCGGCCTGGCCCCCGAGCCGGCCCTCGACGCCGACCTCCCGGGCCACGCGGGTCACCTCGGAACCGAACGACTGAAGCTGGTCCACCATCGTGTTGACGGTGTTCTTCAGCTCCAGCATCTCCCCGGCCACGTCGACCGTGACCTTCTGCGACATGTCGCCGCTGGCCACCGCCGTCGTCACCTGCGCGATGTCGCGCACCTGGGTCGTCAGATTCCTGAAGACCGTGTTCACCGAGTCGGTGAGGTCCTTCCAGGTCCCGGCCGCACCCGGCACCTGCGCCTGCCCGCCGAGCAGCCCCTCGCCGCCGACCTCGCTCGCCACCCGGGTCACCTCGTCGGCGAAGGTGCGCAGCGTCTCGGTCATCTGGTTGATCGTCTCGGCGAGCTGCGCGACCTCGCCGCGCGCGCTCACCGTGACCTTCTGCGTCAGGTCACCGCTGGCGACCGCCGTCGTCACCTCCGCGATCCCGCGCACCTGGGAGGTGAGGTTGCCCGCCATCGTGTTGACGGAGTCGGTGAGGTCCTTCCACACGCCCGCCACACCCGGCACGGTCGCCTGGCCGCCCAGCTCGCCCTCCGTACCCACCTCACGGGCGACGCGTGTCACCTCTGAGGAGAACGAGGACAACTGATCGACCATCGTGTTGACGGTGTTCTTCAGCTGGAGCATCTCGCCGGCCACGTGGACGGTGACCTTCCGCGACAGATCACCCTTGGCGACCGCCGTCGTCACCAGCGCGATGTCCCGCACCTGGGCCGTCAGCCGGTACGCCATGGTGTTGACGGAGTCCGTGAGGTCCTTCCAGGACCCGGACATCCCGCGCACCTGCGCCTGCCCGCCGAGCTTGCCCTCGGTACCCACCTCGACGGCGACCCGGGTCACCTGCTCGGTGAAGACCGACAGCTGGTCGACCAGGTTGTTGACCGTACGGGCGACCTTCAGGAACTCGCCGCGCAGCGGCCGGACCGTCTCGTCCGTCGTGTGCGACCGCAGCTCCATCCGCTGCTCCAGATCACCGTCGGCGACCGCCGACAGCACCCGGCCCACTTCGGAGACCGGTCGCGCGAGATCGTCGACGAGCTCGTTGGAGGCGTCGATCGCGGCGGCCCAGGAACCCTCGCAGGCGCCCGTCTCCAGCCGCTCCGTGAGCTTTCCCTCCCGGCCGACCACGCGCCGCACCCGGGCCAGCTCACCGGTGAGGTGGAGGTTGCGGTCCGCGACCTCGTTGAAGACCGCGGAGATCTCCGTCATCACACCGTCGCCGGAGACGGTGAGCCGCCGGCGGAAGTTGCCGTCGCGCATCGCCACGAGGCCGGCGAGCAGCCTGTTCAGAGCTGCCGCGTCCACTTCGACGGTGCCATTGCGCTGCTTTTTCACGGACTGTCCGCCTTTTGTACGCGCCTTCGAACCCTGCGCCGCCACGCCAGACTCCACCGTGTCCCTCCCGCAGGGGTTGACCGTTTCACTCGGGCCTATCAGGAAGCTTGCCCAGTTCCACTTTGGCTCACCGCCACAGCACACCGTCAACGGGCGACCGGGCGGACGTCAAATCGTTGCAACGTACCAGGCCGGGACAGGTCGGCGAGCAACCTGTCCCGGTTGCCCCCCATCCCCTGTACCGGGAGTCCATACTTGTGCGCCCGCGCACCACTGCCGGAACGTCCTGTCCCGAACTCGGCCCTCGTGTAACCGGCACCCTTGACGAACGTCTAGCCTGGCAAGCGAATCGAAGCGGCGATAAACGGGCACAGGACTCGGGAAAGCGACGAGACACCATATGGGGAGTGCTGTGATCACCGCGCGCGCGGCCGCCACCTTCGAACCGGTCGGGCGCTCCGTCGCGACCGCCCGCGCCTTCGTCCGGGACACGCTCCAGGGGTGGGGCTACAACGATGTCGTCGACGACGCCGTCGTCCTCACCAGTGAACTCGTGACCAACGCCGTCGTGCACGCGGGGACGGCGGCCGACGTGCTGTGCCTGCGCAGCGGGGACGGCGTCCGCATCGAGGTCGCCGACCACTATCCGGAACGCGAGGTCCCGCTCCAGAGCAACGGCCTCGACTTCGGCAGCCCCGACCGCGAGAACGGCCGCGGTCTGCTGCTCTGCGCCGCCCTGGCCTCCCGCTGGGGCGTCGAGTACTCCCCCACCCGTAAGCACGTCTGGTTCCAGCTGGACCTGCCCGACCGGCCGGTGGGCATCCGCTCGGCGGGCCCCGTCCTGCCCACCTCGCTGCTCCCCGTCACCGACCAGCGGGTCCGGGTCGCCGTCGTCCAGATCGACAGCACCGGCGCGATCAGCGCGTGGAACGACGACGCCACGTACGTCTTCGGGCACACCGCGGAGCAGGTCACCGGCAAGCAGTTCACCGACTTCGTGGCCTGGCCGCACACCCCCGGGACCAACACCGGCATCGCCGACGCCCTCCAGCTCTCGCGCTGGGAGGGCAGCTACGGAATCCGCGGTGCCGACGGCCGGACCATCGCCGTCTACTCCTCGCACCTGCGGGTCCGCGACACCGACGGCGAACCGTCCACGGTCTGCCTCCTGGTCCGCGACGACGAGCGCGCCGTGCTCCAGTCCCCCGTCCGCACCCCGGTCTCCGACACCTCGTCCGACCACCGCACCGCGGACCCGTTCGAGGTCTTCATCGGCTCCCCGGCCCCCGACGACCTCGACGGCCTCCTCCAGCGGACGGTCGAGCGGGCACGCGACATGCTCGATGCCGACGCGGCGTTCCTCCTGCTCGCCACGGACGACGAGACGGAGCTGGAGGTCCGCGCCACCACAGGCCTCCCCTCGGCCCGCCAGCGCTTCGCCCGCGTCCCCGTCGAAGCCGGGACGGGACGCTACGGCTCCGCCCGGATGCCGGCCGTTCACGAGGACCTCACGGCCGTTCCCGGCGCCGTGCCCCTGCTCACCGACACCGGGATGCGCTCGGTCGTCACGGTCCCGCTGAAGGTCGAGGGCCGCCTCACCGGTTCCCTCGGCGTCGCGGCGGAAGGCGCGGGCCGCTACACCAACGAGGAGGCCCTGCGCCTCCAGTTCGCGGCGGACCGCATCGCGCTGGCCGTGGAGTCCGCCCGCCTCGGCGAGCTGGAACGGCTGCGCCGCGGCTCCCTGTCCTTCCTCGTCGAGGCCTCCGACCTGCTGGCCGGCACGCTCGACCGGGACCAGACCCTGGCCCTCATGGCCCAGATGACGGTCCCGACCCTGGCCACCTGGTGCGCTGTCTACACGATCGCGGACCAGTCCTCCGACCCGTACCTCTCGTACGTGCTCCACGAGGACGAGGACCTCATCGACGGGCTCAAGGCCCTGCTCTCCAGGATCGCCCCGCCGGATCCGGTACCGACTCCGGGCGCCCGTGTCTGGGCCGCCCCCTCGGAGGCCGGCCACCGCGCGGCGCTGAGCACCTCGACCCGCAGCCTGCAACGCGACGCACCGCTGAGCATGAGCACGGCCACCCGCACCATCCTCGCCACGGCCCAGGCGGTCGGCGGCGAGACGGTGGTTCTCCCGCTGGTCGCCCGCAACCGCGTGATCGGCATGCTGACGCTCGGGAAGCCCTCGGACGACCACTTCCGCCAGGAGATCCTGGAACTGGCCGAGGACCTTTCCCGCAGGGCCGCTCTGGCCCTGGACAACGCCCGCCTGTACTCGGAGCGCATGGCGATCAGCCAGTCCCTCCAGCGCAGCCTGCTGCCCCCGGGCCTCCCCGACGTGCCGAACGTCGAGATCGAGGTCATCTACCGCGCCGCGGGCGAGGGCAACGAGGTCGGCGGCGACTTCTACGACGTCTTCCCGATCAGCGACGGCGCGTACGGCTTCGCCATCGGCGACGTGTGCGGTACGGGCCCGGAGGCCGCCGCCGTCACGGGCCTGGCCCGCCACGCGCTGCGCCTGCTCGCCCGCGAGGGCTTCGGCGGTCCGGCGGTCCTGGAGCGCCTCAACGCGGCGATCCTCGACGAGGGCGCCCGCAGCCGCTTCCTGACCCTCCTGTACGGCGAGCTGTGGCCCCAGGAGGACGGCAGCGCCCTCCTGAAGGTCGTCTGCGCCGGCCACCCCCTGCCGCTGCGCCTGTGGCAGGACGGCTCCGTCGAGTCCGCCGCGGAACCCCAGCCCCTGCTGGGTGTCATCGAGGACCTCGACCTGTACGAACAGGAGGTCGTCCTCAACCCGGGCGATGTCCTCCTGTGTGTCACGGACGGCGTCACCGAACGCCGCGAGGGAAGCCGCATGCTGGGCGACGACGGCCTCGCGGACGTCCTGTCGACCTGTACGGGTCTGACGGCCGGAGCGGTCGCCTCACGCATTCTGCGGGCCGTGGAACGCTTCGCGGCCGAGCCCGCCTCGGACGACATGGCGATTCTGGCCATGCGCGTCCCGGAACCGCCCCTCGTCTGACCTCAACGTGAAAGGCCCCCGCCGTGGCGGGGGCCTTTCGCTTTTCTCTGAGCCCCAATGCGGAATCGAACCGCAGACCTTCTCCTTACCATGGAGACGCTCTACCGACTGAGCTATTGGGGCCTCGCTGCGCTGTGGCAACGAGGTAAACCATACACGGGATCCGGGGATGCCCAAAATCCCGGCCGACCTGGGGCAGCCGCTCTCGGCCGGTCTCTCCCAACAGGCTTCCGCGAGCCACCCGACCTCCCCCTGGCGACGCAGGCGGGCAAGGGGGGGTAGGGCGCGCGCGTCCCACGGCTCGCACGACCCGCTCGGCTCGCCGATCGAGCCTGAAACGCAGGAAAGCCCCGCACCAAATGGTGCGGGGCTTTCCCGGAAAAATTGTTCGGCGGCGTCCTACTCTCCCACAGGGTCCCCCCTGCAGTACCATCGGCGCTGAAAGGCTTAGCTTCCGGGTTCGGAATGTAACCGGGCGTTTCCCTAACGCAATGACCACCGAAACACTATGAAATTAACCAACACCGGAGAAAACACGGCCGTTCGTTATTTCAGAACTAACACAGTGGACGCGAGCAACTGAGGACAAGCCCTCGGCCTATTAGTACCAGTCAGCTCCACCCGTTACCGGGCTTCCACATCTGGCCTATCAACCCAGTCGTCTACTGGGAGCCTTAACCCTTCAAGAGGGTGGGAATACTCATCTCGAAGCAGGCTTCCCGCTTAGATGCTTTCAGCGGTTATCCTTTCCGAACGTAGCCAACCAGCCATGCCCTTGGCAGGACAACTGGCACACCAGAGGTTCGTCCGTCCCGGTCCTCTCGTACTAGGGACAGCCCTTCTCAATATTCCTACGCGCGCAGCGGATAGGGACCGAACTGTCTCACGACGTTCTAAACCCAGCTCGCGTACCGCTTTAATGGGCGAACAGCCCAACCCTTGGGACCGACTCCAGCCCCAGGATGCGACGAGCCGACATCGAGGTGCCAAACCATCCCGTCGATATGGACTCTTGGGGAAGATCAGCCTGTTATCCCCGGGGTACCTTTTATCCGTTGAGCGACAGCGCTTCCACAAGCCACTGCCGGATCACTAGTCCCGACTTTCGTCCCTGCTCGACCCGTCGGTCTCACAGTCAAGCTCCCTTGTGCACTTACACTCAACACCTGATTGCCAACCAGGCTGAGGGAACCTTTGGGCGCCTCCGTTACTCTTTAGGAGGCAACCGCCCCAGTTAAACTACCCATCAGACACTGTCCCTGATCCGGATCACGGACCCAGGTTAGACATCCAGCACGACCAGAGTGGTATTTCAACGACGACTCCACAACCACTGGCGTGGCCGCTTCACAGTCTCCCACCTATCCTACACAAGCCGAACCGAACACCAATATCAAACTATAGTAAAGGTCCCGGGGTCTTTCCGTCCTGCTGCGCGAAACGAGCATCTTTACTCGTAGTGCAATTTCACCGGGCCTATGGTTGAGACAGTCGAGAAGTCGTTACGCCATTCGTGCAGGTCGGAACTTACCCGACAAGGAATTTCGCTACCTTAGGATGGTTATAGTTACCACCGCCGTTTACTGGCGCTTAAGTTCTCAGCTTCGCCGCTCCGAAAAGCAGCTAACCGGTCCCCTTAACGTTCCAGCACCGGGCAGGCGTCAGTCCGTATACATCGCCTTACGGCTTCGCACGGACCTGTGTTTTTAGTAAACAGTCGCTTCTCGCTGGTCTCTGCGGCCACCCCCAGCTCAAGCAGCAAGTGCTATCACCAGTGATGGCCCCCCTTCTCCCGAAGTTACGGGGGCATTTTGCCGAGTTCCTTAACCATAGTTCACCCGAACGCCTCGGTATTCTCTACCTGACCACCTGAGTCGGTTTAGGGTACGGGCCGCCATGAAACTCGCTAGAGGCTTTTCTCGACAGCATAGGATCATCCACTTCACCACAATCGGCTCGGCATCAGGTCTCACCCTTAACGTGTGACGGATTTACCTACCACACGGGCTACACCCTTACCCCGGGACAACCACCGCCCGGGCTGGACTACCTTCCTGCGTCACCCCATCGCTTACCTACTACAAGTCTGGTTCATCGGCTCCACCACTACCCTCAACTCCGAAGAGATCGGGCCGGCTTCACGGACTTAGCATCGCCTGATTCAGTACTGGGCGTTTCAAAGCGGGTACCGGAATATCAACCGGTTGTCCATCGACTACGCCTGTCGGCCTCGCCTTAGGTCCCGACTTACCCTGGGCAGATCAGCTTGACCCAGGAACCCTTAGTCAATCGGCGCACACGTTTCTCACGTGTGTATCGCTACTCATGCCTGCATTCTCACTCGTGAACCGTCCACAACTCGCTTCCGCGGCTGCTTCACCCGGCACACGACGCTCCCCTACCCATCCATACGGGCGTTGACCCTATGTGTATGAATGACACGACTTCGGCGGTACGCTTGAGCCCCGCTACATTGTCGGCGCGGAATCACTTGACCAGTGAGCTATTACGCACTCTTTCAAGGGTGGCTGCTTCTAAGCCAACCTCCTGGTTGTCTCTGCGACTCCACATCCTTTCCCACTTAGCGTACGCTTAGGGGCCTTAGTCGATGCTCTGGGCTGTTTCCCTCTCGACCATGGAGCTTATCCCCCACAGTCTCACTGCCGTGCTCTCACTTACCGGCATTCGGAGTTTGGCTAAGGTCAGTAACCCGGTAGGGCCCATCGCCTATCCAGTGCTCTACCTCCGGCAAGAAACACACGACGCTGCACCTAAATGCATTTCGGGGAGAACCAGCTATCACGGAGTTTGATTGGCCTTTCACCCCTAACCACAGGTCATCCCCCAGGTTTTCAACCCTGGTGGGTTCGGTCCTCCACGAAGTCTTACCTCCGCTTCAACCTGCCCATGGCTAGATCACTCCGCTTCGGGTCTAGAGCGTGCAACTCAAACGCCCTGTTCGGACTCGCTTTCGCTACGGCTTCCCCACACGGGTTAACCTCGCTACACACCGCTAACTCGCAGGCTCATTCTTCAAAAGGCACGCAGTCACGACACAAGGACAAGTCCTTGTGCGACGCTCCCACGGCTTGTAGGCACACGGTTTCAGGTACTATTTCACTCCGCTCCCGCGGTACTTTTCACCATTCCCTCACGGTACTATCCGCTATCGGTCACCAGGGAATATTTAGGCTTAGCGGGTGGTCCCGCCAGATTCACACGGGATTTCTCGGGCCCCGTGCTACTTGGGTGTCTCTCAAACGAGCCGTTGATGTTTCAGCTACGGGGGTCTTACCCTCTACGCCGGACCTTTCGCATGTCCTTCGCCTACACCAACGGTTTCTGACTCGTCTCACAGCCGGCAGACTATGAAAGAGAGATCCCACAACCCCGCATGCGCAACCCCTGCCGGGTATCACACGCATACGGTTTGGCCTCATCCAGTTTCGCTCGCCACTACTCCCGGAATCACGGTTGTTTTCTCTTCCTGAGGGTACTGAGATGTTTCACTTCCCCTCGTTCCCTCCACACTGCCTATGTGTTCAGCAGCGGGTGACAGCCCATGACGACTGCCGGGTTTCCCCATTCGGAAACCCCCGGATCAAAGCTTGGTTGACAGCTCCCCGGGGACTATCGTGGCCTCCCACGTCCTTCATCGGTTCCTGGTGCCAAGGCATCCACCGTGCGCCCTTAAAAACTTGGCCACAGATGCTCGCGTCCACTGTGCAGTTCTCAAACAACGACCAGCCACCCATCACCCCACCCAACAGGGCGAGTTCACTGGGGCCGGCAACCGAAGGCAGCCTTTACGGCCATACCCTCAGATACCCAACAACGTGCCCGGCACAACCGATCTCTCACCACGTTCCACGCCCCGAAGAGCAGTACTAGCTGTGATCAACCTGTCGTGCCGAATAGTCAACGTTCCACCCATGAGCAACCAGCACCGAACATTCGCCGGTGTACTGGCCTCTGACCAAACCGAAGCCTGGTAAGAAGTGCTCCTTAGAAAGGAGGTGATCCAGCCGCACCTTCCGGTACGGCTACCTTGTTACGACTTCGTCCCAATCGCCAGTCCCACCTTCGACAGCTCCCTCCCACAAGGGGTTGGGCCACCGGCTTCGGGTGTTACCGACTTTCGTGACGTGACGGGCGGTGTGTACAAGGCCCGGGAACGTATTCACCGCAGCAATGCTGATCTGCGATTACTAGCAACTCCGACTTCATGGGGTCGAGTTGCAGACCCCAATCCGAACTGAGACCGGCTTTTTGAGATTCGCTCCGCCTCGCGGCATCGCAGCTCATTGTACCGGCCATTGTAGCACGTGTGCAGCCCAAGACATAAGGGGCATGATGACTTGACGTCGTCCCCACCTTCCTCCGAGTTGACCCCGGCAGTCTCCTGTGAGTCCCCATCACCCCGAAGGGCATGCTGGCAACACAGAACAAGGGTTGCGCTCGTTGCGGGACTTAACCCAACATCTCACGACACGAGCTGACGACAGCCATGCACCACCTGTATACCGACCACAAGGGGGGCACCATCTCTGATGCTTTCCGGTATATGTCAAGCCTTGGTAAGGTTCTTCGCGTTGCGTCGAATTAAGCCACATGCTCCGCTGCTTGTGCGGGCCCCCGTCAATTCCTTTGAGTTTTAGCCTTGCGGCCGTACTCCCCAGGCGGGGAACTTAATGCGTTAGCTGCGGCACCGACGACGTGGAATGTCGCCAACACCTAGTTCCCAACGTTTACGGCGTGGACTACCAGGGTATCTAATCCTGTTCGCTCCCCACGCTTTCGCTCCTCAGCGTCAGTAATGGCCCAGAGATCCGCCTTCGCCACCGGTGTTCCTCCTGATATCTGCGCATTTCACCGCTACACCAGGAATTCCGATCTCCCCTACCACACTCTAGCTAGCCCGTATCGAATGCAGACCCGGGGTTAAGCCCCGGGCTTTCACATCCGACGTGACAAGCCGCCTACGAGCTCTTTACGCCCAATAATTCCGGACAACGCTTGCGCCCTACGTATTACCGCGGCTGCTGGCACGTAGTTAGCCGGCGCTTCTTCTGCAGGTACCGTCACTTTCGCTTCTTCCCTGCTGAAAGAGGTTTACAACCCGAAGGCCGTCATCCCTCACGCGGCGTCGCTGCATCAGGCTTTCGCCCATTGTGCAATATTCCCCACTGCTGCCTCCCGTAGGAGTCTGGGCCGTGTCTCAGTCCCAGTGTGGCCGGTCGCCCTCTCAGGCCGGCTACCCGTCGTCGCCTTGGTAGGCCATTACCCCACCAACAAGCTGATAGGCCGCGGGCTCATCCTTCACCGCCGGAGCTTTTAACCCCGTCCCATGCGGGACAGAGTGTTATCCGGTATTAGACCCCGTTTCCAGGGCTTGTCCCAGAGTGAAGGGCAGATTGCCCACGTGTTACTCACCCGTTCGCCACTAATCCACCCCGAAGGGCTTCATCGTTCGACTTGCATGTGTTAAGCACGCCGCCAGCGTTCGTCCTGAGCCAGGATCAAACTCTCCGTGAATGTTTACCCGTGATCGGGTGCACACATCACGAGAGCGGAACAACCGGTCGGAATAAGACCCGTTGTTCTCAGCGTCCTCGCTGTGTTCTTGCCTGCCGCCACCCACAAACGGGGTGGAACGACAGGGCTTTCAAAGGAACCACCAACCTGCCGTAGCAGGCCGGGGTATCAACATATCTGGCGTTGACTTTTGGCACGCTGTTGAGTTCTCAAGGAACGGACGCTTCCTTCGGTCCCGTATCACCGGGGCCCTCCGGGCGCTTCCCTTCGTTTACTGCTTTGTCTTGCTGTCTTGCGTTTCCGACTCTATCAGACTCTTTCGTGTCCGATTCCCGGTCGAAGCGGGCCCTGCGTTTCGCATCTCGCCTTCCGGTTCTTCGCTTTCGCGTTTTCCCTTTCGGCGAGTCCGACTTTACCAGACTCTTTTTCGTTCCGTTTCCGGTCCGAATTCGATTTCCGGTGGCCTGTCGAGTGGCCTTGCCTTTCGGCGGATCCGACTTTATCAGAGATTCTGAGTCGGAATTCCCGCCCTGCTCAGGGTTCTCCGAGCGCACGAGTGCGCGCGGTGCTTCCCGTTCAGGCGGAGACGTAAACGTACTGGAGCGGGGCTCCCCGATGCAAATCGGGGGCCCCGCTCCAGGTCAGGCGAGCGTGAGGGTCAGACCTCGACGACGACCGGAAGGATCATCGGGCGTCGGCGGTAGGTGTCGGACACCCACTTGCCGACGACCCGGCGGACCATCTGCTGGAGCTGGTGGGGCTCCATCACACCGTCCTGCGCCGACTTGTCCAGGGCTTCCTGGATCTTCGGCGTGACAGCCACGAAGGCACCGTCGTCGATGCCGGAGCCCCGGGCCTGGATGTGGGGGCCGCCCACGATCTTGCCGGAGGAGCTGTCGACCACGATGAACACCGAGATGATGCCCTCGTCGCCGAGGATGCGGCGGTCCTTGAGGGAGGTCTCGGTGACGTCTCCGACGGAGAGCCCGTCGACGTAGACGTAGCCGGCCTGGACCTTGCCGACGATCTTCGCCTTGCCGTCGATGAGGTCGACGACCACGCCGTCCTCGGCGATGACGATGTGGTCCTTCGGCACGCCGGTGAGGGCGCCCAGCTCGGCGTTGGCGCGCAGGTGGCGCCATTCGCCGTGGACCGGCATCAGGTTCTTCGGCTTGCAGATGTTGTAGAAGTACAGCAACTCGCCGGCCGAGGCGTGGCCCGAGACGTGGACCTTGGCGTTGCCCTTGTGGACGACGTTGGCGCCCCAGCGGGTCAGGCCGTTGATCACGCGGTAGACCGCGTTCTCGTTGCCGGGGATGAGGGACGACGCCAGGATCACCGTGTCGCCGGGAACGATCCGGATCTGGTGGTCGCGGTTGGCCATCCGGGAGAGGGCCGCCATCGGCTCGCCCTGCGAACCCGTGCAGACCAGCACGACCTCGTCGTCCGGGAGGTCGTCGAGGGTCTTGACGTCGACGACCAGTCCGGCGGGGACCTTCAGATAGCCCAGGTCGCGGGCGATACCCATGTTGCGGACCATCGAGCGGCCGACGAAGGCGACCCTGCGGCCGTACTCGTGGGCGGCGTCCAGAATCTGCTGGATGCGGTGCACATGGCTGGCGAAGCTCGCCACGATGATGCGCTTCTGGGCGTTCGCGAAGACCGTGCGCAGGACGTTGGAGATGTCCCGTTCCGGCGGCACGAAGCCGGGAACCTCGGCGTTCGTGGAGTCGGAGAGAAGAAGGTCGATGCCTTCCTCGCTCAGCCGGGCGAACGCGTGCAGGTCGGTGAGACGGCCGTCCAGCGGAAGCTGGTCCATCTTGAAGTCACCGGTGGCCACGGCCATGCCCGCAGGGGTGCGGATGGCGACGGCGAGGGCGTCCGGGATCGAGTGGTTGACCGCGATGAACTCGCAGTCGAAGACGCCGATGCGCTCGCGCTGACCCTCGGTGACCTCAAGGGTGTACGGGCGGATCCGGTGCTCCTGGAGCTTCGCCTCGATGAGCGCGAGGGTCAGCTTCGAGCCGATGAGGGGGATGTCCGGCTTCAGGCGCAGCAGATACGGGACACCACCGATGTGGTCCTCGTGGCCGTGCGTGAGGACGATGCCCTCGATGTCGTCCAGGCGGTCCCGGATCGTGGTGAAGTCCGGCAGGATCAGGTCGATGCCCGGCTGCTCCTCCTCGGGGAAGAGGACGCCGCAGTCGACGATGAGCAGGCGGCCGCCGTACTCGAAGACCGTCATGTTGCGGCCGATCTCGCCCAGGCCGCCGAGCGGGGTGACCCGCAGGGCGCCCTTCGGGAGCTTCGGCGGGGTACCGAGTTCAGGATGCGGATGACTCAAAAGACTCTCCTTACCACGCACGCCACGTACCGCTGAGGCACGTGGCGCGCATGTCATTCGTGCACTTGCTGTTGTCTTGGGGTGGTGCTCGATGCGAGTCGCCTCGCCTGTTCAGTTGTGAAGTCTGTGTTCAGCGGTCGGTGACTACAGCTGTACCCCGCCGGCCGCGAGGTCGATCTTGAGCTGGGACGTCTCCTGGGCGCTGAGCTCCACCAGCGGCAGGCGCAGTGGTCCGGCCGGGAGTCCCTGAAGGGTCAGGGCGGCCTTCGTGGTGATGACGCCCTGGGTGCGGAACATCCCGGTGAAGACCGGGAGCAGCTTCTGATGGATCTCGGTGGCCTTCTGGACGTCGCCGCTCAGGTGCGCGTCGATCAGGGCCCGCAGCTCGGGGGTGACCACGTGGCCGACCACGGAGACGAAGCCGACCGCGCCGACCGAGAGGAGCGGCAGGTTGAGCATGTCGTCACCGGAGTACCAGGCGAGTCCGGATTCGGCGATGGCCCAGCTGGCGCGGCCCAGGTCGCCCTTGGCGTCCTTGTTCGCGACGATCCGCGGGTGGTCGGCCAGCCGGACGAGGGTCTCCGTGTCGATCGGCACTCCGCTGCGGCCGGGGATGTCGTACAGCATCACCGGCAGGCCGGTGGAGTCGGCGATGGCGGTGAAGTGCCGGAGCAGACCCTCCTGCGGCGGCTTGTTGTAGTACGGCGTCACGGCGAGCAGGCCGTGGGCGCCGGTGCGCTCGGCCGTCCGGGCGAGGTCGACGCTGTGCCGGGTGTCGTTGGTACCGATGCCGGCGATGACGTGCGCCCGGTCGCCGACCGCTTCGAGCACCGCTCGTACGAGCTGGTCCTTCTCCGTGTCACTGGTGGTCGGGGACTCACCGGTGGTGCCGTTGACGATCAGGCCGTCATTGCCTGCGTCCACCAGGTGGGCGGCGAGCCGCTGGGCGCCGTCGAGGTCGAGAGCACCGTCCGCCGTGAAGGGCGTGACCATAGCGGTGAGGACCCGCCCGAAGGGGGTCTGCGGAGTGGAGATCGGAGCCATGGGTAACACGCTACTCGCTGCTCAGCGCGCGGGGTCCCCTCGGGGGGACGGGGAGGAGGAGCCCGGCACTGCCTGCTCGGGGGTTCAAGCAGTGCCGGGTCCGTTTGTTCAGCCTAGATGAACTTCTCGAAACGCCGCAATACGGACACCGCCTACGGGGCTACCCGTCCATTTTTGTTGAAGGCCGCATGAGTGAGCGGCATGAGCTGCTCCCAGTGGGCCTCCATCTGCTCGCCGACCATCTCAATCTCGCGCTGCGGGAAGGACGGCACCTTCGCCAGCTCGTGCTGGGTGCGCAGGCCGAGGAAGTGCATCAGGGAGCGTGCGTTGCAGGTGGCGTACATCGTGGAGAAGAGGCCGACCGGGAGGACCGCGCGGGCGACCTCGCGGGCCACGCCCGCGGCCAGCATCTCCTGGTACGCCTCGTAGGAGGCCCGGTAGGAGTCCTCCATGGCGCGGGTTGTCAGGTCGTACTGCTCCTCGGTGCCCTCGACGAACTCGTACTTGCCGGGGCGGCCCTGCTGGACCAGCTTGCGGGAGGTTCCGGGGACGTAGAAGACCGGGTCCAGCTCCCTGTAGCGGCCCGATTCCTCGTTGTAGGACCAGCCGACGCGGTGCCGCATGAACTCGCGGAAGACGAAGATCGGGGCACTGACGAAGAACGTCATCGAGTTGTGCTCGAACGGGCTGCCGTGCCGGTCCCGCATGAGGTAGTTGATGAGCCCCTTGGAACGCTCGGGGTCCTTGGTGACCTCTTCGAGCGACTGTTCGCCGGCGGTGGAGACCCGCGCGGCGAACAGCACGTCCGCGTCGCGCGCGTCGCTCTTCACCAGCTCGACGGTGACATCGCTGCGGAAGTGGGGCTTTGCGGGTTCGGGGGTGTCGGTCACCGACAGGGGTCCTTCCAATGGCGTCGCTCTGGCGGCGACCACTTTACGGGCCGGGCGGACCGCCGCATGTACGCGGCGGTCTCGGGCAGCCGTTCGTGGAGTTCCCCCAACAAGTACGGCGATTCGGGCACCGATCCGGTCTCTCGTACGTCTGACTCATTAGCAGCACCCGTCACTGAGATCAAGGAGAGTTTCCTCATGTTCCGCCGGCGTGAAGCCGTCCCGTTCTCGTTCGTCGCCGAGTCCGACCGATTCCGCAGCAATGTCACTCCTCCTCCCCCGGCCCGCGCCTCCGTTCCCGAGCTGCTGGGGCGGTCGCTCGTCGGGCTTACCGTGGTCGCCGGTCTCGTGGGCTCTCTGCTGCTGGGGCTCCCGGCTCTCGACCCCGAACAGTCCCCCGCGCAGGGCAAGCAGTCCGAAGCGTCACAGGGCCGCTGACTCGTACGGACCCCCTGGGGTGGTCGGTCCGGTGGCACGCTCGGTAGCCTCACCGGGCACAGCAATCGAGCGTGCTTGTGAGTGAGGATGAGTCGTGCCCCTGCCCTTTCTGACGGCCGACCGCGCATTCGACGCGAGCGCGGAGGACGTCGCGCTGCCGTTCGACGACCACGACAGTTGGCGGCGGCCCTACCGCCCCGGCCCGTGGCGGGTCGCGGCGGCGGCCACCCTGTTGTTGCTGGCCTCGTTCGTTCTGCTCGCGGCCATGATCATCGGCGTGGCCGGAGCGCCTTCGGGTGCCACCGTGTGTCTGGCCCTGGCCGGAGTGCTGATCGCCGCCGCCCTGCGACTGCTGCGGGTCGGCGCGTGGGTCAGCCGTCACGGTGTACGGCGTGTCGCGTTCTTCCGGACCACCACGGTGGCCTGGAGCGGCACGTCCGCGGTTCGTACGGTCCAGCAGCCCGTGAAGTGGATGGGCCTTCCCCGTACGGTCCAGGGCCAGGCGCTTGTCGTGGTCCGGGGTTCAGGGGAGACGCTGCCGCCGCTGGCCACCGACCACAACGCGGACTTCCTCGGGCGTGAGGAAGCGTTCGAGCGGGCCACGGACACGGTGGAGGCGTGGGCGGACGAGTACCGACAGGTGTGAACCGTCGCCTGTACGTGGATGAGCCCGGGGCCCCGATGGGTCCCGGGCTCATCTGCGTACGGCGTGGACGATGCCCCTCAGGCGCCGGACGGGCCGGAGGGCGCGGCTTCGGCGGACGGGTGGGAAGGTGCCGGTGCGTTCGCGTGCAGGGCGATCGCCCGTTGCATCGCCTTGCGGGCTCTCGGCGTGTCCCTCGCGTCCTGGTAGGCGACCGCCAGCCTGAACCAGGTCCGCCAGTCGTCCGGGGCGTCCTCGGTCTCCTCGCGGCGCCGGGTGAAGACCGCGTCGGCGGCGTCCCGGTCGATGCGGCCGGACGGTGTCCGGGCCAGGTCGTCGACCGGCAGGCCGCCCTCGGCGTCCAGTTCGGCGGCCAGGGCGTTGGCGCGGCGGACGAACTGGGTGTTCTTCCAGAGGAACCAGACACCGATCACCGGCAGGATCAGCACGGCGACGCCGAACGTGATCGTGACCAGCGTGCCGTGCCGGATGAGCATCAGGCCACGGCTGCCGACCAGGACGAAGTAGAAGACCAGGACGGCGGCCGTGACGATGTAGGTGATCTTTGCGCGCATGGGTGCTCAGTCAGTTCAGGTCGAGGAAGTGTTCCAGGCCGAACGTGAGGCCGGGAGTGGCCACCACGCGGCGGACGCCGAGCAGGATGCCCGGCATGAAGCTGCTGTGGTGGAGGGAGTCGTGGCGGATGGTGAGGGTCTCGCCCTCCCCGCCGAGGAGCACTTCCTGGTGGGCCAGCAGGCCGCGGAGCCGGATCGCGTGGACCGGGACGCCGTCGACGTCCGCGCCGCGCGCGCCGTCCAGGGCGGTGGCGGTGGCGTCCGGCTGGGGTGCGCTGCCCGCCTTGGCGCGGGCCGCCGCGATGAGCTGTGCGGTACGGGTGGCGGTGCCGGACGGGGCGTCGGCCTTGTTGGGGTGGTGCAGTTCGACGACCTCGACGGACTCGAACCAGCGGGCGGCCTGCTCCGCGAACTTCATGGTCAGGACAGCGCCGATGGAGAAGTTCGGGGCGATCAGGACGCCCGTCCCCGGGGCGTTGTCCAGCCAGGTGGTCAGCTGCGCGAGCCGTTCGTCGGTCCAGCCCGTGGTGCCGACGACGGCGTGGATGCCGTGCCGGACGCAGAAGTCGAGGTTGCCCATCACCGACGCGGGGGTGGTGAGCTCGACGACGGCCTGGGCGCCGGCGTCGGCGAGGGTCTCCAGCTTGTCGCCCCGGCCCAGGGCCGCCACCAGCTCCAGGTCGTCGGCGGCCTCGATCGCGGTGACGGCCTCGGAGCCGATGCGGCCCTTCGCGCCGAGAACGGCTACGCGCAGCTTGCTCATCTTGATTCCTTAGGGGATTAGGAGACCGCTTCGTCGAGACGGTCCGCCTGCTTGTCCTTGAGCGGGCCGATGACCGAGAGCGAGGGGCGGTGGGTGAGGAGTTCGCCCGCCACCTCCCGTACGTCGTCGGGGGTGACCTCCGCGATGCGCGCGAGCATGTCGTCGACGGACATCTGCTCGCCCCAGCACAGCTCGCTCTTGCCGATGCGGTTCATGAGGGCTCCGGTGTCCTCCAGGCCGAGGACGGTGGACCCGGAGAGCTGCCCGATGGCGCGGGCGACCTCGTCGTCGTCCAGACCGTGCGTGGCCACCCGGTCCAGTTCGTCGCGGCAGATCTTGAGGACGTCGTGGACCTGGCTGGGCCGGCAGCCCGCGTACACCCCGAAAAGGCCGCAGTCGGCGAACCCTGAGGTGTACGAGTACACGCTGTAGGCCAGGCCGCGCTTCTCCCGTACCTCCTGGAAGAGGCGGGAGCTCATGCCGCCGCCGAGGGCGGTGTTGAGGACGCCGAGCGCCCAGCGGCGCTCGTCGGTGCGGGCGAGGCCGGGCATGCCGAGGACCACGTGGGCCTGCTCGGTCTTGCGGTTCAGCAGCTCGACCTTGCCGGCGGTGCGCAGCGCCCGGGATCCCTCGCGGGGCGCCATCGGGACGGCGTCGTGGCGGGAGAGCGCCCCGGCGCGCTCGAAGGCGCGTCGGACCTGACGTACGACCGTGGCGTGGTCGACGTTCCCCGCGGCGGCGACGACGAGGTGCGTGGGGTCGTAGTGCTTCTTGTAGAAGCGGGCGATCTGGGCCCGGCTCAAGGCATTGATCGTGTCGACGGTGCCGAGGACGGGGCGGCCGAGGGGGGTGCCGCCGAGCATGGTGTGCGCGAACAGGTCGTGCACACAGTCGCCCGGGTCGTCCTCGGTCATCGCGATCTCCTCGAGGATGACGCCGCGCTCGGCGTCGACGTCCTCGGGGGCGATCAGCGAGCCGGTCAGCATGTCGCAGACCACATCGATGGCCAGTGGCAGGTCGGTGTCCAGGACCCGCGCGTAGTAGCAGGTGTACTCCTTCGCCGTGAAGGCGTTCATCTCGCCGCCGACCGCGTCGATCGCGGAGGAGATGTCGAGGGCGGAGCGCTTGGCGGTGCCCTTGAAGAGGAGGTGTTCGAGGTAGTGGGTCGCGCCGTTCAGGGTGGGCGTCTCGTCGCGGGAACCGACGTTGGCCCAGATGCCGAAGGTGGCGGACCGGACGGAGGGCAGGGTCTCGGTGACGATCCGCAGGCCGCCCGGGAGGACGGTCCGGCGGACGGTTCCGATGCCGTCCTTGCCCTGGAGAAGCGTTTGGGTACGGGCGACGGCCCGCGCCTCGGAGGAGGCGCGGGCCGTCGTCGCGGAACTACGGGACGTCACTTGTCGGTGTCGTCCTTCTTCTCGTCCTCGTCTTCACCCTCGACGACCGGGATCAGCGAGAGCTTGCCGCGGGAGTCGATCTCGGCGATCTCGACCTGGACCTTGGCGCCGACGGCGAGCACGTCCTCAACGTTCTCCACGCGCTTGCCACCGGCGAGCTTGCGGATCTGCGAGATGTGCAGCAGGCCGTCCTTGCCCGGCATGAGCGAGACGAACGCACCGAAGGTGGTGGTCTTGACGACCGTACCCAGGTAGCGCTCGCCGACCTCCGGCATGGTCGGGTTGGCGATCGCGTTGATCGTGGCGCGGGCGGCCTCGGCCTGCGAGCCCTGCTGGGCACCGATGTAGATGGTGCCGTCGTCCTCGATCGTGATGTCGGCGCCGGTGTCCTCCTGGATCTGGTTGATCATCTTGCCCTTGGGGCCGATGACCTCACCGATCTTGTCCACCGGGATCTTGACGGTGATGATCCGGGGGGCGTTCGGGGACATCTCGTCCGGGACGTCGATGGCCTCGTTCATGACGTCCAGGATGTGCAGACGCGCGTCACGGGCCTGCTTCAGCGCGGCGGCCAGGACCGAGGCGGGGATGCCGTCGAGCTTGGTGTCGAGCTGGAGCGCGGTCACGAACTGCTTCGTGCCGGCGACCTTGAAGTCCATGTCACCGAAGGCGTCCTCCGCACCGAGGATGTCGGTGAGGGCGACGTAGTGGGTCTTGCCGTCGATCTCCTGCGAGATCAGGCCCATGGCGATACCGGCGACGGCGGCCTTGAGGGGCACACCGGCGTTCAGCAGCGACATGGTGGAGGCGCAGACCGAGCCCATGGACGTCGAGCCGTTGGAGCCCAGCGCCTCGGAGACCTGGCGGATCGCGTAGGGGAACTCCTCGCGCGTCGGGAGGACCGGCACGATGGCGCGCTCGGCGAGCGCTCCGTGGCCGATCTCGCGGCGCTTGGGCGAGCCCACGCGGCCGGTCTCGCCGACGGAGTACGGCGGGAAGTTGTAGTTGTGCATGTAGCGCTTGCGGGTCACCGGGGAGAGGGTGTCCAGCTGCTGCTCCATACGGAGCATGTTGAGGGTGGTGACGCCCAGGATCTGGGTCTCGCCACGCTCGAACAGCGCCGAGCCGTGCACGCGCGGGATGGCCTCGACCTCGGCGGCGAGCGTACGGATGTCCGTCACGCCGCGGCCGTCGATGCGGACCTTGTCCTTGATGACGCGCTCGCGGACCAGCTTCTTGGTCAGCGAGCGGTACGCGGCGGAGATCTCCTTCTCGCGGCCTTCGAAGGCCGGGAGGAGCTTCTCTGCGGCGATCTCCTTGACGCGGTCCAGCTCGGCCTCGCGGTCCTGCTTGCCGACGATGGTGAGCGCCCGCGTCAGGTCGGAGGTGACGGCCTTGGAGAGCGCCTCGAAGACGTCGTCCTGGTAGTCCAGGAAGACCGGGAACTCGCCGACCGGCTTGGCGGCCTTGGAGGCCAGGTCCGACTGGGCCTTGCAGAGCGCCTTGATGAAGGGCTTCGCGGCGTCCAGGCCGGCGGCGACGATCTCCTCGGTGGGAGCCTCGGCGCCGTCCTTGACGAGCTGGATGGTCTTCTCGGTGGCCTCGGCCTCGACCATCATGATCGCGACGTCGCCGTCCTCCAGGACGCGACCGGCGACGACCATGTCGAAGACGGCGTCCTCGAGCTCGGTGTGCGTCGGGAACGCGACCCACTGGCCCTTGATCAGGGCGACGCGGGTGGCGCCGATCGGGCCGGAGAAGGGCAGGCCCGCCAGGATGGTGGAGCAGGAGGCGGCGTTGATCGCGACCACGTCGTACAGGTGGTCGGGGTTGAGGGCCATGATCGTCTCGACGATCTGGATCTCGTTGCGCAGGCCCTTCTTGAAGGAGGGGCGCAGCGGCCGGTCGATCAGGCGGCAGGTGAGGATCGCGTCCTCGGAGGGCCGGCCCTCGCGGCGGAAGAAGGAGCCGGGGATCTTGCCGGCCGCGTACTGCCGCTCCTCGACGTCCACCGTGAGGGGGAAGAAGTCGAGGTTGTCCTTGGGCCGCTTGGAAGCGGTGGTGGCCGACAGCACCATGGTGTCGTCGTCCAGATACGCGACGGCGGAGCCGGCGGCCTGCTTGGCCAGGCGGCCCGTCTCGAAGCGGATGGTGCGGGTGCCGAAGGTTCCGTTGTCGATAACGGCCTCGGCGTAGTGGGTCTCGTTCTCCACTAGTGATTTCTCCATACTCGTCGTCTTTCGTCCTCACGCCCGTGTGGCGGGGGACGGTGCGGGAGAGGCGCACCGTGGATGCGGGCCGGTCTTCGATCGAAGCTCCCGGGCATGTTCCCGGGGGCCACTACCGAGGACCGGCGGCGGCGTCGTCGCGCCTCTCCCTCGTTGTTGCGTTGTTGCCCGTGCGTTCCCGCGTGACGCGTTCTCGCTCGTGCGGGTGTCAGCGCACCCAGGTTACTGAGCTTGACACCGGTCGTGCACGTACGGCAAAGGGAGCGGTCCCCTCAAACGCGGGAACCGCTCCCTTTCCACAGCGTCCTTACTTGGCGCCGCCGGCCGCGCCACGGCGGATGCCGAGGCGGTCGACGAGCGCACGGAAGCGCTGGATGTCCTTCTTGGCCAGGTACTGCAGGAGGCGGCGACGCTGGCCGACCAGGATCAGCAGACCACGACGGGAGTGGTGGTCGTGCTTGTGCGTCTTGAGGTGCTCCGTCAGGTCCGAGATCCGGCGGGAGAGCATGGCGACCTGGACCTCGGGGGATCCGGTGTCACCCTCCTTCTGGGCGAACTCGGACATGATCTGCTTCTTCGTAGCGGCGTCGAGCGGCACGCGTACTCCTCTTGATGTTCGAAGCGCCCACGAGTGCCCCTGGTCTTGATCTCAGGGGAGCTTCCGTGACTCGGAGGCGAAGGTCCGATGAGCGCAGCCCCCAGGATGATCCGAGGACGCGTACACAAACGGCCACTGGACAGAGTACCAGCCATTCGGGTCACGCCCCGCAGCCGCTCCACCGGCGCCCACCTCTGATCAGGAGGTGCCCGCCGATGATCGACCGGTGCCCCTCTGCCGATCGACCGGCGCCGCTTCGACGATCAGCCGGTGCCCCTTCGGTGATCTGCCGGTGCCCCTTCGACGATCAGCCGGTGCCCCTTCGGTGATCTGCCGGTGCCCCTTCGACGATCAGCTGGTGAGGGCGCGGATCGAGTGGTAGACGTCGAAGACCGCGAGGCAGAGCGGGAGCAGGGTCAGCAGGACGACCGTCTCGGCGATCTCCAGGAAGCGTCCCCAGAACGGGGTCACCCCCTTGCGCGGCACGATCAGGCCGATGGCGGTGATCAGGACGGCGACGCCGGCGACCGCGGCGGCGAGCCACACCGTACGGATGTCGAGTGCGGCGCCGTCCCCCCGCAGCGCGTCGCGCACCAGGGCGGCCGGCGGGTTGAGGGACAGCCCCAGGCCCAGCAGGACGAGGGAGCCGAGGCCGGCGGCGAGCGTGCAGCCGACCTGGGCCGTGTAGCGGAACAGATGGGCACGCATCAGCATGGCGACCCCGGTGGCCAGGGCGAGCAGCTGACCCCAGACGTTGTCCGAGAACCCGAGCACCGCGGCGGCCGCGACGACGACCAGGGCGCAGCCGCCGACCAGGCCGAGGAGCAGTTCGTGGCCGCGCCGCGCCTGGGCGGCGAGGCGTACGGCGTCCACCGGGCCCGAGGGCGCGGGCTCGGAGGTTCCGTAGTCGCCGACCGTGGTGCGGGGCGGCTCGAATCCGATGGGCAGCCGGGCGAAGCGGGTCGAGAGCCCCGGCAGGAAGGCGAGGGCCCCCACGGCGAGCGGGGAGCACACGGCGGCGGCCTCGATCGGCCTCATGTCGCTGAGGATCGCGATGAAGGTGACCAGGAGGCCGACGGCGCTCGCGAAGACGAACGCGACGAACGGCCCGTCCCCGCCGGGCGCGACGATCATCAGAATGACCGCCACGACCAGGACCGCCGCGCAGGCGAGCAGGAACTGCAGCCGTCCGATGCCCTGCCCGGCGCCCGGAGGCAGCAGGCCGGAGCCCGCCACCGCGGCGTTCACCAGGGCGCCGGTGCCGAGCGCGATCGACGAGGCCCGGTCGTCGTACACCCGTGCGCGTACGCAGGCGAAGGCGAGCAGGAGCAGGGCGACGACGGCCGCCAGGATTCCCGGCAGGCCGTGCATGTCGTGGAGCGGGTCGGCCGTCCACAGTACGAAGCCGAGCAGGGCCAGCAGGACGGAGCCGCCGAAGAGGCCGGCGCCGCGCATGAGGGCGTCACCCCAGAGCGTGCGGTCCTTGGCCACGGCGGTGGCGACGGCGTCCGAGACGTCGTCGAAGACGGCGGGGGGAAGCGATTCGGAGAAGGGCCGCATCGACAGCAGCTCGCCGTCGAGGATGCGGTGGCCGGCGAGCGTACGCGCGCTGTCCAGGACGGTGCCGTCGCGGCGCACCAGGTGGTAGCCGACCGGTGCGCCGGGGGCGGGGCTCTGCCCCGAGAGCCGGAGGATCTCGGGATACAGATCGGCTACGGGGATGTCCTCGGGCAGGGCGACGTCGACACGGCTGTCGGGCGCGACGACCGTGACCCGGCAGAATCCGGTGCCGCTGCCGGACGGGGTCCCGTGACTTTGCCGACCGGATCCGGTGGCTGCCGCTTGGGCCGTCGTGGTCACGTGGTGCTCCCCCTACTGACTTGTCCTGCTGCCGTCTGCGCCGCTTCCGCCGGGCCGCGTCCGCTTCCGCCGGAAACACACCGCCCGGACCACGGATCGCACCGCACGTCCCGAATGCCCGTCATCGCGGATCAGTTAGCGGATGCGTACACGCGTCGCGACACCCTACCGCCATGGGGCCGCCGCCACGCCAGTAGGATCCTTCCCGCGGATGGAGCCCGTCGCCACGGGGGCGCCGATAGGAACACTTCCGTCCGGCAAGGGAATTGGTGAGCTGTGAGCCAGATCGTCGTCAAGCGCCCACCGCGGGCCCTGCCCACCGAAGTGCCGGTCGAGCAGGTGCAGTTGCAACCTCCGCCGGAACTCCCCCGAGGCCAGCAGGAGGGGGCGCTGATGCAGCTCCTGCCGATGCTGGGCATGGGTGGTTCCGTCGTCTTCTTCTTCATGACGCCGAACCCGATCATGCGGATCATGGGCATGATCATGATCGCCTCGACGCTGGCCATGGCCATCGCGATGCTCGTGCGGTACCGGCGGGGCACGCAGGGCGAGCTGGCGGACATGCGCCGCGACTACCTGAAGTACCTGACGCAGACCCGGCGCACGGTGCTGAAGACGGCCCGCAAGCAGCGGGACGCGCAGTTCTACCTCCACCCCTCCCCCGAGCAGCTGTGGGCGCTCGTCGCCGAGGGCAGCCGGGTGTGGGAGCGGCGTGCCGGGGACGCGGACTTCGCGCAGGTGCGCATCGGGCTGGGCAGTCAGGAGCTGGCCACTCCGCTCATCGCGCCCGAGACTGCGCCGGTGGACGAGCTGGAGCCGCTGGCGGCCGGGGCGATGCAGCAGTTCCTGGCGACGCACTCCACGCTGGACGGGCTGCCCATGGCCGTCTCGTTGCGGGCGTTCTACCACCTGACGATCAGCGGCCACGCGGATTCCGCGCGTTCCGCGGCGCGGGCCGTGGTCGGCGGGCTGGCCTCGCTGCACTCCCCCCAGGACCTGGTGATCGCGGTCGCGACCGGTGCGGAGGCCGCGCCGCAGTGGGAGTGGGCGAAGTGGCTCCCGCACGCCCAGACCTCCGGGCCCGTGGACGGAGCGGGGAGCCGGCGCCTCATCACCACCAGCGCCCTGGCCCTGGAGGAGCTGCTGGCCGGTCGCCTGGAGGGCAGGCCCCGCTTCCAGCCCGGCGGTCAGCCGCTCATGGAACAGCCGCACGTCGTGGTGGTCCTGGACGGCGAGTCGGTGCCCCCCATGTCGGTGCTCGCCTCGGCGGAGGGCCTGCAGGGCGTGACGGTCATCGAGGTGGTGGCGGGTGAGGTCACCGGTTCCCGCGGAGGCCTCTCCATCGTGGTGCAGCCGACGTCGCTGCAGCTGGAATCGGGCCAGGGGCTCGTCTACGACGGAGTTCCGGACCTGCTGAGTTACGAGGCCGCCGAGGCGCTCGCCCGCCAGCTGGCCCCGCTGCACATGGCCACCGGCGGTGACGACGACGAGCCGCTGCTGGCCAACCTGGAGTTCACCGATCTGCTGAACCTGGGGGACGCCGCCTCGATCGAGGTCAGCCGGACCTGGCGGCCACGATCGCAGGCGGAGCGGCTGCGGGTGCCGATCGGTGTGGGCGAGGACGGCGCGCCCGTGATGCTGGACCTCAAGGAGGCTGCCCAGGAGGGCATGGGTCCGCACGGTCTCTGCGTCGGCGCCACCGGCTCCGGCAAGTCCGAGCTGCTGCGCACGCTGGTGCTCGGCCTCGCCGTCACCCACACCTCGGAGACGCTGAACTTCGTTCTCGCCGACTTCAAGGGCGGCGCGACCTTCGCCGGTATGGCGCAGATGCCCCACGTCGCGGCCGTGATCACCAACCTCGCGGACGACCTGACGCTGGTCGACCGCATGGGTGACTCCATCAGCGGTGAGCTCAACCGCCGGCAGGAGATGCTGCGCGACGCGGGCAACTACGCCAACATCCACGACTACGAGAAGGCACGCGCGGCCGGCGCGCCGCTGCAGCCGATCCCCTCGCTCGTCCTGGTCATCGACGAGTTCAGCGAACTCCTCACCGCCAAACCCGACTTCATCGAGATGTTCGTCCAGATCGGCCGTATCGGCCGTTCCCTGGGTGTGCATCTGCTGCTGGCCTCGCAGCGTCTGGAGGAGGGGCGGCTGCGCGGTCTGGAGACGTATCTGTCGTACCGGGTGGGTCTGCGGACGTTCTCGGCGGCCGAGTCCCGGGCCGCGATCGGGGTGCCCGACGCGTACCACCTGCCCAACGTGCCCGGTTCCGGGCTGCTCAAGTTCGGTACGGAGGAGATGGTGCGGTTCAAGGCCGCGTACGTCTCCGGGGTGTACCGCTCGGGCGCGCACCGGGCCGCCGCGCCGGGTGCGCCGCTTCCGGTGGACCGCAGGCCCGTTCCGTTCACGGCCGCGCCGGTTCCGGTGCGGTACGTCCAGCCCGCGGCGCAGCCCGGAGGCGTACCGGATCAGCGTGCGACGCAGGACGACGCGCTGGCGGACACGGTGCTCGATGTGATCGTGCGCCGTCTGGAGGGCCGGGGGGCCTCCGCCCACCAGGTGTGGCTTCCGCCGCTGGACAATCCGCCGTCGCTGGACGAGCTGCTCCCGGGGCTCTCCCCGGTGCAGGGCCGGGGGCTGACGCAGCCCGGCTTCGAGGGGGCCGGCCGGCTGGTCGTGCCCCTGGGCGTCATCGACAAGCCGTTCGAGCAGCGGCGCGACACCCTCTACCGGGACTTCTCCGGCGCCGCCGGTCATATGCAGATCACCGGAGGGCCGCAGTCGGGGAAGTCGACGCTGCTGCGGACCCTCATCGCCGGCTTCGCGCTCACCCACACACCGGAGGAGGTCCAGTTCTACGGCCTCGACTTCGGTGGCGGCGGCATGTCCTCGATCTCGGGTCTGCCGCACGTCGGCGGCATCGCGTCCCGCCTCGACCCCGAGCGGGTACGCCGTACGGTCGCCGAGGTGTACGGCATCATGGCGCGGCGCGAGGAGTACTTCCGCAGCGCCGGGATCGACTCCATCGCCACGTTCCGCAGGCTGCGGGCGCGGGGTGAGATCTCGGTGACGGACCAGCCGTGGGGTGACGTGTTCCTGGTCATCGACGGGTGGGGCAGCTTCCGGACGGACTACGAGGGGCTGGAGACGGCGGCCACGGACATCGCGGCCCGCGGGCTGGGCTACGGCATCCACCTGATCGTCACGGCGTCACGTTCCATGGAGGTGCGGGCCAGCCTGAAGGACCACCTCATGAACCGCCTGGAGCTGCGGCTCGGCGACGTGATGGACTCCGAACTGGACCGCAAGGTGGCGGCCAACGTGCCCGCCGGGGTGCCGGGCCGCGGCCTGACCCCGGAGAAGCTGCACTTCATGGCGGCGGTGCCGCGGATCGACAGCATCAACTCCGACAGCGACCTGTCGGAGGCCACCGCGGCGATGAACCAGGAGGTCGCCCGCCACTGGACGGCCGCGCCCGCCCCGGCGGTGCGTCTGCTGCCGCGCGCGCTGCCGGCGAGCGATCTCCCGCCCGGTTACGCGGTACCGGAGCGCGGCGTCGCCTTCGGTATCGACGAGAACAACCTGGAGCCGGTGTTCCTGAACTTCGAACAGGACCCGTTCTTCCTGGCGTTCGGTGAGAGCGAGTCGGGGAAGTCCAACCTGCTGCGGTTGCTCATCAAGCAGCTGACCGAGCGGTACGACGGCGACACCTGCAAGCTCTTCGTCATCGACAACCGTCGTTCGCTGCTTGACGTGACCCCGCGGTCACACCTGGCGGAGTACATCCCGATGTCCAACAACATGGAACATCACATGGCGGCGCTGCACGACCTGATGAAGCGCCGCACCCCGTCCGCCGACGTCACGGCGCAGGAACTGCGCGACCAGAGCTGGTGGCAGGGGCCCACGGTGTACGTCGTCATCGACGACTTCGACCTGGTCTCCACGTCGAGCGGCAACCCGCTGTCGGCGATCACGGAGCTCCTGCCGTTCGCCCGCGACGTGGGCGTCCGCTTCATCATCGCCCGCAACACGGCGGGGGCCAGCCGGGCCCTGTACGAGCCCTTCCTCCAGCGCATGATCGAGCTGGGCGCCCAGGGCGTCATGCTGTCGGGCGACCCGAACGAGGGCGACATCCTCGGCAACGTACGACCGCGCCCGATGCCCCCGGGCCGGGGCATCTTCGTCACCCGACGCCGGGGGAACCCGCTGGTGCAGACGGGGCTGGTGGAGGGATAGCGGCGGGCCGGGGCCCGGGGGGCGCCGGGCATCGGCCCAGGGGGTGCGGGGGGGCGGATGTTGCGTGCGCCCCCCCTTCCCCTCCGGTCCGATGCTCTTGAGCGGACTCGAACTTGACCTCGGCCCCGACCTCGGGAAACAGCTCAGGGTGGACACCTCCCGCGCGTGTCCACCCTGCTGTGCTGTGCTGTGGTGCTTTTGGTGCTGTGCTGTGCTGTGCTCTTGGTGCTGTGCAGTGGAGCTGTGCCCGAACTCCGTTAGAAGTTCGCTGCCGCCCGCTTGTCACCACTGCGGTAGATGGGCGACGCCTCGCTGACCTTGTTGGCGATTTCCTCGAGGTTGGCGCGGATGGCGTCGGCGTCCGTCCTCCACCTGTTCTGGGCGGCGGTGTAGGCCTGCTTCGCCTCGCCCTCCCACACTTCCGAAACCTTCGCGATCATGGCCTGGATCTCTTTGAGGTCCATGTCGAGCTGCTTCGCCTGCTTCTTGATCTCACCGGCCGCGAGATCAAGGCTCGCGTAAGTGACGACCGTCGTACCGTCGTTGGTTCCCATGCGTTCCTCCGCTGCTTTCGAGTTACGGGATAAGGGTCAGAAGCTGTTCAGGCTGGAGGACTGTTCCTTCGCGCTGGTGTTGTGGCCCTCCACAACATCCACACCCGCGAGGGCCTGGCGGATCTCGTCCTCGTTGTCGCCCGAGATGGTACGGGCGGCCTTGATGGACTCCTGGAAGCGGACGAGCTGCTTGGCCAGGCTGACCATGCGGTTGTTGATCTCGGTCTGCTTCTGGTTGAAGTGGTTGGCACCGATGCCCTGCCACTTGCCTTCGAGGTTGTCGATCGTCGCGTGGAGCTGCCGGAGCTGCCCCTTCACCGAGTCGAACTTGATGCCGAGGTCACCCTCGAGCTTCAGGAGCGCGGCATCTGAGACCTTCTGGTCTGCCATGGTTCTCTTTCCCTTTCGGTTGGTTCTGCCAGGCCGGCATGGGTCGCCGACCGGTACCTGCGGTACATGGGCGTGCGGTCAAGCGGCCTTACGCCTGCGGACCACGGCGTAGGCCACTCCTCCGAGCACGACCACAACTGCGGCCACTCCGAGGATCAGGCCCAACTGGCTTTCGTCCCCCGAGGACTTGGATTCTTCCGCCGCCACGGGCTTGTCACCTTCCGCGCCGTTCTTGGCGGGCTGCGGCGAGGCTGAGGTGGCGGGCTTCTCGGACGCGTCGGCGGGGCCGGTGGTCTTCTTCTTGGTGAGCGGGCTGATGTCCGGGTCGCCGGGGTCGCCCTTGCCCTTGAGGACGTTCATCGAGGGGCGGATGAGACCGTGACCGAGGTACGTGCTGGTCTCGCCCTTCTTCCAGTCACGGCTCGCCGTGTCGAAGAGGACGTTGAGTACCTGGTTGGCGGTCCAGTCGGGGTGGAGGGACCAGACGAGGGCGGCGGAGGCGGAGGCGATGGCGGTGGCGGCGCTGGTGCCGCCGTCGCCGTCGCAGTAGCTCTTGAAGGAGTTGTCGCACCATCCGGGAACGTCGCTCCCGGGGGACGCGACGTCTACGGAACCCGAGTGCTGCGAGTAGTACGAGACCTTCCCACTGCGATCCGCCGAGGCAACACCCACTACCTCGGGGTACGAGGCCGGATACTGCTTCCGGTTCTCCTTGTCCCCCTCATTGCCGACGCCGGCGATGACCAGCTTTCCCTTACTTTCAGCATATTTGACGGCTTCATGCTCCTCGCGATCGGAGAAGTCGTCAGCCATAGAAACGCTGATGATCTGTGCATCACTGTCGGCTGCGGCTCGGATGGCTTTCTTCATGTCGCCGATAACAGTGTTGCGTTTCGTCATAAAGCCGACGTCGCTCATGCGCACAGGAATGATTTCGGCTCCTGGGGCAAGTCCCTTCAGAGCGCCTCCCTTGCCCGTCCCGGCGATCAACTCGGCCATCGTCGTACCGTGCCCGCGGTAGTCGTCGGTTTCGTCGCCGGGCGCACCAGTAACGTCAACCCCCTTGAGGACCTGCCCTCGCAGCGACGGCGTCGAGGAGTTCACTCCCGTGTCGACAACAGCAACTTTGATGCCTTCGCCGGTCGTGACCTTCCACATTTCCTCAGCCTGCATCGCGCTGAGATACCACTGCTTCGCCTGCGTGTCAGCTGCGGCAGGCTGCGCCACGCCGACAAACACCACGCTCCACGAAGCGGCTACAGCCAGCGCGCTGAGCACGCGCCCATGAGCCCGGCCCATTCCTGCTGTCATCCCGGCTTCCGTACCTTCCCTGGGGCTGCTACTCGACCACCGGCGGCACGGCCCCGCGCCGCCCGGCATTCCACGTCTCTTCGTCTTCCGTCAGGTAGTCGGGGCGGGGCGAACCGTTGTCATCGTCCTCCCGGCCGGCGTTCTGCCGACCGGCAGGACCACGTACGAGACCTGCCCCGCCAGCGGTGAAGCCCTTGGCGTTCGAGCCGGCACCGGCAGTCTTGCGAGGAGCGCCCACGACTCCGTTCGTACCCGAAGGCTGACCGGGTCGACCACCGGGTCGGGAGGTGGAAGATGCTGCTCCGCGTCCTCCGATCACTCCCCGCTCGCCGGTAGCCCCGGCGGAAGCTCTGCCCTGAAGCGCACTCTGGGGTGTTCCTCCGACGATGCCGGTTCTACCACCCGAACGAGGTCCGCCAACTGTGGACGTACCCCCCTGGCCGGTGATCGGGCGTCCGGTCGTAGAAGTAGGACGGCCGGTGACCGGCGACTGCGGGCCGGCCGGCGAGCGGCCGGTGGACGATCCTCCGTCGCCCATGGGGCCGGGACGACCGATCGAAGGCCCACCAGGGTTCTTGGCTACGGGTCCTGACCCTGTGGGCTGTGCCTTGCCCAGGACAGGGCCGGGCTGGTTCACCGTCCGCTGCGTCAAAGGTCCCGTCGTACGCGGCGGGTTCCCCTGCTTTGTGGTCATGATGGGGGGCGGCGGCACTGGCGTCGGCGGCATCCCGGGCGGACCCGTCGCTGGCGTGGGAGACGGCAGCGGTGGCGGGCTGAGGACCGTCGGCGGAGTCTTGGGAGGAGCGACACTGTTGATCTCCGTCCCTGTTCCCCTTTCCGGCAAGAGCACTGAGCCGAGATCCTCAACTTGGGAACGGGGGGCTGGAGCCACCGAACCAGAGTCCCCCGTTGCGGAGCGGCCTGAAGAGCCTGGGCCTGCACTGCTGCTGCCCAGAGCCTGGGAGCCCGTAGAGCCGGAGGAGACGGGGAGAGGGGCCGGGCCAACCTTGATCGGCTGCGGCATACTGATACCGAGGCTCTTCTCGAACCGCGGCGGCTCCTGCCCCGCCAGCACCTCCTCGGAGACCGAGTAGTACGACGCCAACCGGTTGATTTGGTTGATCGCCTCCTGCCGGTTCTTCTCCACCTTGACAGCGGCCTCGTACTCCGGGTTGGCCTCGATCCGGCCCGGGAACCCGATGTCGTCCGGCATCTTCCGGACCAGCCTGCTGTCGCGCGGCGGCATGGCGCTCTTCACCGACGCCAGGCCGGTGCCCGCGACCGTGATCTGGGTGCCGGCCGCGTCCGCGAAGTCGCCCAGCTTCTCGGCGTGGGCGACCAGGCCCGTACCGAAGGCTCGGAAGGCCGTGCCGGACTCGCCCTCCCAGTCGACCCCCTTGAGGTGGTCCTTCAGTTCCTTCGCCGCGCGCCGGATGGCGTCCCTGGCCTTCCAGAGGGCCTCGCCCGCGCTCTCCAGGTGTTCCGGGTTGGAGTTCTCCACCAGGTCGATGATGGCGTTGAGCTCGTGTCCCTCGAAGGAGGTACGGCCCCCGGCGCGGGGGTTTCCGAAGCCGAAGGATTCCATGACCCGGCCGGCCGTCTCGGTCATGTCCGTGACGACGATCTGGGTCTGGACCCGTCCCTCGTCCTGCTTGTGCTGTTCGGCCGGAGTCAGGTTCGGCTGCTTCTCGTCGCTCATTCCGCTGCCCACCCGGAGTCCGACTGCGTCTCGTTGTTGGTCTGTTCAGGCTTCGTCTGCTCGGACTTCGCGTGCTTCTCGCGTTCCTCGTCCATGCGCGCCTGGATCTCGTAGAACCGTCGCCTGATGTCGTCCTCGACGTTGTCGAAGCCGACGGCCGCCGCGTGCACGCCCAGGCTCAGGTACTCGATCTGGTCGCCGAGGGACTTGGAGAGCGAGACGAGGGAGGAGTGGACCCGGTTGTACTGGGTGTAGAGGCCGTCCGCCTCCGCGAAGCGTGCGTTCGGGCCGCTCAGTGAGGCTCGCGAGACCTTCTGGTCGGCGACCTTCGTCCTGCTGGCCGCCGAGCCCTCGAAGTCCGCCAGCAGCGCATCGACACGACTCTTGAACTTCTCCAGCGCACCCACTCCGCGCCTGAGGTCCCCCGTACCGCCACCGCCACCTGGATCGGTCACAATGCCGTCCTCCCCGTTCCGCATCCCCGTTTGCTCGGATCGTTCCGCGTTGCTATCGCACCGACGCGGTCCGATCCGATCTCATCCCGACAACTCTAGTCACTGTGTACGACAGCGCCAATCGACTTGAGCACCACGTGACTTGTCTCATGGGCGACTCGACGACTCCTCACCGCTTTCGGCTGTCCCGCCGCTACGCCTCGCCCGCCAAGCGCCCCGCGCGTCTCCGCTTGTCCCGTACCGCCACGGCCGTACCCGCGATGGCCGCCACCAGGACGCCGCCGCCGACCATGACGTACGTCGCCAGGCGTGCGTTCCGCTCGTCGGCCGTCTCGCCCAGGTGCAGTTCGGCGGGGGTAGGGGCTTTGCCCTTGCTCATCCCCTCGCCCGCGACCGGGCGGTCGATCGGTTTGTCGTCCTCGGTGAGGGCGCGTACCGGGTCCACCACGCCCCAGCCGACCAGGCGGTCGTGGCCCGCGACCGAGCGTTCCGCCGTCTGCTGCATCTGCGCGACGATCTGCTCCTGCGTCCACTCGGGGTGCTTCGCCTTGATCAGGGCGGCGACGCCGGCGACGTACGGGGCGGAGAAGCTGGTTCCGTTGTCGGCGCAGTGTCCGCCGCCGGGGACCGTGGAGATCATGTCCACGCCGGGGGCGGCGATGCCGACGAAGTCGCCGGACTGGGAGAAGGCCGCTCGTTCGTTGTTCCGGTCCGAGGAGGCGACCGCGAGGACGCCCTTGAAGGAGGCCGGGTAGGTCTCCTTGACGTTGCCGCCGAGTCCGTCGTTGCCGGCCGAGGCGACGACCACGATCTCCCGGGCGAGAGCGTCGTCCACAGCCTGTCTCAGGGCCGGGGACGGCTTCACGGCGTCGGCGGTGTCCTGGGAGATGTTGATGATGTCCGCGTCGGCCTTCTCGGTGGCGTAGCGGATGGCGAGGGCGAGGGTCTCGGCCGTTCCGTGGCCCTCGGCGTCGTTCTGCTGGAGTGGGATGATCGTCGCGTCGGGGGCCAGGCCGCTGAAGCCCGTGCCCTTCATCTCGCGCGCGGCGATGATGCCGGCGACTTTGGTGCCGTGGCCCACGGTGTCCGTGGTGCCGTTCTCCTTGCCGCGCTCGATCTTCGTCCCGTCGTCGGCCTTGAGGTTCTTCGGCAGGAAGTTGCGGCCCGCCCCGGTGTCCACGGCGGGTTTGAGCTGTTTGTTCCTGACGTCGACGCCGGTGTCGATGACGGCTACGCGTACGCCCTTGCCGGTGGACTGCTTCCACACCTCGTCCAGCAGGACGCGTTGCAACGCCCAGGGGCGGCCCGGGTAGTTCTTCGAGGGGAACGTGCACTGGGTCGAGTCGGCCGCGGCCGCCGGCAGCGCCGGCAGGGTGACGACGAGGACGGCCGTGGCCGCCGCGGCGGTGAGCAGGCGGCGGGTCGTGCCGTGGTGGTCGTGGTCGTGGGTCGCCATGTCCGTGCCTCGCTCACGAGCCCTGCGGCTGGCTGGCCGCGCCGGTGGAGAGCCGGGGGCCGGTCGGCAGGAGGGCGGACCAGGCCGCCGGTACGGGGTTGGGGTCGACGTCCTTGTAGCCGAGCCGGTTCTGCGCCTGCCGCGCCTCCTCCTGCTGGGACTCCCGCTCCTTCTTCGAGCCGGATTCGCCGATGCCGGAGTCGTCCTGGCCGCTGTCGCTGTTGGACTGCATCGCGTAGCGCAGGCCGGTGTCGGTGACCAGGAACAGGAAGCCGGCGCTGGTCGTGGAGCCCTTGAACTGGCGGAAGAACTCGCCCGATCCCGGCGTGACATAGGCGCTGCTGGAGCCGGTGGGGAGCGTCGCGGGGAAGCTCGTTCCCACCCACGTGCTCAGCGTGGTGGTGCCGCTGTCCGCGTCGACGCCGCGCAGTACGTTGCACACGGTGTTCCGGCTGCCCTTCGTGACGTCCGGGGAGTTGACGGCCTCGGGCTTGCTGACCGGCCAGTCCTTCTTCTGGTTGAAGGGTGCGCCCGGTTCGAGTTCGGCGGCGCTGACCGGCTTGGCGTTGCCCGCCTGCTCCAGGTCCACCAGCTGTCGGCTGCTGAGCAGGAGTTTGGCGGTGAAGTCCGAGACGGGGGCGACCCTGCCCGGCAGGACGACGTAGCTCTGGGTCTTGGTTCCCGCCGTGGCGGTCAGGACCATGCCGACCCTGTTCGACTCCTCGTCGAGCGTGCCGGGGGCGCCCGCCGGGGCCCCGGGGGTGCCGTCCACGGTCGGGAAGGTGATCGGGGCCCCGGTGTGCAGCGTCGCCAGCCAGGCGGCCGAGACCCGTTGGGGCTCGGCACCGTGGTCGACCAGGGTCCGCAGGAGCAGTTCGTCCTTCTTGACGGGGTAGGCCTTGCCGGCGGCGTCCACGATGTAGCGGGTCCGGTCCGGTCCGGGTCCCTCGACGTACATCAGCTCACCGCCGCTCAGGGCGTTCTTGCCCTCGGTCTTCTTCTCCTCGCGCTCGGCGAAGATGAAGGTCGCCTTCTGGATGGCCCTGCCGCCCTCGCCGGGCCGTTCGCAGACCGCCCAGCGTTTGGCCGCCCCCGCCTCCTTGGAGTCGGGCAGCCGGTCGGGGGCGTACGGGATGCCGAGCGTCGCGCCGTGCGGAATCTTGCCGCTGTCCAGGACCGATTCGCTGACGTTGACGACGGTGCCCTTGTCCGGGGCGAGCAGGAGCTTGGCCGAGGCCATGTTCAGGACGGGGTGCAACTGCTTCTTGCCGTCGGTCTCCAGCACCACGTAGCGGGTGGTGGATTTGCTGGCGATGATGACGTGTTCCTTGGCGGCGTCCCACTTCTGCGGGGCGACCGGCTTGAACATGCCCCAGGCGCCGAAGACGGCGAGGACCACGACGGCGATGATGGCCCCGGGCAGTACCGCGCGCAGCGGTTTGGGGGCGCCTTCCTCGGAACCTGTGGGGTTGGGCTGCAGAAACTGTGCGATCAACCTCCGCTTCGCAAAGGTATAGGCGTTGAGCTCATCCCGCCGTGATGCCATGTGTCCGCTGCCCCTTCTCCCCAGTGATCGAACAGGGTCCCACACGCACCGTCGGCCCCCGCTGCCGTACCGCGCCCCTAACTATGCCTGCTGGGGTTCCGCTCCCCGTGCTCAGGTAGGGTGACGACCCGATCATCACCCGTGTAAAAAGCGGTGAATACGGACACGAGGGGGCAACGCGGCGATGGGTGCAGCTACGCGCGAGCGTACCGGGCGGGCGGGTCGTCGAGCCTCCGGGACTTCCCGGAGGCAACGTAGCAACGAGTCGCCCGCGACGCCTCCCGCCCAGCCCTCCGGCACCCCCGGGCCGAACGCTCCCGCCGCGACGACGCTGCGTTCGATCTCCCGGACCGACCGGGTGCGCCCCGTGCTGCGGCAACTGGTGATCGTCGAGGTGGGCCTCGTGGTCGCCGCCGTGGGCGCGGCGCTCGGGGGCGCCTGGCTGATCCCGTCGCTCGTGGTCCTCGGTCTGCTGGTCGCCCTCGCGGTGGTACGCCGACGGGGCCGCGCGCTCCAGGACTGGATGTCGAGCGCCCTCGGGCTCCGGGCCCGGCGCCGGTCCGCCGGCACACCGCCCTCGGACGCGGAGCCGATGCTGGCGCCGGTCGCCGAGAACGTGCCCGGCTTCGGCCCGCAGGTGTACGTGGACCGGGCCCACCGGACGGTGGGCATGCTCGGCGACGGCACGTTCCTGACGGCCGTGGTGCGGGTGGAGGCGAGCGGCGAGTCGCTGAGGCCCGCGTTCGGCGCCCGGTCGCTCCCGCTGTCGCTGCTGGGCGACGCCCTCCAGGTGGACGACATCGTGCTGGAGTCGGCGCAGTTGGTGCAGCAGGTGCGGTGCGCACCGGCCCCTCATCTGCCGCAGCAGTCGGTGGCCCGGCTCAGTTACGCCCCGTTGCAGGACCAGACCGGTGCGCCCGCGCTGCGGATGACGTGGGTGGCGGTGAAGCTGGATCCCGAGCTGTGCCGGGAGGCCATCGAGGCGCGCGGCGGCGGGATGGAGGGTGCGCAGCGCTGCCTGGTGCGGGTCGCGGATCATGTGGCGAGCCGGGTCACGGGCGCCGGTTTCCAGGCAGTGGTGCTGGATCAGGACGAGTTGAACTCCGCTGTGGCCACCTCCGCGTGCGCCAACCCCATCCTGTCGGGGCGGGCGGGCCGGCCGGACGCCGCACCGCAGCGCCGTACGACGGAGACGTCCCGGGTCTGGCGGTGCGACGACCGCTGGCACACCACGTACGCGGTGGACCGCTGGCCCGAGCTGGGCCGGGGCGCGACGCCGCTGCCGCAGTTGGTCGCGTTGCTGACCTCGGTGCCCGCGTACGCGACGACGTTCAGCCTCACCGTGCGCCGCGGGGTGCGTCAGGGCTCGACGAGTGTGGCCGGTCATGTGCGGGTCACCGGCGGCTCGGACACCGAACTGATCGGCGTGAGAAGGACGTTGGAGCAAGCAGCCCGGCACGCCAAGGTGGGGCTGGCACGACTGGACCGCGAGCAGTTGCCGGGCGTCCTGGCCACGCTCCCGCTGGGAGGCGCACAGTGAGCAACCGGACCGAGCCCCGGCGTGGGCTGCGCGGCCCCCGTCACGCGGGTCACACCGTGGCCGCGGACCACCTGGGGGCGTTGTCACTGCCGGTCGGCGACGACGGGGTGATCATCGGCAACGACGCGAACAACAAGCCGCAGCTGATCGGCTTCCACCGCCCCGTGCCGTACGACGTCACGCTGATCGGCGGGCTGTGGACGGCGCAGGTCCTGGCGCTGCGGGCGGCGGGCACCGGTGCCCGGGTGGCGGTCGAGACCGGTCGCGTCCAGGCCTGGACCACGCTCGCCCAGGCGGCGGGCGCCGGGCTGGAGTGCGTGTCCCTGTACGACGTGGGCCGTGTTCCGCCGACGGGAGCGACGGTGGGCAGCCCCGTGGTGGTGGTGCGGGACTGCGGCATGCGCCCGCCGCGCGGCCGGGTGGTGTCCTCGCCGTGGCAGTCCGTGCTGACGCTGCTTCCCTATCTGAGCCCGGTCGCACCACGGTTGATGCGGTCGTCCGCGCTGGTGGGCATCCAGCGGGTCTCGCCCGGCGAGGCCGAGCAGATCGGCCGGATCCTGGGGCTGGCGCGCGCCGAGTACGAGGCGCTGCCCACACTGGCGGACGGTGTCACCCTCTGGGTGGCGGGGCGCGAACACCATTGGGTGATGACGAACGCGACGGACGCCGAGACCGGACTGCTGGGCACAGCTCGCCGGATGGACTGATTCCTGCACCGTTCGACCCACGGACACCCCTCCCTCCGGGGAACATGGACCACGCACCGAATCCGTTCGATCGAAGGGACGCCGTCATGGGCACCCAGCAGGAAAAGGATGAGCTCTACGCTCTCGACATCTCGGATGTGACGTGGCTCAGCGCGCCCGGCACGGAGGAGGCCGAGGAGCGGGTCGAGATCGCGCATCTGCCGGACGGCGCGGTCGCCATGCGCTCCTCGCTGGACCCGGACACCGTCCTGCGGTACACGGAGGCGGAGTGGACGGCGTTCGTCCTGGGCGCTCGCGACGGCGAGTTCGACCTCACGTAGATGCGGCGTCACGCGGGTTCGGTCCCGCGGAGGCGCACAGCCCCGCGAAGGGTGGCCGCCGAGTGGGCCGCCACCCTTCGCCCTGTACGGGTATGGCGTGGATTGACCGTCTCGTCGCCCCCTTTCCTTCGCACGTCGTTCACCGGGGTGTGACACGTGGCCGGTGGGGCGGCGCTTGCCCTGCCCTACGCCCTGCCTGAGTTCACCGGATGGCGATTAGGGTGGGTGGGGCGCGGCAGAAGAAACCTGCGAGCAGGTGATGCGCGTCGCAAGGGGGAGAGCCGGGCGGACCGGCACATCGGGAACGGTCGCCCCCACCCACCACGGCACAAGGGTGCTCGACCACACCAGGAGGCAAAGTGAACGGCGATCGGGACGAGATCCGCGGCGGATGGGACATGCCCGTCGACGAGTCGTCCGACGCGGATCCCGCCGAGATGACGGGTGAGTTCACCATCGACTACACCCCTCCCGCCTGGTACACGCAGAACGCGGCGGGGGACTCGTCGGGAGGAGCGGGCTCGCACCTGGCGCCCCCTCCGCCGCCGGTGGGGGCGCCCCTGTCCTCACCCGACCTGTCGGCCACACCCGGCGGCTTCGACCCCAACTGGGCGCCCGCCCCTCCGGCGCCCGCCGAGCCGGCCGTCCCCGCGGCTCCGGAGGCCCCGGCCTCCCCCACCCCCGTGCCGGAGACGCCGCACGCACAGGCTCCGCACGTGCAGACTCCGCACCCGCAGACTTCGCACCCGCAGACTTCGCACCCGCAGGTTCCGGACGCTCCTGCTCCGTCGACGCCCACGCGGACTCCGGACGCTCCGACCGCTCCGGTGGCCGACAGCCAGGACGCCGGTCCTTTCGGCGGCGGCGATGTGGAGAGCGGCGCGACGATGCGGTTCTCGCCCGCCGCGCTCAAGCGGGAGATCGCGGAGCGCGAGGCGGAAGCCGCAGCCGGATCGGCCGGCGGGGCGGATTCCGGGTCCGCCGCGGAAGGTCTGTCCGGTGCCGGAGAAGCGGACGACAAGAAGGCCGACGCCCTCGCCTCCGGTACGGACTCCGGTACGGACTCCGGTACGGACTCCGAGGACGCGGCCCCCTCCGGTACGTCATCCGAGCCGGCCACCTCCCTTCCCGCGCTCGCCGCCACGGACTCCGAATCCGCCTCCCGTACGGATACGGGCTCCGCGGATTCCGAGGGCGGAGCCGCGACCGGAGCGGGCACCGACGAGGCCGGGGGCCCCGGTGACGCCCCCACCCCCGACGCCGTCACGGGCACGGGCGCGGGCGAGCAGGACGTCGTAGCGCGGAGCACGGATCTCCAGAACGCCGCGCCCCAGGACGCGCCGCCCCCCGCCGCCGACGCCCCGCATGCCGCCGCCGCACCGGTGCCGTGGTCGCCTCCCGCCCAGGGCGGCGCGCTGCCGCCGCTGCCGCCCGCCTTCCAGCCGGCGGCTCCGGGGCCCTCCGCGCCGCAGCCCGCGGCGCAGTGGCCCGGTTCCGCCCCGGCGAACGAGGCGCCCGGCGGCTACGGCTTCCCGCAGACGGGACAGCCGCCCCAGGCACCCCAGGCGCTTCAGCCCCCTCACGCGCCCCAGGTTCCCCAGCAACCGCACCAGCAGCAGCCTTTCCCCGGTCAGCCCGGTCAGTCCGGAACCGGCGCACCGCTGCCACCTCAGGCTCACCCGCAGGCCCCGCAGGCCCCGCAGGGCGCGGGCGGCTACGGCTTCCCGCCGCAGGGCGGGTACGGCTTCCCTCAGACCGGCCAGCCCGGACAGACCGGCCAGCCGGGACAGCCCGGGCAGCCCGGACAGCCGCCCAACGCGCCGCAGCAGCACGCCCCCTTCCCGGCCCAGGGCACCCCGAACCTCCCTCCCGCCCCGCAGCAGCCGGAGGCGTACGGACAGCACCCCCAGGCCGCCCAGGCCCAGCCGCCGCACCAGCAGCAGCAACCGCCCGTCGACCCGCGTACGGGCGGAGCCTGGCCCACCCCCGTCGCCCACGACCAGCGCGAGCGGTCGGTGCCCGGCGCCCCGCTCGGGTACACGGCGGCCGTCGAGCTCTCCTCCGACCGGCTGGTGCGGGGCAAGCAGAAGGCCAAGAGCAGCCGTAACCCCTCGGCCGCCTCCCGGTTCAAGCTGGGCGGCAAGAAGGAGGAGGCCGAGCGGCTGCGCAAGCTGGAGCTGATCCGCACCCCAGTGCTGTCCTGCTACCGCATCGCCGTCATCAGCCTCAAGGGCGGTGTCGGCAAGACCACCACGACCACCGCCCTCGGTTCGACGCTGGCCACCGAGCGGCAGGACAAGATCCTCGCCATCGACGCCAACCCGGACGCCGGAACGCTGGGCCGACGGGTGCGCCGCGAGACCGGGGCGACCATCCGCGACCTGGTCCAGGCGATCCCGTACCTCAACTCGTACATGGACATCCGCCGGTTCACCTCGCAGGCGCCCTCCGGTCTGGAGATCATCGCCAACGACGTGGACCCGGCGGTCTCCACGACGTTCAACGACGAGGACTACCGGCGCGCGATCGAGGTGCTCGGCAAGCAGTACCCGATCATCCTCACCGACTCCGGCACCGGACTGCTGTACAGCGCGATGCGCGGGGTGCTCGACCTCGCCGACCAGCTGATCATCATCTCGACGCCCTCGGTCGACGGCGCGTCCAGCGCCTCCACGACGCTGGACTGGCTCTCGGCCCACGGCTACGCCGACCTGGTGCAGCGTTCGCTCACCGTCATCTCCGGCGTTCGCGAGACCGGCAAGATGATCAAGGTGGACGACATCGTCCAGCACTTCGAGACGCGCTGCCGCGGAGTCGTCGTCGTGCCGTTCGACGAGCACCTGGCGGCGGGCGCCGAGGTCGACCTCGACATGATGCGGCCCAAGACCCGTGAGGCGTACTTCAACCTCTCGGCGCTGGTGGCCGAGGACTTCGCGCGGGCGCAGCAGCAGCAGGGGCTGTGGACGGGGGACGGCCAGAACCCGCCGCCGCAGTTCGCCCCGCCGATGCCCGGTCAGCAGGGCTACCCGGCACCCGCCCAGCCGATGCCGATGCCGGGACAGCCGATGCCCGGCCAACAGGGTGGCCCCGGCCAGCAGGGCGGCCCCGGTCAGCACGCTCCCGGCCAACAGGTCCCGGGCCAGCACGCTCCCGGCCAGCAGGTCCCGGGCCAGCAGCCGTACGCACCGCAGCAGCCCGGCCCCGGCCAGCCCTTCCCGCAGCACCAGCCGCAGCCGCAGCCGCAGCCGCAGCACCCCGGGCAGCCTCAGCAGGGGCAGCAGCAGCCGTACGCCCAGCAGCAGCCCTACGGCGGGCAGCCGCCGTACGGGGGATATCAGGCGGCCGGTCAGCCGGGCGGCCCCCATCCTCCGCAGGCGCCGCAGGGCGGACCGCAGAACGGGTGGCTCCAGGCGCCTCCCCCGCAGGCCGGGCCGGGCGCACCCGGGGCCGGTACGCCGCAGCCGGAGCAGCAGGAGCAGCAGGGCGGGCAGGCCGCCCCGGCAGGCCGGCCCGAGTCGCAGGGCCCGGTGCCTCCCGCCGGCTGGCAGCAGACGCCTCCGCAACCGCCGCCGGCGCCTCAGCAGTAGGGCCGAAGTGGTGTAGACCAATGGGGGTAAGCGTAGGGCCGACGAAGGGCCCGCACCGCTCGCGCGGTGCGGGCCCTTCCGCTATTCCCGCAGCCCACACGCTGTTTGACTGACCGTTGACGAGCCTCGACAACCGCTGATAAACCTTCGCTTCACCAACTGGCGAACCAGAGATCTACCCGCCTTCTTCAGCGAGTGATGACGCGAGGTCCCCGTCCATGGTCACTAGAGTTCCCCACCACTCCACCCGGCCACGCCGACGCCTGCGCCTCCTGCTGGCCTCCGGCGTGGCCGCCCTGGCACTCACCGCCGGATCCGTCGTACCCGGAAACCTGCTCGCACCCGCCCCCTCCGAGGCGCGCGCGGACGACGGGAAGACGACGCTCACGGTCGCCGTCGCGCAGAGCGTCGACTCGCTCAGCCCGTTCCTGGCGCAGCGGTTGCTCAGCACGAGTATCCACCGGCTGATGTACGACTACCTGACCAACTACGACCCCAAGGACAACAAGGCGATCCCGGGACTCGCCACCGCGTGGGAGCCCTCCGCGGACAAGCTGACGTGGACGTACACGATCCGCTCCGACTCGAAGTGGTCCGACGGGCAGCAGGCCACCGCCGAGGACGCCGCCTGGACGTTCAACAAGATGATGACGGACGAGGGCGCCGCGACCTCCAACGGCAGCTTCGTCGGCAACTTCGAGAAGGTGACCGCGCCGAGCAAGGACCAGCTGGTCATCACGTTGAAGGAGCCGCAGGCCACGATGGCCGCACTCGACGTGCCGATCGTCCCGAAGCACGTCTGGGAGAAGGTCGGCGACTTCTCGAAGTTCAACAACGACAAGCAGTTCCCCATCGTGGGGAACGGGCCGTTCATCCTGACGGACTACAAGGTCGACAGCTATGTGAAGCTGAAGGCCAACAAGGACTTCTGGCGCGGGTCGCCCAAGTTCGACGAACTGGTCTTCCGCTACTACAAGGACCAGGACGCGGCCGTGGCCGCCCTGCGCAAGGGCGAGGTGTCGTTCGTCGCGGGCAGTCCCAGCCTGACCCCGGCCCAGTCCGCCTCGCTGGAGAAGGCCCCGGACATCAAGGTGAACGACGCCCCGGGCCGGCGCTTCTTCGCGCTCGCCGTCAACCCCGGAGCCCGTACCAAGGACGGGCAGAAGTTCGGTGACGGGCACCCGGCACTGCTGGACCAGAAGGTGCGGCACGCGCTGTTCATGGCGGTCGACCGCAAGACCATCATCGACAAGGTCTTCCAGGGCCACGCCGTCGAGGGCGAGGGCTACATCCCGCCGCGCTTCGGCGACTACTTCTGGAAGCCGTCGGCCGACCAGAAGCTCGCCCACGACCCGGCGAAGGCCGCGGCCCTGCTGGACGAGGCCGGGTACAAGAAGAACGGCTCGGGCAAGCGCGTCGGCAAGGACGGCAAGCCGCTCGACTTCCGCATCCTCTGCCACGCCACCGACCCCAACGACAAGGCGATCGGCAAGTACCTCCAGGAGTGGTGGGGCGAGCTGGGCATCGGACTGAAGGTCGACTGCCTCGACAACGTCTCCGACCCCTGGTACGCCGGTGAGTACGACCTCGCCTTCGACGGCTGGTCCGTCAACCCCGACCCCGACTTCGTCCTGTCGATCCACACCTGCGCCGCCCTGCCGGCCAAGGCGAAGGAGACGGCCGCGACCGACAACTTCATCTGCGACAAGCAGTACGACGAGCTCTACAAGAAGCAACTGGCCGAGTACGACCCCGCCAAGCGGGCGGATCTGGTCAAGCAACTGGAGTCGCGGCTGTACGACACCGGGTACATGAACGTCATGGCGTACCCGAATGCCGTCGAGGCCTACCGCACCGACCACATCGAGTCCATCACCACCATGCCGTCGGCCGCCGGCAACATCTACGGCCAGGACGGCTACTGGAGCTGGTGGTCGGCGGTCCCGGCCGCCGGGGCCTCCTCGTCCGGCTCCTCCGACTCCGGTGGCTCCTCCACCGGGGTGCTCATCGGGGTCGGGATCGCCGTCGTCGTCCTCGCCGGTGGCGGACTCCTGTTCGCCATGCGTCGCCGCTCCACCGCGGAAGACCGTGAATAGTCCATGAGCTCAGAAACCACTCCCGCCCTGCTGAAGGGCTCGGCGGGCGTGGAGAGCACCGGATCCGACGGCCCGGCTCCGGCCGGGCCGTCGGCCCGCTCCCCACGCTCCCGCTCCACGGCCGCCTACGCCCGCTACGCGGCGGGCAAGCTCGCCGGGGCGGCCGTCTCCCTCTTCGCCGTCCTCGTCACCAGCTTCTTCCTCTTCCGGCTGATCCCCGGCGACCCGGTCAAACAGATGACCGGCGGCCGTCAGGTGTCGACCGAGCAGATCGCGGCGATGCGCCGCGAGTTCGGCCTCGACCTGCCGCTGTGGCAGCAGTTCACCCAGTACTGCGGCAAGGCGCTGACCGGCGACTTCGGTACGTCGTACCAGTTCCGCGCCCCGGTGCTCGACAAGATCGCCGAGGCGCTGCCCGCCACCCTGCTGCTGACCGGTACCGCCTTCGTGATCTACACGCTGCTCGGCATCTGGCTGGGCGCGCGCTCCGCGTGGCGCAACGGCAGTGCCGGGGACCGCGCCAACACCGCGTTCGCGCTGACGCTGTACTCGGTGCCCTCGTTCTGGCTCGGCCTGCTCCTCATCATCACCCTGTCGGTGGGCATCGGCCCGATCCCGGGGCTCTTCCCGACCGGCGGCATGGAGTCCGGCGACACCGAGGGCTTCGACCGGGTGCTGGACATCGCCCACCACATGGTGCTGCCCGTCATCACGCTCGTCGCCGTGGAGTACGCGCGCACCCTGCTGGTGATGCGCTCCTCGCTGCTGGACGAGATGGGCAGCGACTATCTGACGACCGCCCGCGCCAAGGGGCTGCGCGACGACCTCGTACGCCGCAAGCACGCCGTGCCGAACGCGATGCTGCCGACCGTGACGCTGCTCTTCGTGAACCTCGGCACGACCGTCGCCGGGGCGATCCTGGTGGAGACGGTGTTCTCCTGGCCGGGGCTCGGCGGCCTGTTCTACCAGGCGCTGAGCGTGCCCGATCTGCCGTTGGTGCAGGCGTTGTTCTTCGTGTTCGCCGCCGCGGTGATCCTGATGAACACGCTGGCCGATGTGATCTATCCGCTGCTGGATCCCCGGGTGGGCCGATGACGACGTCGATGCAGAAGCCCGAGCCACTGGAGCCGGACGCCCCGAAGCCCTCCGGGCAGCCGGAGAAGGCGGTCCCGGCGCAGAGCCCGCGCGCCCTCACCCGGGCCCGGCGGCGGCAGGCGGTGCTCCGCTTCTGGCGGCAGTACCGCACGCACCGCGCCGGTCTCGTCGGACTCGCCGTGCTCGCGGTGATCGCCCTGCTCGCGCTGACCGCCCCGCTGCTGGTCGGGGCCGACTCGCAGAGCGTGACCAACGCCCCGGGCGGCCCGATGGAGGCCCCGAGCGGTGAATTCCCGCTCGGGACCGACCAGTTCGGCCGCAGTCTGCTGGCCCTGATGCTCTGGGGCACCCGGGTCTCGCTGACGGTCGGCCTGCTCGCCGCCTTCCTGTCCGTGGCGATCGGCACCCTCATCGGGATCACCGCGGGCCACTTCAAGGGCTGGTACGCCACCGTCATCATGCGGGTCACCGACTGGTTCCTGGTGATGCCGACCCTGGTGCTGGCCATCGCCCTGGCCACGGTCCTGTCCCGGTCGGTGTGGACGACGATCCTGGCGATCGGCGTGACGACCTGGCCGACGACCGCCCGCCTGGTCCGCGCCCAGACGCTGTCGGTGGAGTCCCGCCCGTACATCGAACGCTCCCGGGCGCTCGGCGGCGGGCACGGCCACATCATGTCCCGTCACGTCCTGCCCAACGTGATGCCGCTGGTGCTGGCCCAGACGACGCTCGTGATCTCCACCGCCATCCTCACCGAGGCGACGCTCGCCTTCCTCGGGCTCAGCGATCCCACGATCGTCTCCTGGGGCGGTCTGCTCCAGGACGCCCGCGAGGCCGGCGCGGTCAGCTCCGGCAACTGGTGGTACCTCGCTCCGCCCGGACTCGCCATCGCCGTGGTCGCCCTCGCCTTCACGCTGTGCGGCCGCGCCATCGAGTCCGTGCTCAACCCCAAGCTGGGGGTGTCCCGTTGACCGCCACGACCACGACCACCACGCCGAACCCGGACCCGTCCGGCTCCCCCGGCCCGACGAGGCCCACCGGCGATCCGCCGCTTCTGGAGGTGCGGAACCTGACCGTCACCTACGGCGGCGGGGCCGACGCCGTCCCCGCCGTACGGGGTGTCGATCTGCGGGTCGAGGCCGGGCAGAAGCTCGGCATCGCCGGGGAGTCCGGCTGCGGCAAGTCGACGCTGGCCCTCGCCCTGCTGCGGCTGCTGCCCGCGACGGCCACGCTCACCGGCGAGATCCTCCTCGACGGCGAGGACGTCCTGACCATGAAGTGGGGGCGGCTGCGAGCCGTCCGCTGGGCGGGCGCGTCGATCGTCTTCCAGGGGGCGATGCACTCGCTGAACGCCGTGCACCGGGTCGGGGACCAGATCGCCGAACCGATCCTGCTGCACAGCAAGGCCACCCCGGCGGCCGCCCGCAAGCGCGCCGGCGAGCTGCTGGAACAGGTGGGCCTGCCCGCTGCTCGCGCACAGGCGTATCCGCACGAGCTGTCCGGCGGGCAGCGCCAGCGCGTGATGATCGCCATGGCGCTGGCCTGCGATCCGCGGCTGATCGTCGCGGACGAACCGACGACCGCGCTGGACGTGATGATCCAGGCGCAGATCCTGCGCCTGATCGAGCAGTTGGTGTCCGACCAGAACGTCGGGCTGATCATGATCAGCCACGACCTCGCGGTGCTCGCCGACACCTGCGACCGGCTCTCGGTGATGTACGCGGGCCGGGTCGTCGAGGAGGGGCCCGCCCGGCAGGTGTACACGGACGCCCGCCACCCGTACGGCAAGGCGCTCTCCGCCGCGTTCCCGAGGATCGGGGACCTGTCCTCGCGGCACGCCCCGCGCGGGCTGCCGGGAGACCCGCCGGATCCGGCCGCGCTGCCGGGCGGCTGTACGTTCCATCCGCGGTGCCCTGTGGCGCTGGACGTCTGCGCCACCGAGGACCAGGAGCTGCGGGAGGCCGGACCCGAGCGCCGGGCGGCCTGCGTCCTGGTGGACGAACCGGCCTCCCCGGGGGCCGACGACACGAGGAGCACGACATGAGCACCGTCCCTCCGGTCGGCACCGCGCCCCTCCTCAGCGCCGAGGAGCTGAAGGTCGCGTTCCCCGGCCGGCGCGGGGCCGCCACCGCCCGTGCCGTCGACGGCGTCGACCTCGACATCCGGCCCGGCGAGATCGTCGCACTGGTGGGCGAGTCCGGCTGCGGCAAGACGACGCTCGCCCGGTCGTTGCTCGGCCTGGTCCCGCCCACCTCGGGACGGGTCACGTTCGGCGGCGCACCGCTCGTCTATACGGGCCGGGCGCTCAAGGCGTACCGGAAACGCGTGCAGTTGGTCCTCCAGGACCCGAGCGGCTCGCTCAACCCCCGGCACACGGTGTACGACGCGGTGGCCGAGGGGCTGCGCATCCACGGGTACGCCGGGGACGAGCGGGCCGCCGTCTCCGGGGCCCTGTCCCGGGCCGGGCTGCGGCCGCCGGAGCGGTTCTTCCTGCGCTTCCCGCACGAGCTGTCGGGCGGTCAGCGCCAGCGCGTCGTGATCGCAGGGGCCCTGGTGCTGGAGCCGGAGCTGATCGTGGCCGACGAGCCCGTTGCGTCGCTGGACGCGTCGGTGCGGGGCGAGATCCTGGCGCTGCTGCTGCGGCTCCGCGACGAGCTGGGGCTGTCGGCACTGGTGGTCACCCATGATCTGGGGCTGGCCTGGAACATCGCGGACCGGGTGGCGGTGATGTATCTGGGCCGGATCGTCGAGACGGGCCCGGTCGAGCAGCTGCTCACCGCCCCCCGGCACCCGTACACGCGGGCCCTGCTGTCCGTGCTCCCGGAGGCGGAGGGCGAACCGGTCGTGCTGGCCGGGGAGCCGCCGGACCCCTCGAAGGTGCCCCCCGGCTGCCGGTTCCACGTGCGCTGCCAGGTCCTGGCCTCGGGCGAGGCGGAGCGGGCGGGGGTGGCGGAGGCGTGCCGCACGGTGGATCTGCCGGTGCTGAGCGGCGGCGGGGACACCCAGGTGGCGTGCCACTGGGCGGCGGCGTGCGGCGGGGAGGACCGGGGCGTGCCCACCGCCGAGGCGCCCGCCTGACGAGAGCAGGTGCTGTTCAGCGGATCCGGTGGCGGGCGCTGATCAGTTCACCGGAGCGGGCGCGCTCCTCGACCGGTTCCGGGTCGAGGAGCGCGCCGTCGGGAAAGAACCGCTTGCCGCCGCGGGATGTGCGGTGGCTGGTCGGGCTCCGTGTGCGCGGTCTCCCCCGAGCTCATCGGTCCCGGTGGATCGCCCCCGTCAGCTCGCCGAGCGGCCGGCCCGTGCCGCCCCAGCGGTGCTGGATGATCTCGGCGGCGATGGAGACGGCCGTCTCCTCCGGCGTACGGGCTCCGAGGTCGAGGCCCACGGGTGAGGCGAGGCGCGCGAGGTGCGCCTCGTCCACCCCGGCCTCGCGCAGCCGGGCCAGCCGGTCGCGGTGCGTGCGGCGGCTGCCCATCACCCCGATGTACGCGGCGGGCGTGCGCAGGGCCGCGACGAGCAGGGGCACGTCGAACCTGGGATCGTGGGTGAGCACGCAGATCGCGGTGCGGGCGTCGACCTCGGTGGACTCCAGGTAGGTGTGCGGCCAGGCACGGACGACCTCGTCCGCCGTGGGGAAGCGCTCCCGGGTGGCGAAGGCGGGGCGGGCGTCGCAGACGGTGACCCGGTAGCCGAGGAACGAGCCGATGCGGGCGGTGGCCGCCGCGTGGTCGATCGCGCCGAAGACGAGCATGCGGGGCGGCGGGGCGTACGTCCGGAAGAAGACGGCGACCTCCTGCATCCGGCGCTGGCCCCGCGCCCCGTACCACTGGATCCCGGTGCGCCCCTGGGCCAGCAGCCCCCGGGCGTCGTCGGTGGCGGCGGCGTCCAGCCCTTCGGAACCGAGCGTGCCACGGCTGCCGAGGGTGTCGTCGGGCCGGACGACCAGGCGGGCCCCGGTCTCCGCGCCGGACAGGACCGTGGCCTCGGCCACCGGCAGGCCGGCGGCGATCAGGTCCAGGACGGCCGCGAGGTCCTCGCGCTCGGCGGCGGTCGCACAGGCGCGCACCAGGACCTCGATCGTGCCGCCGCAGGTCAGGCCGACACCGAACGCCTCGTCGTCGCTGATCCCGTACGACACCACGCGCGGCCCCGCCCCGGCGAGCACCTCGCGGGCGACCTCGTACACATCGCTCTCGACACAGCCCCCGGAGACGCTGCCGACCACCGCCCCCGCCGCGTCCACGGCCAGCACGGCGCCGGGGTCACGGGGCGCGCTGCCGTGCACGGCGACGACGGTCGCCAGGGCGAAGGGGACGCCCTCGGAGCACCGGGCACGGAGGTCGGGCAGGATGTCGCGCACCCTGTCAGCATCCGTCGTCCCCGGGCGCGGCGCACGGCCGAGGGGTACGTCAGTGGGTGCCGTCGTACGCGGCGGTCAGCTCGGCGGCGCGCTTCACATCGGCGGCCATGGCGACCAGGAGGTCGTCGATGGAGTCGAACTTCAGCATGCCCCGGACGTACGCGAGGAAGTCGACGGCCACGTGCAGCCCGTACAGGTCGAGGTCGACGCGGTCGATGGCGTACGCCTCGACGGTCCGGTCGACGGCGTCGAACTGCGGGTTCGTCCCCACGGAGATCGCGGCGGGCATCGACTCGCCGGCCACCTCCAGCCAGCCTGCGTAGACGCCGTCGGCGGGGATCGCGGTGTGCGGCAGGGTCTCGACGTTGGCCGTCGGGAAGCCCAGCTCCCGGCCGCGCTGCGCGCCACGCACCACGATGCCCTCGACCCGGTGCGGGCGGCCGAGGATCTCGGCGGCGCCGGCGACGTCACCCTCGGCGACGAGCCGGCGGGTGAGCGTGGAGGAGAACGGCTGTCCGCCGCCCGCCTCGCCGGTGACGTACAGGTCGATGACCTCGACGGTGTAGTCGTAGGTGGCGCCCAGCTCGGTCAGCAGCGCGACGTTCCCCGCGGCCTTGTGGCCGAAGCGGAAGTTGGGACCCTCGATGACGGCCTTGGCGTGCAGCCGGTCGACGAGGACCTTCGCGATGAAGTCGGCGGGCGACAGCTTGGAGAACTCGGCGGTGAACGGCAGGATCAGCAGGGCGTCCACGCCCAGCTGCGCCATCAGCTCGGCGCGGCGGTGGTGCGGGGCGAGCAGCGGCGGGTGGCTGCCGGGGCGGACGACCTCGCTGGGGTGCGGGTCGAAGGTGACGACGACGGAGGGAACGCCCAGCTCACGGGCGCGCTCGACGGCCCGGCCGATGATCAGCTGGTGTCCGCGGTGCACGCCGTCGTAGGAGCCGATGGTGACGACGCTGCGCCCCCAGTCCTGGGGGATGTCCTCCAAGCCACGCCAGCACTGCACTGTGACCGCTCCTCGCCCGAACCTGTGTACGTGTGTATGTCGATTACGCAGGTCTAAGACTGCCATGCTCACGTCCCGCCGCCTGCATCGGCATCGGCATCGGCTGACGTGATGTCTCCAACGCCTCGACCGTGCGCCGGGCGCTCGGGCCCACGACCGCCGCCCACTCCTGGGGGGCGTCGGCCAGCCAGCGGGTGACGAGGGCGGCGAATCCGGGCACGTCCCGGGCGAGTTCGACCAGGCCCCGGTCAAAGCGGGCGGCGCCTTCGGGGGTGCGGACCAGCAGCATCCCGGTGCGGTGCACGAGCGCGCGCGTACGGATCTCCGGGCGGCGTTCCGAGCCCTCGGCCGCGGCCCGCAGGAGGGCTTCCAGCACATCCGGGTCCCGGCCGGTGACCTGCTCGAACTCCAGCAGGACCTCCAGCAGCTCCGCCCGCAGCGGCCGGGACGCGGCGCTCCCGGCTCCGGCGAGGACCCGGGCGAGCGCGGCGCGCACCGGCGGCGGTGCGGGGCGGTCCCGCAGCAGCCCGGTCACCAGGGGCAGGAGCAGTGCCCGGGCCGCGGGACCGTGCTCCAGGCGGAGGTCGACGTACTCGGCGGCGTGCGTGCCGTCCTGGGGATGGGCGTCGATGTACTCCCGTACGAGACCGGCGACGTGCAGCGCGAGCGCGGGCGTGTCGAGTCCGGCCAGCGCCCGCAGCACCGCGCCCCCACCGTCCCCGGGGCGGGCGAGACGGGCGCGGAGAGCGGCGAGGACCGGCTCCTGGTGGGCGGGGAACACCTCGGCGAGCAGCTCGACGGACAGCCGGGGGTCTCCGGCGGCGAACGCGCGCAGGGCAGCCGGGAGATGGCGCTCCCCGGCCACCGGGTCGCGGACGAGGAGGGTGAGGGCGGCGGCGTGCAGGGCGGCGTCGTCGGGGCGGTCCAGCAGCACGAGAGCGGCGGAGCGCAGCAGGGCCCGGTCGCCCTCGGCGGTGACCCGCGGCTGGAGGAGTCCGGCGTAGTGGGCGGCGGCGGCGCGGCGGGCCGGGCGGTCCTCGTCGCGGGCCCAGCGCTCCACGGCCCGGCAGAGCGCGGTGGGCTCGTCCTCGGCGAGGGCGAGCAGCAGCTCCCCGGCGCGCTGGTGCGGGGTGGCGATCAGCGCGTCGGCCAGGTCGTCGGGGGCGAGGTCGCGGCGGGCGTACAGCAGGGCCTGCGCGGCGGCGGCGACCGTGGGGCGCAGCGGGACGTCCGGGGCGTCGGGGCCCACGAGCAGCGGACGTTCGTCGGTGAACCAGCGGCACAGCAGCGGCTGCACGGCCGGGGCGTCGAGGGCGAGGCGGCGGGCGACCGCGTCCAGATAGCGTTCGTCGCCGTCGGTGCGGGGCAGCCCGTCGGCGGGCACGAGACGCCGGAGCAGGTCGATCCGGTCCTCCTCGGGGAGGCGCAGTCGCCGCCAGAACCAGGGACCGAACTCCCCGTACGCCCCGAGGCCCCCGGGTCCGTCGGGGGCGGCGGAGTGGCGGGTGATGCGGCCGGCGAGAACGCGCAGGACGCCGAGGTACGGGCGGGCGTCGGGCACCCGCAGCAGGCTGCCGCCCAGCAGGTGGGCCGCCCACCAGGCGGCGTCCCCGTCGCGCGGGCCCTCGTCGGTCCGCAGCCGGTCCAGCGCCTCGATCAGGTCGGCCATCCGGTGCGCGAGCGCGGCCGTGCCCTGGCGGCGGCCGAGGAGCACCATGGCCTGGATCACCGGTCCGATGCGGTGCCGGGGCACCGGCAGACTGCGGGGTTCACCGACGGCAGGGGGGTGCGGCGCCCGGTCCGGGCCGCCGCTCCCCCGGTGCCAGCGGTGCACCAGGGAGCGCAGGGCAGCGTCCAGGTCGAGGTGGGCGCCCTGCACCCAGTCGCCGAGCTCCTCGTGGGCGAAGCGGTAGCCCGCCCCGGCGGGGACGAGGAGGCCCTCGGTGAGGACGGCGGAGGCCCAGCCGGTGCGCCAGGGGAAGATCTCCTCGAACGCCGCCCGGTCCAGCTCGCCCTGGCCGGGACCCAGGCAGCGGCGGGCCGCCTCGTGGACCTGGCCCGCCACCCCGGCGGCGAGCCGGCGTACGGCGGCGCCGCGGGGCTGTTCGTCGGCGGCGGCGGCGATCCGGACGGCGACGCGCACGCAGAGCAGGTCGAGGTGGGCGCCGAAGACGTCCTCGGTGTCCGGGCAGCCGGGTACGCCGGGCGGCAGTGCGGCGCGGACCTCGGCGAGGAGCCTCAGCGTGAGCGGGTGCCGGTCGTGGCCGGGGGCGAGGGCGGCGGGCGGGATGCCGTAGGCCTCCTTGGCCCGCTCGGCCTGCTCGGGGGTGAGGTCGCCCAGGCGCAGGGCGGGCGGCAGCCGGCGGGCGGGGCGGTGCGGGCGGTGCAGGGCGCCCGGCGGGTAGAGGGCGCCCGCGGTCTCCCAGTGCTCGGGACGGCAGGCCACGACGAGCCGGACGCCCTGCTCGCGCAGCCAGACGGCGGTGCCGGCCGTCCAGTCGGCGAGCCGGTGGGCCAGGAGCGGCTCCATCTCCTCGGGGCCGTCGAGGACCACCAGGAGCGGATGCCCGGCGTCCGCGGCGAGCCCGGCGACGCGCTCCGGGGTGACGATGCTCATGTCGCCGCGCGCCCCGGCGGCGGCGACGATCCGGGCGGCGCGGGTGAGCGCCCGGCTCGCGGCGTCCGCGATCGAGGTGTCGTCGGCCAGCAGGTCGGCGCCGCGCAGCCAGAGCGTGGGGGCGGGCGCGGCGCCGTTCGCGCGGCGCTCCGCGAGGGCGGCCAGCTCGGTGGTGCGGCCGGTGCCGGGTGCTCCGACGAGGCCGAGGACCAGGCCCGTGCCGGCGGCGAAGGCGGCGAGCTCGGCGTGGACGTCGGCGCGCTCGACGGGGGCGGTGCGGGCTCGCGGGCCGTCCGCCGAACCTACGGAGGTGGCGGTGAGCTGGAGGGCCCCGGCGAGGTTGAGGTCGGGGCCGTAGGCGGGGGCGGCGGTGGCGTTGCGGCGCAGCAGGGCGTCCAGCGCCCCCTCCGCGCCCCGGACGATCGGGAGCGCGAGGCCCGCCGCCTCGTGCGGGGCCGTGAGGGCGGTGCAGAGGATCCCGACGACCGCGCCGGTGGCCGGGTCGAAAACGGGTCCGCCGATGGCCGCGCCCCCGGAGCGCAGGGCGTCCCGGCCGTCGGTGCCGAGGGCCAGCTCCAGGGCGGCGGGGACCGGGTGTCCGACGCCGTCCGCCGTGGTGTAGGTGGCGGGGGTGGTGCCGAGCACCCGGGCCTCGCGCCGCCCGTGGGCGGCGATGTCCACGTAACCGCCGGGCTCCGCGAGGTCGCGGGCGGCGATGGGCAGGGGCTCCGCGTCGAGGACGTCGGGGTCGCCGGTGCGCAGGAGGGCGAGGCCGAGGGCGGGCAGCGCGGTGATGTCGTCGGGGGCGACGGTACAGGTGCGGCCGCCGGTGCCGTGCAGGAGAAGCGGGCCCGGGGCGGTCACGGCCTGATGGGCGGTGATGACCGTGCCGCGGTCGTCCGCGACGAATCCCGTCCCTCGCGGCCGGCCGGCCTGATCACAGATTCTTACCAGTTTCGACCGGTCCCCACTGCCCATGGTGCGACGTTAGGCCGCCGGAGATCTCCGGGAGCGCGCGGACGGGGAAAGCGCCCCCCACGCCCCCGGTATTCACTCCGAGCGCCCGTCCAATGGGGTGAATAGGCGTGTCCCCCGGGGAGCAGGGATGGTCCCGGGGAGGGGAACGTGGGGCGGGCACCGGGCGGGGCATGGGTGCCCGCCCCACGCATGACCCGCCGTAGCGGGCGCGGTCCGGACGCGGGAACGCCACCGGTGCGCGGCACGGCGGGCCCGGGGCACGGCGGGCCCGGGGCCCGGGCTCGGACGCGGGGCGCAGGGCTCGGACGCGAGGCGCCGGGCGTACCGGCTCAGGCGAAGACGGCGAGGCTCTTGGCCTTGCCCTTCTCCTCCTCGACGAGCACGAGGAACGCGCCGTCGGGCCCGAAGACCGCGACCGGCCCCGGCGGGTACGCGGGCATGTCCAGCCGTACGCCGTTGAGGAGCAGCTTGGCGCGCTTGTCGTCCACGTCCCAGCGGGGGAACGCGGAGGCCGCCGCCTCGGCGACCGGCATCACGGTCAGCTCCTGCTGGTGCTGGTCGAGCGTCCGTGCCCTGTCCAGCCCGTAGGGGCCGACCCGGGTGCGGCGCAGCGCGGTCAGGTGGCCGCCGACGCCGAGCCCGGCGCCGAGGTCGCGGGCGATGGCGCGGATGTACGTCCCCGAGGAGCAGACGACGGAGACGACCAGGTCGAGGACGGGGGTGCCGTCCTCGGCGACGGCCTCACGGACGTCGTAGACGCGGAAGGAGGAGACGGTCACCGGACGGGCCGGGATCTCGAACTCCTCGCCGCCGCGCACCCGCGCGTAGGACCGCTTGCCGTTGATCTTGATGGCGCTGACCTTGGACGGGACCTGCATGATCCGTCCGGTCAGTGCGGCCACCCCGGCGTCGATGGACTCCCGGGTCACACCGGAGGCGTCGGTGGACGAGGTGATCTCGCCCTCGGCGTCGTCGGTGACGGTGTCCTGGCCGAGCCGGATCGTGCCGAGGTACTCCTTCTCGGTCAGGGCGAGGTGGCCCAGCAGCTTGGTGGCCCGCTGGACCCCGAGCACGAGGACGCCGGTCGCCATGGGGTCCAGCGTGCCGGCGTGGCCGACCCGCCGGGTCCGGGCGATGCCGCGCATCTTGGCGACGACGTCGTGCGAAGTGAAGCCGGACGGCTTGTCGACGATGACAAGACCGTCCGGCGTGGTGGTCTGCTCGGTCATGCGGAGGCCGGGCCCTCGTTCTTCCCGGAGGATCCGTCGGTCCCGGTCCCGGTCTCCTCGTCCTCGTCCTCGGGCTTGCGGTACGGGTCGGCGTCGCCGGCGTACTGCGCGCCCGTGGACACCTGGCGCACCTCCGCGTCCTTGGCCCGCGCCTTGTCGAGGAGGTCCTCGATGGTGCGGGCGTTGTCCGGGAGGGCATCCGGGACAAAGGCCAGGCTCGGCGTGAACCTGACCCCGGTCTGCCGGCCGACCTCGGTACGGAGGACGCCCTTGGCGCTCTCCAGCGCCGCGGCGGAGGCCGCGCGCTCCTCGTCGTCGCCGTAGACCGTGTAGAAGACCGTGGCCTCCCGCAGGTCGCCGGTGACCCGGGCGTCCGTGATCGTCACGAATCCCAGCCGCGGATCCTTGATTCGCCGGTCCAGGGTCTCCGCGACCACGACCTGGATGCGATCGGCCAGCTTGCGGGCCCGCGCGTTGTCGGTCACCGGTCCGTCACTCTTCCTTCTGATTTCGCTCGACTGTCAGTCTTCGTCACTGTGCAGCCGCCGTCTCACCGACAGCAGCTCCACCTCGGGGCGTCCTGCGACCAGCCGTTCGCAGCGGTCCAGTACGTCCGTGAGGTGTCCGGTGTCACCGGAGACCACGGCAAGGCCGATCTCGGCCCTGCGGTGGAGATTCTGTCCGCCGGTCTCGGCCGCGCTCACCGCGTACTTGCGCTGGAGCTCGGCGACGATCGGGCGGACGACGGAACGCTTCTCCTTCAACGACCGTACGTCGCCGAGGAGCAGATCGAAGGACAGGGTCCCCACATACATGTGTGTCCGGATGTCCCGCCGGTTCGGGTTCGTGCCCCGCCAGAGCTTGCCGGGGACATCCAAACCGTACCGGAACGGCCGGAGCCGATCGACGGAAATACGACCCGTCGACCGGCCCCGACCGTGGTGGAGGGGGGCCGGGAGCGAACTCCCGGACCCTTTCCGAATCCCTCCGGGTCCTCGCGGACCCGAGAGTTGATCAGCCTCGCGGCTTCTCGCGCATCTCGTACGTCGCGATGACGTCGTCGATCTTGATGTCGTTGAAGTTTCCGAGGTTGATACCGCCCTCGAAGCCTTCGCGGATCTCGGTGACGTCGTCCTTGAAGCGGCGCAGACCGGAGATGTTGAGGCTCTCCGCGATGACCTTGCCATCGCGCAGCAGGCGCGCCTTGGTGTTGCGCTTGACCTCGCCGGAGCGGACCAGCACACCGGCGATGTTGCCCAGCTTGGACGAGCGGAAGATCTCGCGGATCTCCGCCGTGCCGAGCTCGACCTCTTCGTACTCCGGCTTGAGCATGCCCTTGAGGGCCGCTTCGATCTCTTCGATCGCCTGGTAGATGACCGAGTAGTACCGGACGTCCACGCCCTCGCGCTCGGCCATCTGCTCGGCGCGCCCTGCGGCGCGCACGTTGAAGCCGATCACGATAGCGTCGGAGCCGGTCGCCAGGTTGATGTCCGACTCGGTGACCGCACCCACACCGCGGTGCAGGATCCGGATGTCGACCTCTTCGCCGACGTCGAGCTGGAGCAGCGAGGACTCGAGAGCCTCCACCGAACCGGACGCGTCGCCCTTGATGATGAGGTTGAGCTCCTGGACCAGGCCGGCCTTGAGCGCCTCGTCCAGGTTCTCCAGGGAGAACCGGACACCCTTGCGGGCGAAGTTGGCGTTGCGCTCACGGGCGGCACGCTTCTCGGCGATCTGCCGGGCCGTACGGTCCTCGTCGACGACCAGGAGGTTGTCGCCGGCGCCCGGGACGTTGGTGAGACCGAGCACCAGGACGGGGGTCGAGGGACCCGCCTCCTGGACGTTCTGACCGTTGTCGTCGAGCATCGCCCGGACACGGCCGTACGCGTCGCCGACGACCACCGTGTCACCGATGCGCAGCGTTCCGCGCTGGACCAGGACGGTCGAGACCGCACCGCGACCGCGGTCGAGGTGGGACTCGATCGCAATACCCTGCGCGTCCTGCTCCGGGTTGGCCCGCAGGTCGAGCGAGGCGTCGGCGGTGAGGACGACGGCCTCCAGAAGAGCCTCGATGTTGAGGCCCTGCTTGGCGGAGATGTCGACGAACATCGTGTCGCCGCCGTACTCCTCGGCCACCAGACCGAACTCGGTGAGCTGACCGCGCACCTTGGTCGGGTCGGCACCCTCGACGTCGATCTTGTTGACCGCGACCACGATCGGCACCTCGGCCGCCTTGGCGTGGTTCAGCGCCTCGATGGTCTGGGGCATCACACCGTCGTTCGCCGCCACCACGAGGATCGCGATGTCGGTGGACTTCGCACCACGCGCACGCATGGCGGTGAACGCCTCGTGACCCGGGGTGTCGATGAAGGTGATACGGCGGTCCTCGCCGTTGACCTCGGCACCGACCTGGTAGGCACCGATGTGCTGCGTGATGCCGCCGGCCTCGCCCGCGACGACGTTCGTCTTGCGGATCGCGTCCAGCAGTCGGGTCTTACCGTGGTCGACGTGACCCATGACGGTCACGACCGGCGGACGCGAGACCAGGGCCTCTTCGCCGCCCTCGTCCTCGCCGAACTCGATGTCGAAGGACTCGAGCAGCTCGCGGTCCTCCTCCTCGGGGCTGACGATCTCGAGGACGAAGTTCATCTCCTCCGCGAGCAGCCGCAGCGTCTCGTCGGGGACGGACTGCGTCGCGGTGACCATCTCGCCGAGGTTCATCATCACGCCGACGAGCGACGCCGGGTTCGCGTTGATCTTCTCCGCGAAGTCCGTGAGGGAAGCACCGCGGGACAGCCGCACAGCCTGCCCGTTGCCGCGGGGCAGCATGACGCCGCCCACCGACGGGGCCTGCATGGACTCGTACTCCTGGCGCCTCTGCCGCTTCGACTTGCGACCACGACGCGCGGGACCGCCGGGACGGCCGAACGCACCCTGGGTGCCACCGCGGGCACCGGGGCCGCCGGGACGGCCACCGAAGCCGGGACGACCGCCGAAGCCGCCGCCGCCACCGGGACGACCGGCACCGCCGCCGCCACCGGGACCGGCCGGACGGCCGGCGAAGCCGCCACCGCCGCCGCCACCGGGACGACCCGCGAAGCCGCCGCCACCGGGACGACCGCCGCCACCGGCACCGCCGGGACGACCGCCACCGCCACCGGGACCACGGCCCGCGCCGGGGCCACCGCCGGGACGCGGGCCCGCGGCGGGACGCTGCGGCATCATGCCCGGGTTCGGACGGTTACCGGCGGGGCCGCCGCCGGGACGCGGAGCCTGCGGGCGGGGCATGCCGCCCGGAGTGGGACGGGCACCGCCCTGACCCTGACCGCCCTGCGGACGCGGGGCGCCGCCGGGGCCACTGCCCTGGGGACGCGGGGCGCCGGGGCGCTCCGAGCCGCCACCGGGGCGCGGGGCACCGCCGGGACGAGGCGCGCCGGGGCGCGCCATGCCGGTGGAACCGCCGGAGGTGAAGGGGTTGTTGCCCGGACGGGGACCGGCCGGACGGGCGCCACCGGGGCGCGGGGCGCCCTGGCCCGCGGGACGTGCGGGGCGGTCGCCGCCACGCTCGCCGCCACGGCCGCCGTCACGCTGGCCACCGTCGCGCTGGCCACCGTCGCGCTGACCGCCGGCCGGAGCCGGACGGGCGGGCGCGGGGCGGGGGCCCGGGGTGGCAGCCGCGGGACGCGGGGCCTGGGGCTGCTGCGGGGCAGCCGGCTGGGCCGGAGCCGGAGCCGAGAACTCGGCGGCCGGGACCGGGGTCACCGGGGCCGCCTTCGGCGCGGGCTTCGGGCCCGGACGGGGGCCCGCCGACGGCGCGGAGGGCGCCGCCGGGGTGCTGCTCGGGGCCTCGGCCGGCTTGGGAGCCGGTGCGCCGGGCTTCGGGGCAGCGGGACGTGCCGCAGCGGCCGGGGAGGGCGCTGCGGGCTTCACGGGCGCCGCCTTGCGGGGCGCACCGGGCTTGGCAGCGGACTTGCCGGCGTTGCCGCCGGGCCCCTGCAGTGCGTCGGTCAACTTACGTACAACCGGCGCCTCGATCGTCGAGGACGCCGAACGGACGAACTCACCGAGTTCTTGGAGCTTGGCCATGACGACCTTGCTCTCCACGCCGAACTCCTTGGCGAGTTCATATACCCGGACCTTAGCCACTTCGCTCCTTTTAGGTCCGGGTTACCGCCGGACCGTCGCTACTTCATGGGCGTACTCATCGCGTACTCATCGAGTGCTCATCGCAATCTCGACCTACTTCCAACTCGCGAGGTACCTGACCGCACGGGGACCCGTGCCGTTCACTTTTCTTGCGGTGCAGCCCGCTCGACGAACCGCGTCAGAGCCGCGGTGTCGAACGGCCCCTTGGCCTTGAAGGCCCGGGGGAACGCCCGGCGGCGGACCGCCAGGGCGAGACAGACAGAGACGGGGTGCACGTAAGCACCCCGGCCGGGCAGCGTACCGCGTGGATCAGGGGCGCAAGCGCCCTCGTCCACCACGATGCGCAACAGCTCGCTCTTGGCCGCTCGCTCCCGGCACCCCACACAGGTTCGCTCAGGGCAAGCACGGGCTTGCGTCCGGCCAGACACGTTTAAGTCTACCTCCCCGTACCGACCTCGCCGCTTTGGGGCAAAAATCGAACGGATGTTGTCGTGATCTCAGCGGCGTACCGCCCAGGTCTATTCCCTGGAGCCGCTCCGGGTCAACGCCTTTCCGAGCGCTCCCGGGCCCGCTCGGCCCGCTCGCGGTCGGCGCTCACGCGCTCCTCGTCCGTCTCGGTGTCCGGGCGGATGTCGATGCGCCAGCCGGTGAGGCGGGCGGCGAGGCGGGCGTTCTGGCCCTCCTTGCCGATCGCCAGCGACAGCTGGTAGTCGGGCACGGTGACGCGGGCGGAGCGGGCGCCGAGGTCGACGACCTCGACCTCGCTCACCCGGGCGGGCGACAGGGCGTTGGCGACCATCTCGGCCGGGTCGTCGGACCAGTCCACGATGTCGATCTTCTCGCCGTGCAGCTCGGCCATGACATTGCGCACACGGCTGCCCATCGGGCCGATGCAGGCGCCCTTGGGGTTCAGGCCGGCGCGGGTGGAGCGCACGGCGATCTTGGTGCGGTGGCCGGCCTCGCGGGCGATGGCCTCGATGACCACCGAGCCGTCCGCGATCTCAGGGACCTCCAGCGCGAAGAGCTTCTTCACCAGGTTCGGGTGGGTGCGCGAGAGCGTCACCGACGGGCCGCGGACGCCCTTGGCGACCCGTACGACGTACGTACGAAGACGCAGGCCGTGCACGTACTCCTCGCCCGGGACCTGCTCCTGGACCGGCAGCATGGCTTCCATCTTGCCGATGTCGACCAGGACGTTCTTGGGGTCCTTGCCCTGCTGGACGATGCCCGTGACGACATCGCCCTCGTGGCCCGCGTACTCCCCGAAGGTGCGGTCGTCCTCGGCGTCGCGCAGCCGCTGCAGGATGACCTGCTTGGCGGTGGTCGCGGCGATCCGGCCGAATCCGGACGGGGTGTCGTCGAACTCCTTGGGCTCCTGGCCCTCTTCGAGGTCGGCCGGGTCCTCCTTGGCCCACACCGTGACGTGACCGTTCGCATCGAGCTCCACGCGCGCCCGGCGGTGGCTGCCGTCGGTGCGGTGGTACGCGATGAGGAGGGCCGACTCGATCGCCCCGACGAGCACGTCGAAGGGGATCTCCTTGTCCTGCGCCAAGCCCTTCAGAAGCTTCACATCGATGTCCACGGCTACGCCTCCTCTTCCTTCTTGTCCTTGCGGTTGAATTCGATCTCCACGCGCGCCTTGGCGATCTCGTCGAAGGCCAGGCGGCGGGCGGTGGGCTTGCGGCCCTTGACGCCGGGTACTTCGAGGTCGAGCCCGTCCTCGTCGACGGCGAGGATGCGGGCGACCAGCTCACCGGAGCCGTCGCCGGACAGGTGGAACCTGGCCAGCCGGCCGATGGCGCGTACGTAGTGGCGGTGCTCGGTCAGCGGGCGGTCCGCGCCGGGGGAGCTGACTTCGAGGACGTACTCGCCCTCGCCCATCGCGTCGGTCTCGTCCAGCTTCTCGGAGATCGCGCGGCTCAGCTCCGCGCAGGCGTCCAGCTCCACGCCCTCGTCGGAGTCCACGATGATCCGCAGCACTCCTCGGCGGCCGGCCCGGGACACCTCGATCTCCTCGAGGTCCAGCTGCTGCGCGCTGACGAGCGGTTCCAGCAACCCGCGCAGCCTCTCGCTCTGGGTGGTGCTCATCCGGGTGACTCCTCGGCCGCGTGTGCTGTTGTGGGGATCGTCGTGCGTCAGGTCAAAGGGTATCCGGTCGCCAGGGGTGTTGCCGTCCGCCTGCCGCCCGGCCGCGGGTACGCTCGCCTGCGGTGATCACATCAGGACAGATCCTGTCAGGACCGGTCCAGGCTCGAAGGAGAAACGTGCGGCGTACGGGGACGACGCGCAGGGGGGCGCTCACCGCTACGGGAGCCCTCGCCCTGGGCGCGGTGCTGACCGGCTGCGGGGGCGGTGACGGGGCCGCGGACGGCGGGAAACCCGCGCACTCCGGCGCGCGGGCCGCCGCCGCGAAGACCGAGAGGACCCTGCGCGAGAAGGCGGTGCGCGACGGCGCCCTCCTGCTCGCCCGGTACGACCTGGTGGCCGGGGCGCACCCGGCGACGGCGGCGGGCCTCGCGCCCCTGCGGGCGGCCGTACGGGAGCACGGGAAGGCGCTGGCGCCGCCGGGCGCGAAGGGCGCCCCGAAAGCCGACGCCCCTCCGGCCGCGCCCGGCCCGGTGTCCACCGACCCGAAGGCCGCGGTGAAGGAGCTGGCCGCCGCCGAGCGCCGCCGGACCGACGCGTACGCCGAGGCGCTCCTGACCGCTGGACCGGAGCTGGCCCGGCTGCTGGCCTCGGTGGCGGCGGCCGCGGCGGCGCACGCGTATCTGCTGACCGAACTGGCCGAGGAGACAGCCGCATGAGCACGCGTTCCGACCGGCCGTCCGAGGAGGACGCCGACTCCTCCGAGCTGACCGCCGCCCAGGCGGCCCTGGCCGCCGAGCACGCCGCCGTGTACGGCTACGGGGTGCTGGGCGGCCGCCTCGACGGGAAGCGGGGCACCGAGGCCCGCGCGGCGTACGACGGGCACCGGGCCCGCCGGGACGCCCTGGCGCGCACCGTGCGGGACCTGGGCGGGAGGCCGGTGGCCTCGGACGCCGCGTACGCTCTGCCGTTCGCCGTGGCGGACTCCCCGTCGGCGGTGCGGCTGGCCGCGGTGCTGGAGGACCGGATCGCGGGCGTCTACGCCGACCTCGTACGGGCCACCGAGGGCGCTCGCCGCAAGGAGGCCGCGGGTGCGCTGCGGGAGGCCGCGGTGCGGTCGGCCCGCTGGCGGGGCGGCAACGTAGCCTTTCCGGGGCTCGCGGAGCGGGCCGCCGGTGCGGATCCGGCCGCGACGGGCCCGGTGGAGGCCGCCGGCGCGGACGGCGCGCGCTGACACGGAGAACGCGCGCCGAGACGAAGAACCGGAAAGGGAACACACGACGTATGGGTTTCGAACCGCCGCAACGCCTGGTGCGCGCGCTCGGTGAGATGTACGGGGACGCCGCGGCGGCCGACTGGCTGGACGCGCTCCCCGCGCTGACCGAACAAGCGCTCACCGCCGGGGACGGCCTCACCGTGGAGCGGGTGGCCGCCCCCGGCGGGCGCAGCTCCCTGGTGGTCCTGGTGCGGCGGTCCGACGGGACCCCCGCGGCGTTGAAGATCGCCCCGCCGGTCGCCGGGCCCGGGCTGGAACGGGCGGCGCTGGAGCACTGGAACGGGTGGGGCGCGGTGAAGGCCCTGGACGCGCCGGAACTCGACGCGTCCGGCGCGCTGCTGCTGGAGCGGCTGCACCACGAGGTGTCGCTGCGCTCGCTGCCGGAGGCGAAGGCGCTGCTGGAGGCGGCGGGCACGCTGCGGCGGCTGTGGGTGGACCCGCCGGCCGGGCACGCCTTCGAGAGCGTGGCAGGGCGGACCGATCGGCAGAGCGCCGGGATGCGGGCGGCCGCCGAGGCCGATCCGGAGCTGGCGCCGCTGGTGGAGGCGGCGCTCGCGGCGCGGGCGGAGCTGGTGGCGGGATCGCCCGAACAGCTGCTGCTGCACGGCAACTTCCGGCAGAGCAAGGTGTTCTCCGGGGAGCGGGCCCCGTGGCTGACGGTGGGGCCGGAACCGCTGGTGGGCGAGCGCGCCTATGACCTGGCGCGGCTGGTGCGGGACCGGGTGGAGGATCTGATCGCCTCCCCCGGCGGCCCGGTGACGGCCCGGCGGCGGGTCAAGAAGCTGGCGGAGTCGCTGGAGGTGGAGCAGGCGCGGCTGCACGGGTGGACGCTGTTCCGGGCGGTGGAGTCGGGCACCCGCGCGCTGGCCGAGGGGCGGCGGCAGATGGGCGAGGTCAACCTGGAGTTCGCGGGCTGGCTGTAGTCCTTCCCGTACGACGAAGGCCCCCCGCGCGATCCCGCGCGGGGGCCTTCTCGACGGCTGATCAGGCCAGGTCGGCCGTCAGGCGGGCGATCGCCTCGTCGACGGTCAGCTCCTCGCGCTCGCCGGTGCGGCGGTCCTTCAGCTCCAGGACGCCGTCGGCGGAGCGGCGGCCGGCGACCAGGATCTTGGGCACGCCGATCAGCTCGGAGTCGGTGAACTTCACCCCGGGCGAGACGCCGGGGCGGTCGTCGACCAGGACCCGCAGGCCCGCCGCGTTGAGCTTCTCCGAGACATCGAGGGCCAGCTCCGTCTGGAGGGCCTTGCCCGCGGCCACGACGTGGACGTCGGCCGGGGCGACCTCGCGGGGCCAGCACAGGCCCTTGTCGTCGGCGGACTGCTCGGCGAGGGCCGCCACGGCGCGGGAGACGCCGATGCCGTACGAGCCCATGGTGACCCGGACGGGCTTGCCCTGCTGGCCGAGCACGTCGAGCTGGAAGGTGTCGGCGTACTTGCGGCCGAGCTGGAAGATGTGGCCGATCTCGATGGCGCGGTCCAGGGTGAGGCCGGTGCCGCACTTCGGGCAGGGGTCGCCCTCCTCGACCACGACGACGTCGAGGTACTGGTCGACCTCGAAGTCGCGGCCCGCGACGACGTTCCTCGCGTGCTTGCCCTCCTGGTTGGCGCCGGTGATCCAGGAGGTGCCGGGGGCGACGCGGGGGTCGGCGAGGTAGCGGACCTTCTCCAGGCCCTGGGGGCCGACGTAGCCGCGTACGAGGTCGTCGCGGCCGACGAAGTCCTCGGCGGTGACCAGCTCGACGACGGCGGGGGCGAGCTGCTCGCCGAGCTTGCCGAGGTCGACCTCGCGGTGGCCGGGGACGCCGACGGCCACGATCTCGCCGTCCACCTTGACCAGCAGGTTCTTCAGGGTGGCGGAGGCGGGGACGCCCAGGTGCGCGGCGAGCGTCTCGATGGTCGGGGTGTCGGGGGTGTCCAGCTCCTCGACCGCGCCGTGCGCCGCGCCGCCGACCGGGGCGAGGGCGAAGGTCACGGCCTCGGTGTTGGCGGCGTAGTCGCAGTTCGGGCAGTCCGCGAAGGTGTCCTCGCCGGCGGCGGCGGGGGCGAGGAACTCCTCGGAGGCGGAGCCGCCCATCGCGCCGGAGACGGCGGAGACGACGCGGTGGTCCAGGCCGAGACGCTCGAAGATCTTGATGTACGCGGCCCGGTGCAGGGCGTAGGAGTGCGCGAGGCCCTCGTCGGTGGTGTCGAAGCTGTACGAGTCCTTCATCTGGAACTCGCGGCCGCGGAGCACGCCGGAGCGGGGGCGGGCCTCGTCGCGGTACTTCGTCTGGATCTGGTAGAGCATCACCGGCAGGTCCTTGTAGGACGTGCACTGGTCCTTGACGGTCTGGGTGAAGATCTCCTCGTGGGTCGGGCCGAGGAGGTAGTCGCCGCCCTTGCGGTCCTTGAGGCGGAAGAGCAGGTCGCCGTACTCCTCCCAGCGGCCGGACGCCTCGTAGGGCTCCTTGGGCAGCAGGGCGGGCAGCAGGACCTCCTGGGCGCCGATGGCGTCCATCTCCTCGCGGACCACGTTCGAGATGTTGTCCAGGACCTTCTTGCCGAGCGGCAGCCAGGACCAGATGCCGGCCGCGTTGCGGCGGACGTACCCGGCGCGGACCAGCAGCTTGTGGCTGAGCGTCTCGGCGTCCGCCGGGTCGTCGCGCAGTGTCTTGACCATCAATCGGGACATGCGCTGGACCTGGGCCATGGTGAACTCCTGCTCGCAAGGGTGGTGAGCCCGAGGTTAACCGGGCGGTGCGGGCTGGCGGAAATCGATTCAGACCCCGGGCCTCGCGCGCAGCAGCGGCAGGCTCGCGCCCATGACCGCGTACGGCTGCGGGGCGCTCGGGAAGACGACCTGGCGGGCCAGATCGCGGTAGCCGAGGGAGCGGTACAGGGTGCGGGCCGGGCTGTCCTTGTCGATCGCCGAGAGGATCGACCGGGGAAGGCCGGCGGCGTCCGTGATGGCGGTGATCAGGGTGCGGCCGATGCCGCGCTGCTGGTGGTCCGGGTGGACGTGGAGTTCGGTGATGACGAAGGAGTCGTCGAGCCAGCCGTCGGAGCCGGTGGCCCGCAGACAGGGCTCGACGACGGTTGACCACCACTGGGCGCGGTCGTTGGGCAGCCCGTAGACGAAGCCGACGAGCCGTCCGTCGGGGGCGATGGCGCCGAGGGCGCGGGCGTGGGGGTGTTCCAGGTGTCTGAGGACGATGTGACGGCGTACGTCGATCTCGTCCTGGCTCAGTCCGAAGGCCGCCGCCTGGACGAGCAGGGCTTCGTCGACGCGGGCGGCCAGGTCGACGGGGCCGATCTCGGCGTCGGGGGCCGCGGAACCTTCTTCGGGGACTGCTGCTGCCATGCGGGAACCCTACTGGCCGGGGAGGGCGGTCAGCACCGCGAGTTCCGGGGGCACGCGCACGTGGCGGTTCGGAGCAGGACGCGGGTGGTTCGGAGCTGGACGTGTGGGGTGGTTCGGAGCTGGGCGCGCGTGGCGGTCAGAACAGGACGCTCATGAACGCGCCGACCTCGCGGAAGCCGACACGGCGGTAGGCCTTGCGGGCGGGGGTGTTGTAGTCGTTCACGTACAGGCTGACGACGGGGGCGACGTCGGCCAGGGCGTAGCGCAGGACGGCGGCCATGCCCGATTCGGAGAGGCCCTTGCCCCGGTGTTCGGGGGCGACCCAGACGCCCTGGATCTGGCAGGCCTGCGGGGTGGCCGCGCCGATCTCCGCCTTGAAGACGACCTTGCCGTCGTCGATGCGGGCGAAGGAGCGGCCGGCGCCGATGAGTTCGGCGACGCGGGCCTGGTAGAGCAGTCCGCCGTCGCCGGCGAGCGGGGAGATGCCGACCTCCTCGGTGAACATCGCCACGCAGGCCGGCATCAGCACCTCGGTCTCGTCCTTGCGGATGCGGCGGACGAGCGGGTCGGGCGTGACGTCGGCGGAGAGGCTCTCGGTGACCATGAGGGGCTGGTTGGCGCGGACCTCCCGGGCGGGCCCCCAGCTGGGTTCGAGGAGCCGCCAGAGCTGGGTGGTGGGTTCGGCGGGGCCGACGATGGAGGAGCAGCGGCGGCCGGCCCTGCGGGCCCGGTCGGCGAAGGCACGGACGGCCTCGGGTCCGGCGCAGATGGGGACGAGGTTGGCGCCGGAGTAGCACAGGGAGCGGAGCATGCCGTCGGCGTACCAGCCCCACATCTCGCCGCCGAGGCGCCAGGGGTCGAGCCCCGCGACCTGCACGCGGGACGTCACGAAGGCGTTGGCCACGGGCTGGCTCTCCAGGATGGCGAGCGCTGCCTGGAGGTCGCTGGGTTCGAGGACCCGGGTGGTGGTCTGCGTCAACACGAGGGGGCCTCACCATGCGGTCTGCTGATTTCCGCACTTTAACCGACGAGCCTGTCGAACGCCGCTCGAGTCCGGAAGACGGCCTCCGGACAGGGCCGGGGGCGCGGGCGGGAGCCGGTGCCCGGACACGCCGCCGCCCCACCGGGCGCGGGGGCCCGGCGGGGCGGCGGTGAGCGGGGAGGGCCCGGGTCAGCTGATGGAGACCTCGGGTTCGCCGGACGTGATGCCGTCCTTCTCCATCTGTTCGGCGATCTTCATGGCCTCTTCGATGAGGGTCTCGACGATCTTCGACTCGGGGACGGTCTTGATGACCTCGCCCTTCACGAAGATCTGGCCCTTGCCGTTGCCGGAGGCGACGCCGAGGTCGGCTTCGCGGGCCTCGCCGGGGCCGTTGACGACGCAGCCCATGACCGCGACGCGGAGCGGGACCTCCATGCCCTCCAGACCGGCGCTGACCTGGTCGGCGAGCTTGTAGACGTCGACCTGGGCGCGGCCGCAGGACGGGCAGGAGACGATCTCCAGACGGCGCTGCTTGAGGTTGAGCGCCTCCAGGATCTGCAGGCCGACCTTGACCTCCTCGGCCGGCGGGGCCGAGAGGGAGACGCGGATGGTGTCGCCGATGCCCTCGGAGAGGAGCGCGCCGAACGCGACGGCCGACTTGATGGTCCCCTGGAACGCCGGTCCGGCCTCGGTGACGCCGAGGTGCAGCGGGTAGTCGCTCTGGGCGGCGAGCTGGCGGTAGGCGTTGACCATCACGACCGGGTCGTTGTGCTTGACCGAGATCTTGATGTCGCCGAAGCCGTGCTCCTCGAAGAGGGACGCCTCCCACAGCGCGGACTCGACGAGGGCCTCGGGGGTGGCCTTGCCGTACTTCTTCAGGAGCCGCGCGTCCAGGGAGCCGGCGTTGACGCCGATCCGGATCGGGGTGCGGGTCTCGGCGGCCGCCTTCGCGATCTCCTTGACCTTGTCGTCGAACTGCTTGATGTTGCCCGGGTTGACCCGGACCGCGGCGCAGCCGGCGTCGATCGCGGCGAAGACGTACTTCGGCTGGAAGTGGATGTCGGCGATCACCGGGATCTGCGACTTCCGGGCGATCGTGGCGAGCGCGTCGGCGTCGTCCTGCGTCGGGCACGCGACACGGACGATCTGGCAGCCGGACGCCGTCAGCTCGGCGATCTGCTGGAGCGTGGCGCCGATGTCGGACGTGCGTGTCGTCGTCATCGACTGCACGGAGACGGGCGCGTCGCCGCCGACCGCGACCGAGCCGACCTGGATCTGTCGGCTGACCCGTCGGTCGGCGAGCTTGGTCGGAACGGCCGGCATTCCGAGAGAAATCGCAGTCATGCGCTGTGCATCCCCAAGGTGTGGATCAAGGTCCCGAGATCGGCGGGCTCCAGCCTTCGAGGTTACGGCACGGGACGCGGGACGGAAGCACCGTGTCGACAAGTCCACCCCGTGGTGGGCGGCCGGACACGGAGGGTGTGCCCGGCCGACACCTGTGCGGCGGGAGGAGCGGTCAGGAGATCTTGACGGGGTTCACGATGTCGGCCACCAGGACCAGCAGCGTGAAGCAGATGAAGAGTCCGGCGACCACGTAGGCGACCGGCATCAGCCGGGCCACGTCGAAGGGGCCCGGGTCGGGGCGGCGGAAGACCTTGGCCACATTGCGCCGGAGGGACTCCCAGAGCGCGCCCGCGATGTGCCCGCCGTCCAGCGGGAGCAGCGGCAGCATGTTGAACAGGAACAGCGAGAGGTTGAAGCCCGCGAGCAGGAACAGCATCATCGCGACCTGGTTCTGCGCCGGGATGTCGAGGTTCATCACCTCGCCGCCGATCCGGGCCGCGCCCACGACGCCGACCGGCGAGTCGTCGGCCCGTTGGCCGTCGCTGAAGGCGGCGTCCCAGAGGGCCGGGATCTTGGACGGCAGGGCGATGATCGAGTCGACGCCGTTCTCGATCATGTCGCCCATGCGGACGGTGGAGTCGACGAAGGAGAGCGGCACGATCTCGGTGCGCGCGGCGAAGCCCAGGTAGCCCGCCTTGACGAACTGGTCCGGGACGACCTGGCCGTTGCCGTCCTTCTTCGCGACGGCGTTCTCGCGCAGGACGGCGTCGAGGGTCACTTCCTTGCCGTCGCGCTCGACGACGAGGGTGGCGGGGCCGATGGTCTGCCGGATGCGGTCCGAGAGCGTCGCCCAGTCGTCGACCTTCTTCCCGTCGAAGGCGACGATCCTGTCGCCCTCCTGGAGTCCGGCGGCCTTGGCGGGCGAGACCGGGTCGCCGTCCTTGCAGGTCTCGCGCTTGTCGCTCTGCGAGATGACGCACTGCTGGACGCCGGCGACCTCCGTGGTCTGCGTCTGGAAGCCGAAGGTCATCGCGACGCCCATGAAGATGGCGACCGCGAGAATCAGGTTCATGAAGGGGCCCGCGAACATCACGATGACGCGCTTCCACGGCTTGCGCGTGTAGAAGAGCCGCTTCTCGTCGCCCGGCTCCAGCTCCTCGAAGGCGGCGGAGCGGGCGTCCTCGATCATGCCCCGCCACGGTGAGGTGGAGCGGGCTTCGAGGCGGCCGTCGGGTCCTGGCGGGAACATCCCGATCATGCGGATGTAGCCGCCGGCCGGGATGGCCTTGATGCCGTACTCCGTTTCGCCCTTCTTCTTCGACCAGATCGTCGGGCCGAAGCCGACCATGTACTGCGGGACCCGGATGCCGAACATCTTGGCCGTGGAGAGGTGGCCCAGCTCGTGCCAGGCGATGGAGAAGAGCAGGCCCACGACGAAGACGGCGATCCCCACGACCGTCAGCAGGACCGAGGTCAGACTCATGCGCGCGCCTCCGCTGTCACTTCCGCCGAGAGTTCCCGGGCCCGTGCGCGGGCCCACGTTTCCGCTTCGAGGACGTCCGCGACGCTGAGCGGGGTTCCCGGGGCGGGGGCGCCGTGTTCGGACACCACAGCGGTGACCGTATCCATGATTCCGTTGAAGGGCAGCTGTCCGGCGAGGAAAGCGTCCACGCACTCCTCGTTCGCCGCGTTGAAGACGGCCGGCGCGGTGCCTCCGAGCTCGCCGACGTGGCGGGCGAGGCCGACCGAGGGGAAGGCCTCGGTGTCCAGCGGGAAGAACTCCCAGCTGGAGGCCTTCGTCCAGTCGAAGGCGGGGGCGGCGTCCGGGACGCGCTGGGGCCAGCCGAGCCCGATCGCGATGGGGCCGCCCATGTCCGGCGGGGTGGCCTGGGCGAGCGTGGAGCCGTCGCTGAACTCGACCATGGAGTGCACGTAGGACTGCGGGTGGACCACCACTTCGATCCGGTCGAACGGGATGTCGTAGAGGAGGTGCGCCTCGATGACCTCCAGGCCCTTGTTGACCAGGGTCGCGGAGTTGATGGTGATGACCGGACCCATCGCCCAGGTCGGGTGGGCGAGCGCCTGCTCCCGGGTGACGTCGGCCAGCTCCTCGCGCGTACGGCCCCGGAAGGGTCCGCCGGAGGCGGTGACGACGAGCCTGCGGACGTCGGCGCGGGTGCCCGCGGCCAGCGCCTGGAAGAGCGCGGCGTGCTCGGAGTCGACGGGGATGATCTGGCCGGGGGCGGCGATCGCCTTCACCAGCGGGCCGCCGACGATCAGCGACTCCTTGTTGGCGAGGGCGAGCGTGCGGCCCGCCTTCAGCGCGGCCAGGGTCGGGGCGAGCCCGATGGACCCGGTGATGCCGTTGAGCACGGTGTGGCAGGCGCTCGCGGCGAGGGTGGTGGCCGCGTCGGGCCCGGCCAGGATCTCGGGGAGCGGCTCGCCGGCCCCGTACCGTTCCCGCAGCGCCGCGCGCAGGGCGGGGACCGCGTCCTCGGCGGCGACGGCGACCGTGTCGACCCGCAGCCGGCGGGCCTGCTCGGCCAGCAGGGCGACCCGGCCGCCGGCGGCCGAGAGCGCCGTGACCCGGAAGCGGTCGGGGTTGCGCAGGACCAGGTCGATGGCCTGGGTACCGATGGACCCGGTGGAGCCGAGGATCACGAGATCCCGGCGGCCGTCCGCGGCGTCGAAGACGAGATGCGGATCGGCGAGGGGGGCGGGGCTGTCGCTCATGCCCCCCATTGTTGCCGCTCCGGCTGTGTACGGGGACAGCGCGTCCCGGTGGGGCGCGTTGGCGGCTTCCCCGGTGCTCTTCGGGCTCGCGTGTCACCGCGCCGCGCGGTGGTACGTCGGCGGGCCGTGAGCCGGTACGTCGGCGTGCCGCGGGATCCCGGCCCGGCGCGGCTCAGCGCACCGGGCGGTACTGGTTCTCCCGGACGGAGGGCCCGGGGGTGGCGTCCGCGATCCAGGGGCCCTCACCACTGGGGTCGACGACGCCCTCCTCCAGCCAGGTGTACGTCCCCGACAGGACGCCGTCGACGACGCGGCGGTCGAGGTCGTCGGTGTTGGACCACAGACGGGCGAACAGCTCCTCGACCCGGATGCGGGCCTGCCGGCAGAAGGCGTCCGCGAGCTGGTAGGCCTCGCGGCCGTGCTCTTCCGTCCCACGCAGGTGCTCGGCGCGGACGCAGGCGGCGCTCATCGCGAAGAGTTCCGCCCCGATGTCGACGATCCGGCCGAGGAAGCCCTGCTTCGTCTCCATCCGCCCCTGCCAGCGGGACATGGCGTAGAACGTGGACCGGGCGAGTTTGCGCGACGACCGCTCGACGTACCGTAGGTGCCCGGAGAGATCGCGGTGGCCAACGGGATGGAACTCGGCGTACGTACCCGGGAGCTGCCCGGCTCCCGTGACCAGCTGGGGCAGCCAGCGGGCGTAGAACCCGGCGGCGTTCGCACCCGCCCTGGCCTTGGCGGAGAGCGGCTTGTCGGGGTCGATGATGTCCCCCGCGACCTTGAGGTGGGCGTCGACGGCCTCGCGGGCGATCAGCAGGTGCATGATCTCGGTGGAGCCCTCGAAGATCCGGTTGATCCGCATGTCCCGGAGCATCTGCTCGGCGGGCACGGCCCGTTCGCCGCGGGCGGCCAGCGACGCGGCGGTCTCGAAGCCCCGGCCGCCGCGGATCTGGACCAGTTCGTCGGCGATCAGCCAGCCCATCTCGGAGCCGTAGAGCTTGGCGAGGGCGGCCTCGATGCGGATGTCGTTGCGGTCCTCGTCGGCCATCTGCGAGGAGAGGTCGACGATGGCTTCCAGGGCGAAGGTGGTGGCCGCGATGAACGAGACCTTCGCGCCGACCGCCTCGTGCCGGGCGACGGGCCGGCCCCACTGCTCACGTACGGCGGACCATTCGCGGGCGATCTTCAGCGACCACTTGCCCACGCCCACGCACATCGCGGGCAGCGAGAGGCGGCCGGTGTTGAGCGTGGTCAGGGCGATCTTCAGACCGGCCCCCTCCGGCCCGATCCGGCAGGCTCCGGGCACCCGCACCTGGTGGAAACGGGTGACGCCGTTCTCGATGCCGCGCAGGCCCATGAAGGCGTTGCGGTGCTCCACGGTCACGCCGGGGGCGTCGGCCTCGACGACGAACGCGGTGATGCCGCCGGGGTGGCCCTCGGAGGCGGGGACCCTGGCCATGACGACGAGGAGGTCGGCGACGACGCCGTTGGTGGTCCAGAGCTTCACACCGTCGAGGACGTAGTCCGGCCCGTCGGGCACCGCGGAGGTGGCGAGGCGGGCCGGGTCGGAGCCGACGTCCGGCTCGGTCAGCAGGAAGGCGGAGATGTCGGTGGTGGCCAGCCGGGGCAGGTAGACGTCCTTCTGCTCCTGGGTGCCGAAGATCTTCAGGGGCTGTGGTACGCCGATCGACTGATGCGCGGAGAGCAGCGCGCCGATCGCGGGGCTGGCCGAGCCGGCCAGGGCGAGCGCCTTGTTGTAGTACACCTGGGTGAGGCCGAGCCCGCCGTACCTGGTCTCGATCTTCATGCCGAGGGCGCCGAGCTCCTTGAGACCGGCGATCACCTCGTCGGGGATCTTCGCCTCGCGTTCGATCCGCGCGCTGTCCACGTGCGTCTCGCAGAAGGTGCGCAGCCGCGCCAGGAACTCCTCGCCGCGCCGGATGTCGTCGGGCGGCGGCAGGGGGTGCGGATGGATCAGGTCGAGGCGGAAGCGCCCCAGGAACAGCTCCTTGGCGAAGCTGGGCTTGCGCCAGTCCTGCTCCCGGGCGGCCTCGGCGACCCGACGCGCCTCGCGTTCGGTGACCTTGGGCGCCCCGGGGGCCCGAGGGGTGTTGTGTGGTGCGGACATGAGGGACCTCACCTCGCCGCGCGCCACCGGACGGATGGGCACCCGGACCCGGACGCACGGACTGCTAGTCGCTGCTTTCTGGTCCGTATGTAACCCCGGTACCCGTGGTTCGGCACCCGCACCGGGGGCCGCGCGCGGACACGCGGACGGCCCGAACCCCCGCACAGTGGGTTCGGGCCGTCCGTTTCGCGACCCCGCCCGCGCTCGCTGTCCGGGCGGAAGGCGGGCGGGGTCGTCCGGGGTGTTACAGGGCGAGGCCGGTGAGGACCAGGACGCGCTCGTAGGTGTAGTCGTCCATGGCGTAGCGCACGCCCTCGCGGCCGACGCCGGACTGCTTGGCGCCGCCGTACGGCATCTGGTCGGCGCGGTACGAGGGGACGTCGCCGATGATCACGCCGCCGACCTCCAGGGCGCGGTGGGCGCGGAAGGCGGTCTGGAGGTCGTGGGTGAAGACGCCTGCCTGGAGGCCGTACTTGGAGGAGTTGACGGCGGCGAACGCCTCGGCCTCGCCGTCCACCTTCTGGAGGGACATGACCGGGCCGAAGACCTCTTCACAGGAGAGCTTCACGTCGTCGGGGAGGCCGGCGAGGACGGTCGGGGCGTAGGTGGCCCCGTCGCGCTTGCCGCCGGTGAGCAGCTCGGCGCCGCCCTGGACGGCCTCGTCGACCCAGGACTCGACGCGCTTCGCGGCGTCCTCGCTGACGAGGGGGCCGACATCGGTGGCGGCGTCCGCCGGGTCACCGGTGACCAGGGCCTCGACGGCGGCGACGATCTTGGGGACGAGCCGGTCGTAGACGGCGGCGTCGGCGATGACGCGCTGCACGGAGATGCAGGACTGGCCGCCCTGGTAGTTGGAGAAGGTGGCGATCCGGGTGGCGGCCCAGTCGAGGTCCGCCTCCGACGCGTAGTCGCCGAGGACGACCGCCGCGCCGTTGCCGCCGAGCTCCAGGGTGCAGTGCTTGCGGGGCACCGACTCCATGATCGCGTAGCCGACCGGGCCGGAGCCGGTGAAGGAGATGACCGGCAGCCGCTCGTCCCGGACGAGGGCGGGCATCCTGTCGTTCGGGACCGTCAGGACGGACCAGGAGCCGGCCGGGAGGTCCGTCTCGGCGAGCAGCTCGCCCAGGATCAGCGAGGAGATCGGGGTGGCGGGGGCCGGCTTGAGGATGATCGGGGCGCCGACGGCGATGGCCGGGGCGACCTTGTGGGCGCTGAGGTTCAGCGGGAAGTTGAAGGGCGCGATACCGAGGACGGCGCCGCGCGGGAAGCGCCGGGTCAGGCCGAGGCGGCCGGTGCCGCCGAGGTCGGTGTCGAGCCGCTGGGCCTCGCCGCCGTTGAAGCGGCGGGCCTCCTCGGCGGCGAACCGGAACACGGACACGGCCCGGCCGACCTCGCCGCGCGCCCACTTGATCGGCTTGCCGTTCTCCGCCGAGATCAGCTGGGCGATCTCCTCGGTGCGCTCCGTCAGCCGCCGCACGACGTGGTCGAGCGCGGCGGCCCGTACGTGTGCCGGGGTGGCGGCGAACGCGTCGCGCGCCGCGTGGGCGGCGGCGACGGCCTCCTCGACCTGGGCGTCGGTCGGCACGCTGACGGTGCCGACGAGGCGTCCGTCGTACGGGTTGGTGACGTCGAAGCTGTCGGCACCGGTGGCCTGGCGGCCGGCCACCCAGAAGGCGTGGGGCGAAGTCATGGAGGTTCCGGCCCTTCGGAGGTCGTGAGGAGGTCGCGAGGAAGTCGCGACGAGGTCGTGACGGGGGTCGCGACGGAGGTCGTGGTGGAGGTCGTGGCGCCCGGAAGGCTCCCCTCCCGGGTCCCACGGTAGGGCGGGGAGGCGCTCAGGGCGTTTGTCCGGCGTGGAGCGGAGCGGGCGCCGGGTGCTCCGAATTGGCGCAGGCGGTGTCGCCCGACCGCTCGGGCGGGGACGCTCCGGGCCTCCCCGTACGCCGGACGAGATCCGGTACGAGGGTGAGCAGCCCGGCCACCGCGAGTCCCGCGCCCAGCCAGAGGGGAGCCCGCAGGCCGAACCGGTCGACGCCCACGCCGCCCAGTGCCGAGCCGAGGACCACGCCGAGGGTGATGAAGGAGCTGTGCACGGTGTTGACGAGCGGCCGGGCGTTGCCCCTGCGCTGCACCCGCGTGACCAGGGCCGGGTTCATGGTGACCCCGACGAGGCCGATGCCCAGCATGCAGAGCACCGCCCAGATCCCGGATCCGGCCAGCAGGGCGAACCCGGCCAGGAACACGACGTTCAGGGACAGGCCGCCGAGCAGGACCGGGAGGGCGTACCGGTCGGCGAGGCGGCCGACGACGGTGTTGCCGATCACCGTGGCGGCGCCGTACGCCAGGAGCAGCAGCGGGACCGTGCCCGAGGAGAACCCGGTGACCTCGGTGAGGATCGGGTTGAGGTAGCTGAAGGCGGAGAAGGTGGCCCCGATGACCATGGTGCTGGTGAGCAGCGTGAGCCAGAGCCGAGGGGCGCGGAAGACCGTCAGTTCGGAGCGGAACGTGCCGCTGCCCTCCGGCCGGTCCGCCCGTTCCACGCCGGTCAGCGTGCACAGGGCGGCGGCGGCCGTCAGCGCGGAGATGACCCAGAACGCGGCGCGCCAGCCGTACCGTTCGCCGGTCAGGGTGGCCAGCGGCAGCCCGAGCAGGGTGCCGAGCATCAGCCCGTTGAGGAGGACCGCCACGGCCCGGCCGCGTATCTCGGGGCGGGTGAGCTGGGAGCCGAGCGAGATCGCGACGCCGAAGAAGGCCTGCGAGGCGACCCCGGTGATGACCCGTGCGACCACCATGGCCGGATAGCCGGACGCGGTGGCGGCCAGCACGTTGCCGGCCAGGAAGACCGGGAAGAGGACCATGAGCGCGGTCTTGGGCGGAAGGCGCAGCAGGGCGACGGAGAGCAGTGGTCCGCCGAGCGCCATCGACAGGGCGAAGACGGTGATCAGGTAGCCGATCTGCGGGACGGTGACGCCCAGCCCCTCGGCCATCTGCGGCATCAGTCCCGCGACGACGAATTCACTGGTGACCATGGCGAAGATGCCGAAGGCCAGTACGTGGACGGCACGAGGCACGGTGGGGTCCCCCTGGTGGGTGAGATGATGTTTTGTATCGAGCAGTTCAAAACTTGGGCATGAGGAGGCAGCCGCAACCGAGTGCGCGGCGAGGTGGGGGCGTTCAGCGGATCAAGGCGTCCAGCGCGGTGTCGGCGACGGCCTGGACGGCCGCGCGGTCGGCTCCGCCCTGGGCGGTGACGCGCATGCCGCCGATGACGGCGTTGACGTAGCGGGCGAGGGCGTCGGAGCCACGCGCGGAGGCGATGGAGCCGTCGCGCTGCCCGGCGGCGATGACGCCGGACAGGCCCCGCAGCCTGCGGGCGGCGTCCCGCTCCAGGAGCCGGGCGGCCTCCGGGTCCCGGGACGCCAGCTCGACCGTGGAGTTGACCCCCAGACAGCCCAGGCTGCGGCCGTCGGGGCGGTGGTCGAACTCGTCGGCCACGACCTTGTCGAGCAGGGCGCGCACCCGCTCGCCGGGCGTGAGGGACTCGTCCTCGAGTACGGCCTCCTGGGCGTCGGCCATGGCGTCCAGATAGCGCGCCAGCGAGCGCGCGAACAGCTCGCGCTTGCTCTGGAAGGTGTTGTAGATGCTGCTGCGCCCCAGCCCCGTGACGTCGCACAGGTCCTGGGTGGAGGTGGCCTCGTAGCCGTACTCCCAGAAGGTGCGCATCGCGGCGTCCAGGGCCCGCTCCTCGTCGAACTGTCTCGGTCGGGCCATGTGAGCACTCTAGGGTTTTGTACCGCTCGATGCAATACGGGGTCGTGTCCGGCGCTCACCCCTCGGCGGGCGTCGCCGCCTCGGTCGTCTTGAGGGCGAGCCACAGCTCCATGCGGACGTCCGGGTCGTCCAGCGAGCGGCCCAGGATCTCCTCCACCCGGCGCATCCGGTAGCGCAGTGTGTGCCGGTGCACGCCCAGGTCGGCGGCGGCGGCGTCCCACTGGCCGTGGCGGGAGAGCCAGGCGCGCAGGGAGGCCACGAGGTCGCCCCGGCCCTTGGCGTCGTGCTCGTACAGCGCGCGGAGCATGCCGTCGGCGAAGGCCCGTACCGCGTCGTCGGCGAGCAGCGGCAGCACCGATCCGGCGGCCAGCTCCTCGTGCTCCACCAGCGCCCTGCCGCGGCGGCGGGCGACGGAGAGGGCCTGTTCGGCCTGCTTGTACGCGGCGGAGACGGCGATCGGGCCGGAGGGGGCGGAGAGGCCGACCACGACGTCGCTGTCCTCGGCACCGCCCTCGCGCGGGGCGCGGTCGTCCTGGGCCTCGGCGTAGGCGGCGCAGGCGGCGACGGCAAAACCGCCGTCCGCGGCGAGGACGACGACCCGCTCCCCCTCGGGGACCAGGAGCAGCGCCTCGCCGGAGCGGGCGGCGGCGGCCTCCATCGTCTCGGTGAGCAGCTCGGGCCCGGCGGGTGCGGAGGCCTCGGCGATGAGCAGCCGGAACGGGGCGTCGAGCAGTCCGCCGTAGAGGTCTCCGGCGACCGCCCGCGCGTGGTCGGGCTGGCCGGCGAGCAGCATGCGCAGGACGGCGGCGCCCAGGCGTTGTTCGGCGCCCTGGAGGGCCCGGGAGCGGGCGGTGGTCAGGGTGAGCAGGGCGACGGCGGAGTGCACGGCGTACCGCTCGGCGGTGCCCAGCGCGGCACCGGTGCCGACGGCCAGCGCGCCGCGGGCCCGGCGGCCGGTGCCCAGCGACTGGAGCTCCACCCGGTCCTCGCTGTCGCCGACGACGACGCTGGCGGGGGCGGGGCGGTCCCGGAGGCGTTCGACGTCGGGGGTGAGGCGGGCGGCGCGGCGGGCGGCCCAGTCGGGGGCGGCGGCGAGCACCGCGCCGGAGGTGTCGTACAGGGCGGCCCAGCCGTCGATGTGGGCGGCGAGCCGGGCGAGGAGGTCGGCGGGCCCGTCCCCGGCGAGCGCGGCCTTTGTCAGCTCGCGCTGGGCCTCGAATCCGGCGGTGACCGCGCGGTACTGGTCGGCGGCGATGGCGGCGGAGACGGCCTTGCTGATGGCGAGGAACGGGGTGCGGCGCGGGACCTCGAGGAGCGGCAGCCCGGCCTCCTCGGCGGCCTCCACGAGGGCGGCCGGGATGTCCTCGTAGTTCACCCCGACCGCGAACCCCACTCCGGCGACCCCGGCCCCGGCCAGCCGCCGCACGTAGCGCCGCATGGACTCGGGGTCGTCGGCGTCGAGATTGGTGGCGGTCACGAGGAGGAGTTCGCCGCCGTCCATGTACGGGACGGGGTCGGCCAGCTCGCTTGCGTGGGCCCAGCGCACGGGGGTGCCGAGCCGGTCCGCGCCCGCGCGCACGGTGAGCTTGAGCGCCGAGTGCTGGACGAGCGAGGCGAGCGTGGGGGGCATGGGCCGGGAACCCTCTGGGTCGGGGACGGGGGCGCGGCGCCGCCGTACGGACGCCGGGACGCCGGCCGGACGGGTGACACCGCATTTCGCCGTCGCGTATGAACGGCCGTCTCCGATTCTGCCAGGGCGGCAGAGTGCCTGGAGCCGCTCTCGGCCACCCTTCGCCCTGCCTGCCACCGCCCTTCGCCGTGCTTCCCTCCGCCCTTCGCCCTTCGCCCTGTCTGCCGCCGTCCCTCGCCCCGCTTCCCGGTGGTGTCTCAGCCGTCGAGGTGGACGAGGAGGGGGGGTGCGTGTTCTCCCTCGACCGTGGCCAGCCGGACGACGGCATGGCCTGCCGGGACCGCGTACGCCAGCTCCGAGGCCGACCAGCGCTCCCGCTCGACCTGCCGTACGGTCACCGCGTCCGTGGTCACGGCCTTGCCGGTGACGAGTTTGCGCAGCGCGTGCAGGGCGCGGGTGAACGGCTGGTCGGCGAAGACGGTGTGCTGGGCGACCTCGCGGGTCTCGACCCACTCCTTGCCCCAGGCCTCGGCGAAGCGTTTGCCGTCCCAGGTGGTGATGCCGGAGAAGGCGGCGGTGCAGCCGACCGCGCCGAGCAGCGGAGTGTGCAGGTTCTCGGGGACATCGTCGACGGTCCGCAGGGCGAGCACCGCCCCGGCGTTGACCGAGCGCAGCCGCCGGATGCCGCGGACGGTCTCGGCGGTCACGGCGTGGGTGGCGTCGTCCAGGACGAGGCAGGCGAAGAGCGTGGTGTCGGTGCGGGCCGCGGTGATCGCGGTGAACTGGGCCAGGACCAGCCGGGTGAGCAGCCGGGACGCCTCCGCGTGGCCGCGCTCCGGCAGGTCGACGCGGACCCGCAGCGGGTGCTGGCCGAGCGCCCGCAGGGAGAACGGGCGGGCGTCCGGGCCGGTGGCGAAGAACCCGGCGAAGGCGGGCCGGTCCAGCAGGGCGACCCGGTCGGCGAGGGCCGGTGCGGGGTCGCCGGGGCCGCCCGCCTGCCGGGACCGCGCGTCCAGCTCACGGAGCATCGCGTGGTGGCCGGCGGCTTCGAGGGGGGCGCGGAGCCCGGCGAGTGCGGCCGGGGCGCCGTCGAGCAGCTCGCGCAGTTCGGGCACGGAGGGGAAGTGGCCGTGGGCGGCGCGGTAGGGGCCGAGCAACTGGGCGAGGACGGTGGCGGCGCGGCGGCTGTCGAGGCTGCCGACGTCGCCGACGAGCCCTTCGGCGAGGACGGCCGCCGCCTCGTCGGGGTCGGTGGTACCGCCGTACAGGTCGATGTCGTGGGCGGAACCGGGATGGCCGAGCCGGACGACGACGTCGAAGGCGTCATCCGGCCCGAGCGGCGCCCCCGCCCCTCCGACGGCGAGGACCGCGGCCTGTCCGGCCAGCGCCCGCAGCGCGAGGGCCTCGACGACCGGCCGGATCAGCCGGGCGGTCTTCCCGGCGCCGGGCGGTCCGACCGCGAGCAGGGAGGTGCCGAGCAGCGCGGGTTCCAGGGCGAGGCCCGTGCCCCGGCGGACATAGGGGTTGTGCGGGTCGTCCGCGCACCGGCCGATCCTGACCTGGCCGGTGAGCGTGTCGTGGCGGGCCACGCGGTGGGGCAGGTCGCGGTGGCCGGAGGGGTGCAGGGCGGCGGCGCCCCCGTTCCGCAGGACGGCCTCCGCGAGGGGGGCGAGCCGGTCGGGCCGCCGGGTGGCGAGCGCCCACGCGTGGCGGAGCCGGGCCACGTCCACGTCGTTCATGCGGCCGGTGCGGACCTCGGCGGTGAGGGTCTCCGCGGCGTCGGCCCAGCCCGCGGCGCGCAGCTCGGGCCATCGGTCGGCGGAGCCGCTGGTGGCGGGGGCCGCCGCGTCGGCGTCCGGTGCCGGGGCGCCGGCCCCCCGGCGGGCGGCGACGAGTTCGCGCCAGCGGCCGAGCCGGGCGAAGGGCCAGAGGACCGCGGCGGCGATCACCCCGTAGATCACGTTGACAACGGTCTGGCTCTGGTAGATCTCGCCCCCCGCGACGGAGGCGACCAGGACCAGGACCGGGCGGACGACCGGAAGCGCCTCCTTCCAGACGAGCAGCTGGGTCAGGCCCGCCGCCGCGGCGGCCGCGAGCGCGAGGAAGGGCTGCCCCCGGTCGGCGACATGGCGGCGGAACAGTTCGGAGAAGTTGCCGATCCGGCCGCAGCCGTAGGCCAGCAGGCCGAAGAGGACCGCCTCGTACACCGTGAGGGCGTCGCTGCCCTCGATGGTGCGGGGGCCACCGGACGTTCCCGGGTTCCACCACTCCCCCGGGGTGAAGAGTTTCAGCGGGACGAGGCGGTAGGGAAGGTAGCCGTTGCGCCACAGCGACCACAGCAGCAGCGCGGAGAGCAGCGAGATCAGCGCGCCGACCAGGAGCGACCGGTCCGAGACGCCCTCGGGCTCCTCGGGCGGCGGCGGGGTGTACCCGTACCGCCAGACGCCCGGTTCCTGCGGCGGGCGGGGTGTGCGCAGCCAGGCGTCGAGCGGGGCCCCGGGGGGCGGCTGCTCGGCCGACGGGGTCGGCGCGGGCCCGGTGGGGCGCTGTCCGGCGGGCGGGGCCGCCGGGCGGGGGCCGGCGGCGGGCGGGGGCACCCGCGGCGGGGTCGTGGGCGGTGGCGGTGGCGGTGGCGGGAGGGCCGGTCCCGGGACCCTGTCCGCGCTCGATCCCCGTACGCCCCGCGTGCCGTCGTCGTCCATGAACCACTGCCCCCTTGACCTGCCGGTCCGTCCGCTGCCCCGGTCAATCTAGTGCGCGCACACGGTGAGTTCAGCAACGCGCCCGGATGGTGACCGTCGGGGTGCCATGGACGCGGACCACGCCGACGTGGCGGGCAGGCCCCGCCACCTGTCCGCAGAGGACAAGGACACACCCCCACCACTCCCGATCGGAGCATGCCCGCGCCCCTCCCCGGCCCCTAGCCTGCGAGGAGAAGAGCGTCCGAAACACCCCCAGGAGCCCCTCATGACCGCAATTCCGCAGGAGCGCCGCGTCGTCACTGCCATCCCCGGCCCGAAGTCGGTGGAGCTGCAGGCCCGCCGCCTCGCCGCCGTCGCCGCAGGTGTGGGCTCCACCCTGCCGGTGTTCACCGCCCGGGCGGGCGGCGGGATCATCGAGGACGTGGACGGCAACCGGCTGATCGACTTCGGGTCCGGGATCGCCGTGACCTCCGTGGGCGCGTCCGCCGAGGCCGTCGTGCGGCGGGCGTCCGCGCAGCTCGCGGACTTCACCCACACCTGTTTCATGGTCACGCCGTACGAGGGGTACGTCGAGGTCTGCGAGCAGCTCGCCGCGCTGACGCCGGGCGACCACGCGAAGAAGTCCGCGCTGTTCAACTCGGGCGCCGAGGCCGTCGAGAACGCGGTGAAGATCGCCCGCGCCCACACCAAGCGCACCGCTGTCGTCGTCTTCGACCACGGCTACCACGGCCGCACCAACCTCACGATGGGCATGACGGCGAAGAACATGCCGTACAAGCAGGGCTTCGGCCCGTTCGCGCCCGAGGTCTACCGCGTCCCGGTCGCCTACGGCTACCGATGGCCGACCGGCGCCGAGAACGCCGGCGCCGAGGCGTCCGCGCAGGCCATCGACGAGATCACCAAGCAGATCGGCGCGGAGAACGTCGCCGCGATCATCATCGAGCCGGTGCTCGGCGAGGGCGGCTTCATCGAGCCGGCCAAGGGCTTCCTCCCGGCGATCGCGCGGTTCGCGAAGGACAACGGCATCGTGTTCGTCGCGGACGAGATCCAGTCCGGCTTCTGCCGTACCGGCCAGTGGTTCGCCTGCGAGGACGAGGGCATCGTCCCGGACCTGATCACCACCGCCAAGGGCATCGCCGGCGGTCTGCCGCTGTCCGCCGTGACGGGGCGCGCCGAGATCATGGACGCCGCGCACGCGGGTGGCCTGGGCGGTACGTACGGCGGTAACCCGGTGGCCTGCGCCGGTGCGCTCGGGGCCATCGAGACGATGCGCGAACTGGACCTGAACGGGAAGGCCAAGCGGATCGAGGAGGTCATGAAGGGCCGCCTCGCCGAGATGCGCGCGAAGCTGCCCAACGGCGACATCATCGGTGACATCCGGGGCCGCGGCGCGATGATCGCGATCGAGCTGGTGAAGTCCGGCACGAAGGACCCGAACCCGGAGGCGGCCGGCGCGCTCGCGAAGGCCTGTCACGCCGAGGGCGTCATGGTCCTGACCTGCGGTACGTACGGCAACGTCCTGCGCTTCCTGCCGCCGCTGGTGATCGGCGAGGAGCTGCTGAACGAGGGCCTCGACGTGATCGAGCAGGCGTTCGGCACGCTCTGATCCTTCGAACCCGGGAGCGGACAGGGGCGACCTTTCGCCGCTTCCGTCCGCCATCCGGGTGAGGGCCTGTGAAGAACGTGTGCGGGGGCGATGGCGGGAGGGAGGGGCGGCTGTCGGCCGCCGCTCCACTGCCGTACGGTTTCTGCAGATGAGAGAAACACCTCGGTCGCGGGAAACCGCGACCGGTGCCGGGCCGGGGCTTCCCCCGCGCCGTCCCGGGCGTGCGTTCGCGCACTCCGGAGCCTCCGGCTCCGGGACTCCTCACCGATCGGACGGCCGCCCGCCCCACACCCCCCGGGGCGCGCGGCGAACCGATCCCGCCGGCCATCCCGGAACAACCCCCCCTGTTCCCGGGTGGCCGGCCCCTCTCGTTCTCCGCCTCCTCGGCCTCGGTCCGCTCGCGGTCCTCTTCGCGCTGATCACCTGGCAGGTCGCCGTCGAGGGTCCGCTGCTGCGGCTCGACGAGCGCGTGGGCGGGGAACTGTTCGGCCTCGGCCCGGCTCCGCTGACGCAGGTGCTCTCGGATCTCGGCGGGATGCCGGTGGCGCTCCCGGTGCTGACCTGCGCGGCCGGGTACGCGCTGTGGCGCGGCGCCCGGCGGCTCGCCCTGTACGCGGCCCTCACCATGGCGGCGGTGCCCGCGCTGGTGATCCCGCTGAAGGCGGCCACCGCCCGGCAGGGGCCGCTGACCGAGGCGGTCAACTACTACCCGTCCGGTCATACGGCGACGGCCGCCGTGGCGTACGGGGCGTCGGCCCTGGTCCTGCTGGCGCTCCCCCGTCCGTCGTGGCTCCGGGACGCTTCCTGGCCGCGGGCGTGGATGATGCCCGTCGCCGCGATCCTGCTGACCACGGCGACGGGCATCGGTCTGGTGCTGCACGGCTACCACTGGCCGCTGGACGTGCTGGCCAGTTGGTGCCTGGGGCCGTTGGTGCTGGCGCCCCTGGGGTGGGTCAGTTGCCGAAGTAGGCGTCGAAGTTCCGGCTGAACTCCCAGTTGTTGAAGCGGTCCCAGTTGATCGACCAGGTCATCAGGCCGCGCAGGTCGGACCAGGTCCCGTGGGTCCGGTAGGAGCCGCAGTCGGTCTTCTTGGTCAGGCAGTTGAGCGCCTTGTTGACCTCGGCCGGCGAGGTGTGGCCGTTGCCCGCCTGGGTGGAGGCCGGGAGACCGATGGCGACCTGGTCGGGGCGCAGGCCGGGGAAGACCTTGCTGGTGTCGCCCGCCACCGGGAAGCCCGCGAGCAGCATGTCGGTCATCGCGATGTGGAAGTCCGCGCCGCCCATCGAGTGGTACTGGTTGTCCAGGCCCATGATCGGACCCGAGTTGTAGTCCTGGACGTGCAGCAGGGTCAGGTCGTCGCGCAGCGCGTGGATGACCGGCAGGTAGGAGCCGGCGCGCGGGTCCTGGCCGCCCCAGGGGCCGGAGCCGTAGAACTGGTAGCCGAGCTGCACGAAGAAGGTCTCGGGCGCCATGGTGAGGACGAAGTCCGGGCCGTACTTCGCCTTGAGGGACTTCACCGCGGAGATCAGGTTGACGATCACCGGTGAGGTGGGGCTGCGGAAGTCGGTGTCGCCGGTGTTGAGGGAGAGGGAGTGGCCCTCGAAGTCGATGTCCAGGCCGTCCAGGCCGTAGGTGTCGATGATCTTCGAGACGGAGGTGACGAAGGCGTCCCGGGCCGCGGTGGAGCTGAGCTGCACCTGTCCGTTCTGGCCGCCGATCGAGATCAGCACCTTCTTGCCCGCGGCCTGCTTGGCCTTGATCGCGGCCTTGAACTCCGCCTCGGACTCGACGTTCGGGCACTCGGCGACCGGGCAGAGCGCGAAGCGGATGTCGCCGGAGGTGACGGAGGTGGGCTCGCCGAAGGCGAGGTTGATGACGTCCCAGGAGTCGGGCAGGTCCGCCATCCGGGTGTAGCCGGAGCCGTTGGCGAAGCTGGTGTGCAGGTAGCCGACGAGGGCGCGGGGCGGGAGCTTGGTGTCGCCGCCCCCGCCGCCCGCCGTGGTGGTCGCGGTGATGGCGGCCGACTTCGCGGACTCGCCGGCCGCGTTGGCGGCGGTGACCTGGAAGCTGTACGCGGTGGACGGCGTCAGGCCCGTCACGGTGGCCGAGGGGCCGGTGGCCGTGGCGACCTTCGTACCGCCGCGGTAGACGTGGTAGCCGCTCGCGCCGGAGACGGCGTTCCAGGAGAGCGCGACCGAGGAGGAGGTGATCGCCGTGGTCTTGAGGCCCGCGGGGACGGCCGGGACCACGACGGGGTCGCCGCCGGGGCCGACGAGGGTGAGGTCGTCGGCGTAGTAGGCCGGGGTGCCGTACCAGCCGTGGGTGTAGACGCTCACGGAGGTGGTGGAGGGCCCGGTCCTGAAGGTGGTGGTGAGCTGCTTCCACGCACCGGGGGACTGGGTCCAGGTGGAGACGTCGGTGGTGCCGGTGCCGGACGCGCCGAGGTAGACGTAGCTGCCCTGCACCCAGGCGCTCAGCGTGTACGTGGAGTCGGGCTTGACCGTGATGCTCTGCGAGCACTTGGCGTGGTCGCTGCCGGCCGGGGTCGCCTTGAGCGCGGAGGTGCCGCTGCGGGTGGGCGTGGAGACGGCCGCGCCGCTGGAGGCCGCGCAGGTCCAGCCGTCCAGGCCCGCCTCGAAGCCGCCGTTGCGTGCCAGGTCCACATCGGCGGCGCCTGCCGCCGGCGCCGTGGCGACGAGGGCTCCGGCGGCGAGCAGGGCGGCCGAGCAGACGGCCAGGAGTCTGGAGAATCTGACGGTTGGTCCGGTGCGTTCCACAACAGCCTCCGCGCGGGGGGAAATTCGGGTTGGCGTGCGCACAACATGGTCCAGACCAATCAGGTTGTCAAGACCTCTGGCGGCCGCCTCAGCCCTCCGGACGTTCCCCGCGGGCGTCCCGGGCGGCCGCGCCCGCCGCCTCGTGCATCGCGCGTTCGAGGAGTCCGGCGTCCGTGAGGGTCCCCGAACCGTCCGGCGGGACCAGCCAGCGCACTCCCCCGGTGACCCGCCCCGGGTACGGGACGACCAGCCAGGTGCCCTGGCCGCAGCCCCTGATCCCGGTGCCGATCCAGCGGGAGACAGTGCCCGGCGGGACGAAGAAGCCCACGCGCGACTCCGCGGAGTCGGCGAGAACGGGGCCCGGACGGTCGACGAGGCGGGTGAGGACGTCGAGCGTCGGGTAGCCCAGTCCGCCCGGGAGGATCAGCACGTCCCAGCGCCTGCCGGCCGGGAGGAGCGCGATCCCCTGCGGATTGCGCTCCCACTCCCACCGGCAGGCGGCCGGGTCCGGTGCCGCCGATGTGAGCCACTCGACCGCGGCTTTCGTTTCCGAGCCAGTCATGACCAGCCTCCCGTTGACGTGAGCACCGGCGGGGTTCCGCCGGTGCGTTACACATGCGAGAGAGCGTTCGGCGCCGACTATGACGCGGATGGGGGCTACTGATCGGTAGTGAGGTGGGTCACAGCGCCGGGTCCCGGATCGGCGCGGGTCAGCTGTCGAAGCCGAGACCCAGTCGGTCCATCGTCCTCAGCCAGAGATTGCGGTGCCCGCCGTTGCTGTCGGCCCGGGCCAGGGACCGCTTGGTGATCTCGATCCCGGCCCAGGCGAAGGGCTCCGGCGGGAACGGCAGCGGCTTGGAGCGGACCATTTCCAGGCGGGTCCGTGCCGTCTCCTCCCCGGAGAGCAGATCGAGCATCACCTCGGCCCCGAAGCGGGTCGATCCGACTCCGAGACCGGTGTATCCGGAGGCGTAGGCGACCCGCCCCTGATGGGCCGTTCCGAAGAACGCGGTGAACCGGGAGCAGGTGTCGATCGCACCGCCCCAGGCGTGCGAGAAATTCAGTCCGGAAAGCTGCGGAAAACAGGTGAAGAACTGCTCCGCGAGTTTCAGGAACGTCTCCGGCCGCTGATCGAGATCGGCGCTGAGCCGGCCTCCGTACGGATAGATCGCGTCGTATCCGCCCCACAGGATCCGGTTGTCGGCGGAAAGCCGGAAGTAGTGGAACTGATTGGCGCTGTCGCCCAGTCCCTGGCGCCCCTTCCAGCCGATGGAGTCGAGCTGCTCCGGGGTGAGCGGTTCGGTCATCAGCGCGTAGTCGTAGACGGGCACGGTGTACGGGCGGATCCGTTTGACGAGCGACGGGAAGATGTTGGTGCCGAGGGCGACGCGGCGCGCGAAGATCCGACCGTACGGGGTGCGGACCGCCATTCCGGATCCGGAGCGGACCAGGTCCAGGCCCCGGGTGTGCTCGTGGATCCGTACGCCCAGCTCCAGGCAGACGCGCTTCAGGCCCCAGGCGAGCTTCGCCGGGTGCAGCATCGCGACGCCCCGCCGGTCCCAGAGCCCGCCGAGGAAGGTGGGCGAGTCGACCTCGGCGCGCAGGGCGTCACGGTCCAGGAAGTCCACGCCCGTGATGCCGAGGCCCACGATCTCCTCGTGCCATTCCCGCAGCTCCTGAAGCTGGTGGGGTTCGGTGGCGACGTCGATCTCGCCAGTGCGCTCGAACTCGCAGTCGATGCCGTACCGGGCCACCGCGGCCTCGATGGCGTCGAGGTTGCGCTCCCCCAGCTCCTCCAGCTTCGCGATCTCGTCGGGCCAGCGCTCCACGCCGTTGGCCAGGCCGTGGGTGAGGGAGGCGGCGCAGAAGCCGCCGTTGCGGCCCGAGGCGGCCCAGCCCACCTCGTGCCCCTCGATGAGGACGACGTCCCGGTCCGGGTCGCGCTCCTTGGCGATGAGCGCGGTCCACAGACCGCTGTAGCCGCCGCCGACGACCAGCAGGTCGGTGTGCGCGTCGCCGGTGAGGGCGGGCAGCGGATCGGGCTTCGCCGGGTCGTCCAGCCAGAACGCGACCGGCTTGGCGCCGGCGATCGATCGTGCGGCAGCAGTACGCATGGCAGCTGGGGCCATGGTTTCCAACTCCTTCAGGAATTTCAGGGTCGAGCGTTGTTCTTCCGTCGGGCGGCTATGACCTGGCCGACGAGAACCACCGATATCGCCATGATGAACATGGCGGTGCCGATGACGTTGATCTGCACGGGCGTGCCGCGCTGCGCCGATCCCCAGACGAACATGGGGAACGTGACGGTGGAGCCCGCGTTGAAATTCGTGATGATGAAATCGTCGAACGAAAGCGCGAAGGCGAGCAGCGCTCCCGCCGCGATTCCCGGGGCCGCGATGGGGAGGGTCACCCGCACGAAGGTCTGCACGGGGCCCGCGTAGAGGTCGCGGGCGGCTTCCTCCAGTCGCGGGTCCATCGACATGACGCGCGCCTTGACGGCCGTGACCACGAAGCTGAGGCAGAACATGATGTGGGCGATGAGCACGGTCCAGAAGCCGAGCTGTGCGCCCATGTTGAGGAACAGGGTGAGCAGGGACGCGGCCATGACGACCTCGGGCATCGCCATCGGCAGGAAGATCAGCGAGTTGATCGCGCCGCGCGCCCGGAAGCGGTAGCGGACCAGCGCGAACGCGATCATCGTGCCGAGCGCGGTCGCCCCGAGCGTCGCCCAGAAGGCGATCTGGAGCGAGAGGGAGAGCGAGCCGCACAGGTCGGCGACGCCGCACGGGTCCTTCCAGGCGTCCAGCGAGAACCGCTGCCAGGCGTAGTTGAAGCGCCCGTTGGGCTTGTTGAACGAGAACACCATCACGACGATGTTCGGAACGATCATGTACGCGAGGGTCAGCAGACCAGCGATGACGACCAGGTTCCGGCGTATCCAGCGCAGTACGGGCATCAGACCAGGTCCTCCGTACCGGAGCGGCGGATGTAGAAGGTGACCGCCAGCAGGACGATCGCCATGAGGATGAACGAGAGCGCGGCGGCCGTCGGATAGTCCAGGACCCGCAGGAACTGGCTCTGGATGACGCTGCCGACCATCTTGGTGTCCGTGGAGCCCAGCAGCTCGGCGTTGACGTAGTCGCCGCTGGCCGGGATGAACGTCAGCAGGGTGCCGGAGACGACGCCGGGCATGGAGAGCGGGAACGTCACCTTGCGGAAGGTGGTGGCGGGGGTGGCGTAGAGGTCGCCCGCCGCCTCGTGCAGCCGGCCGTCGATCCGCTCCAGCGAGGTGTAGAGCGGCAGGATCATGAACGGCAGGAAGTTGTAGGTCAGACCGCAGACGACGGCCATCGGGGTGGCGAGGACCCGGTTGGACTCGGTCCAGCCGAGCCAGCTGGTGACGTCCAGGACGTGCAGGGTGTTCAGCACGTCCACGACCGCGCCGCCGTCGGCGAGGATCGTCTTCCACGCCAGCGTACGGATGAGGAAGCTGGTGAAGAACGGGGCGATGACCAGGACGAGCACCAGGTTGCGCCAGCGGCCCGCCTTGAAGGCGATGAGGTAGGCGAGCGGGTAGCCCAGCAGCAGGCACAGGATCGTGGCGGTGCCCGCGTACAGCAGGGACCGGATGAACTGCGGGTAGTACTCGCGCAGCGCGTCCACGTACGTCTGGAAGTGCCAGGTGACCTCGAAGCCCTGCTCCAGCGAGCCGGTCTGTACGGAGGTGGAGGCCTGGTAGACGAGCGGCAGGGCGAAGAAGACGACCAGCCAGAGGATGCCGGGGAGCAGCAGCCAGTAGGGGACGAGCCGTTTGCGGGCGGAGGGCTTGCGGAGCACCGGCTCCCGGGGCTCGGCAGGGGGCGCGGGCGGCGCCTCGGTGAGGCTCACGCCGCGTCCTCCACGCTCTCCACGCCGGCGTCGATGTCCTGGGCGGCGTCGAGTCCGAAGGTGTGGGCGGGGTTCCAGTGCAGGATCACCTCGGCGCCGGGCAGGAGTCCCGTGCGCCTGTCGACGTTCTGCTCGTACACCTGGAGCGCCTTGCCCGCCGGGCTCTCGACCACGTACTGGGTGGAGACGCCGATGAAGCTGGAGTCGACGACGCGGCCGGTGACGCGGTTGCGGCCGGCGGCTATGGAGTCCGCGTCGTCCGCGTGGGCCAGGGATATCTTCTCGGGCCGGATGCCGAGGAGGAGCCGGCCGCCGGTGGTGGTGGGGGCGGAACACCGCTCGCGGGGCAGGGTGAGCTTGCCGCCGCCCGCGGCCACCACCAGGTCGCCGCCGGTGGAGACGACCTCGCCCTCGATGAGGTTGGACGTGCCGAGGAAGTTGGCGACGAAGGTGGTGCGCGGGTTCTCGTAGAGGTCGGCGGGCGCGCCGAGCTGCTCGACGCGGCCCCCGTTCATCACCGCGACGGTGTCGGCCATGGTCATGGCCTCCTCCTGGTCGTGGGTGACGTGCACGAAGGTGATGCCGACCTCGGTCTGGATCCGCTTCAGCTCCAGCTGCATCTGACGCCTGAGCTTGAGGTCGAGGGCGCCGAGCGGTTCGTCGAGCAGCAGGACCTGCGGGTGGTTGATGAGCGCGCGGGCGACGGCGACGCGCTGCTGCTGGCCACCGGAGAGCTGGTGCGGTTTGCGGCGGGCGAAGTCGCCGAGCTGGACGAGCTCCAGCATGGCGTCGACCTGCTTCTTCACCGACTTGATGCCGCGGCGGCGCAGCCCGAAGGCGACATTCTCGGTGATGTCCAGGTGCGGGAAGAGCGCGTAGCTCTGGAAGACGGTGTTGACGGGCCGCTTGTACGGGGGCAGGTCGGTGATGTCCTTCTCCCCGAGGAACACCGTGCCGGTGGTGGCCTCCTCCAGGCCCGCGATCATCCGCAGGGTGGTGGTCTTGCCGCAGCCGGACGCGCCGAGCAGGGCGAAGAAGGAGCCCTGGGGCACGGTCAGGTCGAGCGGCTGCACGGCGGTGAAGGAGCCGTAGGTCTTGCTGATCCCGGCGAGGCGGACATCGCCGCCCGCGGTCTGCTGCTGTGTCATGGGTCGCAGTCCCAGTGTGTTCGGGGGGAGTTCGGGGAAAGGGGTGACCGGTGTCCTCGGAGGTGCCGGGCCGGGCGGGTCGTCGCGAACGACGCGGCCGGCGGCGGGTCCGGTGGTCAGGCGCCGATGAGCTTGGCGAACTTCTCCTCGTACGCCGTCTCTTCCTTCGTGCTGAGGGAGCGGAAGGAGCGGGACTTCGCCGCCATCTCCCGGTCGGGGAGGATCAGCGTGTTGGAGGCCATCGACGCGTCGATCTTGGCGAGTTCGTCGCGTACGCCGTCGACCGGGCAGACGTAGTTGATGTACGCGGCGAGCTGGGCGGCGACCGGCGGCTCGTAGTAGTAGTCGATGAGCTTCTCGGCGTTGGTCTTGTGCCGGGCCTGCGCGGGGACCAGGAGGTTGTCGCTGGAGGTGATGTATCCGGCGGCCGGGATGGCGAACCTGATGTCCGGGTTGTCGGCCTGCAGCTGGATGATGTCCCCGGCCCAGCCGACGCAGGCGGCGATGTCGCCCTTGCTGAGGTCGGCCGTGTAGTCGTTGCCGGTGAAGCGGCGGATCTGCTTCCTGTCGACGGCCTTCTGGAGGCGGCCGATCGCACCGTCGAACTCGGCGTCGGTGAACTTCCCCGGGTCCTTGCCCTGGTCGAGGAGGGTCATGCCGATCGTGTCGCGCATCTCGGAGAGGAAGGAGACGCGGCCCTTGAGCTTCGGGTCGTCGAGCAGCTGGGTGACGGAGTCGACCTTGCGGCCGCCGGTCGCCTTCACGTTGTACGCGATGACGGTCGGGATGCCGGTCCAGGGATAGGAGTAGGCGCGGCCCGGGTCCCAGTCGGGGGTGCGGAACTGGGCGGAGACGTTCGCGAAGGCGTGCGGGAGGTTCGAGGGGTCGAGCTTCTGCGCCCAGCCGAGCCGGATGATGCGGGCGGCGAGCCAGTCGGTGACGCATATGAGGTCGCGTCCGGTGTTCTGGCCGGCCGCCAGCTGCGGTTTGATCTTCCCGAAGAACTCGACGTTGTCGTTGATGTCCTCGGTGTACTTGACCCTGATCCCGGTGCGCCGGGTGAAGGCCTCCAGGGTGGGGCGGCCCTTCTCGTCCTCGCTGACGTCCATGTACTCGGTCCAGTTGGAGAAGGTGACTTCCTTCTCCTTCGCCGAGTGGTCGTCGACGGCCGTACCCGCGTCGGCGCGCTTGGCGGGCGGGATGCCGCAGGCGCCGAGGGTGGCCATGCCGCCCAGCGCGAGCGCGCCCATGCCGGAGGCGCGCAGCAGGGAGCGGCGGGTGAGGGCGCCCCTGCCGCTGGTCAGGGAGCGCCTCATGGCCGCCAGTTGGGCGGACGAGAGGCGCTCGGACTCGTAACTCTCCATACGCGTTGCCCTTTCGGGTGGGAGGCCGCTGGGGCCCGTGGGCCCCGGTCGTGCGGCAGCTGTTATCGGTCCCCGAAGATCGTGCGGTGCCAGTCCTTGCGGGCGACCGCGGTGTTGTCGTACATGACGTGCTTGACCTGCGTGTACTCCTCGAAGGAGTACGCCGACATGTCCTTGCCGAAACCGCTGGCCTTGTATCCGCCGTGCGGCATCTCGGACAGGATCGGAATGTGGTCGTTCACCCACACACAGCCCGCCTGGATCTCGCGGGTGGCGCGGTTCGCGCGGTACAGGTCGCGGGTCCAGGCGGAGGCGGCCAGTCCGTACGGGGTGTCGTTGGCGAGGGCGATGCCCTCGTCGTCGGTGTCGAAGGGCAGCACCACGAGGACGGGGCCGAAGATCTCCGACTGGACGATCTCGCTGTCCTGGGCGGCGTCCGCGACGAGGGTGGGCCGGTAGTACGCGCCGTCGGCGAGGTCGCCGCCGGGGGCCTCGCCGCCGGTGACGACCCGGGCGTAGCCGCGGGCCCGCTCGACGAAGGCGGCGACGCGGTCGCGCTGGGCGTGGCTGATCAGCGGGCCGAGGTCGGTGGCGGCGTCGAAGGGGGCGCCGAGCCGGACGGTCTCCATGAGCGCGGCGACGTCCCGGACGAAGGCGTCGTAGAGGGGGCGCTGGACGTAGGCGCGGGTGGCGGCGGTGCAGTCCTGGCCGGTGTTGATGAGGGAGCCGGCGACCGCGCCGTGGACGGCGGCCTCCAGGTCGGCGTCGTCGAAGACCACGAAGGGGGCCTTGCCGCCGAGCTCCAGGTGGAGGCGCTTGACGGTGGCGGTGGCGATCTCGGCGACCCGCTTGCCGACGGCGGTGGAGCCGGTGAAGGAGGTCATCACGACGTCGGGGTGGCCGACGAGGTGCTCGCCGGCGTCCTTGCCCGCGCCGGTGACGATGTTGATGACGCCGTCGGGGATGCCCGCCTCGGTGGCGGCCTGCGCGAACATCAGCGAGGTGAGCGGGGTCAGCTCGGCGGGCTTGAGGACGATGGTGTTGCCCGCGGCGACGGCCGGGAGGATCTTCCAGGCGGCCATCTGGAGGGGGTAGTTCCAGGGGGCGATGGAGCCGACGACGCCGATCGCCTCGCGGCGTACGTAGGAGGTGTGGTCGCCGTCGTACTCGGCGGCGGCCTTGCCCTCCAGGTGGCGTGCCGCGCCCGCGAAGAAGGCGGCGTTGTCGACGGTGCCGGGGACGTCGAACTCGGTGGAGAGCTTGATCGGCTTGCCGCACTGGAGGGACTCGGCGTACGCGAAGTCGTCCGCCTGCTCGGCGAGGACGGCGGCGAAGCGGTGCAGGGCGTCGGAGCGTTCGCCGGGGGTGGCGCCGGACCAGCCGGGGAAGGCGGCGCGGGCGGCGGCGACGGCCGCGTCCACGTCGTCGGCGCCCGCCAGCTCGTAGCGGAACACGGTCTCTCCGGTCGCGGGGTTCACCACCTCGTGGTGGTGGCCGGACGTACCGGGGAGCAGCTTGCCGCCGATGTACTGCGCACCTTCCGCGAAGCGGTCCTGAACCTGGAAGCCGTTGCTCATGACGCTCTCCTCCGCCGCTGTCCCGCTGGGCGGGGTCGGCGTAGCCTCTTCGTGAATTGAGTGCCGATCCTGACAGAGCGACTCAAGCCCAACAAGTGATTCCGTTGTTGCCTTTTGGTTACGCGACGGAATCTGTCGACCATGTGTCGTGTCGGTGCGGAAATCCCCGTACGGAGTGTCAGTGGCGGATGCCACACTCACATGCCATGGGACCGATCGATGATCTTCTGGCGGACGTGGCGCGGGGCAGGCGGGTGAAGTACCTGCCGTTCTGGGGGCACCGCCCGCGCCCGGACGGGCGGCTGGGAGCCAGTTGCCTGAGCCAGTGGTGGCCGTCGCCGTTCGCGGTGGACGGGGTGACGTACGCGAGCGCCGAGCACTGGATGATGGCCGGCAAGGCGCGGCTCTTCGGCGATCCGGAGGCGGAGCGGGCGGCCGTCTCGGCGAAGAGCCCGGCGGCGGCGAAGAAGGCGGGACGCCTGGTGCGCGGCTTCGACGAGGACGTGTGGATACGGGAGCGGTTCGCCCTGGTGGTGGAGGGCAGCACGCACAAGTTCGGGCAGGACCCGGAGTTGGGCGGCTTCCTCCTGGGCACCGGGGACCGGGTGCTGGTGGAGGCGTCCCCGCTGGACCGGATCTGGGGCGTCGGGCTCGCGGCGGACGACGAGCGGGTGGAGCGGCCGGGGCAGTGGCGGGGGCTGAATCTGCTGGGCTTCGCGCTGATGGAGGCGCGGGAGAGGCTGCGGGCGGGCTGAGCGCTCTGCGGCGCGGGGCCGAGCCTTTGCGTACGGGCCCCGCTCACGACGCCTCCCCTGCGGGCCGCCGCTACGACGTCCGGCCGGGCCGGGAGTGCTTCCCCGCCCGGCCGGGATCGACACGAGGTCCCTGGGCTGTCCGCTCTAGCGGCGGTTCTCCACGACCAGCGACGTGGCGAACGGGTCGTCGTAGCTGTCGTTGTAGTCGCTGTCGCTGTCGCTGTCGGAGCTCGTCGCGGCCCAGATGATCAGGCCGAGGATCGCGGCGCCGACGACGATGCCGACGGAGCCGAGGATGACCCCGGCGAGCGCCATGCCCCGGTTGGTGGCCTCGCCCCGCTTGGCACGACCGAGGCCGATGATGCCGAAGATCAGCGCGAGGATGCCGAGGATGATGCTGACGCCGTACATGCAGAAGCCGACCACCGAGATGATGCCGATCACCATCGCGGCCGTGCCCAGACCGTTGTTGGGCGCGGGGGCCCAGCCGACCGGGCCTGCTCCGTAGGCGCCGTAGCCGGGGTAGCCGCCGTACGGCTGCGGAGGCGGAACCGGATAGCCGTAGTGCGCGGCGGCCTGCGGCGGGGCCGCGTGGCCGGGGCCGTTCGGGCCGATCGGCGGCGGCGGTACGTCCGAGGGCGCGGGACCGAAGCCTCCGGCCTGGGGTATCGGCCCGGTGCCGTCCCCCGCGGCCGGCCCGGCGCCCGGCATCGACGTCACGGTCGGCTGGCTGTGGACCGGGGCGGGCGGCGGCGTGTGCGCACCCGGCTTGCCCAGTTCCACCCTGCTGTCCGGCGGTGCCCACGGATCGCGCGGCGCGGCCCCGCCCCCGGGCTGCTCTGTGTTGTCTGACATGGGCCTCCCCCATCGTGGTCCCGTCATGCTACGGCCAGGCCCGACGGCCCCGGACCCCGCCTGCGATGATCGGTGGGGCCGGTACGCCCGGCCGACGTCACGCCGAACGGGAGATTTCTGATGTCCGATCCGCATCCCTTCATCGCCGGGCTGCCCAAGGCCGAACTCCATGTCCACCACGTCGGGTCGGCCTCGCCCCGGATCGTCGCGGAGCTGGCCGCCCACCACCCGGACTCCAAGGTCCCCACGGACCCGGAGGCGCTGGCCGACTACTTCACCTTCACCGACTTCGCGCACTTCATCGAGGTCTACCTCTCGGTGGTGGACCTGATCCGCACCCCCGAGGACGTCCGGCTGCTCACCTTCGAGGTGGCGCGGGACATGGCCCGGCAGAACATCCGGTACGCGGAGCTGACCGTGACCCCGTACAGCTCGACCCGCCGGGGCATTCCCGAGGCGGCGTTCATGGAGGCCATAGAGGACGCCCGCCGGGCGGCCGAGGCCGAGCTGGGCGTCGTCCTGCGCTGGTGCTTCGACATTCCGGGCGAGGCCGGGCTCCGGTCGGCCGAGGAGACCCTCCGGCTCGCGCTGGAGCACCGGCCCGAGGGACTGGTCTCCTTCGGCCTCGGCGGGCCGGAGATCGGGGTGGACCGCCCCCAGTTCAAGCCCTACTTCGACCGGGCCATCGCGGCGGGCCTGCACTCGGTGCCGCACGCCGGGGAGACCACGGGGCCGCAGACGGTCTGGGACGCCCTGACCGCGCTGCGCGCCGAGCGCATCGGCCACGGAACCACCTCCGTCCAGGACCCCAGGCTGCTGGAGCACCTCGCCGAGCACCGCATCGCGCTGGAGGTCTGCCCGACGTCGAACATCGCCACCCGCGCGGTCACGGACATCGAGCTGCACCCGATCCGGGAGATGGTGGCGGCGGGCGTGCTGGTGACCGTCAACAGCGACGACCCGCCGATGTTCGGCACCGACCTCAACAACGAGTACGCGGTGGCCGCCCGGCTGCTGGAGCTCGACGAGCGTGGCATCGCGGAGCTCGCGAAGAACGCCGTGGAGGCCTCGTTCCTCGACCCGGCGGGCAAGCGGAAGCTGGCCGAGGAGATCGACACCTACATGACGAACTGGCTCCGGGCGCCGGGCCGCTGAACCGGTCGTCGACAATGGCCCCATGGCCAACACCGTCACCAGCGTCACCGCCGTGGGACATCGCGGCGATCCGTATCTCGCGCGCGAGAACACCCTGCCCTCGATCCGCTCCGCCCTCGCACGGGGGGCGGACGCGGTCGAGATCGATGTGCGGGTGACCCGCGACGGGGTGCCCGTACTGCTGCACGACGCGACGCTGGAGCGGCTGTGGGGCCACGACCGGCGACTGGACCGGCTGGACCTCGCGGAGCTGGAGGAGCTGACCCGCGGCGGGGTGCCCACGCTCCGCGAGGCGCTGCTCGCCGTCGGGGCGCACCGGGTGATGGTGGACCTGCCCGGCTCCACGGACGCCTCGGTGAAGAAGATCGTCGGGACGGTCCGGGAGTGCGGGGCGGGCGACCGGGCGTACTACTGCGCGAGCGCGGACGCGATGCTGCGGGTGCGCGCCGCCGATCCGTCCGCCGAGATCGCTCTGACCTGGACCACGCTGGCGCCGCCGCGTCCGGAGTTGCTGGCCGCGGTGCGGCCGCGCTGGCTGAACTACCGCTTCGGCCTGGTGAGCCGGGAGCTGACGGGCCGGGCGCACCGGGACGGGCTGCTCGTCTCGGCGTGGACGGCCGACACGAAGCACACGATGCGCCGCCTGATCGAGCGGGGCGTCGACTCGATCACCACCAACCGGATCGACACGCTGCACCGGCTGCTGGCCAACTCGCCCGGCCGAGGCGGTTCTTGATCGGTCCGGCATGATGGGGAGCCCCCGCACCGCCCGCCGCCGCACCGTGGCGCCGGGCCCTTGGGCATCGAGGAGCAGATGTGATGGACCCCCGACCGCAGGCGGCCACCGCCCGGATACGTTCCGACGTGGCGCACAACGCCCGTGTGTGGAACTACTGGCTGGGCGGCAAGGACAACTACCCGGTGGACCGGGCGGTGGGCGACCGCGTGACGGGGATGTACCCGAGCATCGGTGAAGTGGCGCGCGCGGACCGGGCGTTCCTCGGCCGGGTGGTGCGCCATCTGGCCGGCGACGTGGGCATCGACCAGTTCCTCGACATCGGCACCGGGCTGCCGACCGGGAACAACACCCACGAGATCGCCCAGCACACCGCGCCGCACGCGCGCATCGTGTACGTGGACAACGATCCCATCGTGCTGGCCCACGCCCGTGCCCTGCTGACCAGCTCGCTGGAGGGCGCGACCGAGTACGTCGAGGCGGACGCGCACCGCCCGGAGCAGATCCTGCGGGCCGCCCGGCCCACCCTGGACCTGGGGCGGCCGGTCGCGGTGATGATGCTCGGCATCCTGAACTTCGTGCTGGACACGGACGAGGCGCGGTCCGTCGTACGGACGCTGATGGCGGCCGTGCCGTCGGGCAGCCATCTGGTGCTGACCCACCCGACGCTGGAGCTGGGCGGCGAGGGCAACGAGGCGGCGATGCGCTTCTGGAACGAGAACGCCACCCCGCCCATCACCGCGCGCGACCGGGAGGAGTTCGCGTCGTTCCTGGACGGTCTGGAGATCCTGGAGCCGGGAATCGTCTCCTGCTCCCGCTGGCGTACGAACCCGCGGGAGCCGGAGGTCGCCCAGTTCGGGGCGGTGGCCCGGAAGCCCTGACGCGCTTCCCGGACGGGTCGGCACGGCTGTGCGGGCCGCGGGCGGGGGGCGTCCGGCGCCCGCCGGGACGGGCACCGGGTTCGCGGTGGCCGCCTGCCCCCGCGCCTCCGGCGTTCTCGCGTCTCACAGGCCGACGATGGAGTTCCACTTCTTGGCGAAGTCCATCCGTTCCCCGGAGGTGATGTCGCGCGCGATGGCGAGCCGTTCGCGCATCGCGCCGTCGGGGAAGATCAGCGGGTCCTCGGCGAGAGCGGCCGTCTCCTCGTCCTTGGCGGAGGCCAGGACGTCCCGGGCGGCGGGCACGGGGCAGACGTAGTTGACCCAGGTGGCGAGTTCGGCGGCGACCTCGGGGTCGTAGTAGTGGTCGATCAGCCGCTCGGCGTTGCGCTTGTGCCGGGCCAGGTTGGGAATCATCAGGGACTCCGACCACAGTTCCGCGCCCTCCTCGGGCACGACGAACTCGATGCCGGGGTTGTCGGCCTGGAGCTGGATGACGTCGCCGGAGTACGCCTGGCAGGCGAGCACGTCGCCGGTGGCGAGGTCCTTGATGTAGTCGTTGCCGGTGAAACGGCGGATGTGCTGCGAGCGGACCCGCTTCCGCGTCTGCTCGCAGATCTCGTGGAAGTCGTCGGCCGTCCAGCGGGTGATGTCGACGCCGTTGCCCTGCATCAGCAGCGCGAACGCCTCGTCGAGCCCGGAGAGCAGGGTGACCCGGCCGCGCAGGTCGTCCGCCCACAGGTCGGCGGTGGACCGGATCTCGCGGCCGAGCTTCGTGCGGTTGTAGGCGATGCCGGTGATCCCGGACTGCCAGGGGACGCTGTGGAGCCGTCCCTCGTCGAAGGCGGGGTCACGCAGCAGCGGGTCGAGGTACGTGGCGACGTTGGGCTGCCTGGCGCGGTCCATCTCCTGGACCCAGCCGAGCCGGACGAAGCGGGCGGCCATCCAGTCGCTGATGACGATCAGGTCCCGGCCGGTCTCCTGGTGGTTCATCAGCGCGGGGCTGATCTTCCCGAAGAACTCGTCGTTGTCGTTGATCTCCTCGGTGTACGTGACGGAGATCCCGGTCCGCTCCGAGAAGGCGTCCAGGGTGGGCCGCTTCGACTCGTCGTCGTCGGTGTCGATGTAGAGCGGCCAGTTGGCGAAGTGCAGGGTGCGATCGGTGGCGGAGCTGTCGCGTCCGGCCCGGTCCCCGGGCTCGACGTAGGCCGCGGGCACCCCGCAGCCGACCAGCGTGGCGCCGGCCGCTCCCGCCCCGAGGGCGCGCAGCAGGGAACGGCGGGACATGGGGTTCTTCCTGATCGCTCGCACCCGCGCAGAATGCCGGTCGGCGCTCGCGCGGACAATGGACCAAGCGTCCAGCGGGGCGGGCCCGCCCCGCACACCTTGTACAGAGGCGGCACGGAAACTCGTACAGGGGCGGCACGGAAACGGCCCCGGGCCGAAGCCCGGGGCCGTGCGCGGAGCCGACGGGAGGGTCAGTCCTCGATGGACGTCATGACGTGCTTGATACGGGTGTAGTCCTCGAAGCCGTAGGCGGAGAGGTCCTTGCCGTAGCCGGACTTCTTGAACCCGCCGTGCGGCATCTCGGCGACCAGCGGGATGTGGGTGTTGATCCACACGCAGCCGAAGTCGAGGTTCTTGGACATGCGCATGGCGCGGGAGTGGTTCGTCGTCCACACCGAGGAGGCGAGCGCGTAGTCGACGCCGTTGGCGTACGCGACGGCCTGCTCCTCGTCGGTGAAGGACTGGACGGTGATGACGGGTCCGAAGACCTCGTTCTGGATGATCTCGTCGTCCTGCTTCAGGCCGGAGACGACGGTCGGGGCGTAGAAGTAGCCCTTGTCGCCGACCCGGTGGCCGCCCGCCTCGACCTTGGCGTGGGCGGGGAGCCGCTCGATGAAGCCGCTGACCTGCTTGAGCTGGTTGGCGTTGTTGAGCGGGCCGTACGCCACGTCCTCGTCGTCCGGCTGCCCGGTCTTCGTGTCGGCCGCGGCCCGGGCGAGCGCCGTGACGAACTCGTCGTGGATCGACTCGTGGACCAGGACGCGGGTGGCGGCCGTGCAGTCCTGGCCCGCGTTGAAGAAGCCGGCCTCGGAGACGCCGGCGACGGTCTTGGCGATGTCGGCGTCGTCGAAGACCACGACGGGCGCCTTGCCGCCGAGCTCCAGGTGGACCCGCTTGACGTCCTTGGCCGCGGACTCGGCGACCTGCGTGCCCGCCCGTACCGAACCGGTGATGGAGGCCATCGCCGGGGTCGGGTGCTCGACCATGGCACGGCCGGTGTCCCGGTCTCCGCACAGGACGTTGAAGACGCCCTTGGGCAGGATCTGACCCATGATCTCGGCCATCAGGACGGTCGACGCCGGGGTGGTGTCGGACGGCTTGATGACGACCGTGTTGCCCGCGGCGAGCGCCGGGGCGAACTTCCAGACGGCCATCATCATCGGGTAGTTCCACGGGGCGACCTGGGCGCAGACGCCGACCGGCTCGCGGCGGACGATGGAGGTCAGGCCCTCCATGTACTCGCCGGCCGAGCGGCCCTCCAGCAGCCGGGCGGCCCCAGCGAAGAAGCGGATCTGGTCCACCATCGGCGGGATCTCTTCGCTGCGAGTGAGGCCCAGCGGCTTGCCGGTGTTCTCCGACTCGGCGGCGATCAGGTCCTCGGCCCGCTCCTCGAAGGCGTCCGCGATCTTCAGCAGGGCCTTCTGGCGCTCGGCGGGCGTGGTGTCACGCCAGGCGGGGAAGGCCGCCGCGGCGGCCTCCATGGCGGCATCGACGTCGGCCTGGCCCGAGAGCGGCGAGGTTGCGTAGACCTCTTCCGTCACGGGGCTGACCACATCGATGGTCCGCCCGTCCGCGGCGTCCCGGAACTCTCCGTTGATGTAGTTGCGCAGACGGCGCACCTCGGTGGTCACAACCACCCCTCCTGTCGGCTGTCCGATGGGTGAGATGACCACCCTAATCGTTCCGGTGACGCTTTCGACATACCCACTCGCCCTCAACTTCGGATTCAGTGAGATCCGGATGCCCAGACAACGAATTTCATCGATCTGGGGTTGCGAGACAGACGAGGAGCGGTGCATGGTGGGGGCGTGGCCAGTCGCAGCGCAGACTCCAGGACCGGGAACGGATCACCGCCAGCGGTCGATGCCGTCTCCCTCGCAATCATCGAGCAGCTCCAGGAGGACGGACGGCGTCCGTACGCCGCGATCGGCAAGGCCGTCGGCCTCTCCGAAGCGGCTGTGCGCCAGCGCGTCCAGAAGCTGCTCGACCAGGGCGTGATGCAGATCGTCGCCGTCACGGACCCGCTCACCGTGGGGTTCCGGCGCCAGGCGATGGTCGGCATCAATGTCGAGGGCGACCTCGACCCGGTGGCCGAAGCCCTGTCGGCCATGGCCGAGTGCGAGTACGTGGTAATGACCGCGGGCTCCTTCGACCTGATGGTGGAGATCGTCTGCGAGGACGACGACCACCTGCTGGAGATGATCAACAAACGCATCCGGACCCTTCCCGGAGTGCGCTCCACCGAGAGCTTCGTCTACCTCAAGCTCAAGAAGCAGACCTATATGTGGGGAACCCGATAGCCGTGAGCAAGGACCTCAGCCGAACCGCGTACGACCACCTGTGGATGCACTTCACCCGCATGTCGGACTACGAGAACGCGCCCGTTCCGACCATCGTCCGTGGCGAGGGAACGTACATCTTCGACGACAAGGGCAAGCGCTACCTGGACGGTCTCTCCGGCCTGTTCGTGGTCAACGCCGGTCACGGTCGTCACGAGCTCGCCGAGACGGCGTACAAGCAGGCCCAGGAGCTGGCCTTCTTCCCGGTGTGGTCCTACGCCCACCCGAAGGCCGTGGAGCTGGCAGAGCGTCTCGCCGGCCACGCCCCGGGCGACCTCAACAAGGTCTTCTTCACCACCGGTGGCGGCGAGGCCGTCGAGACCGCCTGGAAGCTGGCCAAGCAGTACTTCAAGCTCAAGGGCCGGCCGACCAAGTACAAGGTCATCTCGCGTGCCGTCGCCTACCACGGCACCCCGCAGGGCGCGCTGTCCATCACCGGTCTCCCGGCCCTGAAGGCCCCCTTCGAGCCGCTGGTCCCCGGCGCGCACAAGGTGCCGAACACCAACATCTACCGCGCCCCGCTGTTCGGCGACGACCCGGTGGCCTTCGGCCGCTGGGCCGCCGACCAGATCGAGCAGGAGATCCTCTTCGAGGGCCCCGAGACCGTCGCGGCCGTCTTCCTGGAACCCGTGCAGAACGCGGGCGGCTGCTTCCCGCCGCCGCCCGGCTACTTCCAGCGGGTCCGCGAGATCTGCGACAAGTACGACGTGCTGCTCGTCTCCGACGAGGTCATCTGCGCCTTCGGCCGGCTCGGCACCATCTTCGCGTGCGACAAGTTCGGCTACGTGCCGGACATGATCACCTGCGCGAAGGGCATGACCTCGGGCTACTCCCCGATCGGCGCCTGCATCGTCTCGGACCGGATCGCGGAGCCGTTCTACGAGGGCGGCAACACCTTCCTGCACGGCTACACCTTCGGCGGCCACCCGGTCTCCGCCGCGGTGGGCCTCGCCAACCTCGACATCTTCGAGCGCGAGAACCTCACCCAGCACGTCCTGGACAACGAGAACGCCTTCCTGACGACGCTGCAGAAGCTGCACGACCTGCCGATCGTCGGCGACGTCCGCGGCAACGGGTTCTTCTACGGCATCGAGCTGGTGAAGGACAAGGCCACCAAGGAGACGTTCAC